>CAWJQE010000007.1:0-113465 GCA_963844995.1 uncultured Flavobacteriaceae bacterium | reverse complement strand
GAGTTGTGTCAGGAGAGAGAATAAAATTCATCGCGATAGCTATCGGGACTATCGGGACAAATTTCAAGTACTCCTAATCAGTGGAAAGGAAATTAGCCTCTTATCTCAAGCCTGTTTCAGACCAATGATCTCGTGAACCGTGATCATTCCTGCTTTGCCTTTTACCGGTACCGGATCCCATGCTTTTGAAGCAATAAATTTTTCAATGGAAGGTATAATAGAATCTCCTACGAGTATTTTGTTGGGATGTTGTTGGGTTAGTGTTTCAATGCGTTTTGCGGTATTGATTGTATCGCCAATAACCGTATAGGTAATTCGCTCTGCCGAACCTAAATTGCCCACAATAGCAATGCCCGAATTAATCCCAATCCCAATTTTTAATTCACGCTTTAAAGTGGATTGAAACTTAGCGTTTAAGCGCTTTATGTTCTCGAGCATTTCCAGGCCACAATACACCGCGTTCAATGCGGCATCAGCATCCTTAACCTGGGCCCCAAAAACCGCAAAAACCTCGTCGCCAATGAATAGTGGAATGGTGCCTTTGTGCTTTTTCACCGTTTCGGCCATTATGGTATAGTACTCCTTCAGGACCTCAAAAACTTCTTCCGGCTCTACTTCCTCACTAAAGGTGGTAAAACTGCGTATATCACAAAACAGGGCCGCCACTTCCTTTCGTTCGCCCTTTAATAAAGCTTCTTCATTGGCTTTTAAAGCTTCTTCCACTACTTCCTCAGGGATGTATTGTTTAAAGCGCTTTAATGTCATTTTAAGGTTGCCCATGGTACTTTCAAGATCTGTAAAAAGCTCCAGATTATTTTGTTCCAGGATCTGGTATTTAATGGCGCTTTCAATGATCATTTTCAATTCTTCCTTATTCCAGGGTTTTGTTAAAAATCGATACACTTCTCCTTCATTAATTGAATTGATCACTGCCTCCACATCGCTGTATCCGGTTAGGATCATACGGATAGGATTTGGAAATTGTAATTTAACCTTGGTCAAAAATTCAACCCCGGTCATTACTGGCATACGCTGATCTGCTATGACCACCTCAACATCATTATTCTGTAAGACATCTATAGCCTCTTCCGCATTATTGGCTGTTAAAACCTCATAATCCCTGCGGAAAGATGCCTTAAACGTCAGTAAGTTTTGAGGTTCGTCATCTACATAAAGAATAGAATATTTTTTAGTTTCCATTTTCAGATATCATTAGAATTCGTAAGCGTCTAGTTGGGTTGAACCACTATGTTCTTTTCATTTTGTTTCACCGGTAAGGAAATAATGAATTCAGCTCCCTTACCGGGGGCACTGTTCACAAAGATCTTTCCATGATGCCGTTGAACGATACCATAACTAACCGATAGCCCTAAACCGGTTCCCTCTCCAACATCTTTTGTAGTGAAGAAAGGATCAAAGATCTTTTGTTGAACCTCCGGACTCATACCAGGTCCGTTGTCTTTGATGCTTATTCTTACATGTTCATCTTCCAGTGAGGTTGTGATGACAATGACCATTTCTTTCTCGGGCTCTTCTTTTTCCATTGCCTGAATGGAATTGGCCAGGATATTAACAAACACCTGATTTATCTTTCCAGGAAAACATTGCACTTTAGGCAGGTCACCGTAATTCTTTTCTATTTTAATCCGGGTAGATAATTTATTTTTTAACAAGGTTAAGGTAGATTCCAGACCCGAGTGAAGGTCCACAAACTTAATGGCATCATCATCTAAACGAGAAAAATTCCTCAATTCCCCGACGATCTCGGCGGTTCTGTTGGCTCCTTCTTGTATACTTGCGATCAATTGACCAATCTCCACCATTAGAAAATCCTTATCTATGGTCCTGGAAAACTCCTGTCCCTTTTTTAAAATAGCAAGTGCCTCTTCCGGATTATCCGTTTCCTTGTAGGTATCTATAAGATCCTTCAGATCCTGAAAATCTAATTTCAGAGAACCTACACTACTGGTCACAAAGTTGATCGGGTTATTAATTTCATGTGCTATTCCCGCCGTTAGTTGCCCAAGAGAGGCCATTTTTTCCGACTCTACCAATTGTTGCTGGGCTTTCTGTAATTTCAATAAAGCCTGCTCTACCTGTTCTTTTTGTTGCACCACCTCCGTGGTCCTTTCTTTCACCTTTTCCTCCAGGGTTTCATACACCTGTGCATTGGCAATAGAAACAGATATTTGCCCGGAGAGCAAGTTTAAAAGTTCAATCCTTTCCTGGGTAAAGGCAGCAGTTACAAGATTATTTTCAAGATAAAGGATACTCGTAATTTTACCCTGATACATAATTGGCAGGCACAGGACAGATTTCGGTTTATTCTCCAGGATATATGAATCTGCCTGAAATCGTTTGGCAGACATCGCATCTTCCAAAACCACCGCCTCATTGGTCCTTGCCACATATTGGATAATACTAATAGGCACTTCAACAGAATCATCCAAAGGTTTTCCCTGAAGCACATCTATCTCTTCGTTCTCTATATACCCTGTTGCTTTAAGGACCCATTTGCCTTTCTCAAGGAGGAACATACTTCCGCGTTGCGCCCCGGCATTTTCCATCACAATGAGCATCATCTGTTTTAGCAGATTGGCCAGGATAATTTCTTGAGATATGGTGGTTGCTGCCTTGATCACCGACTGAAGATCTAAAGCGGAATCTGTTTCAATAGTGCTGGAGATGGTAGTATCGGATCCTAATTTTTTACTTCGTTGAATTTCATTTGTCAGATCATAATATCTGGATTGCAGATCAGTTAGCTTGGCGTGTGCACCCCATTCGCGGTATGCCTGAAACGCATGTTTTATAAAATGACCCGTCAATGATTCAATTCCCCTGGCCTCATAGAACATCCCTGCACGTTCGCATGCCAATGCCTCTTCATTAAGGAAGTTTTGTTTGTTGGCGCCCGCCACGGCTTTATCATAAGACTCTTTTGCTTCTTTGTCTTTTCCGGCAACCCGATACCTTTCGGCTTCCAGCAGGGATAATTTATGACTGTGGTTGTCCGGGGAGTATTTAGCCCATTTTTTAAACTGTTTTATATTTTTATTTGGTCTGGAGAGTAATTTTCTCTGTTCCTTAGCGCTTGTTTCTCCCGCCAAAGCGAGGTATACAAGGCCTTCATAAAAATGAAAAACCGCCACATCAAATTTCGCAAGAACGGCATCTAAAAGCGGCCTTCCCATGTCTGCCTGCACCCTGGCCTCCTCATAATTCCTAAATAGATAATTCAGGATCATTTTATGGAAATGGATATGGAAATCGCCGGCCCTGTCATTTCGTTCCGTATTTTGAATGGCCATTTTTGTCTCGTCAAAGGCAGATCCTATCAAGAGGAGTACATCTTCAGATTTCCCCAATAAATTTAGCACCGCCTGGCGATAGGCCTCATTGTAGTTGTAATTTGTCTCTTGTTTAAAGGCAAGCATGCTCTCACTGAAAGCCCGCATTTCTTCTTCGGTTTGCACCAGGGGTTTTCCCCCTAAATAAAGGTGATTACAGTAGATATTAACGTTAATACAAGCATACTCTATGGCCCCGGTTTCAAACCCAACCCTGTAGGAATAGAGAAAGGGCTCAAGGGATTGATGTATGTGCTCGCTCCAGTGGTTTATTAAGGCATAGATAGGTGTATAGATCTGTGACAACCATTTTTTTGCCTTAAATTTCTCCAGGAGAGCAAGACCAATTTGCCCAAACCGATACCCTTCCGGCATATCGCCTAAAACCCCACACATCAGTAAGCCGTAGGTTGCGAAACCAAAGGCAGAAATCTCTGTAATACCATAGCGCAGGGATAATTGCACCATACGAAAAATAACAAACGGAAGAATGGCGGGCCTTGCCCAATAGACGGGGGAGGCTATGTCATTCAAAATTCGCAGGGCGGCACTTTTTTCCTGATTCTCCATTATTGGGAGTTTCAGGATATCTTCCTTCTTCTTGCCGCGAAGCATGAATTTGGTCTTTAGCAGATCTATCATCACCAAAGGCAGTGGTCCTTTTCTGGGAATTTTCTCCCCCATTTTCTCTAAAACCTCCAGCCCGGTATCAATGGCCTCATCTAATTTGTTGGAAGCCTTAAAGGCATTTATACGCAGCGCATACACAGGTATCTTGTCCATCATGACTTTTCCATGCGTCAATACCGCATCTATATATTGGGTCATGGGGTCGAACTCGGCAATGTCGTAGGCAGCTTCCGCCCCTAAATAATGAAGGGACAGATTTAGTTCATAATGACTGCTCCAGGCATCTTCGGGCAACAACTCAATGCCCTGGCTTACATAATCAAAGGCCGGTTTAAAGGCCGATGAAGCCATTGCCTTTTTAGCAGCTCGTTCGTTTAACCTGGCCAATTTTATTTTTTCCGTCTCATCTGCTATTAGTGGGGAACCTATATTAAGATGATTAACTATATCGAACAAGAATTGGTCATCATCTTGTGTAAGATACTTAGCCTCCAATAATTTTCCGATGGAAAGATGGATACGGGGCTGATCTTCCTTTAGGATCAAAGAATAGACCGCTTGTTGTACGCGGTCATGGCTAAACTTATACTTCTCATCAGAAGGCACTATAAAACCCTTGGAAAGGGCCTCCCACAATTGTTTTCTGATAGTTTCTTCATCGCTCTCTAAGATCACCATTAAGGTGTCTATGTCAAAAGTGTTGCCAATGCAGGCAGCCATCTTCAGGGCATATTGAGATTCTTCTTGTAGTTCAAGGATATTCCCCGCAAGCAATTCAACCACATTTTCCGTGATGTTTTTATCTCGTATCTTATCAATATTCCAATGCCAGGTTAACCCCTCAAAATCAAAATAAAGCAGTTGGGTTGTATAAAGCGATTTCAGGAATTGAAGTACAAAAAAGGCATTGCCACGTGTTTTTTCGAATACCAATGTTGCCAACAGTTCTGTTTCCTTGGCAGACATCCCCAAAGAATCTGAGATCAAATGATGAACATCCTTTTCCGAAAGATTTCCTATTTGGATACGTGTAGCCTTCTTGTTGTTCTTCTCAATTTCGGCAACAGTGGTGATAAAGGGATGAGATGCATTTACTTCATTATCCCTGTAGGCACAAATCGTAAGGACATGCAGGCTGTCCTTGTCAGACATTAACGATTTCAGCAAGCTCAGTGAACCCGTATCTGCCCACTGAAGATCGTCCACAAAGATGACCAGCGGATGTTTATCTGTGGCAATGGCTTTAATGAACTTGCGGAACAGGAAATTGAAACGGTTTTGGGCCTCCGGACCTCCCAGATCCGGAAGTTCTGCTTGCGGCCCAATGATGGCCTCCAGTCTTGGCAAAACTTCGGTCAGTACTTTTCCCTCCGCCCCAACAGCCTCCTGTATCTTTGTCCGGTAGGCAGAAAGATTTTCTTCATTTTCTGTCAATATCAGACTAATAAAACTTTCAAAGGCCTGCAGGAAGGCAAAATAGGGAACCTCACGCTGAAATTGATCAAATTTTCCCTCAATAAAATACCCTCTTTTCTCGGTAATGGGCCTGTGAATTTCGTGTACCAATGCAGATTTACCGGTTCCGGAATACCCACTTACCAATAGTAATTCGGAAGGTCCGGCTGCCACTTTCCAAAAGTGGCCCATTAAGGTATCTAGTTCCTTTTGTCTGCCGTATAACTTCTGATGGATCTGAAATTTACCTGAGTAATCTCGTTCCTTCAGCGTAAAAGGATGTATCTCCTTTTTGGTTTCCCACTGGGCCTTGCACTTCTTTAGATCGTGTTTCAAACCATAGGCAGACTGGTACCTGTCCTCTGCATTCTTCGCCATCATACTATCTATGATATCAGAAATAACCGCAGGAATTTCGGGCCGTATGGTGGAGGCGCTTTTAGGCAAGGTGGCAATATGGGCATGCACAAGTTCCATGGGATCGTCCTTTACATACGGTAGTTGGCCGGTGAGGATCTCGTAGAAAGTTACCCCCAGGGAATAGATATCGGTTCTGTAATCTACCACCCGGTTCATCCGCCCCGTTTGTTCCGGAGAGATATACGAAAGATTCCCCTCTAGGCGGTCCGGGTTTCCCAGATGCTGTATCTTCAGATCTAACTGACTAGAATGTCCGAGGTCTATTAAATGTACCTCTCGCTTCTCGGTGTCAACGATCAAATTCCAGGCACTGATATCCTTGTGAATGACATTCACTTGATGAAGTTCTTTTAGGATCTGCGTGGCTGCAATGGCTGTATCCAGAAATAAACCAATATCTATGGGCTGTTGTTTGGAGAGTTCTTTGGCGCCAATGCCATTTACATACTCCATTACCAAGGTATGTCTGTTCTTTATTTTACCCTTCTTTATTGGCTTGCGGATTCCTTTTATAGTAAGCTCTTTTGTTATTTCAAATTCCCTATAGAACTGTTGTATCTCTTTGGTGGTTGGGTATTCCTTATTCAGGACCTTAATGACAACAGGAGCCTTATACTCAGCTGCATCTGAGTAAAATACTTTGGAGTTCCGACTTTCATGTAGTAAGCGTTCGCCCATATGTTATTTTGGGATATTACAATTATTTATTTCTGTCATCATCATCCGGTATTTCGGGGGGAACCCCAAAAAGTTTATAACTCCAAACCCTTGTGATTCTTGCCAGTTCAGAATGCCTGCGCATATAATTTAAGGAGTTGTAATCGTAGATAGAATCGGAGGGAAGTATCCCTAGTCCTTTTGGAAGGTTCCCAAGGGAAAATGCCATAAGACAACTTTCTTTCCATGACAGGGTTTTCTCTATTTCAATAACGGCCAGGTCCATCCATGGATGATTATCTGCCTCCCATTCTCTGCAACAATTAAATATCTCTTTGTCGTCATCATCTGCAGCCGTATGCAGTTGAATCTGCATCTTGTATTTAACAGGCCCCCTGGCCACTCTTTTTATATACTCTTCTTTTAAGTAGTTGCGTGTTCTTTGTTCGCCCGGGAGTATTCGTTGATTCTCACTGGGTTCAGACAAGTCGGTTTTATCCAACAGCCCAGATTCCGGCACATCCTCAAAAGGGATCACCCTGTATTTAGCATACCGCTTAACGGTATCGCTGCCAATGTAATAAAGTGGGGTCTGGCTGTAGTAATGCAAATTGTCAAAAGAGGTGGGGTTGCGCCTCATACCCGACTTGGCGCCCCTTACCCCGGCAGGATAATTCTTGTAATACTGATGATACTGAATCCCGTATTTGGTTTTCTTGTATTTGGCAAAACGCATAAAACTAGCTACGGACCAGAACAGGGCCACTTTCCCCGTATTCAATTCCAGATCGAAAGGGCTCTTGAATTCCGTATCCGCAAATTTGATAGACATGCTCCGTACCACGCGCATGGCATCGTCCATAAAGGAAGCAGCGGCATGCCGTATCCTGCAGGGGAATGTTCTGTTTGCCTCAAAAAATGGGTGCAGTACAAACTCGGGATTGTCAACGATGGTTACTTTCCCTACGGCTCCAATACCGTTATTGTGAGACATACGAGACCTGCCAATAAGACTTCCAAAAATGGTAAGTGCTATTGTAAATAGTTTCGTATATAGCCAAATAATAAACCTGTTAAACCACAACCTGACAAGGCTAACAGCCGATTTAGAAATTACCTTTTCTGTATTTAATTGCAAATCCATAGTTTATATATTGGTTCTAGATTGGATGGTGTCTATTTCAAAGCCGAGCTCTGCAAAATCTGCTCGTTTTGCTTCCAGGGCATCAATAAATTTTTGACTAATATCCTGATCTTCGTTCTTGGTGATAAAGCCAAAGCCTGTTCTGGAGAGCATATTGCTCCACCACATCATCTGGGTACTCCTTGTTAGATCTGGCGCAATGCTCATGTCTGTTTCCGGACCTAACGCCCCTTCATCCGAATTTCCAAAGCGAAGCCCCAGGCTGCAATAGAGCACTTCTCCAATATCATCGTATTGCTTGGAATTGGACCAGGTGTGTCTAAAAGAAGCTGCATGGATCATATAGGAACAAGCTTGTTTTAAATTATCAAAATCTTCTTCAGTGACCTCATTGGCATTTTTAGCCTGGGTGATGTACGACATAGACTTGCGTTCTTGGCCTAGGGCTGGCCTTTCCAGGCTTTGATCCATTTTTTGGGCATCCTGATACCAGTCTGCTTTTTCTGCATCATAATTTCCATTGGCATCGAGCAGCATATTAGAAAGATACCGGCATAGGAAATAGGGGCAGCTGTGTTCTACCAGTTCCTCAGAAAATCGATAGATCTCATGCCAAAATCTCAAGATACTTTCGCGATTTTCATCTATATAGTCTTTTACATAGTTGGTAACCACTCCCCAAAAAAGATTGGAAATTTTCGCAAAAGAATGATTCTCACTTAGGGGTTCCATGGGTCGCCAGTTTTTCCAATCCTGAGACCCCATTGTTTGCAGAGCCAGTTGATTGATCCCTTTTTTTGTAAGGGCGGTGGCTTTGGAGATATAGCCGGTACCTATGAGGATTCTGTCTGCCGTATGGTTCACTAAAGTAGCTTCTTTGATATGCGGAAAGATGAGGCTGGTAAGCGGATTTAATCTAAGATTGCGATGGGCGGCAATTGAAAATTGTTCGGTATTAAAATGGGTAATGCACAAATGATGAACAATTTCTGTGTACAGAGCAGAGCTAACTCGCGCCAATCTTTTGGCAGCCATCCAATGTTGCCCATCGGTAGGATGAAAAACCCGTCTGGGCCGTTCGTTTAACTCGTGTTTATTTAAGGGTCCGGTAAGGGTAATCTCTACCGGGAGCGGAAGCCCGTTGGGTCTCATCTTAAATTTAATGTCTACATCCGGCATCACATAGTCCATGGTTTTATCATAGGAATTCCAGTGATTATGGACCCAAAATTTTTCCGGATCATTTGGATCTTTATCAAAATCACTAGACGCCATCCCGTTCATAAATCGTTCTCCAAACCACTCATCGGAGCGGGTAATACCCTTTACGGTTGCCTCCATGCATTGGGTAAGGTTTAAAGGATAATCTGCCTGTATCTTATAAATGTCTATCTCATTGCGTAGCAAGGCAATTTCATCCAGATGTTTCATCTTGATCAGTTCTATGGGAACAAACTGTTCTTCAATAGATTTTAAGCGGCCGTCACTGTATTTTTCGGGCGCATCCTTGTCATGATCTTTAATGATCACCCTTGCTAAGGGGGTGTTGGGATCGTATTCCCAATAGAAGAGTCGAATAATGCCCAGGTCTAGTTCTAACCCAATCAGATCCCCTTTTTTTATGGAGATTTTATGGAATAGCTGAAAGTTGTTTACCAGTTTTCCGTCCACATATTTGTGGCTGCCGGTTTGGTAGATCTCTAACCGCAAGCCTCTGAGATACCATTTTCTGCAGGCATGGAGATCAAAAGGGATACAAAACTCTCCTTTTTCATTGGAAACGGCTCTGCCGATGCGGCGAAAACTGCCAAGCCATGTTCTGCACCAGAACTCAACATTCATATGGTGGATAGGGACGTTGGTGTCAACGGTCTTTTGCCCGTAGTACAATTTCCCAACGATCTGGCTATTTTTCTCAAGACCGTGAATGATAAGTCGGCGCGGATACAGCCAATCATGCACTTTTTTTAGCCATTCTCTAAGGGCCCAGTATCTTTCCACAAACCACAGTGCAATGCGCGCAAAAGGATTTCTGGTGAGTTTAGATTTTCCTATTTCCAGATGGTTAAAGGAAAGCAAGCGGGGATGATGGCTTTTCCGTTTTGGGTAGTTTACTGTGGTAGTTTCAAAGCAATGTTTAAAACGTTTGTCATTCGCAAGCGGTAATTCGTTTTGATCCATTGTATTGGGTTTTAAATGCTTTGTTGGCCATGTATTAGAAGTGGCGTATCAACATTTGCCAAACCCCAACTGTGCATGGATCGTGAGCGCCACCAAAATACCCACATGCCAAAATGTTAAAGCATTGAATATACTAAAAATTTCAAATCCATTCACAGCAGCTATAATTAAATAAATATGGGCCTACGCCTTATAGAAAGGCCTTTAATTATTGCGGCAAAGTAAAATAAGTAGTAATATTGCAGTCCCTAAACTGGTCCTACCTCAAAGCAGTTCAAGCGCGCTTCGGGATGAGGACCGGTTAAGAACAGTTCATTGCTTAATGATTTCACAACGGTCCTATAGCTCAGCTGGTTAGAGCACCTGACTCATAATCAGGGGGTCCCTGGTTCGAGCCCAGGTGGGACCACATCAAGCGCAAAACCCACACCTTAAGGTGTGGGTTTTTGTATTCCAGGAGAAAGCCGAGCACGCTCGAGCTTTCAACAGGGATACAGAAAACACTTTGCTTTAGCAAAGTGTAAGTTTTGCATTTGCAGACGGGGGACTTCTCTGGTCCATTTCCGTGAGGAAATGAACCCAGGTATTAATAAAACGGACCTATCAAAACCCACCCCTAACCACTTCGTCGCTGAAGCTTCTAAGCGTAAGGGACTCGCCCCTGGCCCCTCCCGGGAGGGGAGTAGGTTCTAAAAGAATTTTGATTCATACAATTGATGCCTTGTCAGGTAGAGCGCCTTCTCTGGTCCATCCCGCTTTGAACGGGATGGACCCAGGCGGGACAATTAAAAATAACCCCTAAATAATAAAGGGGTTATTTCTTTTAAATCGTTTTGAATCTTCCTACTTAATCAGGATTACAATTCGTGAAATTAGGTTTTGGAAGTATCCAGGAGGGAGCAAGTAAACTAAACCCATCACATACAAGGACATTATCTACATTCCATCCGCTTAAATCCTGATTGAAATTTGGACACTCACTAAACATACGTGTCATTCTTGTAACCTTACTTACGTCCCAATTTCCAACAGCTTGATTAAAGGTCGGACTTCCATAGAACATAAAATCCATATCAGTAACATTTTTCACATCCCAGTCTCCGATAGGCTGATTAAAACGAGCCCCCCAAAACATACCAAACATATTGGTTACACTACTCACATTCCAATTTCCAATGGGATGATCAAATTCCGATTGATTAAACATGGATTTCATATTGGTAACTTTACTAACATCCCAATTTCCGATTGTTTGGTTAAAAGGGGTAACAGAAAACATGTGACTCATATCGGTCACATTACTTACATCCCAATTTTCGATAGGTTGATCGAAGTTTGATAAAGAAAACATACCACTCATGTTGGTAACACTACCTACATTCCAGGAACTGATATTCTGGTTAAAAGGGTTAATTATGAACGCCATTACCGACCCACTAAACATCAGACTCATATCACTCACATTGCTGACCTCCCAATTTCCTATGGGTTGGTTGAAATTTCCCGCCAAAAACATTCCTGACATATTGCTGACATTTCCCACATCCCAATTTCCAATGGATTGATTAAAATTTGAGTTCATAAACATTCCTGACATATCCGTCACATTACTTACATCCCAATTCCCTATTGGTTGGTTAAAAGAGCTCCCCCAAAACATACCTGCCATATTGGTCACATTACTCACATCCCAAGCTTCAATAGGCTGATTAAATGATCCGGCAGGTTGAAAAAAGGACGGTTGTCCTGAAAACATGACACTCATGTCCGTAACATTGCTGACATCCCATGAGCTGATATCGTTATTGAAGATCGTATTCTCGAACAGTCCAGACATGTCGGTTACTTTGGTAGTACACACCCGCGTTACATCCTCCTCATTTTGAACCATTTCCCTTAAGATGGTTTCATCCACTATGGTATAGACCGCCCCATTGATTTCCCCTGATTGCCCTACATTACTCCATTCATAAGCCCTGATAGTAACACCATTTACGTCAAGATAAATTGGAGACGTAAGTGGGCATCCCTGTTCGTTTACCTCTTCTCCTTCCGGTGTATCAGGACAAACATCGAGATCATCGGTCACCCCATCTTCATCCGCATCGGACTTTTTAAAAACAAGGGAAACGATCATATCGGCCTCCATAGAAACGGAGACAGGGTTATTCGTACTTTGAAGATCCCCCATCCATTCTTTAAAAACATATCCTTCGGAAGGAGTCCCTGTGAGGGTGAGAGTAGTGCCTTCCTCGAAAGTACCCCCATCCGGGGATACACTTCCCCCATCTTCAGGGGTTATAGTAACCGATAAGTTGAACATTTCAGGATCGTCATCATCGGAACAGTTAAGGACCAAAAATAAAACCGGAAGTATGAGGAGAATCCTCTTAAGAAGTCTCATAGTTATGTCGTTAAAGAATTACCTAATTTGGGGAGATAAAAATAATCTTCAATGGAAGGAAACACAATGATCTCGGTCAGTTGTGAAGGGTTTGCCTTTGCAATAGTGGCTCTTCTCTGGTCCATGAGCGCAGCGAACTAACCCAGGCATTATTCCTGAGTAGAATCATTTTAATAGCTTTACAATCCCAACCCACCCCTGACCCCTCACGGGAGGGGAGTAGGTCGTAATAGAATTTTTTTTATAATTGATACCTTCTCTGGTCCATCCCGCCAAGGGCGGGATGAATCCAGGCATTAATAAAACGAACCAAACTTAACCCACCCCTGACGCTCCCGATAGTTATCAGGACTATTAAAAGGGAATAGGCAAAAAATACTACTTAAATATTCGCTTCCTGGAATTTGGAATTTCCTGCGTAGCAGCATCTTTCAAACTCTGACTTTTATCATATCTCGGGCGAAGCTTAGTCCCTACCTTGTAGCCGGAAATTTAAAACTGAGCACAGACCATGAAGATACTGTTTGTCCTGTGGGGAGGCATTCTCCTTGCCCTGGTTTCCTGTAAGGATGCCACACATGCCCGAAACGAAGATAGCGGAGAAGACCTGGTAAAAAAGGAAGAAGTGCACTGGACGTACACCGGGGAGAACGGCCCGGAACACTGGGCCGAACTCGAGCGCCGCTCCCAATGCGGAGGTGAACGTCAATCGCCCGTGAACATCATCGACATACAGGCCGAAGTTGACCCCTCCCTTGGCCCGCTAGACCTGCACTACTACGGGGAAGTGCGTATCCATGAGGTCACCAACAATGGCCACTCCATACAGTATAATTTTGAAGAAGGGGATTACATTTCCCTGCGGGATGTACGATATGACCTCAAACAGATCCACTTCCACGAGGCGGCAGAGCATACCATGAACGGGGTGAGGTATCCCCTGGAGATGCATATGGTGCACGTTAATGCAGCCAACGAGATCGCGGTCTTTGCCATCATGGCCGTAGAAGGGGAAAGCAGTGAGCCCTTTACCTTCCTGGAACAATATTTGCCCCTGGATCCCGGGGAGACCAAGATCATAGATGCCAGTTTCGACCTTAACCTCAATCTGCCCCGGAACCGGGACTACTACCTTTACGAGGGGTCCCTCACTACCCCTCCTTGCACGGAAGGGGTAACCTGGATCATCTTCAAGGAGCCCATCACCGTTTCAGTGGAACAGGTGAAAGAGCTGCAACGCCTTATGCCCCTGAATAATTACAGGGGGGAACAAGCCCTCAATGGAAGGGTCGTTAAGCGGTATGATTTTCCCTACAGTTATTAAAGGGCCCAATGTCTAATTATAGGATACTTTAGGTTTAAGAAATAGTGATGTGATTCATCCCATATGCTTGGTTTGATCCCGATAGGAAATGAACCCAGTCAACAATGCTTACCAACCCCTAACCGCTTCGTCGTTGAAGCTTTAAAGCGTAAGGGACCCACCCCCTTAATCCCCTCCCAGGAGGGGAGTAGGATCTAATAGACACTTGACTCTTAACATTGTTGCCTTCTCTGGTCCATTTCCTTAGGGAATGAACGCGGGTGATTTAGAAAGACTAATCCAGCAAGCTGGCTTACTTATTCTTCAGCCTGATAGCCTAAACACATCGAATCTTTTTACTTTTTAAACGGAGATGCATCCATATGTTCCAAAATCGACTTTTTGGCCATGTACAATGCAATTACAAGAGTTACGATGCCAACGATCCAAACGCCTTTTACCAACTCAATAAATAAGAAATAGTCATACAAGGCATGAATTATTATGGGGATTAAAATTGATAAAAGGATATACACTAATTGAGCTTTCTTCTTGCTTTTGGCTTTGCCTAAATAATACCCCATGATCACTGCAAAGACAAAATGTGCTGGCACCGCAGTGACCATTCTCAAGATAGCCAGTGATGCAGAACCCTGTAGGACAAAAGTGAGATTTTCAATAGTCGCAAAACCCATTCCAACAAAAACAGAATAGACTATCCCATCAAAAGGTTCATCAAAATGTTTGCTGGGATAAATGATCAGGATCACTACCAAGAATTTTAAAATCTCTTCGGTTGTAGAAACGGTAAGTGCTTCCATTCCTACGTTTAAATAGTAGTTCTCAATAGTATTGGCACTAAGTAGATATTCTAAAACATTGATATCCAAAAGTAAGTTTACACCTCCTAAAATAAATGCTATGGCAAGAAGCCATAAGGGCTCTTTATCTTGCTCATCCAGATTATAAATAAATGACATAATAAAAAATCCGGGTAAAACAGAGAGGCTTACTAGTACCAGGTCATAGATCTTCAGGGTATCAATCAATACTAATGGATATAGTAAGACATCAAATAGTGCCGTGACTATAATGCTAGTAAACAAACTCGTTTTAAGTATCGGATTCATTAAGTTCTAGAATTTTAATGAGACCATCCATTCGTCAAAAGACCTGTTTTCATTCCCGATTTCAAACGCTCTCGCCCACCCAAATGAGAAGGTTGAAGACAGATGCGAGAACATAACAAGCTTGGTGTCTACCTGAAAGCCTATATTCCGGAAACTTTCAGAAAGGCCTGTAAATGAAACCTGAGCTGCATCTGTCGTAGCCTCGTAGTTTTTTGTAAATAATCCTCCGGCAAATACCGTAGCATGAGAATGGGTAGCAAATAAGTTAAAAAATCCAAGTTTTCTGTACCTCAAAGGGGGTAATGCAAGCTCTAAAGTTGATTTAAAAAAACTTTTTGCAATAATACTTTTCTCCGCATCAAATCTCAAGCCAGCAAAAGAGAACGTCCTTCTGTACATTTTAGACATTGAATTGTCAATGATATTATTTCCAAAGGCTGCAAAACCAAATCGAGTAAATGGATTAACCCTTTTAGTAAAGGAATTCCCGGCAGAACTTCTAATCCAAAAGGAGGCGTGATCAACGGGTAGCTGAAAGCCAAGATCGAGCGCCCCATGAATTCTGGGAAAAAAATTGCCTTCCGTAATTGAATTAGACAGGTTTAAAGAAGTTTTAATCCCTTTTTCTGCATCTACTGCGCCAACAGATCCTTTCAAGTCCCTATACGAAAACGACGAATATACGTTGTAAAAAATGTTTGTATTAAAATCGTCATCTGCAAAATTGATCTGTTGAAATTCAGGAGATTGATTTAGACCGTAAAAAGCACTGGCACCAAAATTGAAATCGAGATTTCTGGGATTGTCATTGATCAAAGAGCGATTGTGATCAATACCGATGTTTATTCCTTTTCTGGATCGTTTTGTAGGTCCGAATAAATCATAAAAGTCGGCCTGATTGTAATACCCGTAAAAGTCATAGGTGCCCGCTAAAAATCCAGTCAATTTGGCCGTTGAATATTTAATTGCTGCATGAAATTGTTCATCCTTTAGTATATCGCTTTCCGAATCATCAAAATTATTATCCCAACGGTTTGGTGTATAGGACAGGGAGAGATCTATGGATTTGAATCCTATAGGGTCCTGAAATTTAAATCTATACCCTAAGCCAAATTTGTTCTTATACCCTATTATAGTTGGATACGCATAAATTAATTTAACTTCTTTCCCGGGAATATAAACACCCTTTGTTGCATTGAGAGTTTCATCATCAAAGTTGCCAAAATTCGGGACGTCCGTCGTCCAGCTTTTTAATTCGGGATGTTTTTCCACCGTTCTGTTCCCTAAAAATTCTATACTGGAAACTTCAATGTTTTCTTCTTTATAGACATAAACCGGGGCAAAGCCATTACTGGTATATTTAAATGAAAAGATCTTTTCCTCATCAATAGGGATGGGTCTGAAATATCCTGTAAGGGCATTAGTTAGGATCTCAATATCTAACGTATTGGCATCTACTTTAAATATGTTACTTACACCGGTGTAATAAGAAGATCCCAATAAATAGCTGCCATCCTCAGAGAATTTAAAACTCTGGGGTGACGCCACCTCGAAATTGAAGACTTCTTTGAATTTAATACTATCCTTTTCAAAGGGCTTAAAGGAATCAAGTTCATAAATATTTAAAAATTGATTCCCATTAATATCTGTAAATCCAGCACTTAGGCTTAAACCGTCAGGAGAGATATCCATGTCAAACATATCAGAGCCGTAAGGCAGGGTATATTTTTGCTCCCAGGTGGAGTAATTTTGGGTTGTAGGTTTTCCAGGGACCGACTTGGGTATTTTTACAAGGGTAGAGATCCCATTCAGGTGCTTTACACCCCATAGTGACTCATCTGCTGTATTAAATGCCAGATCGCCGATCCGACAGTCCTTTTGTAATCGTTTTGATTGACCCGTGCTTAAGTTGTATACATTTAAATCTCTTTTCTCATCATTATCGGTGGTGTAAAAAAGCAAGTCGTTTTTTTCATCATATGTCAAAGAAGTGACATTAAAAAGTGTTGGTCCCTTAACATCCTTAAGTCTTTTTATCCTCCCCGACTCTAAATCCAATTCAGCTATGTGCGGTATTTTTCCGGGATAGTTTACGGCAACATAAATTTTATTTCTCTTTTTATCGTGATAAGCAAAAGAGACCCCTCCTAGCACTTTATCGGTGATCAACTCATCATTGTTGATCTTGCTCTTCTTTAAATTTTGAATATTCCTTTTTTGAAATGCCTTTTCAAATTCAATCCAATTTCTCCAGGAATTGGTGACAGAGATCCCATAGATTTGTTTAAAATTCGCAGCAAAGCCCCTCTTACTTCCATCTTTTCTTTTAATCCATTCAATCAATTTTTCAGGTCCGTGTTCGTAGGCGAGGTAACTTACAAATCGGGTGCCGTAATAATAATAATTAGCCTTCGACATAAAATCTGCAGAGGTTCCGGCAGAAGCTAATCCTTGTGGGGAATACATCCTGCTACCCTCAAGAACTCTTGTCCTAAAGAACATCTCATCATAATTGCCCAGCGCATTTCCCTTGCCCCCATCCATCCAGGTTTCAACAAAAACGGCTATCCCCTCATGTAACCATCGCGGAGAATAGTATCTGGGATTGCTCAAATAGCTATAAAACATGGAAATTGGATGATCACTAGAGCTCTTTACTTTGCCAAAAAATACTTTTCGAAAGAATAAATCGGTTTTTGATGCATTGTCTAATGCGGCTATATGAACAAGTTCATGATTCATTATTGAAAAGATCCTTTCCCCGGCCACACTAGATTCAAAAGCATAGTTTAGGGGAGATATACAGGTAGAGATTAGATTATTGGGGAGGGAAGTTGCTCCGCCATTCCCGTAATCCCCAAAATCCTGAAACAATACAAAAGTCTTCTCTTGAGGGTCATAGTCGAATAATTTCTTATGAAAACTGAGGGCGTTATGTGAACAGCGTATAGCGTGATTTAATACATAGTCGAACTGCGCGCTTGTGCTCACAATGCTGAATTCATCTGTTTCAATTTTATTGAATTGAGAAAATGTTTTATTCAAAAACAAAAGATGTAAAAGAGCAAAAAGGAGTAGTTTTTTCATATAAAAGTTGGTATCGAAATAAAAAAGGAGAAAATAAAATTTCCTCCTTTAATTGCTTGTCAAACTGCCTTTTTAATAATCAGCAGTCGCCATCCTTTTTTGAAAATCAGGAGTTGCCATCATCTTTTGAAAATCAGGAGCTGCCATCATTTTCTGAAAGTCGGCTGAGGCCATCATCTTTTGGAAATTAGGCGCAGCCACCATCTTTTGGAAGTTAGGCGCGCTCAACATCTTCTGAAAATCGGGAGCGGCCAACATCTTTTGAAAAGAAGGCGCAGCCATCATTTTTTGAAAATTGGGAGCTGCCATCATTTTCTGGAAAGAGGGAGCTGCCATCATTTTCTGGAAGTCGGCTGAGGCCATCATTTTTTGAAAATTAGGCGCAGCGACCATCTTCTGGAAGTCGGCTGAGGCCATCATCTTTTGGAAATCAGCTGATAACGCTAACTTCTTAAATTCAGGTGAAGCCATCATCTTTTGGAAATCTGGCGCAGCCATCATTTTTTGGAAATTGGGAGCGGCCATCATCTTTCTAAAGTCAGGAGCAGCTAACATCTTTCGGAAATCAGGAGCGGCTAACATTTTCTGGAAGTCGGCTGTAGCCATCATCTTTTGAAAGTCGGCTGTGGCCATCATCTTTTGAAAGTCAGCAGCAGCCATCATCTTTTGAAAATCAGCTGTAGCCATCATCTTTTGGAAATCAGCTGAAACCATCATCTTTTGAAAGTCTGCCGATGCAACGAGCTTTGCAAATTCCGGATTTGCAATCATGTTCTGAAAATCCTGATTATTCAGAAATTCCTGAACTTCTTCTCCATCGAGGGTGACTTCAACGTCATTTCTGTTGTCGTACTTTTGAGCTTTTTTAGCCCCTTTGATAGATTTATCCCCAGAGCTTGAAATGTCTGAAGAATTGAACTGAATTGCGCCTGTCTCTACCAATAAATAGAATACTGCGCCAACTACTAATACAATTGCCACGATTAAAAAATTTAGTTTACCGTGAACCTTACTTGTGTGTTTACTCATAATTAGTGTATTAAATTAATTATTTCCCAAACAACAAAAAGTTGAAAAGTCTAGCTACTATAGCTAGTTACTAAATATAATAAAAAAATGGTAAAAAATGACTTTATTAGCCTCATTTTTAGGAAGTTAAATCTATAATGGGCAATAAAAATCACCCTGGGTAACTAGTCCCCGGAATGATCTTAGGATTGTGAAGTATCATCAAATATGTTATTGTCCTCTTCTAAAATAAAGGGGATAGAAGAATACAAAGTCTGATCTTAGTTGGTCTTTAAAAGATAATTTATTTATAATCTCTATATGTGAAGAAAAGGACGAAGTATAGTTAATACTGTCCGGAGAGGTGGTTTGAGTGATTAAAGCAGGAATACCCTTTGATAAATACAGCGCTTTAATATTTCTTTGTTGAAAATAGTATCTTCGGAACTATCAAAAAAATGCTAAATGCCCGAAAGCAACAGATCCAGATCCTGGATAGACATTTTGACTGAACTTGTAGAGCTCTTTTTTAAAAGCAGTCGTCAAAGTAAACGGGGAAGGTCCTGGCACCAACACGTGGTACCGTATGATGACGGTTGGGCCGTAAGGCGGGAGGGAAATAAACGTATCACCTCCAAACACCGGAGGCAGGATACGGCCATTAACAAAGCAAAAAGACTGGCCAGAAAATACAAGGCCGATGTCATCATCCATAGAGCGGATGGTACCATACGGGATCGTATTAACTATGATTAGTGGAAAAATAACCCACCCCTAACCGCTTCTTCGCTGAAGCTGTTAAGCGCAAAGGACCCACCCGGGAGGGGAACAGGCCGTAATAGAAATTTGATTTTTATAATTGATGCCTTGTCAGATCTTAACGATAGCTGTATAAACCAGCTCTCAACAATTTTCACACGATTATCTCATAAACCCCTACAAAATGTATGGTTTTAGTATAAACCAGGTTGGTAAAGAATACCTAAATTGAATTTCAGAACACGCCTATGATGAAAATCTTACCAATGCTCCTGTGGATTGCAATACCCACCATGTGTTTTTCTCAGGAGATGCCGGAAGTAGAGGTGTCTTTCATTGCTGCCTTGCTCACTGATGCTGAGGAACTAGAGAAAATGCTACGCGAAGATTATCCGCATTACGTGCCCTTACAACTCACTCAAAAAGGAATTAAGCCGGTATTTATAAAGATGGATGACAGTAACGCCGAGGAGTTATACCAGCGTGCCTTAGTATGGGTCAGATCTATTTATAAACACCCCAAGGAAGTCTTAAAACGAGCTAAAGAGAACAAGATCATCAATATAGCGGGCTATAGTCCTTATAGGGGTGAGGGGTTTGGCTTTGACTATTCCCTAAGACTAAGGCTCAAAGATGGGCGCTATAAAGTAACCCTCGCCGTAGAGCAGCTGTATAGATATGACAAGCAGAAAAGCGCGCTTACCTATGCAGGCTTCTTTAGTAAGAAGGACGGCGGTATTAAACCTGAATTTGCCAATGCTGTTAAGGCCCTGGAAAAGGACATAAATACAATTAATGGGATATTGCATGTATATCTCAGCGGAAAGAAGTTGGTGGATTAAAAGCAACCAACGTTGAAGATTTTCAGTTGATCGAAACGAACCAATCCAAACCCACCCCTGGCCGCTTCGTCGCTGAAGCTGTTAAGAGCAAAGGACCCTCCCCTTTATCCCCTCCCGGGAGGGGAGTACGTTCCAATAGTAATTTGATTTTTACAATTGATGCCTTGTCAGGTCGAGCATTACCGAGTTCAAGATGTATGTTGAACGAAGGTACCTTGCGAAGCAAAACGATACCCCAAGAGCCTCCTCAGAAATCGTTGATCTCCTCCTCAATTAAGTCCATAATTACCTCAATTTCCCGTTGCAATTCTAGTCTAAATTTAAGGACATCCCGGGTAAGTAACAGCTTCATGGCAAGGAGATTCCGCACTTTTGGCCGTTTAAAAACCTCGCGATAATCATTCTCGGGTTCCTGCTCTAAATTCACAACAAGATAATTCCCGGGATCATTCGCAAAACGGACCAGGTTAATATCGTTTTCCGCAATATCATCAATTCTGATCTGTTGTACGTTTAGCCTGTCTTTTACCAGGTTATCTAACGCATTGATACTTAATTCGAGGTTGGTAAACTTTTGCCGTATCTCCCGGTTTCGGATCAGCGAGGTCTTACCGGTATTTTTAATTTCTGCATAGGAATTTACGACAGGCACATTGGTTTCAAATTCCCATATCATATCGATCATAATAGAATCTGAATAAAATTCCGGAGACGCAACGTCCCCATGGGGGTGTATGTCCATGGCCAGGATTAGACGATCTATAAGCCCCTTCTCCTCTATGATAAATGCTTCCGATTGCTCTTTTGCCGCTTGCAGGTCTTCATGCAGGTTTTCCAGCAGCGCTTTTTCTGCTTCCCTGGCGCGCTGGGTTTCTTTCCAGGTATTTAACTGTAATGCAAGCAAGATTCCTATGACAACCAGCACAATCTCCCCGATGGCGTAAAGCAGGTACCTTGAGAACTTATTTTCGGCCATCAGATTTTTGCGAATACGCCTAAAAAATGTGATCATTAAAAGCTTGGTTTAGGTACCCTAAGGTACGGATATAATAAATCCCTGCCTACCCAAACCCACCCCAAACCCACCCCTTTATCCCCTCCCAGGAGGGGAGTAGGTTCCAATAGTAATTTGATTTTTATAATTGATGCCTTGTCAGGTTTAAGAGGTGAGGGCTTTTCAGGTCGAGACCTTCAGGTTATTTGTAATAATGAATCTTTCGAAACCCACCCCTTTATCCCCTCCCAGGAGGGGAGTAGATTCCAATAGTAATTTGATTTTTATAATTGATGCCTTAGCCGGCATAAAGAGGTGAAGTAATGTCAGGTCGAGCGGAGTCGAGACCCATTAAAGACCTACTCAAGACCCCTCGACTCCGCTCGGGGTGACAAAAAGAAGGCGCTCGGGTTGACAAAAAGTAGGTGCTCGATATGACAAAAAGAAGTCGCTCATGGTGACAAGAGGCTGGGCCCCATTATTTCTGAAAACCCTCGTCCCTCTTACTTCGTACCTTTTACTTCGTCCTTCGTCCTTCGAAAGACTTTCTTAACTCCCTTCACCACCAACAACACCACAGCTCCTGCCAGGAGCCCTACCCCAAACTCAACAAGCAAGCCTGGAATGGAAGGGAAAATGTTATGCAGGAAATCCAGATTATGTACAAAGATCCCCCCGGAGACCAGCAACAAGGCAATGGTACCAATAACAGAGAGTGATTTTATCACCCACGGCAGGGCATTTACAAAAAACCGACCTATTTTATCTGAGATACTGTTCTCTTCCCCATTCAAACGAATTAAACGGGCACCAAACTCATCCATACGTACAATAAGCGCTACCAGCCCGTACACCCCCACCGTAGCAAGGAGTGCTATAAAAGACACCACCAGGATCTGATTGGTAAGAGGCTCGTTTAAAACAGTGCCTAATGCTATGATGACTATTTCAATGGAGAGGATAAAATCGGTGAGGATGGCCGACTTTATCTTTCTTTTTTCCAGTTCCAGGATGTCACTTTTTTGCACTGGTTTGAGATCTGCAGGGATATGGGCGTGCTCATGTGGCACAAAGAATTCGTAGATCTTTTCGGCCCCCTCATAGGCCAGATACAACCCCCCAAGCACCAGAATCAGCGTCACCGCCCAGGGGGCAAAAGCGCTTAACAAAAAAGCAATGGGGAGAATAATAAGCTTATTTAAAAGCGACCCTTTGGTGATGGCCCAAAGCACCGGGAGTTCCCGTTTGGAAACAAAACCGGAGGCTTTTTCCGCATTCACCGCCAGATCATCTCCCAGAATACCGGCGGTCTTTTCGGTGGCCACCTTCCCCATGGTAGCTACATCGTCTAACAGCGTTGCTACATCATCTAAAATTGCAAAAAATCCGGAGGCCATAGTGTGGGTTTAGGGGGTAAAGATAATTAAGGTGATTTGAATTATACGAATCTTTCCAAACCCACGCAAAACCGACCCCAAACCCACCCCCAAACCCACCCCTTTATCCCCTCCCAGGAGGGGAGTACGTTCCAATAGTAATTTGATTTTTACAATTGATGCCTTGTCAGGTATAAAAAGGTGAGGGAATGTCAGGTCGAGCGGAGTCGAGACCTTCAGGTCATTTGTAATAATGAATCTTGCCAAACCCACCAAAACCCACCCCAAACCCACCCCTTTATCCCCTCCCGGGAGGGGAGCAAGTAGTAATAGAAATTTGATTTATATAATTGCTGTCTTAGCAGGTATAAAAAGGTGAGGGAATGTCAGGTCGAGCGGAGTCGAGACCCATTAAAGACCTACTCAAGACCCCTCGACTCCGCTCGGGGTGACAAAAAGAATGCGCTCGGGGTGACAAAAAGAAGTTAAAAGGGGAGCAGGCTCTATTAAAGTTTGGTACTCATTCGTTACAGTCCTCTCTAGAGACTATCAGGACTTCGTCAAGTAATTCCTAAGAAACAAAATAGCGTTCACCAAAAACCCTATCCCCACTCCAATAACGGTACAAGCCCAAATTTCATTGAGCAACATCCCAATGCCTACACCCAATACGGTAAAGCCTACCAGGATGAAAACAAAGATCAGAAAAAGTTCATTTTGCTTTTTTGTTGTATTATCTACTTCCATCGATTTCTATTTTTAATGGTTACTAATTGATTATTAAATTCGTTCTAACTTCTTTTGTTGTATGCCCGGGCTGGAGGCCTCTTTTAAGCCAAACAAAGGCCTTAAAAAGCCGATCCTTTTTATCACAAATTCATAGATGAGGTAACAGAAAATTCCTGTAAACCCTACGATACCAATGAATTTTAAAAATACCGGAATATTCAGCGGCAAAATAAGATAGGCCCCGGCATACAAGACAAACATATGGATAATATACACCGGGTAGGCAGCCGTACTCAGATAACTCAGCAGTGCACTGGGCCTGTTCAGGTATTTATACCCAAATCCAAATAACCCAAAGATCCAGCAATTCGACTCAATGGCCATCAGGTAGCCGGGCGAATTCAGGTCGAATACCAAAAAACGAACAAGGTAAAGTCCTATCGCCAGCCCCGCATATAACCACCGCCATTGTAAGAGCGTCTGCCAAAAGGCTTTGCCTGTATACACAAAAAGAAAGCCGAAAAAGAAAGCCAATAGCCCTATAAAAAACCCATGCCAGGTTTCCGCATATAGTTCAAATAACTGCGGTTTTACCAACAACACCTCGGCCACAAAAAAGACCGATAAGGACAAAGGACCCAAAGGATTACTCATAAAAGCCGACAAGAACTTTTTAAACCTCCCCAGTTCATTATTCTTCAAGTAGTAGAACAAAGGAGAAAGTACCAGCACATAGACAAAAATATTCCCAAGGAACCACAGATGCCCCGCATGCGGATAATAGCCCAGGGGCATCTGGTAGTACTGCTGAAAAATATACATATGCAAAGGCGTAATGGCCACGATGCCGAAAACAAAGGGCAGCAAAATGCGTTTGGTCCGTTCGCCCAACAATTGTTTCCAGTTGCGCTTTCGCAGGGCAAAAAACACCCCCATCCCGGAGACATAGAACAAGAGAGGAATACGCCATACGTTCAGGGCCGTCATAGGTACCCATAGGCTTTCCATCAGTTCCGAACTCCTAATAAAGCCAACAAACATGGCCCAGGGTTGGAAGATGATGGCGATGTGATAGATCAGCAATAAGCCAATGGCGATCACCCGCAACCAATCAATATCGTATCTTCTTTCAACTAACATAGGGAATAGATTTTAAAAGGTTTATTGTAACATCATAGCAATGACAGGTCGGGTCTTTTCAACCTCAGCAATATCTAGCTGAAAGCCCATAGGCGACAGCTGCTGCTGCATCATTTCATAGATGGGTTTGATATCCCCAAAAGGACCTTGCACCGTTTGTGCGGGGGTAGCGCTGAAATTATTCAACAACGTCTTATCCGCCCTGGCATCTATCAGTAACTGCACCACTTCTACGCGGCAGAAAAAGGCTGCTGCATGCAAGGCGGTAGAACCGTCATTGTTTTTTGGGCTTAGATCGGCACCGGCATTTATAAGCGCCTTGGCGATCTCAGTTCTTCCAAAAGTGGCTGCCGTAATTAAAGGAGTAGAACTGCTAAATGCATCTTTTTGGTTTAGCTCTGTTCCGGCTTCAATGTGCTGCCGTACCACGGCAAGATTGTCTGAGATCACTGCCGTTTGCAGGTCCATTTTTGGAGCATTGATGGCAGCTTCTGCCACAGGCTCTTTCTTGTTTTGTGCGCAGCCGGTAAACAGCAAGGCACATACTAACAGTACTCCTAAAAAGGGGATCGAATTGATTCTAAGTGTTTTCATTTTGTTTGTTTTAAGGTTCATAATTTATTTGATACAAAGATCCGCCAGACCATGACGCAAGGTTAATAAGGCATGCTGCAATCGTTATTATCTTTGAGGAGACCGCTAAAACATATGACGCACCCATAGCAATTATGACGCAAATGCCTTTTGCAGCCCCCTATATTATTAACCTTCAGACAACGCGAGTTGGCATAATTTTTTCTACTTTCGAAAGACCAAACGCCTAAGTTATTTTCCTTGCAAAACGAAGCCTCTTTTATTGAACAAGCCAAAGCCCTGGTGCTAAAAAACCTTTCCAACGAAAACTTTGGGGTATCCGAGCTGGCTGAGGCCCTGCATATGAGCAGGTCTAATTTGCTTAGAAAGATTAAGAAAGACACCAAACTTTCGGCCAGCAGGTTTATACGGCAAGTGCGGCTGAAGGAGGCCATGGAGCTGCTGCGCAATTCTTCCCAAACCGTTTCGGAGATCTCCTACCAGGTGGGCTTTGGGAGCACCTCCTATTTTATCAAATGCTTCAGGGAAGAATATGGCTACCCACCCGGGGAAGCTGCCAATAAAGACCATCAGGAAAAGGAGAAAAAACCGGGACTCGACATTAAAAAACTGGCCCCCATTGCCATTGCCCTCCTCCTTTTGGCACTGGTGCTCTACCAATGGTGGGCGCCCACTAAAAAGGAAGTAGTCCTTGAAAAATCGATCGCAGTACTGCCCTTTAAAAATGAGAGTAGTGATGCCACCAATGTCTATTTTATCAACGGGCTAATGGAATCTACACTCAACAATCTGCAAAAGATCGAAGATTTCAGAGTGGTGAGCAGAACTTCCGTAGAAAAGTACCGTAGCACCGCCCGCAGTATTCCGGAGATCGCTGAGGAACTGCATGTAAACTATCTGGTGGAAGGCAGCGGGCAGCGGGTAGGGGACCGGGTGCTGCTCAATATTCAACTCATAGATGCGGCCAGTGACCAGCCTATCTGGGCAGAACAATACAGCAGGGAAGTAACGGATATCTTTGCCTTGCAGAACGAGGTGGCCCAAAAGATCGCAGAGGCCGTACAGGCCGTAGTAACCCCGGCAGAACAACAACAACTAGACAAAAAACCCACGGAGAATTTATTGGCGTACGACTATTACCTGCAGGGAACAGACCGTTTATACAGCAGAACTCAGGAAGGTTTGGAAGGTGCCATTCCGCTGCTGCAAAAGGCCATAGAGGAAGACCCTCAATTCTCCCTGGCGTACGCCCAGACGGCCATTGCCTATTACTTTTTAGACGAGTATAAAAAAGAAAAACAATATACCGAAGAGATCAATACCTATGCAGACAAGGCGCTGTTGTACGATTCTCAATTGGCCGAAAGCCTGATCGCCAAAGCCCTGTATTACACCCAGACCGGGGAATACCGCCTGGCCCTGCCGCATTTGGAAAAGGCCCTGGAATACAACCCCAACTCCGGGGTGGTGATACAGATCCTCTCGGATTACTACGCCCGGGTGACCCCCAATACCGAAAAATACCTGGAGTACGCCCTTAAAGGTGTACAGCTGCGTATTGGCGCAACCGACTCCGTGGCCCAAAGCTATATGTATCTGCATTTAAGCAACGCCCTGGCCCAAAGTGGGTTTGTGGAGGAGGCACTTGTCAATATAGACAGATCGCTTAGCTATGATGCTACTAATTACTATGCGCCTATCGTAAAAGCCTTTATTCTGTATGCGCAAAACAAGGATCTCACCCAGACCCGGGAATTGTTGCAGACAGAGTTAGCGAAAGATACTACCCGCTTAGACATCTTGCAAGAAGTGGGCAAGATGTACTATTTTCAGGAAGATTACAAAAAGGCCCATGCCTACTATAAAAAGTTTGTGACGGCCCGGGAAAATTATGGCCTGCAGATCTATACCCAGGAAGACAGTAAGATAGGTTTGGTCTATGAGAAAATGGGATTTAAAGCGGAGGCCGAAAACTTTTATAAGACCTATGCGGCCTATTGTGAACAAGATGTATCTATCTATAAGGAGGCCTGTATGGCGGTACGGTTTACTCAGGAAGGGAATAGGGAGGCCGCCATGGAGCAGCTAAAGCTCTTTGCCGAAAAGGATAACATTCAATACTGGGTCTTGTTGTTTTTAGAAAAGGACCCGGCCCTAGACCCTTTAAAGTCTCACCCGGAGTTTGCCCCCGTGGTGCAAAAGCTTAAGGACAGGTTTTGGAAGAACCAGGCCCGACTTAAAAAAACGCTGGAGGAGAAGGGGTTGATGTAATTGAGTTCTAAGGATTTAAAAACTTCCCACTTCGTAAAAATTCCTTTGCCCCTTGTTCGAGCCCAGGTAAGACCAAGGCCAAGATTAAAAAACCCCCGTTAGCGCGAGCCTGCTTACCTGTAGAAAGACATCATGCTCGTGCTGTTTTTCAAAACCTTACTCCGCCACCCTCATTCCATTAAATTAATTTCGCAACACCCGCGCTCCGTATGGAGGGTGGTTTTTTTGTTTTGTTAACCATTAGCCAAGATGTCTACTCTATTTAATATGACCTACATCATTGTAGAAGATCTATAGAGGTTCTAATTTTGATTTCGTTTCCATAATGCGACAGACGCATGCAAATGGCAATGATTTTAGTTCTAATTCTAAAATATGATCCTATGATATATTCCAAAATAGTAAACGTCAAATATGTAGTTATGCTACTAGTTTTTTTGGGCGTAACAACGGTATTTAAATCTTGTACTTGTGAGAGAACTGCTGAAAAGACCAGTGAAAAGATGATAGAAAAATCTATGGGCGGGGATGCCAAAGTGGATATTGATGATGAGAAAGTTACCATCGAAACTGAAGAGGGAACCTTTACTGCAGATGCTACAGCTACTAGCTGGCCCAAAGAAGTTCCGGGTGATATTCCTGAATTTAAAGAAGGAAAGATAATCAGTGTATCTACACAAGAAATGAATGATACCAAGAACTGGGTAGTCATCTATGAAGATGTCTCACAAAACGCTTTGTCAGAATACCGGGAAGAGCTGGAAAACAAAGGTTTTACTATAAGCTATACAACCATTGTCGCGTCTGGTGGCCATCTGGCTGCGGAAAAAGGAGAATTGGCAGTTATGCTAATGGTGGGTGAAGGCAATGCCACGCTGACCGTTGGCACCAATAATTAACCCAGGGAGTAACCTGAGAATGTTTGTACACTAATAATTTTAGTTGAAGAGTGGGGAGATGCGATCCCCACTTTTTTGATGGACGGGGGCTAATTTTAGTCACTTCCCCCTCGTTAGCGCGAGCCTGCCTACCTGTAGGAAGGCATCTTGCCTGTATACCTGCGGTATGTAAATCTGCCGATAGTCAGGCTCGTGCTGTTTTTCAAAGACCCAGTCCACTACCACCTCCCACAGGCAACATCTGTTAAATATTTCATAATATAGTACCTTTTTATGCATAGTACTGTAACAAATTAATTTACTCCTCGTCTATAGCATAAAGACAACAACCAAAGAAAGCCAACGTAATGTATTATCTATCCCTCTTTTTCATTACAAAAATCATCAAAGTATTTGGAGTTACCTCTGCGGTATATGACATTTACTTTAGCTTGTTCGGGGTGCCGGAGATTAACCTTACCCTCTTAACGTATACCCTGGCCATTGAAACCCTTTTTGTATATCTGAAATCTACTCCCTTTAACGTTCCGTTATGGCTGGAAGCCTTGGAAGATTTTATATAAGTACCCGTTAGCGCGAGCATCATGCCTGCATTCCTACGGTATGTAAATCTGCCGATAGGCAGGCTCGTGCTATTCTCCAAACATTTCCCGATTTTAACACTCTTGCTGCAATTTCGGCCTTAACTCCTATTGAATACTGATAATCAGTTAGTTAAGAAAATATTTTTCATCATAATACTATAGTACACAAGAAAATACGCACCTGCATTGTCATATTTTGGAAGGAATTTCGTTTTACCTATATATTCTTTTTATAAATAGAACATATATGAAAAAAATTGCAGTCTTACTTATTCTTCTGATCATTGGTTGTAGCAAAGACAATGACGGGGAGACAACTAACATTACCTGGGAGGTAAATGGTCAAGGATTATCTAGCAGAATACAAGGCGGGGGCTATGGGAATGAATATCAGGTATTTTTACCCTGGACCTCTAGTTTTAAAACGCAGGAAACAGATAATTTAGGGTTATTCGTTAGGCTCAATGATTCTACCCTGGCAAATGATGGGCTGGTAAGTATTGTCTTAAAAATAGATGGGGAAGTTATCGTTGAAAAAACAAAATGGATCCATTCTGCCTCTGTTACTCCCGGAATGACACTACCGGATGATACGGGTCTATGGTCTTATATAGAAGGCGTAGAGGGGAAAAGTTATTCCGCACTTCTGCCAACGTCATACTCTTCAGATTAAATAAGATAAAAGGCCCTTAACGGTGAACCTTTTTAGTTTTAATAAGGTATACGTTACTTTTTAAACTAATACTACTTATTCTATTGCAACTCCCGGTGTTACTTTAATAAATACCTCATCTTTAATTAAGAAGACTATATATTTTTCTAAATGCTGCATTAATCTTAAATTATTGAGCTTCCTATTGGATGCTCTGTTATAATATTCTGATTTCCTAATATATTTTTTTATACTAATCTTCTTTTTATATTTCAATGCTTTGTATTCTGCATCTTTTTTAAAAAAGAATGTTTCTTCGTTGTTGCTGTCTTTTATTATGAAATGGTTTTCATTGCCTAAACCTAAAGCAGGCATTATGTAGTTCTCGTCAAACTTAAAAAATAAGGTGTCTTTTACCTGGGCATTTAGTCCGGTAGAAGTTAGGATTGCCATATAACAAACAATGACAACAACCAGATTTAATTGTTTAATAGGCATGCTTTTGCACTAGATGAATAATAAAGGTTGAATTCATGTACAAAATAAGATTTTTGTCTTTGATAAATATATATCTGCCTTCTCAACATCAGAAGGGTTCTTTTTAAACCTGTTTGCACTCCTACCGAAAAGCCCACCAAATTATTCAGTACATTAGTTGGTAAGACCACCAGCCAATGATCAACTTCTTCCGAAAAATTCGCCAAAAGCTTTTGACTGAAAACAAATTCAGTAGATATCTACTTTATGCCATTGGGGAGATTGTCCTCGTGGTGATTGGTATCCTTATTGCGCTTCAGGTCAATAATTGGAATGAAAACAGAAAATTAGAAAACTATAAGCTTGTATTACTAATACAACTTAAAGAGGACATTAATAATGATACTCACTATTTGAAAGAGCTGGATAGCGTTTATGGCCGCTGGAAAATTCAGGCGGAAAATATTTTGAAAACTCTTGGAGATAAATCAATAAAAAAGATTACAACGCTTGATGAGTATATAATCGGAAGAGGATCAATGAACCAAATATCAATTATCACCAAAACGTATGATCAAATGAAAGATTCTGAGATACTGTATAAAATAACGGATAAAAATCTATCCCAGAGCATTGATGATTATTATGAATTTGCCAAAATAGAAATTGAAAAGGCAAATCAGGACAACCAAGAATTTTACCGTTATATATTGAACATATCTGGATATGATTATATTCATATTGGCAATAGGATAATACACCAGACAAATTTGGAGTATATTGATTGGTCTTGGTTAAAAGACCCGACTTCAGTGCGGTATAAAAAATTTGAATCTAGAATATCCTTTCATTGGGTGGTAATAAATGCGAATAGGGAACTAATTGGTCAATTACTGGAAAGGGCTGAAAATATTTTGAAAGTTATTGATTCTTAAAACTCCTTTTTAACAGAAAATATGCCTGCATGCCTACGGTATGTAAATCTGCCGACAGTTATGCTCGTGCTATTTTACAAAGCCACACCAAGGGCCCACCCCTGGCCCCTCCAAGGAGGGGAATACCCATGAATTATGAGAAAGCTCTTCCGAAAAATCCGAAGCTGAAATGCCTTTGCGTATTGAAACCTAATTTTGCTGAATTAGAAGGATTATAAAGAATTACTCGAAAGAGTAATGACTGACTATGTACTTTCTACAAAGCTCAGATTGCTCTCCTCCCAGGAGGGGAATAACCATGAATTTTGATAAAGTTTTTTCGAAAAATCCGAAGCTGAAATTTCTTTGCGTATTGAAACCTAATTTAGGGGATTTACAAGGAACATAAATAATAGGAGTGAAGGGTCAATGATTGGGAATGTACTTTATAAAAAACTCAAAACCCTCCCCTCTTGGGAGGGGAAAAAGGGGTGGGTAAAACCATGAGAAAAATAATCCCATACCATCCCTATCTGCTTGCCTTTGCCTAAAAGCTCTAACAAATCACCTACATGATCAAAATAGGAAAGGAGAAGATGGTTACCATTTTGTTTTATTGCTGTATTTTAGAGGAAACTGAAAACCGACCTAAACACCGCGCAATGAAAAAAGTACTTTTTACCCTCATCATGCTGGCCGTCATGATGGCCTGCAAGACTGAAAAACAAGAACATCCCTCCCTGATCGATGCCGCTGTCCTGGAGGCCTATTTTCAGGACAACAACCTTCCCGCTGCCGTAATGGGCTATACCACCAAAGATGGAGAGGTGGGCTTTTATGCGGTGGGGCCCTCCGTTTGGGAGAAGGAAGACCGTATAGATGAAAACAACATTTTCAGGATCTTTTCCATGACCAAAGCTATTGCCTCCATGGCTGCCCTACAGCTCGTGGAGCAGGGCCAGCTAAGCCTGGATGATCCGCTGAATGAACTGATGCCGGAAATGGTCTCTATTCCCATTCTAACCGAAGAAGGCGCCCTTTACCAAAGCGAGGCACCCATCAGCCTGAGGCAATTACTAAACCACACCTCCGGCTTTGGGTACGACTTTACCTCAGCCAGGCTGGCGGCCTTTAATCCCGAAGCCTGGGCGTATGAGGACAAACCAAGGCTTTTTGAACCCGGGGCACGCTGGCATTACGGCACCAGTACAGACTGGGTGGGGAAGGTTATCGAAAAAGTGAGTGGGAAAAACCTGGAAACCTATCTCAGGGAAAACATTACAGGACCTTTGGGGATGCAGAGCACCTGGTTTAATGTCCCGGATTCCCTGCAACAAAAGATCGTTTCCTGGGGTACCCGCAATTCTACGGGGTTTTCGGAATACGAGCGCATCCCCCTGCAGCCGGTGACCTCTTTTAGTGCAGGTGGCGGACTGTTTTCGTCCCCCAAAGACTACCTTACCTTTCTCAGATGTATGCTCAACGATGGGAAGTATGGGGAAGGGCAGCTACTAAAGCCGGAAACTGCGGCCCTGCTCTTTACAGACCAGCTCCCTCCAGGGATGAAGCTAAACTTCGACTTACCACCAGCGGGCCTGCCAGCTACGGAAGGCGGGTTCCCGGATGAAACAGACAGTTTTAGCCTGGCCTGGGCCCTGGAATACAGTGCAGACGAGACGGTAAGGAACCCCAGGGCTGCCTACTGGGCCGGGATCGCCAATTCCTACTATACCGTAGAAAGGGACAAAGGCGTGGCTGTGGCCTACTTTACCCAGTTCCTGCCCTTTAATGACAAGCAATCCTATGATTTTTACCGCCTTTTTGAACAGCAGGTCCTCGCCCCTGTGCCGGCTCCCTAAACTATGATAAACTTCTTTAGAAAGATCCGCAAACAACTCGCAGAGGCAAACAAACCCTTTAGATATATGCGTTACGCCTTTGGCGAGATCTTATTGGTCGTTATTGGGATTTTGATTGCCTTATCAATAAACAGCTGGAACGAGCAACGCATTGAAAACAAACAGGAGGTTGAATTGCTAAGAGGCTTAAAAGAAGAATTTCAATACAATGCAGAACAGCTAGATGCATCTATCAATACTAATAAGAAAGTGGCTCAGGCATGTATAGACATTACCCGAATGATCAGGGCAGATTCTGTAACTATAGCCCCTGAAAAATTGTATGAATTAGTGATGCTGATGTTAGATTTTAACTCCTTTGATGCCAGGACAGGAGTGTCTGGTGAGATCGTAACTTCGGGGAAGTTAACCATCTTAAAAAATGATGTCCTGCGTGCGCAACTTGTGAACTGGCTTACGCTTCTTGAGGACTGCGAAGAAGATATTCTTTTCAGGTCAGACAATTACACCATCAACCTAATGCCATTCCTTATGAAACGATTCCCCATGGCTAACGTGGAACTGACAAAAAAACTTGATTTTGACAAGAACAATTATTTAGATGCCTATACCGAAAAGTCGCCTTTTAAGATCGATATTTCCGCAAAGGATCTCATGGAATTCGAGAATCAGATATGGCACCATAAACACAATCACGATTATGTGATGATCAATGAACTGAATACCAGAGATTTTATCACCACCACCCGCAAAATGATCGAGGAAGAGCTAGACAAAAAAGGAATAAGATGATCAACTTTTTTAGAAAGATCCGTAAACAACTCGCAGACGCTAACAAACCCTTTAAATACATGAGGTATGCTATTGGGGAGATCGTATTGGTCGTCATTGGGATTTTGATCGCACTTTCCATTAACAATTGGAATGAGGACAGGGTAGAGCGGCGGCAGGAAAAGGCCCTGCTTAACCAATTAAGAACAGAATTCTCCATGAATCTTGCCCAACTAGATGACAAGATAGTCGTGAAGGAAGAATTAATACGTTCTGTGTTGCGATTATTCCAATACATAGACCAGCCGGGCCTTCGCAATAAAGACAGCTTAGAGTATCATATTGGCCGTACCTTCCCCTTCTCCACTTTTGATCCTATTGTGAACGACCTTGCGAGTTCTGGGAGTTTACGGCTTATTAGAAGCGACAGTTTAAAATTGCTGCTTTCCCTGTGGACATCAGACATCAAGGATGTAAAGGAAGATGATCTGTCCTGGAAAGAGTATCGCAACGAATACTATGTTCCCTTTTTGGTTGCACATTATCAGCTAAGGACCATCAGACAAAAGGCAATTGAATCCGGGGTGTTAGAAAAATACCTGATCAATGTCAAAGATCAGGAAGTAGCCCCCACAGAGGAAGCCATTGGCGTCTCCCAATACAAAGCAGATTTTAACGACCTTTTTGATCAACCCGATTTTGAAGACCATCTGGAACGCGCAATAACCACCAATAGATTTGCCCTTTCGCAATCCCTGATCTTAAGGGCCCGGATCCAGGAAATCCTGGATATCCTGGAAAAACAATTACAAAACACCCAATAAACACCCTGCTAGCTCGAGCGTCACGCTCGGGCGAACTACACTCCGCTGGCAGCCCTATAATTTCCAAAACCTTCGATCAACAAATAAATGATATAAGCCCATGCTGGCACCAGCCTGTCTCAGGCACGATGTTTGGCGAAGGTCTGGTCGAGCATTATCGAGGTCACCCCATATTACCGAACTATGAGTTAAGTCATAGATTGCTATTTATTGTAGTGTCAACTTTGCAGAAATAATTAAAACAAAGAGATATGACTTTATTTATTACAGCAATAATGGGAATGATAGCAATAGTTTTAGTCGTCTCAATCGTAGATAGTATTTCTGACAAATAACATATAAATTATTTCCGGGAAAGAGGCTTCTGGCCCGAGCGTGACGCTCGAGCCAGAAGCCTGCATGCCTACGGTAGGTATATCTACCCTGCTAGCCAGAGCGTCACGCTCGGGCGAACTACACTCCGCTGGCAGCCCTATAATTTCCAAAACCTTCGATCAACAAATAAATGATATAAGCACCTAACTGAACTATTTATAGACCTGCCATTAAGCAAGAATAGCTTAGTTAGTTTTTGAAACGGGCTTAATTACATAACCAACAATCGATTACTTGATTATATCATGAGAATATACTTGTGGCATTAAACGTCCCCAGTCTCCCACTATTCCTATAACTGATATATTGCCAACAGGCAAAGGTGTACTGCTAAAAGAGGCAGATGAATACGTCATCACCAGCGCCGTAGTACCATTCTGACTAATGCTATGACTGCCGGCAAAGGTGACTACCCCATCTGCATTTATAAACTCAACATTTTCCAGCTTTACCCTTTTACCTTCATAATTTCCGGAATGGAACTGCGCCACCGTAATTGTTTCGGCTTCAACCACTATGTTTTCTCTAAGTAGTATTTTGTTTCCGGGGTTAAGGCCATCAATGCTTTTCTGATCATTTATATACTGGCCTGTCCCATTTATAAGATTCAGCCGGATCTTGTCTCCTAATTTTAAGGTGTTTGTTGTAAAAAAGCGGATCAAAATACCCCCGGTATCATCCTGTATATAGGCTGTTTTGTTATCCAGCACATTCTCTGCGGAAGTTATGACCCCTTCAATAAAATAGTCCGTAGAAAAAAACCAATCATTTTCATGATTCTCAAATTGCGCCCTTACTTCCGAAATAGAATGAGTTTCACCAGTGGGCTGGTCATCTTCTTTAATGGTTGCAATAAAAGTGTTTTGTACTCCGGGCTGCATCCCATCTGTCATTTCCTCTATGGTAAAGGTTACTATATAATCCCCCATAAGTATTTGGTCGTCTATGGGAAAAATTTTAAATGATGTTGAATTTGCCTGGGCGGGAATTTCCAGGGATATCTCATTCAATACCGGCTCAGGATTGGTATAAAAATGAGTTCCATACACTCTATTGTCCGAAATACTCATTGAAATCTTTAGTATCTCCCACTTGCTTGTTTCCCCGGACAGATTGATCCCAACGGTAAGACCTTCTGCAGCATCTTCTGAAATACTTGCCTCCTCAGCACTAAAATTTACCTCGTTTAAGGAAACTACCTTACTTATAAATTTAATGCTGGCAGTGGCTATATTGCCTAATACAATCCCCGAGCTTGGGCGCGTTAAGGAAAGGCTGAGCATCTTTTCCTCATTGATGGCCAGGGCATTGCGGGCTACAATAAAGCTTACTGTTTGAAGGCCTTTTGTAAGTTCTAAAGGAATTTTTTTGTTTAAAGCCTTAGGAATAGTTGTGTATTCCTGATCGTAGAGCAGGTCCCCTAAAAGTGCTACTTCTACAAAGCCATTGGAGGCAAGGGTAGAACTTAAATTAAGGGAAATAACAATGGAATCGTCTTCGGGATTAATGATGTATTGCGCCTGACTAAAAGATATTTTTGACGGCACAATTTCTTCGGGATTATTTTCATCAGGGGTGCAACTCAGAGCCCCTATAAAGAAAGCATGGTATACAATTAAACGGATAAATTTAGTTGTTTTCATAGTAGTAAATCTTAGTGTTTATTAAGTTGTTGTAAATTAATTGATAGTTCACTCGTAGGATGAGGCAGACCCTGAATGCCATTATGCAGAAATACGCTGTTTAGCCTTTCTAATGGGTCATTTTGTTTGTAATTATTGGAAATCGCTACCTCTGTAGAAGTAAAATAGGAAGGAGGTATCTTCACTTGGGGAAAAAACGTATCTGCCTTGGAAATACATCGGAGGCAAAACATGTATCTGATAGGAAATGCAGGTATCAAAACACATCCTTTAAAGCGGATCAAAAGTATTAAATATTTGAAATGAGGCCGTAAATATTCACAATAATTTATGAATGATACAAGGGTCTAAAACACACGTATTGAGTAACATACCGGGTTTATAATAGTTAGAGCAAGAATGGCAAGTAGGTATGGATCCCCTGCTAGCTCGAGCGTCACGCTCGGGCGAAAGTTACTCCACCACCCTCATTTTCAATATCCGTACATCTTTAACCGGGCGGTCTAAGGAATCTGTGGGCACTTTGGCAATAGAATCGATGATATTCAATCCCGAGATCACTTCCCCATAGACGGTATAATTCTGGTCCAGAAAGGCGGTGCCCCCAATAGTTTTATAAACTTGCCGGTGTTCTTCCGGGATGGTATAGCGCTCAAAATTCTCGTAGGTCTTGGCCAGGGTAATAACACTGTCATTCAGGGCCATAAATTGAGCCCAATTCTTACTGGCTTCCGCTTTTTTCAGAGAATCGAGCAGGGATTTATTCGCATCATCATTTATTACATAGTGTTCTGCTAACCATTCGTTAATGGTATTTTCTGAGCCTATAAGTAGACTGTCTGTAAGCACTCTTCCCTGCACCAGATAGAACTGCATGGAGCTGGAGGCCCTCTCAGGGTTACCGGTCCGTGCCGCTGCCAGAACTCCTTTTTTATGGAAGAGGTTAGGATGAAATTCGGCCGGAACAGTGTATGGACGGTCTCCATTCCCCAGGGTGTCACCCTCATGAGCCACCTTACTATCTGGGTCGCCCCCTTGTATCATAAAATTCTCAATGACCCGGTGAAAGAGCAGGCTGTCATAAGCTCCTTCCCGGACAAGTTTTGTAAAATTATCCCGGTGTTGAGGGGTTTCGTTGTAGAGTTCCAGCTGCAGTGTACCGGCATCGGTGATCATCTCTACCGTGGTACGTGTCTCTTCCTCTTTTTCTTTCTTGGTTTCGCAGGCGACGACGGCTACAAGCAGCAGGGCGAGTAGGCCCAATGCTTTTGGGAGGTAGAAATTCTTTGTGTATTTCATGGCATGTTGGGTTAGTTTTCGAAGATAAGGAAATTCTGTATCCCACCCCTTAATCCCTTGCTGGCGCGAGCGTCACGCTCGAGCCAAATAATCTATTTTCGATAACAATTATTTTTACAAGTAACAGCACAGGGGAAAGGTAAAAACAAAAACCCCCGCACATTGCCGTGCAGGGGATTTCTAATTCTACTTTTAATTGAAGAATTTATTTCTTCTTTAAAAGGTCTCGTATGTCTGCGAGGAGTTCTTCTTGTGAAGGTCCTGCTGGTGCCGGAGGTGCTGGAGGCGTTTTTGTTTTGTTGTATGCCTTTACGATCATAAACAACACAAAACCTACAATGATAAGGTTTACGATGGTATTCATCCATGCTCCATAACGGATAGCATTTTCTGCCACTGCACCTGCTTCCCCTGCAACACCAGAGGCTTCGGTTAAGACGTACTTTAGACTTGCAAAATCTGCGCCGCCGGCAAATTCCCCTACAACGGGCATAACGATGTCGTTTACAAATCCGTTAACCACAAGCCCAACGGCCCCGGCCAAAATTACAGCAACAGCAAATTCTATGACGTTGCCGGTCATAATAAAATTTTTAAATTCTTTTAGCATTAGTTCTACTAGTTTAAATGATTAATTAATATATAGGTGTTAAATAAAATACATGTAAGATGCGCACTTCTTAGAATGCATAACTCAAGCCTACCGTCCAATACGTTTGAAGGTCATTGTTCACCGTATCAAAAGTATCTGTGGTATTCCCCAGGGTATTCACAGAATAGTTGAGGGCTTCCTGCTTGTTGTTCCTCAAGCCAAAATCGAAGCCAACCCCTATCATCTTCCACAACGTGTAGGAGAATGAATTGGTCCACGTCCAGTTGCTGAGATCCCCGCTTTCATAGCTTTGAAACAAGGACAGGTTACTCTTAAAATTAACGGCTCCAATGCTTCTTGTGTAGTCCGCCAATATCTTGGCTCCCAGGGAAGAATTGAAAATGTTGTCTTCCTTGCTAAATACAAAGTTGTAGTTCAAAGGATGTATCACCACTACCAAATTATCTGTAGGTGTCCAGGTACCCCCAACACCAATATCCAAATACCCGGGATCATTAAAATTATTCAGGATAGTGGTTCTGTATTCCCCCAGCGTAGAGATAGCAAACTTCTCGCTTACCTTTCTCCCGTAGAGGGAAGTAATATTAAAGACATCGGTGGCTTCTCTAAAACCATCATCATCCGCAGGATCGTCCTTATCATCAATTTTTACCCAGTTTAAATTTACGGTGGCAGCATTTCTCCAGAAGTACTTAGCTTCCTTTAGATTGGCGAACGCATTCACAGAAATACCGATGTTCCCGGCCGAGTTATTTGGGTACCCTTGCGAATACCAGTTGTTAAAGCTAGATAAGTTTACCCCTATAGTTCCAAAGGCTCCCTTTTTCCATCCCGGAAGGGCATCTATCTGCCCCTGAATGGCATCTACCCTACCCTGTATGGCACTGATAGAATCCTTTTTTAAGGCCTGGGTGGCTTTTAATTCAGCTGCTGTCTGGGCGTAGGTGTACACACCTCCCAACACAAAAAGAGCTAACAATAGTAATTTTTTCATGGTGTTTGTTTTACTTGTTTTAATTAAATTGTTGTTCATTTTTACGCCTTGTTTTCCACCGTGGCGCCGGGTGCATTTTTCTTTATTGAAGCGATCCCATTTTCCATTCCGGAGGCATTGCTATACATCTCACTGGTGCCAATGATCTGTCCGTTGTTTGCCTTTAAAGTGAAATAAGGACTGCCATCTTTAGCTGTTTTACGATCATACTTTTTATCATCTTTGGCATTTCTTTGTACGGAGCTAATCCCTTTCTTGCAACCCGACATGGATTTGTACGATTGGCTGCTTAAGATGACCTGTCCGTTCGAAGCTTTAAGATCGAACTTACACAAACCCGATTTCGTTTTTTTAATTTCAAATTTTCCCATTTTAATTTCTATTATTAATTATACAATTATTGATTATAGTTGTCCATAGCGAACCTCAAGACGATGCCGCCCGGCCGCTATTTCTTCTTATTTTATTTCTACTTTGTTTTGAACCAGATCCTTTATGGGGATCACCAACCTGGCTGTTTTGGTTTTTACCGTTACCGAGATGCCGTCTATAGCCTCAATGGTTCCTTCTATTTTCTTTGTTTTGATAGAATCTCCCACGGCATATGTTTTACGGGCATAGAAGGTGGTAAGCAGGTCTGCTACCACGTCTCGCGATCCCAGGCCTAAACCTATGGCAAATGCCAGGAGAAAGGCGCCTATGATCATGGTAATATTGCTGGTGATGATGGCCGTATCTATCCCGGCCTGGTTCAGTGCGGTGATCAATACAAAAACTATGATCATATAGTACACAATGCCACTCACGATCTTAGAGCCACTCATGCCCATGGATTCGAAAATACCCAGCAGTGCCTGCCTTATCAATTTGGCGGCAAACATCCCTATCATAAATATGACAACTGCACTCAATAGTACAGGCAGATAGCGCAGCAGGTTTGAGATCTCCGTTGAAATAACGGTTAGGCCCATTATTTCGGCGGCGACTATAATAAAGGTGATCCATAAGATGCCTTTTACAAAGCCTATTAATATCTTGGACACATCTACTTTTACCGTACTCTTTTCTCCAAATAATTTGGCATCGTTTATTTTTTGGGATACCGTATCTATCCGGGCTATACGTAAGATCTTTCTCAAAATAAAAGAAGTGATCTTAATGATTAGCCATGCCAGGATTAGTACGATGATGGCACCTATGATTCCGGGGAGTGCAGAGGCGATATCGAGAAAGATTGATTTGAGGGATTCTGTTGCTATGCTTCCAATTGATTCCATGATTTAGTGAGATTAGTTAGTATGTAGTTAGTTTTTTCGACGGGTTTTAAACATGCCAGACAACGCCTCTTTAACGTTGAGGGTGAACAGGGAGGCCAGGTCCATAAAAAGCTTGGCCGTGGCCACATCGTTCATCACTTTTGTTTTGAGGTTAGGCGGGGCTTCCTTAATGAGTTTGCCCAGGTCTTTGAACGGATTTTGTTTTTTATCTGCCATTATGGGGTTGCATTATAGGTTTCTATTAGTCGGGCCTTCGCCCTTTTCAATCGCATTTTTACAGCACTTTCGCCAATATTCAGAATGGCACAAAGTTCTTTGATGGGAACATCATCCTGATATTTCAGCAGCAGGATGGCTTTATCTTCCGGGGCTATTTGTTCCAATATTCTTTTCAGCTTGTCAGATCGCATATGGAATAAGCTTCTATCCTCTACATTTATGGATAAACTGCTATCGTTAGCATCTAGATTTTCTGATTTCTCATTCATTTTGCGCTCTTTGTTCCTGTTTACATAGTTGACACAAAAATTATACGTTAAGGCGTACACCCAACTAGAGAATTTAGAATCGCCTTTAAAACCTCCCATTTTAACGAATATCATCAGAAAAACATCCTGTGTAAGATCTGCGGCTTCAGCATCAGATCTTGAAAAACCTGCACATTTAGTATAGATCTTATTGGCATAGCGGTCATAAATAATTCCGAATAAAAGGGTGTTTTTAGTCTCAATAATAGTTTTTACCAATTCCTCGTCATTAAGGCTGCGATACGGATTTTCATCTGTAAGATCAGACTTATATCGATCACCGATTAAGACAAGAATTAATTTTTTGAGTATGGTCACCTTCTACTATAGATTGATTTAGTTATTTAGTAAACGACGACAATGTAATGAAACATTAAGATAAGGGCCTCCTTCGGAAATTTTTATATTCCCACAGAGACCCAAATCTACCCAACCAACTACGGTAACTCTCATCTAATTCTTTAATCGTTTTTACTAAAAGCATAAAGTAGGTTTTCCCGGGATCTGCGCAGTACCTGTATGGGGATACAACTACTTGCAGATAAGGTGCCCAAAAATCTATAGGGCCCGTTCACGATGGTATATTTTAAATAGAATACTAATTGATTTCTATACTTAAGACACCATAATTTTTAAAAGGTCACTTTGTCAACCAAATTTTTATGTAAAATTAATTCGGATAAAATTGTCCTAAATAAAAATATTTTTATCTTTGTACTAACTTTAATGGTGATCCCTATGTTTTCAAAAGCATGTGAATACGGCATCAGGGCCTCTACGTATATCGCTCTTCAGTCACTTGAGGGGAAGCGGGTCAGCTTAAAGGGAATCGCTACAGAAATTAATTCTCCCGTAGCCTTTACAGCAAAAATTTTACAGCAATTGTCAAAGAACAATATCGTGGAATCGGTAAAAGGAGCCAGAGGTGGCTTTGAAATCGATAGAACAAATATTGATGCCATAAAACTTAGTGACATTGTACAGGCTATTGATGGAGACAAGGTGTATGTAGGCTGCGCCCTGGGCCTAGAAGAATGTAATGCTGAGAAACCCTGCCCCGTACACGACAAGTATGCGCAAATACGTGACAATTTAAGGTATATGCTCGAAAACACCAGCCTCTATGACATGACGGCCGGACTCGGATCCGGGCTGACCTATTTAAAGCTATAAAAAATTTGAAATTAAACAGGATAAAAATGTCCTAATTATAAAAGAAAATAATTCAAAAACCAAAAATTAGTAGATCATGGAAGTAAAGGAAAGAACTATTGGTCAAATGGTAGCCGAAGATTATCGCATTGCACAGGTGTTTAAAAACCATAAGATCGATTTTTGTTGTCAGGGAAACCGCAGTATAAAAGAAGTGGCCGAAAAGCACCATTTAAAGGCTGATGATTTACTGTGCGAAATAGTCCGCGTACAACAACAACCCACTAATGACAACATCGATTTTAAATCGTGGCCCCTGGACCTGTTGGCAGATTATATTGAGAAAAAACACCACCGGTATGTAGAAGAACGCATTCCCATTTTAAAACAATACCTGCACAAGATTTGCGAGGTCCATGGCGAAAGATACCCAGAGTTGTTGGAGATCAACGAGCATTTCATTGCCTCGGCAGGCGAACTGGCTATGCATATGAAGAAAGAAGAATTGATTCTCTTTCCCTGGGTACGCAAAATGGTGAGGGCACAGCAACAGAATGAGCCTCTTGGCAGACCACAATTTGGGTCTGTACAGCACCCAATTAGCATGATGATGCAAGAACATGACAGTGAGGGGGAACGGTTTAGAAAAATAGCCGACCTAAGCGATCAGTATACCCCTCCGGCAGATGCCTGTAACACCTACAAGGTAGCATTTTCCTTGCTACAGGAATTTGAGAACGACCTACACCGTCATATACATTTAGAGAACAATATTCTGTTCCCAAAAGCCGAAGCATTCGAAAAAGAATTGGCAGTATAAGAATTGTTTAAAGTAACAAATTTTATCACGAGAATGATATGTCATCCGCTCTGCCGCCCTGTGGACGTGTATCCTATCCATTTTGATGAACTTGTATTTTTTTGTCAACTTTTTTATGTTGATAAATTTATAAATAACTGACAATCAGTGGTTTTAACCTTATTCTTTGTGCACTTTATGATTTTTATCATAAAATAGTTCTTTTCTTTTTGTCTAATTTTAGAGCTGAATTACAACCTAATAAATCATACCCTTTTTCAAATGCAAACAACAACTTCCTCAAATCTCAGTACAACCTACACCCAGGATGAAGCTTTTGAAGCTTCACTGATCTATTTTAAAGGTGATGACCTGGCCGCCCGTGTATGGGTAAACAAATATGCCCTGAAAGATTCTGACGGAAACATCTATGAACGTACGCCAGATGATATGCACCGTAGGATCGCTCGCGAGATTGCCCGCATAGAAGCCAAGTATCCAAATCCTATGAAAGAAGAGGAAGTCTTCGATCTTATAAAAAACTTCAGATACATTGTCCCTCAGGGAAGTCCGATGGCCGGTATTGGAAACCCGTTTCAAATAGCCTCGCTTTCCAATTGCTTTGTGATAGGAACCGACGGAAAATCGGATTCTTATGGCGGGATACTAAAAATAGACCAGGAACAGGTGCAATTGATGAAACGCAGGGGAGGTGTTGGGCACGACTTGTCTCATATTCGCCCTAAGGGCTCGCCGGTAAAAAATTCGGCTTTGACCTCTACAGGATTGGTACCTTTTATGGAGCGGTATTCAAATTCCACGCGAGAGGTGGCACAAGATGGACGAAGGGGCGCTTTAATGTTGTCTGTTTCCATCAACCATCCCGATGCTGAGGATTTTATAGATGCCAAAATGGAACAAGGTAAGGTAACGGGCGCCAATGTTTCCGTTCGTATGGACGATGCTTTTATGAAAGCAGTTGAAAATGATGGTTCCTACACCCAAAACTTCCCGATCCATAGTGCTGCTCCAAAATTCACAAAGGAAATAAAGGCCTCTGAACTATGGGGTAAAATTGTCCATAACGCCTGGAAATCTGCAGAACCCGGAATTTTGTTCTGGGATACCATTATCAAAGAATCGGTACCAGATTGCTATGCGGATCTGGGCTATAAAACGGTCTCAACAAATCCTTGTGGAGAGATCCCTCTTTGCCCCTATGATTCTTGCCGCTTGCTGGCTATCAATCTTTTGTCTTATGTAGATGCACCTTTTACGGAGAAAGCTGCCTTTAACTTTCCACTCTTTAAGAAACACGTAGCGGTAGCACAGCGTATAATGGATGATATCATAGATCTGGAGCTCGAAAAAGTAGACGGTATCCTAAAGAAAATTGCTGACGATCCGGAATTGGAAGACACCAAAATGGTGGAATACAACCTATGGCAGAACATAAAGAAAAAAGCACAGGAAGGCCGCCGTACCGGTATTGGCATTACGGCCGAAGGCGATATGCTGGCAGCATTAGGCATGCGTTACGGCAGTGAAAAAGCAAACAGTTTTTCTATTGAGGTACATAAGACCCTGGCCATAGAGGCTTACAGGGCATCCGTGCATACGGCACGCGACAGAGGTGCGTTCGAAATATTCGACGCAGAACGGGAGAAAGAGAATCCGTTTATCATTCGTTTAAAAGAAGCAGATGAAAAACTGTATTATGAAATGCTGGAGTACGGGAGACGCAATATTGCCCTGTTAACCATCGCACCTACAGGGACCACAAGTTTAATGACCCAGACCTCTTCTGGCATAGAACCCGTATTTCTTCCGGTGTATAAACGAAGACGAAAGGTAAATCCAAACGATAAGGAGGCCCGTGTTGACTTTGTAGATGAGGTAGGCGACTCATGGGAAGAGTACCTGGTGTTCCATCATCAGTTTAAGGCCTGGATGAATGTCAAGGGTTATGATACCGATAAAAATTACACCCAGGATGAGATCAACGCCATCGTAAAAAAATCGCCTTATTACAAGGCTACGTCTAACGATGTGGACTGGCTGAGCAAGGTGCGTTTACAAGGGGCAGTTCAAAAGTGGGTAGATCATTCCATCAGTGTTACGATAAACCTTCCCAACGATGCTACAGAAGAATTGGTGGGGAAATTGTATTTGGAGGCCTGGAAGGTGGGCTGTAAAGGAGTTACCGTATACAGGGACGGATCCCGTTCTGGAGTACTGATCTCTAATGAAGATAACAAAGAGGACAAACAAGATACCTTAACATCATTTCCTACTAAACGACCACAGATCCTGGAAGCAGACGTGGTGCGTTTTCAGAACAACAAGGAAAAGTGGATCGCCTTTATTGGGCGCATAGGCAGTGAACCCTATGAGATCTTTACGGGTCTGGCTGACGACGACGGTATTTTGTTACCTCGTTGGGTAGACGAGGGAGTGATCATCAAAAACAGGGACGCAGACGGGTACTCGCGCTATGATTTTCAATACAAAAACACCCGGGGGTACAAGACCACTATTGAGGGCCTTTCCCATAAGTTCGATCCCGAGTATTGGAACTATGCAAAACTGATATCCAGTACGCTCCGCCATGGTATGCCTATTGAAAAAATAGTGGACCTGATCAACAGTCTGCACCTGGACAGCGAACAGATCAACACCTGGAAAAATGGCGTGGCACGTGCATTAAAAAAGTATGTGGCTGATGGTGTCGCCGCCAAAGGTCAGAAATGCAGCAACTGTAAATCTACCAATTTGATCTACCAGGAAGGATGCCTAACCTGTACAGACTGTGGTTCGTCTAAATGTGGATAAGCAGTCGCTCAAGGTGACAAGTCATCCATTGTAAAAAATCAAAACTCTATTACGGCCTGCTCCTCCCGATAGCTATCGGGACTGGGAGGGGATTAAGGGGTGGGTCCCTTACGCTTTAAAGCTTCAGCGACAAAGCGGCCAGGGGTGGGTTTGGATTATTCATGTGATTTCCATTTCTAATTTAGGAATTCATAAATGCTTCTTATTTACATGAAGGTAAATGCGATAGCTTACATCATCTTTTTAAACTTATTATACAAAAAGGAAATAAGCAATAACAAGATCCCCAGGGAGACAAAAACCACCGTTTTTGACAGTGTGGAAAGATCTATCAGATCGTACAAGAACAGTTTTATAAGCGTGATCCCAAACAAAACAATAGCGGCTATTCTTAAGTGTTTTTTGCCCTTCCATATCCCAAATGCGCTAAGGCCCAGTGCATATACACCCCAGAAAATAGTAAGCCCCAGCTTATAGGAATCCTGTTCCCCGGATAGATCTAACCAGTGGATAAGTTCACTGCTTGCCGTCCATAGTATAGCTACGCTAAGAATCAGATCCATGGGAATAGCATACTGTTCTTTTGTATTGTGTTTTTTTAGGTGACGGGATGCCACCACAAGCATAGCCGCAACAAAGGCATAGGCCAGATAGCGGATGCCCAGATAGAACCAGCCTCCGGTAAAATCTTCGGACAAATAGCTATCCCGCAGTTCACTGAGTTCATACAGCCCTGCGGTTAAGAAGAACAACAGCCCAATAGCTCCCAGGCACAAACTTAGTATACCCAATACCTTATTTTTAATCTTCCGATCATTTACCAGCAGGAGTAGTGTAGTAAAGCCAATAAAGTACAACATCACCCACAGCGTTTTAAAAGTGAGGAAGTCGTAATTATATTCTTTGCCATACGAACCAGGGGTGATCTCCGTTGCAGAATCCTGAAACAGGCCTTCCCAGTAATAAGAGATTTCATGGGAGAAGGTAAAATAAAGAACAAGCAACAACAGGCCAGAAAGACCAACCGATACCGCGTTTGCTGCGCTTTTATCTCCCTCAAAAGCCGCACTGTACTTCTTGTTATAGTGCAGGTAATTGATACCAGCCAGGACGCCACAAAAGATAAGAGAGCTTAAAAAGGTTACATTAAGAAGCGACGGGAAGCGAGTTACTTCTTCCACAAGGTAGGCATCAAAATAGGCCCCGTTCCAATCCTGTAGCAAACTAATAAAAGCAAGGAAGAAAACGACATACCCTATTTTTTCATAGACTGCTACCTGCTTGGTTCTCCCAATCCAGAACAACAAGGCCGCTTCTCCCAACCATAACAAGCTCACCCAATTCCCGTCTAATTGCACCGGAATAGTGAGAGTAACAAAGACTAGGAACATCCCTGAAACCAGGTAGAAAATAGGCTTGTCTACCCCCTTTTGTTGATAGATCACAAAGCCTACCACTGCATGTATCACGGCATGCAGAAGGGTATACAGTCCAAGATAAGCCTCCCATTCCGGCATACTTTGTAACAAGTCGTAGCCAAGGCCATAAAAGACAAAGGAATTGGCCAGGACCAGGACGATGTCTAGCGCCTCATACGGTTCTTTTTTAAGGAGTTTATAGCCCAGAAAGGTGAGATAGAAAAGGACAAAAAAGATAAAGCCAAAGCCTAACAAAATACTGAAATGCTCCGGAGCCTCATAGCTGGTCTCATACCAGCTAAGCACAATGAGCCAGGTAACAAAGAAAGCAACCAGATACAGCGGCTTCCAATATTTTTTAAATGCTACTACTAAAATACCCACATTGATGATGGTCATATAGCTAAAAAGCACCAGTACCTGTCCTTTCCCCTCACTCAATAAAAATGGGATACAATAGGCGCCTACCAGCCCAATATGGGCTATGAACTGTTTGTTGTAATTGAGGGCCGCCCCTACGGCGGCAACCGTAACAAGTACCATCAGCGCAAAGGCCGTGACTGGAGAGATCATGTCATAAAAAGAGTAGGCAGCAAAGGTCATAAAATAGAAGATGGCCATGGCCCCACTGACAAGGACGGCACTAAAATTCTCATATTTCTGCTTTAGTCTTTGGCTTATTACCAGTAGGGCAGCTCCCATTGTATAGCCCAGGATAATGCGCACAACCGGACTTATCAGATCATTGTCTATGGAGTATTTGGCGCCAATACCCACCCCAATGACCAGCACCGCAATGCCGATCTTGCTGATAAGGTTTTCCCCTATATATTTTTCTAAGTCGACTGCAGGTTTTTTAGGGGCTGTGGGCTGAGGTGTTGAGGTGGTTCCCATGGCAGGGGTTGCCACCTCCGGGGCGGATGTTTCATTAAACCCTTCCCCTATAGGGAGCGTGGCCCAAAGGACCACATAGACCAATACACCAATGCAGAAAAGCATGGCTAAAAGCACCCAGATTAATCGAACAAGGAACAGGTTCATCCCATAATGTTGTGCCATCCCGGCACAAACGCCTCCCAGGATCTTACGATTCGTATCGCGCATTAATTTAGAGCGAGGAGCTGCTGCTGCTGCAGTAGTATCTTCTTGAGGCACTTCTTTTGGAGCCTGCGCTATTTCTTCAGTAACCGGAGCCGCAGTGGGGGCATCCTGAGAGGCCTGGTGCAATTGGTTGATCTCAACGCGCAGTTCCTGTATCTCCTCAGCAAAGTGCCCATGTACCTTTTCGAGGACCTTTAATTTTTCAAGAAGCTGCTCTATCTTTTGTTGGGGGTTTTCCATAGAATGGTCAATTATAAATAAAGATAGTGTTTAAGTCCGCACATTTAATTTCCAAACTATACTGCCTTTCCTTTTCTCTACAACAATCCTTTATAAAGTTGCTTTTCTCCATGCGGTAAAATCCAAGCTTAATTTTATCCAAACGCGTTAGGCATACGCTTGTTTTGTTCATATCTTATTCGCCAGATCCTAACAGGATGATTAATAGATAACAATATGAAAAATGTGTTGATCTGTGGCGCGGGAATGTCTGCTACCGATCTGATCTCATACATGCTGAAACATGCTGAAGAATACAACTGGCAGGTAACGGTAGGAGATATTTTAGTAGAAACCGCAAAAATGAAAATTGGAGGGCACCCAAGGGGGAAAGCGGTATACTTTGATTGCTATGATGATGCCCTAATGGAGCGCTATATTAAGGAGGCAGATATTGTGATCTCCTTGTTGCCTCCCGGCATGCATGCGGCTGCGGCAAGAATTGCACTTCAATATAATGCACATGTGGTAACGGCTTCCTATGCGAGTCAGGAAATGATAGACATGCATGATGAAGCAAAAGAAAAAGGCCTCATATTTCTAAATGAAATGGGAGCTGATCCGGGAATAGATCATATGAACGGAATGCGGTCCATAAACCAAATTAAAAAAAAGGGAGGCGAGCTAGTGGCATTTACATCATATTGCGGCAGCCTGGTTGCGCCTGAGAGCAATGATAACCCATGGGGTTATAAATTTACCTGGAGCCCAATGAACGTAATCACAGCGGGGAGTGCAGGCGCTTGTTATTTTAAAAATGGCAATTTTCGCTGTATCCCGTATCATCGGTTGTTTACCAATCCAAAGGTCATTAGTGTCCCCGGGTTCAGGGAGTTTGAAGCGTACGAAAATCGGGATTCCGCAGCCTTTAGAAAAAAATACGACCTGAATGATATTCCGACATTTATAAGGGCAACATTGCGCTATCCTGGTTTTTGTGAAGCGTGGAATATTTTAATACAATTAGGATTAACGGCCAATAACTATCAAATTGAAGGCAGTGAAAATATGACATACCGCCAGTGGGTTGCATCCTACCTCCCGGAGGCAAAGGATGATACAAGTCTGGAAAATACCCTGGCAGACAGCTTGCAAATAGAAAGAGGCGGCGCACTTCATAAGCAATTGCTTTGGACAGAATTGCTATCTAACAGGCAAATTAAACGGGTACATGGAACTCCGGCCGAGATACTTTTGGATCTGCTGCTAGACAAGTTGAAATTTGAAGATGGGGATACAGATATGCTGGTTTTTTACGAGCGGATAGAATACAAACTCCGAGGCGAATTATTTGAACATGTATCCTATATGGTCACAAAAGGAGTAGATCATTGGCATACCGCCATCTCTCGTACCGTGGGCCTGCCTGCGGCCATTAGCGCAAAGATGATCCTGAATGGAGAAATAAATAGCCCGGGAGTATTGTTTCCATGGGCTGCAGAAGTGTATGATCCTGTGCTGGATGAGCTGGCGGAACTGGGCATTGCGTACACCTCGAACGATACAAAGATTAGGCATTCGCAGTATCACTAATGGGGATATGTAGCAGAGTGAAGGAGGAACATTCATAAAACGATCTTGTTTCCTATTCTTTTAATGGAATTCATAAATGCTTGGTATTTACCTTGAAGTATTTGGAGGATTGTTGGGTTTTATTCTCCTGTATGAATCCATTAGCAGATATGTACTATATTTAGATACATCTTTCAGGCAGGCGTTTAGGGCTATCCTGAGGAGACCAACCACCAACCTATGATCAAGTTTTTTAGAAAAATAAGACAGGAGTTGCTCGCAAATAACAAGGTGTCTAAATACTTGTTGTACGCCATAGGCGAAATTGCGCTAGTGGTGATTGGTATTTTGATCGCATTGCAAATAAATAATAATAACGAAGAACGAAAACTTCATACCCTTCAAATACAATCCCTACAGGAAATAAAAAGGGCTCTTGTGTCCGACTTAAAGGACATCGATTTTAATGCCAGAAGACATAGAGATGCGCAGATATCTACCGATATTATTTTGAATGCGCTGAATACAGACCTGCCATATCACGATTCATTAGGTGTTCACTTTGAGCGGACAACAAATATTACCATTTTCTTACCGAGTTTAGGGCCTTATGAAACATTAAAAGCCAGGGGACTAGACCTTATTGAAAGTGATACACTCAGAAACGCAATATCCGGGTATTATGAACAGGCAATTAAATTTGCCATGGCTTTTGAGGATGCAAACTTACGGATGTGGCCGTTTAAAACAGAATTGGTGCTAGACTATTTTGACGAATTTCTCATGTTTGATACTGCAACCCCAGTAGACTATGAAAAATTAAAAAATGACAGAAGGTTTAAATCTTTTTTAAAGATGACGGCGAGGCTAAGAGATATAGAATCTAATATGTATAAGAATAGAATGCACAATGACTGTACGAATCTTATGGAATTGATAGAACAAGAAGTAACAAAAGGCCAATAACCAACCAATGATTAATTTCTTTCGAAAAGTCCGTAAGCAACTTGCCAATGACAACAAACCTTTAAAGTATATGAGGTATGCAATTGGAGAAATTGTGCTTGTTATGGTCGGTATTCTGTTGGCGCTTCAGGTGAACAACTGGAACCAGGACCGACTCAACCAAATTGAGATCAATGAAATGCTCTCTAAGCTCCACGTAGAATTCAAGGCTAATAAAGAAGTGTTGCAGGGGTATAGAACAATAGAGAATAGGGCCATAGGGGCGAGTATGGGGTTAATAAACCTGGTGGGCGTTTCCAAGGAGGAACTGTACCGGCATAATCTTGATAGTTTGTTTTTTGAGTCGTTCCCCTCTAATGAATTAGCCTTTGCCAATAATGCGGTCAACAACATAGTAGAAAACGGTAGGCTGAGCCTCCTCCGGGATGAGACCATTACCAGTTTACTATATAAATGGAATTCACTTTCTGAGATAAGACAAATACGGTTTGAAAAACTAGATAGCTGGAATAACCAACATTTTATCCCCTTTCTTTTGCCACATATCTCTTTAAAAGAAATGGACAGCAATGCCAATTACAGATGGGCAGGAAAATCGAAAGTAAAACCAGATTACTATCCCTTATTTCAAAAAATTGAATTCGAAAACCTATTGGATAATTCCTTGTGGCTGCACCAGCAGATTATTGAAAGGCTTTTAGAAACAGAGGAGTTGATAGACGAGATTATTGAGGCTACTGAAAAGTAATTTGGATGATATAGGTTATTTATATCGATGAAATGTCAGGCCGAGCGAAGTCGAGATATGTGTAAAAAGTAGCTAGATATCACAATAAAAACTATACTGTAATTCTTTTTCGTTTTGAAACATAATTTAGCTGAATTACAAGGATTATAAAGAATAATTCAAAAGAGCAATGACTGATTATGGACTTTCTACAAAGCCAAAATTCCTCCCCTCCCAGGAAGGGAATACCCATGAATTATGATCAAATTCTTTACATGGCCGAACGGTGAGCAAAGGTCTGGCAGACCTTTGATAGTGAGGAGCCAGGTGGTGCGCTGGCCAAAAAATCAATAAATATGATTAAGTTTTTCAGAAGCATTAGAAAAGACCTTATGAAAACAGGGAAAACAGCTAAGTACCTTACATACGCCATCGGCGAAATTGTGCTGGTGGTGATCGGAATTTTGATCGCCTTACAGGTAAATAACTGGAATCAAAACCGCATTGCGCGGCAACAGGAGAAGATTTTACTGACAGAAATCAATGCTGAGTTTAAGTACAATAAAGCGGAACTAGAAGCAAATTTATTTCGATATAAAGAATCAAAAGAATGTGTATTGAAAATCATTGATCTCTTTCCAATTGATGTTAAGACAATAAATCTTGATACGCTGGCATTCCTATTGGAACGAACACACTTTGTAGGAAACTATGACTATTCTAACACCTCACTTGAAAAAATTCGAAATTTATCTTCATTTGATATCATTTCAAATATAGAATTGAGGAACCTCCTGCTAAAATGGGAAGTTGGTTTAGCCGATTACATGGAAAGGGAGGTACAAGCGATTAATCATCACGAAGAAAGATATGGCCCAAATTTAGGTGATCGTATCCCAAGGCCATATACTAAAGGACTTAGAGACTCAAGAGTGAAACTTGATTATCTTACTTCCGTTCCATTTGAAAGTTTAATTCATTACAGGGCAAGCAAGATTAATAATTTGTTAAATCCTGTAGAAAATAATGATTACCCAAATAACATTAAGAATATAATAGAAAGAATAATCGAGCTTTCAACAACAGACTAGAACCTGGTAAACTAAATAACCCGACATTGACCAACGATTAAATTCTTTAGCGAACGAGCCGGCCTGCCGCACGGGGATTAACACCAATATATGATAAAGTTTTTTAGAAAAATACGATACGACCTTATGGAAACAGGGAAAACAGCTAAGTACCTTAAATATGCCATCGGCGAAATTGTGCTGGTGGTAATCGGGATTTTGATCGCCTTACAGATCAACAATGCGAATGAAGACAGAAAACTGCGGAGTCAGGAAGTACACTATCTGAAAAATTTAAAAACCGACCTGCAGTTAAACATCGCTGAATTAGACAAATATATTACCGTTAGAAATTCCAGGATTGAATCTGCCAATTATGTTTTAGAACATTTTGAAGGGAAACCTTTGACCGATCTAAACGCCTTCGCGTTTCATACCACAAATATTTATATCTGGCAAAAGTTTACACAACATGACAATACCTTTCAGGAACTCACGAATTCGGGGAATCTTGCTTTGATCTCTAACGACACCATAAAAAATGGTCTCCTTAATCTTCAGGCGCTCTATAAAAAATTAAAGAATGAAGAAGAACACTTTAGGTATGATGCAGAAATTCTGTTATACGAACCCTCGTATGGAGTACTAGATCTTAATCCAATTGTAAAAAACTTTACCTATCAGGTTACCGATGGAAATGCCGGCGAAAATATAGCCTTACCCAGATCAAATTATGAAGCCATGCTACAAGACTTAAAACAGAAAAATGGTTTTGTGATGGCGGTCTATGAATTCTCCGTTATGAATGCCCAATTTAATGAAATGAAGATGATGTGTACTGCAATCATTGCGGCCATTGACAATGAATTAATCTCCAATGCAGAGTAGTAAAACAGAATAAAAAATATATACAAGCGTCCTAATAATGTATCAGGGAGTAACTAAAAGGTTCTCCATAGCCGGGCCATATATCCGGAAACTGACAAATGTCATACCTTCTCAGGGGTGGGCGTACTACTTTTATTTTTCAGAAATTATAAAATGTGCACATGAATTTAGTTACAACGCTGCCCCTGGTCGCCTGGGGGAACGGCATTATTATCATAGGCGTCTTTGCCCTGGTGGTTATTCTATTGGTCGTGGTGGTCTTAAACATGATGAACAGCGGGCAGAAAAAGGAATAGAAGGTTCTTTTTACCGGCAATTCAGGGAACAGTTCTTCCGGCATATTTATTTTCCGGAACCCATAGAAATGGTATATTTAGGACTCACACCAAAACTATTCCTATGAGGTTTTTTATTTGTTTGTTTTTCACACTGATTACTCTATCGCTAACTGCCCAAAAAAAGGCGCTTGACCATCCGGATCTGGCTCTCTGGAATACCGTTGAAAATCCGGTTATTTCTCCCAATGGGACCTATGTGATATACAGCCTGGAACAGGGCGAGAAAGACCAGTTCCTGCATCTGAAAGACGCTTCCGGAAAGGAATTGTTTTCTTATGAGCGTGCCTCCAAAGGGAGCTTTACCTATGATTCTAAGTTTGCGGTATTCTCTATTACCGCGTGGAAAGATAGCGTACTGGCCATGAAACGCCGCAAGGTGAAAAAGAAGGACATGCCTAAGGATAGCGTTGGGATCTACAACCTAACTACTGCCCAACTCGAGAAAATTGGAAATATAAAGAGCTATAAGATCCCGGAAAAATGGAGCGGTTACCTCGCCTACCAACTAGAGGAAATAGAGCCCGCAAAAGACACCATAAAAGACAGCACTGAAAACAAGAAAACCAAAAAGAAAAAAGAAAAAAAGGTCAGTAAGAAAAATGGGTATCACCTCCTGGTACGAGATATCCAAACCGGGCAACAGGACACCTTTAAATTTGTTACCGATTATACCTTTGCCAAAAAAGGGAAGCAACTGGCCTGGGCCACTTCAGGAGAGAACGATTCTGCCAATGCAGCCATTTATGTACTAAATTTTGACAAGGCCAAACTGACTAAAATACACGAGGCCAAAAAGGCGAACTACGCCCAACTCAACTTTAGTGAAAGTGGGCAGCACCTCGGCTTTGTGGTAGATACCGATACCACCAAAGTACAGCTTCGTCCCAGAGAACTTTTTCACTGGGAACAAGGGATGGCTACCGCAGAAAAATTAGTGGATGCACAATCACTGAACAACGATCTAAGGCCCTCGGCCACCGAGGAGGTCCATTTTTCAAAAGATGAAACCAAGCTCTATTTTGGCCTTGCTAAACCCCCAGTCATTAAAGATACCCTGCTAACCGAAGAGGAGATCGTAAATGTGGAAGTATGGACGTATGACGAACCCCGTCTCTATACGGTACAGGAACTGCAACTTAAGAACGATACTGTACAGGCCTATACTGCGGTCATCCATTTAGACAAGACCAAAAAGCTCACCCAACTCGCCAATGAATCCTACACAGAAACCCAACTCACAGAACATGCAAATGCGCCATGGGCCTTAGTGCGAAACCCCACTCCCTATGCCCTGGAATCTCAATGGACGGGGGAACGTGCCCGAGACTACGCAGTGGTAAACCTTAGCACCGGAGCCCGAAAAAAAGTCCTCACCAAGTTGGCCGGGCGGGTAACGCTCAGCCCTAAAGGAAACTACGTCTATGGGTATAACAATACAGACAGCCTCTGGTTTACCTATAGCATCGCCAAAGATCAATACAACGCCCTTACCAGGAACAAGGTCTTCTATGATGAGCTGCACGATTCTCCCAGCAATCCCTCTCCTTACGGTTTTGCAGGCTGGACAGACAAGGATGAGGGCCTGCTTCTCTATGACCGCTATGATATCTGGATGTTCAATCCCAACACCGGAGAATCAACAAGGCTCACCAACGGACGGGAGACCCAGACCCAATATCGCTACATGCAACTAGACTGGGAACAGGACCATATAGATACCACACAAAAGGCCTTGCTCAGTACCTTTAATGAGAATGATAAAAGTGCTGGCTATGCCTCCTATGATTTTAAAAGCGGCACCCTAATTCCTCTTCTCAGTGGCCCATACCGCTATGGCTACCCTGCAAAGTCAGATTTAGCCAACACCCTCCTCTTCACCCGCGAATCCTTTACCGAATTCCCGGACCTTTGGGTAACCGACATGGAGTTCAGTTCTCCATCAAAGATCAGTGACGCAAATCCGCAGCAAGCAGATTACAACTGGGGCAATATAGAACTTGTAACATGGACCTCCCTGGATGGTATTGAGCTTACCGGCATGCTGGTAAAGCCGGAGAATTTTGATCCTTCCAAAAAGTATCCTATGCTGGTGAATTTCTATGAGAAGAGTGCGGATGGCTTGCACCGCCACCGGGCACCCTCTGCAGGCAGATCAACCATCAACTACAGTTTTTACGCCAGTAGAGGGTACCTTATTTTTAATCCGGATGTGCACTACCGTATTGGCTATCCCGGGGAGAGCGCCTATAATTGTGTGATCCCGGGCGTTACTTCCCTGATAGAAAAAGGCTTTGTAGACAAGGAGAATATTGGGGTACAAGGGCATAGCTGGGGAGGCTATCAGATCGCCTACCTGGTGACCAGGACAGACATTTTTAAAGCAGCCGAGGCTGGTGCTCCGGTTCCTAATATGATCAGTGCATATGGTGGTATCCGCTGGTGGACGGGCCTAAGCAGGCAGTTCCAATACGAGCATACCCAGAGCCGTATTGGGGGCACCCCATGGGAATACCCTACGCGATACCTGGAGAACTCCCCCATCTTTACGATGGATAAGATCAATACGCCCCTTTTGATCATGCACAATGATGCCGATGGGCATGTACCCTGGTACCAGGGGATAGAATTCTTTGTAAGTCTGAGACGACTTGGGAAACCTTCCTGGTTCCTTAATTACAACGGGGAACCTCACTGGCCATTAAAATTTCAGAATCGTAAGGACTTTACAATCAGGATGGCGCAGTTCTTTGATTACTATCTGCAAGGAGCTCCCAAGCCCCAATGGATGGAACGAGGGGTACCGGCCATGGAAAAGGGGATCAATCAGGGATATGAGCTGGTGAAGGATAAATAGAAGTACTTCTCCTTCATTTTATTCCGAAGGATAAGAAGAGGGTAGAGGGACGAAGGACAAGGGAAAAAGTTTAATGCTGAGCCCTACGAAGGTTTTCAGAAATATATGGTGTGGCAAGCGGAAGTGCGTTTCGTGAAACGAAAAATAGCATGGAGCGTTAGCCACATCCATGGTTTGGCTGCACGTCAAAATTTCCTAAAATCTTCTTTCCCGATAGCTATCGGGATTGGTTCATTTTGGATCCTGCTAAAATAAACAAATGAGAAATAAAACAACACATAGTACTATAGATTAGCACACTTCTTGATATAATCATCAATTTTCATTTTAATAGTATAATAGGTAGCACTTAAGAATTCCTAAGGCACGAGTATCATACTCGCGCCAGCTTCGGAACGAGTATGATACCCGTGCCAGCTGCGAGGCTTATAAGCATAGGCTTACAAAATGAAAAATCCGACCTGCAGTCAGATCGGATTTTTTTGTGTTGCAAAAATTACAATGGCACTCAAAATTAACCTCTTAGTTTAAGATGCCATAAAGGCCAATGAGGAATCCCAAAGCGATAAGGGCAAGGACTACTTCTAAACTTACATTTAAAACAGAAAGAATAGCGTTTAATACCGGGTGTTTATTCGTGTATTTTTCCATAACATAGAATTTAAGATTTTCGTTTATATAAGATACAAAACATAAGAATGCTCCTACAGCGATTTGTTGTGAAAGTGCCAAAAACTGTGGTGTAGACCGATGTTATGTGCATTTAATCGATGTTTTAACAATTGAGGGTGTTCACTAAATGGTGTTTAATTCTGAAATAAAAAGAAGAACAAATGTTAATTTGACTGTATTAAGTTGGCCATATCTCAAAGACTAGTATTTTAGCAGTACAAACCTAATTTCATTCAGCATGATCAAAAAGATCCTTCTTGCCCTGCTTGTCATCCTCGTCATCATTCAATTCTTCAGACCGGAAAAAAATGAAAGCAACGATATTACTTATGATATAAGTACAAAGTACGAGGTGCCCAAGGATGTAGATGCCATCCTAAGAGTCTCATGTAACGACTGCCATTCTAACAAAACGGAATATCCCTGGTATGCCAATGTACAGCCGGTAGCCTGGTGGCTTGCAGATCATGTTGAAGACGGAAAAAGACATCTTAATTTTTCAGAGTTCACCAATAGACCCATTGCCATCCAAAACCATAAGTGGGAAGAGGTGGTTGAAATGGTAGAAAAAAAGGAAATGCCTTTAGCTGACTACACCTATTTAGGGCTGCATTCCGAGGCTAACTTATCGGACGAGCAACGAGAGGTGCTTATTTCCTGGGCGAAATCTCAGATGAATTATTTAAAAGATAATTATCCGGCAGATAGCCTGGTAATGCCCAAAAGAAATTAGGCTCCGCCAGCATCTAAATAAGATCTTTTTATTTCTGCATTTTAAGATAGTAATCCAGCGAGTGTTTTCCGGAACCGTACAGCAGGAAGAATATTAATACCAGAAATACAACACTTGCCTGAATAAGGTTAGAGACGATCATTACCCCTAAGAAATTGGTTAGGATGGCTCCTATCATGATAGGTAACTGCAGAACTACGCACCAGCGGGTTAATAGGCCAACGATGATAAAGAATCCCCCCACAAAGTGAGCGGCCGCCACGTAGTGCATGATCATCATGCTGCCGGGCAGCTCCCTAAAAGGATCCATGACCAGGGCCATGGCCTTGGCATCCGACATGAAATCGACCCCCTTTAAAATAAGAAAGATACCAAGTGCAGCTCGTATTATGTCTATGAGGTAATAGGTATGGGCATTGGCCCATTTGTTTAGTGCCTTAATTTTTCCCATAACAGTAAAATTTATGATGAATACCATGTATAAGGTACTCATAGTTAGGGATATAACAAAATAAAGCAGCCCTATTATACTTCTGTGGAATGAAGGTGGATCTTGGTATAATCTACCCTGGAACTATGACCAGCAAGCAAAATGCGGAGTTTTGGCGAAATCACATTCTTGCAAAAAGGCTTGTTGGGATCTCGCTGGTAATAGGACAGATATTCCTCCACATTCTCTTTGAATTCTTTAAAAAAAAGAGCTTTGGTTATAAGAGGTGTATCAAACGCGGATTGTAGGTTGACCAAGACAATTTCTACCTCTTTTTTTTGATGTTCTGAGAACACATAGACGGCCGATCGATATTTTGAACGCATAGAATGATCTGAGGTGCAGCTATGTGTCTGTAGGTGAATCTCGATAAGCACTTGCAAAGGGAGGACCTCCGTATCAAAATGTACGATGATGGCTTCTGAAAAGGCTTCGGCTTCCCTGGCTGAGATCCAACCCTGTTCAACTTTCGATACCCCAAAGAGGGATTGAAATACAGCCTCGGTACACCAATGGCAGCCGCCACCAAGTCCAATTTTATACGGCATCATAATTCTATTGCAAATTGAAATTTAAAAAATCCGGCTTATTTCTAAGCCGGATTATAAAGGTCTAATAGGGAATGACCTGTAAAACAAGATTTCCGGGAGGTACTTATGACAAGATTACCGGCTATTATTTGACAGCCAGTGAGGTGTCAAAACTTTGTAAAGAAGAAGCCATGTATTGTTCCGCATTCTCGGCTAATTCAGTAGAATACTCTTGATACATAAGAATTACTAAGGTTACTAAAGCGATCAGCAATAACCCCGTAAACACCCTTGCGCCTAATAATTTTTCAGATTTATCCATTAGATCATTTTACTGGTCCCGTCCCGATAACTATCGGGACTATCGGGATAGCCTGAAGATATAAAAAAGAGAGTTATTTAACAAATCCTTAACAAAAATTAATATCAACAATTACTCTAAATTATGGGGTGAATAACATCTATTGATGGTAAGTATTTCACATTTAATTGTACATTTAAGGAACACAAAATGACAATGAAACACCATTGGATCAAGGGAGTACTACTCATTTGGATGCTGCATCTGCTGCACCTCTCTTATGCCCAGGAAAATGTTTTAACTGCTGCTGACGAAGGCGTGCAGACCCTTTTTCGCAGCGAGGTTCCTTTACTCCTTCAGCTCCGGTATTCGAATAAGGACATGAAAAGGGAAACCAATGACAGCACCTATTTGCAGTCTATGATTTGGTTTAAAGAGACCGATTCTTCCTGGGATTCACTGCCGGTAGATCTGAGGGCCCGGGGTAATTTTAGACGAGCGAATTGTTATTTTGCCCCCCTTAAACTCAAGTTGAAAAAATCGCATACCAAAGGCAGCTTGTTCCAGGGAAGTGAGGAGATAAAAATGGTTCTTCCCTGTCTTTTAGACAGAAATAGCGGGGATTATGTGCTAAAGGAATACCTGGCCTACAAACTCTACGAATGGGTTGGCAGTTATCACTTTAAAACCAGACTCACCAGGATAGAACTCATTGAAGAAAGGGGCAAGAGAAAGGTAGAACACAATCTTCTGGGCTTTTTGATAGAGGATATGGACCAGGTAGCAGAAAGATACGATGGAAAGGAAATAAAACGGATCATACATCCCTTGCAGCATGATGCTATCGCCTCTTTACAAAATTCCTTTTTTGAATATATGATAGCCAACACGGATTATTCCACAAAGCAGCAGCACAACCAGAAGATCTTGTTCGCTGAAAAGAGGATCATCCCGGTGCCATACGATTTTGATATGTGCGGACTTGTGAATGCTCCTTATGCGGCAGTCACCAACATACAGAACCTGTCTGGTTCTATAACCCAGGTTACGGATCGTATCTACAAAGGCTACGAACGCGAGGAGGAACAACTCTATGAAGTGAGGAAATTATTCCTTGAAAATAAAGAGAAAATGCTGGAAGAACTTACTGCCCTAAAGGACCTGTTTCAGGACCCTGTTCAATATAGGCAGGCCGATGCTTTTATTAACGCTTTCTTTGATATTTTGGAGGATGACAAAAAATTTAGCAAGAATATTCTCGGCCGCCAAAGAACCCGTTAGAACTCCTTTCTAGGATCCATCCTGATTAATGAACTTACGGTAATGATCGTATCTTTTAAAGATCTGATCTACATATTCAAAAGGCTCAAGACCCCGCACATAGCCATATTTTACCACTTCATGGTTGTAGTTCTTGGGATAGCTTAATGCCAGGATCATCTTTTCTACATGCTCGTCCCAAATGGTGTCATTCAGGCCTTTAATATGGGCCAGATTTTGAGCATCAATCACATGGCTATAGCCACAATTATAGGAGGCCATGGTAAATTTCATACGCTGTACAGAATCTGTGATATGTTCAAATCTGTCATAGAGTGTTTTCAGGTATTTGGAACCGCCCCTGATAACATCTGTTGGGTCTAAAGAGGCCGATACTCCCATTTCCTTTGCTGTTTCAGGCATCATTTGCATAAGGCCTTGCGCGCCAGACCAGGATTGAGCCTCCGGATCGAAACGCGATTCCTGATAGATCAGGGAGGCCAATAAGCGCCAATCCCACCCAATATGCTTAGAATTTTCTTTAATAATAGGATCGTATTTACTGATCTGCCGTTGGTTAAGACTGTAAAAAGGGCTGTTTACCCGTCTTCTAAAACTTCGTTTGTTCTTAAAGTACTTATTGTAGATAACGTAGTAGTCCGTTTCTTTCTTTTCTTTCTGTATCCAAGTATTGGTGGCTTCTAATAGGGCCTTGGCCTCCGGCCTTAAAGCCCAGGCAATACGCTGGGAAAAGCTAAGCGGCACCTCTACATCCAGGTTTGGAAAATAAGAGGCATTGATAGAGGCCAGATTCTTGTCTGCCAGGGTGTATTTTATGCTCCCATCGGCCACCATTTTAATGATCTCATCAGTGGCCAGGTTTCCCAATAGCGGATCAATATGAATCTCACCGCCAATTTCTTTAGACAGATTCTTTATCCGTTTAAAATAGGAGGAGTTCTTCCGTACGGAAATGGTATCTCCAATGAGTTGTATGGGATCTGTAATAATAGCATTTTGGATCTGATCAAGCGTCATTTGTCGCCACCCCTCCGGTTTTCGTTGTACCAGTACCTGTTCTGTGATATAGAGATAGTCAGCAAAGGCCACCTCTTGTTTTCGCTCTTGAGTGATTGCCAGCCCATGGGCCACAATATCTACCTTCCCCTTTTTTAGTTCGGCAAGAAGATCATCCAGGTTTCTGGCTATCTGAAGTTCTAATTCTACGCCAAGATCGTCTGCTAAACGTTTTAGCAGTTCGTATTCATAGCCCATAGGCTGACCCCTGTACAAGAAATAACTGGTGGCGCTGTAGGCGATCAGAGCTTTGAGTTTACCATCCGCTTTGATCTCTGCCAGATCACGGTGAATGGTCTGATTGGCATTCACAACGTGCTTGTACGGCTTAAATTCATTACACGAACCAAGCAGCAGTAAGAACAGCAACAATGACGTAAAGGACTGGCGCATAATTTGTCGGCTCTAAGAAGATTCAGATCCCTGATCGATTCAAAGAACGGATTAAAATAGTAAAATAAAATGAATGCTTACCGAAACAGCAGAATTAAAGCACCGAGAGCCGTAAGGATCAGGATCATTTTACGGTAGAACTGATCCTTGATGATCTTTACGAGTCGAACCCCGCAAAACAACCCCAGGGCTACCCCAGGCAGCAATTTGGCATTAATGACCAAGGTATCTAAAGTGATGGTTTCCCATACAAAGATGTGAAACGGGAGTTTAAAAAGATTAATGATAAAAAATAACCAGGCAGCGGTGCCAATGAACTCATTCTTGGGAATGCGCATGGCCAAAAAGAAAATGTTCGAAAATGCGCCTGCAAGGTTTCCTATCATAGTAGTGATCCCTGCCATGATCCCCATAAAACCTGCAAAACCCCAATGGGTAGGCACCACTTGTGATTTTCGCATATCCCACCAGGCCATCATCACAACGCTGCCAAGGATCACAATGACCATAGCGACCTTAAAGGCATTTTCAGGGAGATCGTTTCCAATGAGTACTCCAAGGACCACCCCACTCATCATCCAGGGTAAAAATCTGCGAATGTATTTCCACTGTGCATGCTTATTGTAATACAAGACGGCAAAGATATCGCCCACAATAAACAAGGGAACCAGCAAGCCGGTGGAGGCTCTCGCACCAAAAGAAAGTGCCATCAGGGTAATAATGATAACAGCGATGCCTTTGATCCCGGATTTCGAAATACCCAAAACAAAAGAGGCAATAAAGGCAAGTATCCAGGAAGTGATGGAAATTTCCACGGGCGTCGGAAGATTGTTTCTCAGTCAAAGAAGACGATACTCAAAGGTATCCTAAAAAATAATATCTTTAACCACCAACCAATAGATGCGCCCATGGAATTAAGCACGCTCGATTATAGTTTTATCATTGTTTTCTTTTCTATAGTCCTTGCCATAGGGATCATCGTCTCCAAAAAATCTGGAAAAAACACATCCGAATTCTTTTTATCTGGCCGTACCATGCCCTGGTGGTTGTTAGGACTTTCCATGGTTGCAACCACCTTTTCAACGGATACCCCCAATTTAGTGACCGATATTGTGCGGACCAACGGGGTTTCTGGCAACTGGGTCTGGTGGGCCTTTCTTATTACGGGCCTGCTAACCGTTTTTGTATATGCCAAACTCTGGCGTAAATCGAATGTAAATACTGACCTGGAATTCTATGAGCTTCGCTATGGAGGTCCTGCCGCCAAGTTCTTACGTAAGTTCAGGGCCATATATCTTGGGGTTATTTTTAATGTGATCACCATGTCTGCCGTAACCCTGGCCGCCATAAAGATAGGGGGGATAATGTTGGGATTAGAGCCATGGCAAACGGTGATAAGCGCCGGCCTGATAACGGTTACATTCAGCGCCCTGGGAGGTTTTAAAGGGGTAGTATATACAGATTTTCTCTTGTTTTTTGTGGCTATGGCCGGAGCTATAGGAGCAGCCTATTACCTTGTAAATATTCCTGAAGTAGGGGGCATAAAAGCCCTGATGGCCAATGAAAATGTGGTTGACAAACTTTCTATCTTACCAGATTTTAGCAACAAACAAGCACTGATAACATTATTTGTGATCCCCCTGGCAGTGCAGTGGTGGAGTTCCTGGTACCCGGGAGCAGAACCCGGTGGTGGGGGCTATATTGCCCAGCGAATGTTGGCAGCAAAAAATGAGAATCACGCTATAGGCGCTACTTTCTTTTTTAATATCATGCACTATGCCTTACGCCCATGGCCATGGATCTTAGTGGCCCTGGCTTCTTTGGTGGTCTATCCCGATATTGCCAGTATACACGAGGCATTTCCAACGATTGCCGATGACAAATTGGGACACGATCTTGCCTATTCTGCCATGTTGACCAAATTGCCCAGCGGACTCTTAGGACTTGTGCTGGCCTCTTTGATAGCAGCTTATATGTCTACAATTTCAACCCAGCTTAACTGGGGTTCTTCCTATATAGTATATGATTTCTATAAGCAACAAATTAACCCCAATGCCTCAGAGAAAAGACTGGTGGCCGTAGGCAGGTTCTCAACGGTGATTCTTATGGTCTTCAGCGCTGCACTAGCCTTGTTGTTGCAAAATGCACTACAACTCTTTGAGGTGCTACTGGTGTTTGGTGCAGGTACCGGATTGATTTTTATTCTGCGGTGGTTTTGGTGGCGGATCAATGCATGGAGCGAGATCACAGCTATGTTTGCCTCCGGGATCATTTCTATTGTCCTAAAATTTACTTCCTTTGGCGCCTTTCTTTTTGCGACGGATACCGGTGTTTTTCCGGATTGGTCCGAGTATATTTTTGTGGTGGTTATCACAACGGTCATATGGATGGCAGCTACCTTTTTAACACAACCGGAGTCTAAAGAGGTCTTGCGTTCTTTCTATATGAAAATTCAACCGGGTGGTCCGGGTTGGGCTAAGGTGGTTAAAGACGCTGAGCAGGATAAGCAAAGGATCATCACAACCGATGAGAAATGGAGCGTTCCCGCCGGCATTTCCGCCATGCTCTTGGGTTGTGTCCTTATCTACGCCTGTATGTTCGCTACCGGGTATTGGATCTATGGCCATACCTTAAAAGCAAGTATACTTACGGGAGTCGCAATCATTTCTGGTCTGTTGTTGGTCAGGGTCTGGAATAAAATGAAAGGAATCATATTATAAGAAGTCATGAAAGAAAGAATAGTTTCCGTAGATATTTTCAGGGGCCTTACCATTGCCCTGATGATCCTGGTAAATACACCAGGTACCTGGGAGTTTGTATACCCTCCTCTGCGCCACGCAGATTGGCATGGATATACACCTACAGATCTGGTGTTCCCGTTTTTTCTTTTTATAGTGGGAACCTCTATCGTATTTGCCTACAGCAACAAAATAGCAAATGCCGCTACCTATAAAAAAATAAGTATTCGAACCTTAAAGCTGATAGGCCTTGGTCTTTTTCTGGGCGCATTTACTATTTCCTTTCCGTTTATCAAGGATTTTGATCAGATCCGTTTCCCCGGTGTCCTGCAACGAATTGGAGTGGTCTTCTTCTTTGCGGCAGTTCTCTTTCTCAATTTTAATTGGAAAGCCCTACTGGGGATCTGCCTAGCTATTCTGGTAGGTTACTGGGTGTGGCTTGGTTATATTCCCTTGCTGGGGGAGGTCCCAACCTTTGAAAGGGCCCCTAATAACTGGGCAAATTATTTGGATGTACAGGTTTTTGGAAGTCATAACTATAAAGAAGATTACGATCCCGAAGGCTTGTTAAGCACCTTGCCTTCTATCGCCTCTTCGCTGCTGGGAATTTTCACAGGACTTATTTTAATTTCCAAGAGGGCAAAAAAAGAGATGGTATTGGTTGGCCTGGGAGTTCTTATGCTTCTGCTAGGATATCTGTGGGATATGACCTTCCCCATCAACAAAGCAATATGGAGCAGTAGTTTTGTGTTGGTCACTGCCGGATGGGCTAATATCTTTCTGGCACTTATCTATTTTTTGACGGATGTAAAGGGTGTACAGTTTGGCAGTATTTTTCGCTACATGGGGTCTAATGCCATCACCTTATATTTCCTTTCCAGCTTTATATCCAAGCTTTTTTATTCCATAAAAGTGGGCGATGGTACTACCATTCACCAATGGCTTTTTGAGACTATTTATCGGCACGACTTTCTTTCCGGAACAATGTCATCTCTCTTATATGGTTTAACCGTTGTGGGCTTTTATCTGCTGCTGGGCCTTTTCATGTATAGAAGGAAGATCTTTATTAAGGTGTAGTGAAACAAGTTGCGGGTTTATTTGCCGGCGGTTTTAGACATGGCTGGTATACCAAAGGCCCATTGTAAAAATGAAGGGAAAATCCTGGCCCAGGTGGGCAGATCGTGTTTCCCACCTTCTATTTCCACATAGGTGAGCTTTGCAGGGGAGTAACCTTTTAACTCAAGTTCATTCATCAGGTCGGTTGTGTCCTCAATGGCATCTATGATCCCACTGTGATTCCTGTCTGCTTTTTCATCAAGTGTGCCGCACTGAAACCAAAAAGAAAGATGCGGGGAATAGGTTCCATTCTTTACCATATCTAATACGATACGGCTACGGTCTGCCGGATCCTTTTTGGTATAGGCCTTTTTACGCCACCAGAAAGAACCACTAAACACCGCGGCTTTACTAAAAAGATGGGGATGATTAAATACAATATCAAAAGCGGATAGTCCGCCAAGGGACATCCCGCAATAGACCCAGGCTTCTTTTTGATGAGCTACTTTGAATTCTTTTTTTAAGAAGGGGATAAATTCCTCGGTAATGAATTTTGCATATAGGTGGGCTTTTTCACCTCTCCCCCTATAATCCGCTGTGCAGGCAGTACCGTATTCGTGCATTCTGTTTTCATTGGTTTCCAGGCCCACATAGATAAACGGGATTATTTTATTGTCTGTATAGGCGGCGCTTAGAATGCCTTCTAATCCCATTTTCTTGTAATCTTGTCCGTCATTCATCAATAGAACTGGGAAGGGCATTTCACTGGTTCTGTAATTAGGCGGGGCTACCAGCCTGAATCTTACTTTTCGCCCCAGAAAATGAGACGCAAAGCTACCTTTTAGACTAATGAATTCAATATCAAAAACCATCAAAATTATTTAAAGAGGGCAAGTATAAGGATTCCGCTGATTTTAAGCGAGATGTATGCAAAAATAAATATCTTTGCCCGTTAAATTTATTTGTAAATAAAGAAAATTAGCATACATTATAACATGGCATCTATCAAGCGTATTCAATATTATTCTAACACCTTAGAGCGCAATATAAATCTTGAGATTACAGGGGATTGGGGATATCCTATTCTTATGTTTCCTTCTTCCTATGGTAGCTTTACTCAAAACAATGATTTTGGGCTCAATGGATCCGTGATGAATTTTATAAATGAGGGGCGAATTAAGTTATATAACGTTGAGACCATCGACGGACTTTCCTTCTATGCGGAGAATATGTCTTCTGAGGCAAAGATCCACAATTACGAGATGTACATGCAATTTCTTAAGAACGAACTGATCCCCTTTATACAAAATGAATGTAATACGCACAGAATAGGTGTGGCCGGAGTGAGTTTTGGCGGCTACCATGCCGGGAATACCGCCTTCAGGTTCCCAGACCTTGTATCGCATTTGTTCTCACTCTCCGGGGTATTTACTATACGCAATTTTGTACCACATTCCGATGATATACGGATCTATTACAATTGCCCTGATGAGTTTATGCAAAACGAAGAAGCCTGGCGATATCAGCATATGAACATCGTTTTAAGCACTTCAGATTGGGATAGTTGTAAGCCAAAGAATGAATATATGGCAGGGATACTTCAATCCAAAGGCATTCCCTATTGGTACGATGAAAAAAAATGGATAGAACACGATTGGCCTTTATGGAAAATGGCATTTCCGGAATATATAGGCAAGTATTTTTAAACTTAAAAAGTAAACAAACATGATAAAAAAAGTAGGAATTTTATTTGGAATGGAAGACACCTTTCCATGGGCCTTTATTGATAAGGTAAATGAATTGGGGAACGGGCAAGTTATAGCAGAACCTGTTTTAATTGATAAAGTACAGCAGGGAATAGATTACGGTTACCATGTGATCATAGATCGTATCTCACAAGAAGTGCCATTTTACAGATCCTATCTAAAAAATGCCGCCCTTATGGGTACTGCGGTGATCAATAATCCATTTTGGTGGAGTGCAGATGAGAAATTCTTTAACAACTGCCTTTCACTACAAGTGGGGGTACCTGTGCCTAAAACTATCCTATTGCCTTCCAAAGAAAGGCCAGACGATACAACCGATAAGTCTTTCAGGAATTTAAAGGCTCCATTAGATTGGGAGTATATTTTTAATTATATCGGCTTTCCTGCCTATATGAAACCACATTCTGGTGGGGGTTGGAAAAGTGTTTATAAGGTAGAATCTCCTGATGATCTTTTTGCAAAGCATGAAGAGACAGGTCAACTGGTGATGATGTTGCAGGAAGAGATCGTATTTGATGATTACTACAGAGTGTATTGTTTGGGTCAGAAATATGTGCATATTATGCCGTACGAACCAAGGAACGAATTTCATTTGCGTTATGTTACCGAACCTAAGACCACAGGTGCTGAGCATCAGAAGTTGATGAAGACCATCCATGACTATACCATTAAACTAAACCAGGCACTGGGATATGATTTTAATACAGTAGAATTTGCAGTTAGAAATGGTATTCCATACGCCATAGATTTTTGTAATCCGGCTCCGGATGCGGACATACATTCTGTTGGAGAAGGAAATTTTAAGTGGATCGTAGAGCACGCTGCAAAATTTGCAATTGAAAAGGCGAATGCTCATTCTGATAAGCAAAATAATAGTTCCTGGGGTTCCTTCTTAAGGGAAGCGGTTGCTCCAACCAAGGCAAAAGCACCAAAGATCTCATTGAAATCGGCTGCGCAAATAAAAAAAGCCAAGGTTAAGAAAGCACCAATAAAAGCTGCTGCTGTAAAGAAGACGCCTAAAAAGAAATCAACAGCAAAGGCCACTACAAAGGCTGCTCCTAAAAAAGCTACGCCGGCCAGCAAGACCACAGCAAAGGCTGCTCCTGCTAGTAAAACAACAGCAAAGCAAGCTCCTAAAAAGGCTGCTCCTGCTCGTAAGGCCACCCCTAAGAAGAAAAAGTAAGCTAAAAAAAGCAGACGTTATGCATAAGTTCACCCTTGGTATTGAAGAGGAATTCCAGATCCTGGATAGTGAAAGCTACACCTTGGTATCACAAATGTCTAAAATTTTAGAAGACGGAAAAGTGTTCTTAAAGGAGCGGATAAAGGAAGAAATGCACTTGTCCGTTGTGGAAATGGGAACCAATATCTGCGAAAACATCAATGAGGCCAGAGATGAGGTATCTTATCTTAGGCAGCAAGTGATAGATTTGGCCGGAAAGGAAGGTTTGAAGGTTGCCGCTGCAGGGACACATCCTTTTTCTATCTGGAGTGAACAACCAATTACGCCAAACCCCCGCTACGATCAGCTTATTGCAGAAATGAAGGATGTGGCAAGGTCTAACCTTATTTTTGGTTTGCACGTGCACGTGGGGATCCCAAGCAGGGAAGAAGGATTGCAGATCATGAATGTGGCTCGTTATTTTCTGCCACATTTATATGCCCTTTCTACCAACTCCCCATTCTGGGAAGGAAGAGATACCGGATTTAAATCTTTTCGCTCAAAGATCTTTGATAAATTCCCGCGCACGGGGATCCCTCCTTATTTTGCCAGTGTAGCAGAATATGACAAATTTGTGGATATACTCGTAAAGACAAATTGCATAGATAACGGGAAGAAGATCTGGTGGGATATTCGTTTACATCCATTTTATCCAACGGTAGAATTCAGAGTATGCGACATGGTAATGACCGTGGATGAGGTTACCTGTATTGCCGCTTTGATGCAATGTATCATAGCTAAATTGCACAGACTACATCAGAAAAACCAAAGTTTTAGATCCTACAGACGCGTCCTGATCAATGAAAACAAATGGCGTGCCGCCCGATGGGGTATAGAGGCAAAACTCATCGATTTTGGCAAGGAAGAAGAAGTGCCATTTAAGGTCTTGATCGCAGAACTACTCGACTTTGTAGAAGATGTAGTGGATGAATTGGGATGCCGAAATGAAGTGAATTACGTATATCAAATGTTAGAACAAGGCTCTGGAGCAGACAGGCAACTCCAGGTGTATAATGATACAAATGATCTTAAAGAAGTTGTAAAATATATTGTGGAACAAACCTCCAAAGGGTTATAATTGAGATGACTTGGGCCCTAATCGGCCTATGATCGCAATGCTTCCTTGTACCAAAAGAAAATAATACATGCACCCTACCTATAAAATAGCCATCCTTGATATGAACGCAGGCCAACCTAATGAAGGCATGCGATGTATAAAAATGCTGGTTGAACAATTCTTTGAAAATGAAGATGTTAAAGGCGATTATCAGATTTTTGATGTTCGTGTTAACTATGAACTGCCGGATCTGCTAGACTTCGATATTTTTATCTCTTCCGGTGGTCCGGATTCCCCAAAACCAACAGGGGAAAAATGGGAGAAGAAGTACTTTAGATTCTTAGATGAGATCTACGATCACAATCTTTTAGAAGCGAGAAAAAAATATCTTTTCCTGATTTGTCATTCATTTCAATTGGCGTGTTTGCACTGGAAACTGGCCAAAATTAAAAGAAGAAAGTCGACCGCTTTCGGGATCATGCCGGTACACAAGACAAAGCGCGGCAAGAAGGAATACCTTCTTGAAGGTTTGCAAAATCCTTTTTATGCGGTAGACTCCAGGGACTATCAGGTGGTAAAACCTAAAAAGAAAAAACTCAAGAGTTTGGGATGTACCATTTTATGCAAGGAGAAAAAGCGCCCACATGTTCCATTAGAACGTGCTGTTATGGCCATTCGTTTTTCGAAAGAGATCTTTGGCGTACAATTTCATCCCGAAGCAGATTCGGAAGGTATGATGCGCTATTTTAAAAGAGCAGATAAGCGGGATCATATCATAAAACATCATGGAAAAAGGAAGTACCATGATATGATGATCCATTTAGATGATGATGACAAGATCCTGAAGACAAACAGGACCATTATCCCCAGATTTTTACAACAGGCAGCAGATGCCATTGACCATCAAACACCAATTTCTGTATGATACCCAATATTAGGGACGAGTTTAACAAGGAATTTGAGCAGTCTTATTACGAAGCACTTCAAAAAGAGGTAGCAGATACCTTTGGCGAGCCCTGTGCCTTTAGGATCTCAGAAACACCCGTTTTCTTTGACAAGGCGATGAAGAAAAAGGTGTTCGATGCATGCGATGCTATCTTGCAGCAATTAGATGACATCGAATACGAAACGGTAAAGCACCGTTTTATGCCCAAGCATTTGCATTCGGCATCCCATTCCGGGGATCCACATTTTTTAGGGATCGATTTTGGATTGTGTGAAGATGAAGCCGGTAATCTAAGCCCCCAGCTGATAGAGCTACAGGCATTTCCTTCTCTCTTCTGCTATCAGCCATTTTTGGCCAAAGCCTATTTAAAGCACTATCCCAACCTTCCAAAAGAAGGTTACCATTACTTTTTTGACGGACATACTGAAGATAGTTACTATAAAATGCTCAAGGAAGTAATTCTTGGGAAGGAAGATCCTGAGAATGTCATCTTAATGGAGATATTTCCGGAAAAACAAAAGACGCGGATCGACTTTTGGGCTACAAAACATGCGCTGGGAATTGAAGTTGTTTGTATGACCAAGGTCATTAAGGAAGGGAAACAACTATTCTATGAAAAGGATGGCCGTAAGATCAGGATACATCGTATTTATAACCGTGTAATTTTTGATGACCTGTACCAGTTTCAGGACCTGAAGACCAATTTTAATATTTTTGACGATCTGGAGGTTACATGGATCACCAATCCGGATTGGTTCTTTATGATCTCGAAATGTATAATGCCCATGCTGTCTCATGAAAGCGTTCCGGAATCGTATTATTTAGATGAGATCCCTGAAGACATAGATCTTCATCAATATGTGCTAAAGCCTTTGTTCTCCTTTGCGGGAAAAGGGGTAAACCTGGAACCTACCTGGGAGATGCTCAATGAGATAAAGGACCGCAAGAACTATATGCTTCAAAAGAAAGTGACCTATGCCTCACTAATTAAAACCAATTCAGACAAGAATTCTAAGGTAGAGTTACGCATCCTTTATGTTTGGAACGAAGAAGCCGGAAAATTAAAACCGGTCATTAACCTCACCAGGATGGGAAAAGGCGGACTTATTAATGTTTCCCACCTCACCAATGATACCTGGATAGGTTCTTCTATCAGTTTTTTTGAGAATTAACCTGGCTCCTGGGGAATACCTTATTTTATGTTAGCCATAAGCTTGGCAACATACTTCCCAATAACGTCGAACTCCAGATTTACCTTGCTGCCCTCGGTGTATTCCTTAAAACAAGTGTGTTCATAGGTATAAGGAATAATAGCTACGCTGAAGGAATGCTGACGAGAATTCACCACGGTTAAGCTCACTCCATCTATAGTGATTGAACCCTTTTCTATGGTGACGTGCTGCTCGTTAGGCTCATAAGTAAAAGTAAAATACCAACTTCCGTCCTTTTCTTCCACTTGGGTGCATGTTGCGGTTGTATCCACATGCCCCTGGACTATATGGCCATCTAAGCGTGAACCAAGGATCATGGCCCGCTCAAGGTTTACCAAAGCCCCTTCTTTTAGGTCATTTAAATTGGTCTTTAATAAGGTTTCCTCAACAGCGGTAACCGTATAGGTATCATTTTGGATATTTACCACCGTTAGGCAAACTCCATTGTGAGCCACACTTTGATCTACCTTTAATTCTGGCGTAAGTTTGGAGGAGATGGTTAGGTGCAAATTGCCTCCTTCTTTTCTAAGGCTGGTAATTTTTCCAAGGGTTTCAATGATTCCTGTAAACATGTATCGGAAGTTTTAAGAAAAGCGATAATTTAGCAATGAATACGCCCTTTATAGCTTATTTTTGAACAACAATTCGCGTGGAAAGTAGCAGCATAAAGAGCAATATACAGGCTCTTTTACTGAGATTATGTACGTTCCCACCCGGGAACGCAAAGTTAGTGCAAAGCACAGTTATATGAGGAATGAAAATTCAAAAATAAAAGTTGGGATCTCCATAGGGGATTTAAACGGTATTGGTTGTGAAGTGATCCTGAAGACCTTTGAAGATGTTAGGATGATGGAGTTGTGTACTCCGGTCATTTTTGCCTCCACAAAGACCATTTCTCAACAAAAGAACGACCTTGGTATGGAACTCACTTTTCATGGTGTGGATAATGCTTCCCGTGCCATTGACAGTAAGATCAATGTGGTGAATGTCTGGAAAGAAACACCGAATATCACCTACGGAAAAGCTACGGAAGAAGCAGGTAAATATGCCATTCGTTCCTTAAAGGCAGCTGTTAGCGCCCTAAAGAAAGGTGATGTAGATATTTTGGTAACCGCACCGATCAATAAAAAGAACATTCAGGCAGATGATTTTAATTTTCCCGGCCATACGGATTATTTGGCGAAAGAATTGGAAGGGGAGAGTTTGATGTTTATGGTTACAGACAGTTTAAAAGTTGGACTGTTGACAGATCATGTGGCCGTAAAAGATGTTGCCCAAACTATTACTAAAAAGTTGATCGAAAACAAAGTTGGGATCATAGAGAAAAGCCTGAAGATGGATTTTGGAATCCGGAAACCAAAGATCGCCCTCCTGGGTATAAATCCGCATAGTGGAGATAACGGGGTAATTGGGAAAGAAGATGAGGAAGTGCTAAAACCCACTATTAAGGAAATGTCTGCTAAAGGGAACCTCATTTATGGTCCGTATGCGGCCGATAGTTTTTTTGGGTCGGACAGCTTCCGGCAGTTCGATGCCATTTTAGCAGCCTACCATGACCAGGGTCTTATCCCTTTTAAAACCCTTTCCTTTGGTCAAGGGGTAAACTACACCGCAGGCTTATCAAAGGTAAGAACCTCCCCAGATCACGGTACGGCTTACGAAATAGCGGGGAAGGGAGTGGCAGATCCAGGTTCCTTCAAGGAAGCAGTCTTTACCGGAATAAAGATCTTTAAGAATAGGGAGGAGTACAAAGATTTGACGAAAAACCCTCTTAGGAAGCAAAAAGTAAGAGCCTCATAAAAAGCGCATTATCACTTTTGCTTCTAATAAAGCAAAGCCGAAATAAATAGGAATTTGGTTTGCAATTGATAAAAATAAATTATCTTTGCACGCCTTAAACGATTGTAAAAGATGACGACGCATAAGGAATTTAGTATTCCTTTTTCAGGATTAAAACTAGGTGCGCATTCGTTTGAGTATCAAATTAATAATAAGTTCTTTGAATCTTTTGGGTATCATGAGTTTAATGAAGCTGACATTTCAGTGCAGGTTCAATTTAACAAAATGACGACAGTGATGGAGTTAGACATGAGCGCCGATGGTGCGGTAAATGTCGCTTGCGATCTCACAAACGAACCTTTCGATCAGGCGGTAAAAGCCTCCCTGGAGTTGGTAATAAAGTTTGGAGAGGAGTACAATGATGAGGATGATGAAGTATTGGTCATTCCCCATTCAGAACATCAGTTCAATATTGCACAATACATTTACGAAATGCTTGTGCTGGCTGTTCCTTCTAAGCGAATTCACCCTGGTGTGGAAGATGGAACACTAGAATCTGAAGCTTTGCGCAAACTAGATGAATTGCAACCAAAAGAGACACAGAAAAACGACGATAAGACGGATCCCAGATGGGATGCATTAAAAGATTTACTAACGGATAAATAAGTTTCAAAATGGCACATCCTAAAAGGAAGATTTCCAAAACCAGAAGAGACAAAAGAAGAACACACTATAAAGCAGTGGCACCTACCCTTGCCAAAGATCCAACAACTGGTGAGATGCACCTGTACCACAGAGCTCACTGGCATGAAGGAAAACTTTATTACAGAGGCCAGGTTCTAATTGATAAAGCGGAAGAAGCAACAGCTTAAGTTGAAGAATAGCATGAGACTCCCATCATAAAAGATGGGAGTTTTTTTATGGGATATATACAAAACCCTAAAAACCTTGAAATTGAGCAAAAAGTCACAAAAAATCACTATTTTTCACAACTTTTGGAGCATTTTTAAAGGTTTACGCTTAAAAAACCGATGTTAGTATGACCAAAATTACAGCAGCAATTACAGCTGTGGGGGCTTACGTACCCGATTTCAGGTTAACCAATAAAATATTGGAAACCATGATGGATACGAATGATGAATGGATCACCACTCGTACCGGTATCAAAGAGAGAAGAATTCTAAAAGACAAGGATAAGGGAACCTCTTATTTGGCCATTAAAGCTGCTCAGGATCTATTGAAGAAAGGCAATATAGACCCAAAAGAGATAGACCTCGTCTTATTGGGAACAGCCACTCCAGATCTACCCGTTGCTTCAACAGCCGTTTATGTGGCCACGAAGATTGGGGCTGTTAACGCATTTGCATACGATATTCAGGCTGCATGTTGTAACTTCCTATATGGAATGTCTACCGCTGCACGTTATATAGAGTCAGGTAAATACAAAAAGGTACTTCTAATAGGAGCAGATAAAATGTCTTCTATTCTCGATTATACAGACAGGACCACCTGTATCATTTTTGGAGACGGTGCCGGTGCGGTACTTTTTGAACCCAATACCGAGGGTCTTGGATTACAAGATGAATATCTCCGGTCTGATGGTTCCGGGAGAGAGTTCCTGAAAATAGAAGCGGGAGGATCCCTACTGCCCCCCTCCGAGGAGACCGTAAAAAATAAACAGCATTACGTATACCAGGATGGAAAATCAGTGTTTAAATTTGCCGTAACCAATATGGCAGACGCTGCTGCCCTTATCATGGAAAGGAATGATCTCACCCATGATGACGTACAATGGCTTGTGCCACACCAGGCAAACAAGCGAATCATAGATGCGACCGCCAACAGGATGAGTCTTGAACCGTCTAAAGTAATGATGAACATACAGAAATACGGAAATACAACATCTGCTACACTGCCACTTTTATTGAGTGACTATGAGCAGCAATTAAAAAAAGGAGACAACCTGGTATTCGCAGCCTTTGGCGGTGGATTTACCTGGGGCTCTATATATTTAAAATGGGCATATAACTAAGCAAGAACTAATCAAAAAAGAATTCCATGGATATTAAAGAGATTCAAAGCTTAATTAAGTTTGTGGCAAGGTCAGGAGCCAGTGAAGTAAAACTGGAAACTGATGATATTAAAATCACTATTAGAACAGGCGCTGCTAGTTCTGGAGGCGAGACCACATATATTCAGCAACTTCCTGCTGCACCAGCTCCGGCCCCTGTGGTCCCTGTGGTTGCTTCAGAAACCGTAGCTGCGAAAAAAGAAGAGGATTCCAAATTGATCACTATCAAATCCCCGATCATCGGAACCTTTTACAGGAAACCATCACCAGATAAACCCGCTTTTGTTGAAGTAGGTGATACTATTGGCGTAGGTGACGTTTTATGTGTTATTGAAGCCATGAAACTATTCAATGATATTGAATCTGAAGTATCTGGGAAAATTGTAAAAGTATTGGTAGACGATTCATCTCCGGTAGAATTCGATCAACCTTTATTTCAGGTAGATCCTTCCTAAGTAGTAAATAACATAGCCAGGATTATTGTTGCTGAATTGTAAAGCATCCATAACTTCCCTGGCCACGAAACGTAGGATATTATGTTTAAAAAAATACTCATAGCGAATAGAGGCGAAATTGCCCTTAGAATTATTCGTACTTGCAAGGAAATGGGCATCAAGACAGTAGCTGTGTATTCCAAAGCCGATGAAGAAAGTCTTCATGTGCGTTTTGCAGACGAAGCCGTTTGTATAGGACCTGCACCCAGCAGTGAATCTTACCTAAAGATCCCCAACATTATTGCGGCAGCAGAGATCACCAATGCTGATGCAATTCATCCGGGATATGGGTTTTTATCCGAGAACTCCAAGTTTTCCAGAATTTGTGCAGAACACGACATTAAGTTTATAGGTGCTACAGGAGAACAGATAGATAGAATGGGAGATAAGGCAACGGCCAAGGAAACCATGAAGAAGGCAGGCGTCCCCATTGTACCTGGCTCAGAAGGCTTGCTAAAAGACGTTCCGGATGCCATTAAAACGGCTAAAAAAGTAGGCTATCCTGTTATGATAAAAGCCACTGCCGGTGGTGGGGGTAAAGGGATGCGTGCCGTTTGGAAGGAAGAAGATATGGAAGCTGCATTTAATAGCGCAGTAAAAGAAGCTACCGCTGCTTTTGGAAACGGAGGCATGTACATGGAAAAGCTAATTGAAGAACCCAGGCATATTGAGATCCAGGTTGTTGGTGATCAATACGGCAAGGCGTGCCATCTTTCGGAACGCGATTGTTCCATCCAAAGAAGACATCAGAAACTAACGGAAGAGACCCCTTCTCCTTTTATGACAGATAAGCTGAGGGAAGATATGGGGAAGGCGGCTATAAAAGCTGCTGAATATATTAAATATGAAGGTGCGGGAACCATAGAATTTTTAGTGGATAAACACAGAAAATTCTATTTCATGGAAATGAATACCCGTATCCAGGTAGAACACCCCATTACTGAACAAGTGGTGGATTATGACCTTATCAGGGAACAGATCCTTGTGGCAGGCGGGGTTCCTATTTCCGGCAAGAATTACTATCCAAAATTACACGCCATAGAATGCAGGATAAATGCTGAAGATCCATATCATGGATTTAGGCCATCTCCCGGCAAGATCACAACATTACATACTCCGGGAGGCCATGGAATTAGATTAGATACACATGTATACAGCGGCTACACTATTCCGCCTAATTATGATTCAATGATCGCCAAACTGATTACGACGGCACAAACGAGGGAAGAAGCCATCAATAAAATGAAACGGGCCCTGGATGAATTTGTGATCGAAGGGATCAAAACAACTATTCCGTTTCACAGGCAACTGATGGATCATCCGGATTATTTGGCTGGAAATTATACCACCAAGTTTATGGAAGGATTTAAAATGGATCCGGAACCCGAAAATCACTAATATATACTCCGGCTTTGTCCGGAGTTTTTTATACGCTATGAATCTTAGTTACTGGGAATACAAAACATGGTTTGACAATGTAGACTTCACCATCATTGGTAGCGGAATTGTAGGCCTGTCTTGTGCTCTTGCTCTTCGTGAAAAATATCCAAAGGCAAAAATATTGCTTCTGGAAAAGGGCAGCATGCCACAGGGGGCTAGTACAAAAAATGCCGGTTTTGCTTGTTTTGGGAGTATTTCGGAGATCCTGGAAGATCTGAAACATCACAAACCGGATGAGGTTGTACAGTTGGTACAAAAACGCTGGGATGGTATTGAACTGCTACGGGCCACCCTTGGAGATAAGGCTATAGATTACCAAAGAAAAGGGGGGCACGAACTTTTCTTTGAGAAGGATAAAAAGCTTTTTCAAAAATGCCTGGAGCAGCTAGATGAGGTCAATACCTTATTAATGCCAATCTATGGAAAATCTGCCTTCCATAAACAAGACAACAGCTTCGGATTTAAGAAGATCATTAACACCTATATTACGAATTCGTTTGAAGCCCAGATCAACACGGGCTTAATGATGAATACACTATTGACCAAAGTGAGAGCGGCCGGGGTGCATATTCTGAATGGCATGGAGGTAACATCTTATGAAGAGGATGCATCTGGGATAACCATTAGTACAAATGGTTTTGAATTTCGTTCCGGAAAAATGTTGGTAGCAACCAACGGTTTTGCTGCCGAATGGCTGCGGGAAGATATAGTCCCTGCAAGGGCGCAGGTTTTGATAACAAAGCCAATACCCGGACTTAAGATTAAAGGAACATTCCATTTAGACAAAGGCTATTATTATTTTAGGAATGTGGAGGATCGTATTATGATTGGCGGTGCCCGAAACTTAGATTTTAAGACCGAAGAAACCACAACATTTGGTCTTACCTCAAATATACAGGATAAACTAGAGGAAGTATTGCGGGAAACCGTACTACCCAATACGCCGTTTGAGATAGATAAGCGCTGGAGTGGCATTATGGGTACAGGTTCGCAGAAAAGTCCCATTGTAATTCGACTTACAGATAGGGTTGCCTTTGGGGTGCGCCTGGGCGGTATGGGGATCGCTATTGGTAGTCATGTTGGCAAAGAATTAGCCCATATAGCGTAACTGCTTTTTTCTCTCTTTAGGCTGTATCCGCAGAAATATGTAATTTCCCATAGTTCTTTAAGAACTCTAGAGATAAGATCTAATGGAAATTATTTATTTAATAGTTGCGGTTCTATTCATAGTGGTCTTAACCACCAAGTTAAAGATTCATCCTTTTCTCGCCCTTTTAATTATCTCAATTGCCTATGGAATTTTTGCCGGCATGCCTTTTCAGGACATTACGACGGCAATTAATGATGGCTTTGGAGGTACCTTAGGTAAAATAGGGCTGATCATCGTTCTTGGAGTTATCATAGGGGCATTCCTGGAACACACAGGAGGAGCCCAAACCATCGCAAAAAGTGTTTTGAAACTTATTGGCAAGAAGCGTATCCCATTGGCCATGGGGCTCATTGGGTATATTGTTTCCATCCCGGTATTTGCAGATAGTGGGTTTATGCTCTTACATCCTTTAAGTAAGGGACTGAGCAGAAAAGCCCGAATTTCACTGGCTGGTGCCGCCATTGCCCTTGGACTGGGTCTTATGGCTTCGCATACAATGGTTCCTCCTACTCCCGGACCCATTGCAGCCGCCGGCATCCTGGAAGCTAACCTGGGATTGGTTATTGCTTTTGGTATTCCGGTTAGTTTAATTGCCCTTAGTGCCGCTGTGATCTTCGCTACTAAATTCGCTGCCAAAACCTATATTGACCCGGAGTTGGGTGATGAAGCTGTTACTGAGGATTTGGAAGCACCAGACGAAGATCCCGGTATTGTTAGATCTTCCATCCCCATTGTGATCCCTATAGTCCTTATTGTCCTAAAATCTGTATTCATTAAAGGAGCGGCCGCCGAATTAGGACCCTTGCAAAGTCTGATCGCTTTTTTGGGCGATCCTGTCATAGCGCTTCTTATTGGTGTATTCCTCTGTTTACTTCTTCCTAAAAAACTTCATTTGGAGATGCTGTCTTCCTCAGGATGGGTAGGCAAGGCTATTAAAGATGCTGCCTCTATTCTAATGATCACCGGAGCCGGGGGTATTTTTGGTACTGTATTGCAGATGTCAGGAATAGCCGAAATTCTTGGAAACTCCTTAAAAGACCTGAACATTGGTATTTTTCTTCCATTTCTGCTAGCCGCTGCATTAAAAACGGCACAGGGATCCTCCACTGTTGCCCTTGTGACCACTGCTTCTATCTTAGCCCCTATGATGACATCACTTGGCTATGAATCAGAGATACAAAAGGCCTTGGTGGTTGTATCTATCGGAGCAGGTTCGGCCATGATCTCTCATGCAAATGACAGCTTCTTTTGGGTAGTGACTCAAATGAGTGGGATGACTGTAAAAACCGGGTACAAATTGTTTGGCTTGGGAACCGTGGTCCTGGGTACCACAGCGGCTATCGCTGTATTTATCGCCTCCTTACTATGGACTTAGGGGAGATCCTTAAGTCGCTTGTTAATAGTTTCAATGGAGATGTTTAGGAATACTTTGGAGTCTATTTTCAGATCCTTTTCCGAATGAAAGAAAATCTTGCCATCCTCAGATTCTCCTTCTACCAAATAATAGCCGCCCATAGGGAACAACTTCTTTACTTTTGTCCTTAGTCCGGAAGAGTTGGAAACTTTAAACTCATGTGCGTAGACAATGATGTTTCTCTTTGTATCTGCATAGGATTTTAAAAGAGTGATTGGCAAAATATTTGCTTCCCCAAACAGACTTGCAACATAAAAATTTGGGGGTGATTCATATACTTTCCTGGTAAGCCCTTCTATAAGAAGTTCTTTGTCTTTTAGTACCAGGATACGATCTGCAAAAGGGAGCACATCCAGGTGATCATGAGTAGCTGTAAGGCAGGTTATCTTTTCTTCCTTCAGGTATTGAAACAGGTTTCTTCGTAAACTACTTTTTCGAAAATTGTCAATATGGCTAAATGGCTCATCTAGCAGAAGAACATCCGGTTTTTGAGCCAATACTCTTGCGAGTGCTACTCTTTGTTGTTGTCCTCCACTAAGGTTCTTCACCTTGGTTTGCGCATCTGATGACATTTCGATCATTTCCAACAGTTCCGCTGTTCTTGCTTTCATTTCCTCGGGGTAGAATACAGACAGGTGTTCACTGATATTCTCAGATACCGTTGTAAAAGGCATCAGATCGAACTCCTGAGACAAGTATTTCATATAAGATTCGCCGGGGACCAACTTATACAGCGGGCCTTTTACTTCTTCTTTCCCCCACAAGATATTTCCTTCTCCGGGGTTAAGCAGACCATAAATAAGTTTTAACAAGGTGCTCTTACCACAGCCACTTTCTCCCATTACGGCTACATGCTGACCTTTCTCTACTTCAAAGGAGAGGCCTTCCAGCACATTGGAGGTTTCATAAGCAAAGGAAAGCTTATTTACTTGCAGCATTGGGTTTTGATATTCTTGTTATTAAATGCAAAAAATCCGCCTCTAAGAAACGGATTTCGCATTACTTTATTGATACTTAGTCTTTAAATTCTTTTAAAACCGCCTGGTTAGGTAATGATTCATACCCCATATTGTAGAGGGTAAATGCAAAAATATCTGCGTATTGCTCTATAGTTTTACTAATAGGGGTTCCGGCTCCATGCCCTGCATTTGTTTCAATCCTAATAAGTGTTGGGTTAGTACCGGTTTGCTTCTCCTGCAATGCTGCCGCAAATTTAAAACTATGAGCAGGTACCACCCTGTCATCATGATCTCCGGTAGTTACAAGTGTGGCCGGGTAAGACACCCCTTCTTTTATATTATGAACAGGGGAATAGGCTTTTAAATATTCAAACATTTCCGGACTGTCTTCTGCCGTTCCATAGTCATATGACCAACCTGCGCCGGAGGTAAAGGTATGGTACCTGAGCATATCCATCACTCCAACTGCTGGTAAGGCAACCTTCATAAGTTCTGGTCGCTGGAGCATAGTGGCCCCAACCAACAATCCTCCGTTAGATCCGCCACGGATAGCTAGGTATTCTGGAGAGGTATATTTCTCTGCGCTCAAGAATTCTGCAGCTGCAATAAAATCGTCAAAGACATTTTGTTTTTTTAATTGGGTACCGGCATCGTGCCATTTTTTACCATATTCTCCGCCACCTCTTAAATTTGGTACTGCGTAGACTCCTCCCTGCTCCATCCATATGGCATTAACTGGGCTGAATGATGGCGTTAGACTGATATTAAATCCGCCATACCCATATAAAATCGTAGGGTTCTTTCCGTTTAGTTCAACACCTTTCTTATAGGTAATGATCATTGGTATTTTAGTGCCGTCCTTTGAGGTATAAAAAATCTGTTTAGATTCATATGCGTTTGGATCAAAGTCGATCTCAGGCTTCCAATAGCTGCTGTATTCTCCCGTTTTGGGATCTAATTTATATATGGAACCGGGGGTATTGTAATTGGTAAAGGAAAAATAAAGGGTCTTGGCCTCAAGTTTACCGCTAAAGCCACCGGCGCTACCAATCCCAGGCAAATTAACTTCGCGAATTAGTTCCCCATCGTAGCTGTATTGAAACACTTTGGAGATGGCATCTACCATATACTCGGCAAAAATATATCCTCCACCGGTGCTTGTGCTGAGTACATTTTCTGTTTCAGGGATAAAATCCTTCCAATTTTCAGGACCTGGTTGTAGGGCATTAACAGTCACTACTCTTTTATTTGGGGCATCCCTATTAGTTTGAATATATAGCTTTGCACCTTTATTGTCTATTACATAACTATCCGAATCTGTATCGTTCAGGATGGAAATAAAAAGTCCATTAGGATCTGTAAGATCTTGTATCAACAGTTTATTTCCGGAAGTGGTAGTTGCAGGATATAGGACCAGGTAGCGTTCATCTTCCGTGACACTTGCAGAAATATATCGGTGTTTTTCAGCGAGCGTTCCCCCGTAAATAAGTTTGTCTTTGGACTGTTCTTCTCCCAGGGTGTGGTAATACACTTTATGCTGATCTGTTTTGGCAGAAAGCTCACTACCCTTGGGCTTATCATAACTCGAATAATAAAAGCCCTCATTACCTTTCCATGCAATACCACTGAATTTGATATCGGATAGGGTATCTTCTACAATGGTCATAGATTCTACATTCAGGACAATGGCCTTTCGCCAATCACTTCCACCTTCAGATATAAGATAGGTGGCCAGAGACCCGTCCTTGCTAAAACTAAGTCCGGCAAGGGAAGTAGTAGCATCCTCAGAAAAAGTGTTCGGATCGAGGAAGACTTCTTCCTCACCCCCATCTTTTTTTCTGTAGACCACGCTTTGATTCTGCAACCCATCATTTTTGTAATAATAAGTATACGCTCCTTCCTTAAAAGGGGCACTTACTTTTTCATAGTTCCATAATTTCTCCATTCGGTTTTTCAGATCTTCCCTGAAGGGGATACTCTCCAAATAACCAAAAGTAACTTTGTTCTGTTCTGTCACCCATGCTTCAGTTTGTGGACTACGATCATCTTCAAGCCAGCGAAATGGATCCGGAACTTCTGTATTAAAATAAGTGTCTACGGTATCTACTTTTTCAGTAACAGGATAGTTCACGGTTAAAGGTTCTGAGGTTGATTCTTTTTTACAGGCAAGAAAGGCAATACATGCGGTAAGCGCAATGGCAAATTTTTTCATATAGGAAGCTTCTTAATTGAACCTAAAAATACCTTAAAATATTCTGGTTAAGAAAGATGAAGAGTCTTTTTTAACAGAGTTTTAAACCTCCATTGTCAGACCAGGTTTTCACGTACCAGATACTCGGCAATTTGTATCGCATTTGTAGCGGCCCCTTTTCTCAAATTATCGGCTACGATCCACATGTTAAGCGTATTGGGGTGCGACTCATCTCGCCGGATCCTTCCAACAAAAACGTCATCTTTGTCATGAGCGTATATGGGCATTGGGTAGGTATTGGTGTCCGGATTGTCTTGTACCACCACACCCGGTGTATCTCTTAGGAGATGCCGTACAGCCTCCAGGGTAAAGTCTTTACCAAAGGTCACATTCACAGATTCCGAATGCCCGCCGGCGGTAGGTATGCGCACGGCTGTTGCAGTAATTGCGAAACTGGAGTCATTCAATATCTTTTGGGGTTCCTTCGCCAATTTCATTTCCTCTTTCGTGTAGCCATTTTCCAGGAAAACGTCACAATGAGGTAATGCGTTTCTATGGATTGGGTACGGATAGGCCATTTCTGTTTTGACACCCACCATTTCATTTTCCATTTGTTGCACGGCCTTTATCCCGGTGCCACTCACGGATTGATAGGTAGAAACTACTACACGTTTCATGCCGTAGGCCTTGTGAAGAGGCGCCAGGACCATAACTAGTTGTATGGTGGAGCAGTTGGGATTTGCTATGATCTTATCGTCTTTACTTACTATATGGGCATTGATCTCCGGCACCACTAATTTGATCTTTGGATTCATTCTCCAGGCTGAAGAATTATCGATCACTGTAGTGCCCACTTCAGCAAATTTTGGGGCCCACTCCAAAGAGGTGTCGCCTCCTGCTGAAAATATGGCAATGTCTGGTCTGGCCTCCACAGCTTCTTGTAACCCGATCACCGTGTAAGGACGCTCTTTGTAATGGAGTATTTTTCCTTTCGACCTTTCTGAGGCCACTAACAATAACTCTGTTATAGGGAAATTTCGTTCTGCCAACACTTTCAGCATCACCTCACCTACCATTCCTGTAGCCCCAACGACCGCTAGTTTCATACCGATAATTTTTATGATCCAAAGGTAATCGAATGAGAATGATGCCACAAACTCTAAACAAAGATTTATAAAAATATAACAATATGTTATTTTTATAACAAAAATAACCCCTTGTTTAGTTTTAATACCAAACAAGGGGTTTAGATTGCTATTCAGTGTAGCGGATTTCCTGACAATGCAGGAAACAATTACTTATTTCTTCTTTAGAAGATCTCTGATCTCACCTAAAAGGTCTTCCTGACTAGGACCTGAAGGTGCAGGTGGTGGTGGTGGCGTTTTGGTTTTGTTATAGGCCTTAATGATCATAAACAACACGAAACCTACAATAATAAGATTCACAATAGTATTGATCCAGGCACCATAGCGAATGGCATTTTCTGCTATCGCTCCAGCCTCTCCTGCCACTCCCGATGCTTCGGTTAGGACATATTTTAGATTCGCAAAGTCAACTCCACCAGAAAATTCACCAACAATTGGCATTATGATGTCATTGACAAATCCATTGACCACCTGGCCAACGGCCCCGGCTAATATTACGGCAACTGCAAATTCTATGACGTTACCGGTCATGATAAAATTCTTAAATTCTTTAAACATTGTTTATTAGGTTTTGATTATTCAATGTTTGTAACGTTCTATTAGCTTATTAAGTATAAAAAATACGCTTAAATATTTAGAAATCAACTTCTTGGACTTACTCATAAACACGTTTTACACGTGAAGAGATCCCGGTAATAAGCTCGTAGGAGATCGTATTTGCATAGGCGGCAAAGACCTCTGCTGCTTGTTCTTTTCCAAAAATGGTAACTTCATCTCCTTCCCTGCATTCAATCCCCGTAACATCTACCATTAGCATGTCCATACATACATTTCCAATGATGGGAGCTTTTTTACCATGAATGATAACAAAAGCTTTTCCGTTCCCGTACTGTCTTCCAATGCCATCGGCATGGCCAAGTGGCAGGGTAGCTGTGGTCCTTGATCCCTGTGAACGATAGGCCCTGTTATAGCCTACACTTTCATTTGGTTCTATCGTATGTAATTGCGAAATGATAGTTCTTAAGGAAACTACGGGCTTTAATAAAGGATCAATGGCAGGGTCGTTCCCATAGCCATAAAGTCCAATACCACTACGTACCATATCCCATTGGGCCTCGGGGTAGTTTAAGATACCTGAGGTGTTAAGCAGATGTTTAAGTGGAATAGGCCCTAAAGCTGCTTCGGCATCTTTAACGATCTTTTCGAAGCCCGCAATTTGGCCTTTTGTAAATTTTTTTTCTGCTGCATCTTCCGATGCTGCCAAATGGGATAATATCCCTTTGACCTTTAAGGCTTTGGAGTCTTTGATCTCTTTGGCGATATACTCAACATCATTCTCCAAAAAGCCCAGCCTGTTTAATCCTGTATTAAATTTCAGATGAATAGGATATTCTTTTTGCTTTGCCTTTAAAGCTGCCTGATGAAAGGCCTTTAATATTCTTGTATTGTAAATACTCGGCTCCAGACAATGCTCTATAAGCAACTCAAAATTAGCTATTTGTGGATGTAAAACAAGAATGGGTAACTGTATACCGGCTTTGCGCAATTGAACACCTTCCGGTACATAGGCAACGGCAAGGGCATCGATCTTTAGAGACTCTAATTTTTTTGCAATTATCATCGGATCGCTGCCATATCCGGCGGCTTTTACGATCCCCATGAATTTGGTGGAGGGTTCGACTTTGGAGCGAAGGAATTGGTAATTATGCTCCAGGGCACTTAAATCAATTTCCAGGACTGTCTCGCTCAACTTAGGCATAGAAACGTTTTAAACCTGGAATAAACCTCATAGCAGTACGGATAGTCATTTTCAATGTTAAGGGATATGTATTTTTATTTCTTTTTTGCTTTCGTTTGTTTTCCGGGTGTGGTTTTTTGGACCACTTCTTCTGCCTTTACATCCATCATACTTACCTTTTCCTTTAGCATGGCCTTATAAAAAGCAGCCCTGCTCAATGGTTCATATTCCTCGGTTTCTCCCAGCAAGACCAGATTGTCATTATCCGATTTCCGAAAGCTGTAGTTCGCCAAATTCCCTGTGCGTGTGCAAACGGCATGTACCTTGGTCACGTATTCTGCTGTAGCCATTAAAGCCGGCATAGGGCCAAAAGGATTTCCTTTAAAATCCATGTCGAGTCCGGCCACTACTACCCTCACTCCTTTGTTGGCCAGATCATTACAAACGGTAACTATCTCATCATCAAAGAATTGGGCTTCATCTATCCCAACCACATCGCAGTCATCTGCCAATAGCCTAATATTGGCCGCCGCCGGCACCGGGGTAGACCTGATCTCATTTTCATCGTGTGATACAACACGTTCATCATGATACCTCGTATCTACAATGGGCTTAAAGATCTCTACTTTTTGTTTTGCAAATTGAGCGCGTTTTAACCTTCGGATAAGTTCCTCCGTTTTACCGGAAAACATGGACCCGCTGATCACTTCTATCCACCCAAATTGTTCTTTATGATTAACAGTATTTTCGAGAAACATTTTGTAATTTTAGACGAAATATGTGATTTCCTCCGTTAGTAATATAGATGTATAAAAGTATTAAAAAAGATAGACCTTTACAGGGCAGAAAAATAAAAAGAAATGAAGCGTAAATTGAAAGAGGAATTAGTGAAGTTGTCTACGGAGATCATTACTTCTCATGACATGGGCGATATTCCTGAATTATATGAGGCAGCGAAGAATTTATATGAAAAATTGGCTGTCTTGAAATTTATTGAAGAGAAATTGAACGATGTTGAAATAGATGTTTCCAAGAATGTGATAGCTGCAAAATTTGAGAAAATGGCCACTGCCGTCATGGATGGTAATAAAACCGTTCCCGAGAGTAACCCTCATGATGAAGATATTATGACGCCAGGAATGGACACCATAAAACATATGGTCTCTGAGATGCCTAAGGATGCCAATATTGAACAACTTTTTGCAGAATTTGTGGCAAAGACCGAAGTGCTAAAGAACGACATGAACGATGTAACGCCAGACATGGAAACACTTTCAAAAGAGACTACAGGCAGATCTTTGAACGATAGTCATAGCGCAAAGGAAATGGTGGTTGGCCTTAATGACCGCTTAGCATTTGTTAAGCACCTCTTCAATGATAGTACAGAAGAGTTTAACCGAGTTCTATCTCAGTTAAATACCATAGAGAGCCAGGATAGATCCACCGCCTTTATCGAAAACATGGTAAAACCAGAATATAACAACTGGAAGGGCAAAGAGGAGTATGCTGCTCGTTTTATGGCCTTGGTTGAGCGCCGGTTTTCCTAAGAAGAAAAAACATTAAAAAAGTATTGGCCGAAAGTTGAGAATCTAGCTTTCGGCTTCTTATTTTTAACAAACAGCAATTCGTTCATGGGAACATTATATCTGGTACCCACCCCCATAGGAAATTTGGAGGACATTACGCTAAGGGCCATTAAAGTTCTTCAAGAAGCAGATCTTATCCTGGCTGAAGATACCCGTACCAGCGGGAAATTATTAAAGCATTACGAGATAGGCACTCCCATGCAGTCGCATCATATGCATAACGAGCATAAGATCGTTGGCAAGATTGTAGATAGATTAAAAGGAGGAGATACCATTGCGTTGATCTCGGATGCAGGTACCCCGGGAATTTCCGATCCTGGATTTCTACTTGCTCGGGCATGCATTGAAGAAGGAATATCTGTAGAATGCCTGCCCGGTGCCACGGCCCTAATCCCGGCTTTGGTGAATAGTGGTCTCCCTGCAGACCGTTTTGTTTTTGAAGGCTTCCTCCCCATAAAAAAAGGAAGGCAAACAAAATTACAGCATTTGGCAGAGGAAACTCGCACCATGATCTTTTATGAGTCTCCCCACAAACTACTTAAAACCCTGGAGCAGTTTATTACTTATTTTGGACCAGACAGGCCTGCCGCTGTTTCCAGAGAACTTACTAAATTGTATGAGGAGACTATCCGCGGCACCTTATCTGAAGTACTGGCGTATTATTCCACCCATACTGTGAAGGGCGAATTTGTGTTGGTTGTTGGAGGGAAGAAATAGTTGCCTTTGCTGTTGTTAAAAGTTGTATTTTTTCCGAATGATGTTCCCATGGCTAATCGCTCTTTTTACAGTGGTAGCGGTCTATTTGCTCGATCGCTGGGAAAATAAACATATCAAATCGCTTTTCGATTGGGTTCCGGCTATTCTATTGGCATATATAATTCCCGCTATTATCTCTCACCTGGCAAAGGTGGATTATTCCCAAGCGTCTATCCATGATTTTAGTCGGGATTATTTTATCCCCCTTGCTATCGTTGCCGTGATGAGCAGCTTGTCATTGGGGCAGCTCAGGTCCATAGGGTGGAAGCCCATTTTACTCTTTGCCAGTGGCTCTATCTTTATTGCACTTTTCCCATTCTTTCTGGCGATGACCTTTCTGGAAACGGATTTTATTTCTGGCACTCTTATTTCAGAAGGCTATTGGAAAGGCATCCCGCCCATAGTGGGTAGTTGGATTGGTGGTAGTACGAGTCAATTGGTTCTTAAGGAATTAGTGGATTGCCCGGAAGATATTTTCCTTTCTGTGCTGGTAATGGACAACATACTTGTGAATATCTGGACCATCCTGATGTTTCAATGCATAAAAGGAAGCAACAAACTGAACAAGATGTTTAAGATCACAGATCTTGGGATCCCCGAAAGTTTGCGTTTTAGTAACACAAAATCGTTGCCTTCATGGCTTGTTGTCCTGGTGCTGATAGGTTCGGTATTATTGATGAATCAACTCCTGGATAGTTTTATAGCTAAAGTTATTCTGCTTTCCTTGATCGGACTGGCGATCAGCAACCTATGGCCTCAATGGAATTTTAAGTTCGCCTTAAAATTTGGCGCAATCCTTATCCTGATCGTGATGGCCATCCTGGGATTGAAGTTACAATTTGCCACCCTTGGCTTTAATACCTCCTTTTTATTATTTCTTGTGGTATGGCTTATAGGACATTTTATTTTTATGATGCTCATAGCCAAGGTATTGAACATCAATATGGCCTGGGTTCCTATTGCCAGCATGGCTAATGTGGGGGGTATTGCCACCGCCCCTGCGGTTACGGCAGCTTATGAAAAGAAATGGATGCCACATGCTGTGGTTCTTGCCATCCTGAGTATGGCCACAGGCACTTTTTGGGGTATGCTTACCATTTATTTACTAGAACATTTTCTGCTATTTTGAAGTTGACTTTGCTATTGGTGTTTCCCCTTTTCCCAACCATGTTTGCCAAGGTATTTCTCCCCGCTTTCAACAGCTCCCTGCTCTATTGAGGTTCCCATAGAATCGTTCCATCGGTTCAGGTAGCCAAAGAGTGAGATCACCCCTAGCATCTCCACGATCTCACCTTCATTCCAATACTTGTACAAGGCTTCTTTAATTTTTCCATCAACCATATTGGGAACCCGGGAGGCTGCCAATGAAAAATCTAGTGCTGCGCGTTCTGCCTCTGAAAAAGCAGCATGTGTCCTGTACTCCCAAATATTGTCTAGTTGTTCCTGTTCCGCTCCATAGCGTTCAGCAGCACGGATTGCGTGGGCCTGACAATACCTGCAACCAGTAGCATTGCTGCTTACCCAGGCTATCATTCTTTTTAAGGCTGAAGTAACCCTTCCCTGATTTTCCATTACAGCCTTGTTCAAATTAATAAAGGCCTTGGAGATCGCCGGCCTGTGCTGCATGGTAAGGACAGAATTAGGACAGAACCCAAGTGTTTCATTAAAAAATGCAGCTAATTCTTGAGTTTCGGAATCGTGTTCGGAAGAAAGAGGATTGACCAGTGGCATAGGATCTTTTTTGTAGTTATTGTTGTAATTTTGAACTAACAAGAAACAAAAAAAAACAGTATGACAAATCATATAACTACCAAATGGATGGGCAATATGGTCTTTGAGAGCAATAATCCTTCGGGCCATGAATTTATTATGGATGCAGAAGCAGAATATGGAGGTGAAGGAAAGGGATTAAGGCCAAAAGCATTGATGCTGTCCTCCCTGGCAGGTTGTTCCGGTTTAGATGTGGTGTCCCTTATCAAGAAAATGAAATTACAGGTAGATAAATTTCATATCGAAACCATTGCAGAGCTCACCGAAGAACATCCTAAATACTATAATGAAGTAAAGGTAGAATATCATTTTTACGGCGCTAATCTGGATGAGAAAAAACTTCAACGCGCTGTAGACCTGTCTGTAGAAAAGTATTGCGGCGTAATGGAAATGTTTCGAAAATTTGCTGAGGTCTCAACCCAAACAATTTTCCACAAGGCTTAAATTAATAGTGCAGCTAGGTCTTACAACAATTTCTAGTAATGAAATCAGCGCTGCATAGTAAATGCATCTTCTAATAGTACCTTATGAGCTCCACTGAAATTTCACAGATGCGCTGGACGTTACGACCCAAACCCGAAGAAGCTGCCGTCAATGGATTAAGCGAGGCATTACAAGTGAGTCCACTGGTGGCTACGCTTTTATTGCAAAGAGGGATAAGCACCTATGAAGAAGCACTTCATTTTTTCCGACCTGAATTAGAAGACCTCCATGACCCCTTTCTGATGAAGGACATGGACAAAGCAGTAGAGCGCATAGAACAGGCAATTAAAGAGGATCAAAATATATTGGTATACGGGGATTATGACGTGGATGGCACCACGGCAGTGGCACTGTTATCCTCTTATCTCCTGGCAAGCTATCCCAGGGTTGCAACCTATATTCCGGATAGGTATGCCGAAGGGTATGGCATCTCTTACGCCGGGATCGATTTTGCAGATGATAATGAAATAGACCTCATCATTGCCCTGGATTGTGGTATTAAGGCCATTGAAAAGGTGTCTTATGCGAAGGAAAAAGGGATCGATTTTATTATTTGTGATCATCACCGGCCCGGAGAAAAATTGCCCGAGGCAGTAGCGGTGCTCGATCCCAAACGGGAAGATTGTACGTATCCTTATGACGAATTATGCGGATGTGGTATTGGTTTTAAATTGATTCAGGCCTTGGAGTTTAGCAAGGGCCGATCTATAGATGGTCTTATACCATACCTCGACCTGGTGGCCACGGCTATTGCTGCAGACATTGTTCCTATGACAGGGGAGAACAGGGTTTTGGCACATTATGGGCTAAAGGTCATTAATTCATCTCCTCGTCCGGGCTTTAAAGCCATCCTAAAGGCATTGAAAAAAACTGTGATGACCATTACTGATGTGGTCTTTGTCATTGCGCCAAGGATCAATGCCGCTGGCAGAATGGAACATGGACGCTATGCCGTTGCGCTGTTAACTGAGACCAGCCTCGAAAAGGCTGAAGAAATGGCCAGGGAAATAGAGGTCTTTAATACGGATCGTCGTGGTTTAGATAAGGAGATCACTGCTGAGGCCTTGGTACAGATTCAGGAAAATAAGGAGGAGGAACGATTTACCTCGGTTGTTTATAAAGAAACCTGGCATAAAGGTGTTATTGGAATAGTTGCTTCTCGCCTAACGGAGACCTATTACAGACCCACCCTGGTGTTTACTAAGAGTGGAGATAAATTAGCGGCTTCCGCACGCTCGGTAAGGGGTTTTGATGTGTATAATGCCTTAGAGCTATGTCAGGATCACCTGGAGCAATTTGGAGGCCATAAATATGCGGCAGGGCTAACACTTTTTGAGAACCAATACAAGGATTTTAAAGCCCAATTTGAAAAAGTAGTAGCAGGCAGCATTGACCCAATACTTCTAAACCCTGAGATCACAATAGACGCAGAGATTTCACTATCGGAGATAACTCCAAAACTTATGCGAATTCTCAGTCAGTTTGCTCCCTTTGGCCCGGGGAATATGAAGCCTGTATTTTTATCGCATCACCTTCAGGACACGGGCTATGCTAAAGGAGTAGGGGAAGAGAACAAGCATTTAAAACTTGCCGTTAAACAGCATACGCCGCAACCCATAGGTGCTATCGGTTTTGGCCTGGGGGATAAATTAGCTGTGGTAGCCAATAGGAGCGAATTTAGTGCGGTCTATACCCTGGAGGAGAATGTCTGGAATGGCACCGTAAATTTACAATTAAGACTTAAGGACCTTAGGGCGTCCTAAGGTTTATAACGCTCGAGCCGAAAGCTGGTGCCGTCGAGAACCCCATAGGTATAATGGCTTATCCAATCGCCTAAATTGATATAGGTGGAATGCTCATTTAATGCTATTTCCAAGGGAAGGTGACGATGTCCAAAGACAAAGAAATCGAAATGATCCTGGGATAATTTGCGCTTTGCGTACTGAACCAGCCATTCATTTTCTTCTCCCAGAAATTCCTTGTCTTCTTCCCCAGAGATCAATTTGTTTTTCACCGAAAAATACTGGGCCAACCTTACCCCCCAATCTGGGTGTAACCATCGAAAAAACCATTTGGCAACAGGATTAGTAAACACTTTCTTCATTCTCTTATATCCCTTATCATGGGGCCCCAGCCCATCACCATGCCCGATTAAGAATTGTTTTGCATTGATCTCAAATTGTTCCGGCTGATGAAATACCGGGATGCCGAGTTCTTCCTGAAAATATCCGTTCATCCACAGATCATGATTCCCGACAAAAAAATATACCGGGATACCACTATCTGTGATCTCGGCCAGGGTGCCAAGGGTACGTACAAATCCTTTAGGGACTACGGTTTTATACTCAAACCAAAAATCAAAAAGGTCGCCTAATAGAAAAATAGCCGCGGCATCTTTTCTTACATGCTTTAACCAGGAGACGAAAATACGCTCCCTTTCAGCACTTGATTCTCGGGTAGGAGCCCCCAGATGATTATCGCTGGCAAAATAGATCTTCTTTCCTGGCGGTACGAGAATTTGCTTCATTTGGGTATAAAGATAGGAAAAACGACTAGGGGTTTATGCATTGTCTTCTGAGAACCATTCTGCATAGGCCGTCTCCGTTTCCCTTAATTTTAAGGAATGAAGTTGTAGATTTTCAGGCAAGCGTGCTTTGATTTTATCTGCAAAATGGAGCACCATATTTTCACTGGTGGGCTGGTAATCAGCCAGGATTACTTTGTGCCCTCGGGTTTCAAGCTCTTTAGCAAGTTCCAGATGCGGGGTATTTTTATTGAATACCGTAGCATGATCAAACAGCTCAACTACCTCCTCTTTTACTATTTTTTTGAGATCCCCAAAATCGATCACCATTCCCAGTTTTACGGCATTTTTTTCAGAAACAGGAGTTCCGAGGACGGTAACAGCTAACTTATAACTGTGCCCATGCACATTTTTACATTTCCCATCGTAACCATATAAGGCATGGCCTGTTTCAAAACTAAATTCCTTGGTTACACGTATCTTGTTCATTTACACTTTCCTTAAAAGACAAAGGTAGGAATTCTTTAAAAGGAAGGTGTTTTTAAATCCTTGTTCTTCATTCTTTTAAGAGGATCAGAAAAGAATCTACTTTGGTTTTTTCAATCCAAAGAGTGGTCTAATAAGTCTCCACCTTCGTATGAATAGTTCATATATGATCCAGGAACCGCCAAAAGTGGCGATCGTGAGGATCATAAATTTCGGAAAGAGCCCCCAGGAAAGGTCCATGATATAATAGCCTGCAATTATGGTGATCGTCTGATGCAGGATATAGAAGGGATATACGGCTTCGTTGGAATAGGCCAAAGCTTTACTTGGCCGGTTCAAATATTTCGCAGCATATCCAAAGAGTGCAAGGATCCAGGACCATAGATTGAAGACCTTTAGAAAGGCTTCCACAAAATGCTCCCATACAGAGTCTTCAAAAGTCAGGATTAAGCTAAGAAATAGTGTAAACCCAACGATTCCGCAAATAAGATAGAATCTGCGATTCTCAGTTACCGTTTTCCAGAACTGTTCTTTTACAGAGATCAACATAAAGCCATAGAGGAATAAGGTGCCATAATTTACAAGTGCAAACCAGTCACCTATTAATGCATGTGTAATATTAAAAAATGGTTCAACCAGGGACTCGAACAGATACAGCGGGAGAATGAACCAGAAAAAGCCATACTTAGTTGCAACCTTATTTTTTATCCACACAAGGAAATTGTTTCCCGGATGCTTTCTGAGGTATAGAAATACAGGAAGAAGGGTCAGGGAAAATAGTAATAGATAAGGCAAGAACCAGAGGTGGTGCCAACTCATATTACCTTCAGGATATACGCCAATAAATGCTTTTAATGGCCAAAAATCAAAATAGGATCCAAGGAATTGTCCATTGACGATGCGTTCAATGTAAACCTGAGGGGGGACAATTAAGAGCATGCCCACCACTAAGGGAAGGAATAGTCTTTTAATACGCTCCTTACTGAATTGGAAGGCTGTTCTTTTATTTAGCGCGTAATAGGTACCCATTCCGGAGATCACAAAAAGTATAGGTAATCGCCATTGATTGAGGAACAACATAGGGTAACGCAGCCATGAATATTCTACATTATTTTTAATATGCCACCCCCAGGGCACAAAGAACATCCCTACATGGTAAAAGATAAGCAGTCCAAAAACCAGCACCCGTAACCAATCCATATCGTATCGTCGCATAGTATTACCTTTTTCACAAAGGTATTCTTAAACCAAATGCGTTGCGATCCTTTGTGCTGAATGACAAGGATTTGTGGCGAATGACAAGGTGTCTGGCTATTGTTGCAACCTCGACTTAAATGCAGGGATCATATTTCTTGAGACGGGAATTGTAGAATTCCCATGTTGCAGTGTAAGTTGGTAGCCTTGAGCATTGCCTTTTACATGTTCAAGAAAAGAAAGATTTACGATATAAGAACGATGTGTCCTAACGATCTGGTCTATGACGCCCAGTTGCTTTTCAAATTCTTTAATAGTGATCCTTTTTAATACTTGGATCAGATCATTCCCATTATACATATACAGCATGAGGTAATTTCCTTCTGCTTTTGCAAATAGGAATTGATCTATTTTAAGCTCAAACGTATCTGCTTTCACCTGTGTTTCAATGGGGACAATTTGGGCGGGCAGATGAGCGCCGAATTTCCGCCGGGATTGTTCCAGTGCATTGGCCTCTTTTATATAACGGGCATTTAGCCTGTTGAAATTAAGAGAAACAATTATGCCTACCAGAAGAATTCCAACCAAAAATGTATTACTCACTTCTTCCCGTAAATATCCCCAGGACCAATTATTGGGATTGTCATAAATAATATCTCGGATAAGGAATTGCCCAACACCTATCAACAGTAGAAAAATACCGAGAAATAGGATATCCTTCCCTACGGTCCAATGTTCATCAATAGAAGAGGAGAAATGGATAAAGGGGTAAAATAGGAGTAATATTACCAAGGGCATTAGGGAATGAATTAAACTGATCCAGAGATAATCCATCCTGTGTTCTGCGGTATTTACATTAAATGGGGTGAAGACGTAGTTAAAGAAAAAGGCCAGCAGAAAAATGACCAGACTGAATTGTACAAGTGATCTTCCACGAAAGTAAAAGGGATAGGGCGTATTTATAAATTTTTTAAAAGTGGAGTACACCGTCATTTTGTCAATCTATAGGAAGGTGATTATTTTTTAAAGGCTTCCAATGCCTTTTTCGTTTGCGGCGAAAGCGCAAGTCCACCCGTAATTTCTGCTCTGGCTGGCAATAGTTGCTCCCAATGATCTGTTCCTCCCCACATTACTTTTTTTAGCTCCTTTAGAGCTTCAGGGTTATATCTTCCTAATTGGGAAGTAAAGAGATCTATTTCCTTATCCATTTCTTTAATAGTACCATAGACTTTAGAGAAAAGTCCTTTGTCTTTTGCCCAATAAGCGTTTTTCCATTCTGAAGGAGCCAATGACATTTCTGCCAAACCAGACACTCCAATTTTGCGTTCTACCGCCGGAGCAATAACAAGTGGGGCAATGCCAATGGTCAGTTCCGAAAGTCGGACCGCAGCATCCTCAACAGCAAATACATAATCACAAGCTGCAATAAGACCTACACCCCCGCCAACTGCTTTCCCCTGTACTCTTCCAATAATGGGTTGAGAACAGCGCCGCATGGCGTTCAGGACATGGGCAAACCCACTAAAAAACTGAGTCCCTTCTGCCTGATTAGAAACGGCTATAAGTTCTTTAAAAGAGGCCCCTGCACAAAAGGGACCATCCCCTTCCGATCGCAAAACAATTAGGGATATGTCTTTGTTTTGTGAAAGCTCATCCAGGGTTTTGGTAAGGCGTTGAAGTAATTCAGAAACAAAGGAATTACTTGCCGGATGGCCAAATTCTACAAATGCAACACTATTTTGAATATTGGTGTAAAGACTACCATTTGTTCTGGAAGTTCCCATGAAGTATAGATTTTCTCAAAATTACACCTTTTGTAATAGCGGACGAAATTTTGCACGGAACTTCCATATCAGTGCTCCTCCCCGGATGATCATCCAAACCGTGATGGCTATCCAAATACCATGGAGACCCAAGTTAAAGAGGTTTCCCAAATACAGTGTTGGGATGAATCCCAGGAAAGTGGCCGCAAGCAGCACGTTTCTCAAGTATTTCATTTCGCCGAGACCTTTAAAAAGACCATCAAAAACAAAAGCAACGGTATTTATGGGGAGCGCCAGAATAACAATGAAGAATATGGAATAAAAGGTTTGCAGTACTTCAACGTCATTGGAGAAAAGTGCACCAAGTGGCCTGTAAAGTAGTGCGCCTATCGCCATTAACACCATACAAACGGCTACACCATAAAGAATTATTTTTTTGGCCAGCTTCCATAAGTTGGTATAGTCCCTGGCGCCAAGAAGTCGACCTCCCATAATATTGCCAGCAGCTCCATAGCCATCAATAAAAAATGCAGCAAACAACCACAAATTGATGGCAATGGTGTGTGCGCCAATAAATCGATCGCCCAATGCGGCGGCCTCTCTTACAGCCAGTACCAGCGTTATATTAAGGGCAACTGCACGTACAAATAGGTTTAAGCTCATCACCACCAGTCTACCCAATTCCGGATGTATTGGAAGTCTTGGGACAAGGGAAATATTGGTTTTTGTTATAAGAAGGTATAATGCCATTACAGCCATGACGCCCTGGGAGATAAGGCTGGCCCAGGCAGCGCCTTCTATGTACATTGGAGCAATAATTCCTTCAATGCCATAGACGAGGGCAAAATCGAGGCCAATATTTAGTATAGCTCCTACGATGGCTATCATCATGGGCCAATACGTATTTTGTAGCCCCCTAAAAATACCCATGATAGCAAATACCAAAAGTGTGAGGGGAAAGCCCCAGACCCTTATGGAATAATAAGACACGCAGAACTCCAGGATCTTATCTTTCGCATTTAACAACATAAAAATTTCTTCTACCACAAAGATGGTGGCAACCAGGATCAGAACACTCAGAAGCAGATTCAGGCATATGGCCTGAGCCGGAAGGTTGGCCACCTGCCTCAGTTTTCCTGCCCCCAGGTATTGGGAAATGATGGCGGAAATAGCACTGCGGGTCTGACCCAGGATCCAAATAAGCATTGATAGAAAAGCCCCTACAATGCCTACAGCCGCAAGAGATTCTATCCCATTAACCGGAATGTTACCTACTATAGCTGTATCTGTTATGGATAATATAGGTTCCGCAATGCCTGCTATGGTGGCCGGAATGGCTAATTTGTTAATGGTCTTAAATGATACAACGGTTTTCAAAAAATGGAGATTATAGTACTAGTTCATAACAATAAAAGGGATGAATACTTTGTTTCGGGAAATAAATGGCTCCTATTTTTTTGTATCCCCGGGCCTCATAAAAACGCTGATTTCGTTCATTTTTGCTAAAGGTATCTAAACGGATGGAAGTATACTTTTCATCAACTGCTTTCTGTTCTGCCGCGTCCATCAACAGCCTGGCCATGCCTTTTCCCTGCAGTTCAGGATGTACCGCCAAACGATGTATATAAAGATTTTTATCATTTGGTTTAAGCCATTTAACAAAGGCGTATTCCTCGTCCATCAGGGAAGAGATTGCAATGCACCCTTGGATCAATGATTGATGCTCTAGCACAAATAGTTCTTTCCTTGCCACATCCTTCAAAAATGCCTCTTTGGAGGGATAGTGCTCATTCCATTGAAATATTCCATTTCCAATCATATGCTGTGCACAGGCTTTGGTAAGACTTAAGATCTGAGGAATTTCCTCTATCTTTGCAGGTCGAATCATCTATTCATTCCAATTAATCCGTAAATTTATAGTATTAATCGCTAACCATTATGAAGAACATATTAGTACCCATCGGAACCTCCCCCAATTCCCACGAGACGCTTCAATACGCTGTAGATATAGCCTCAAAATTTTCTTCACAGGTGTATGTAATGGAGGTATTTAATGTGACCAAAAGTGCCGGAAACTTAAAAAACATTTCAGCCAAAGTAGCACAAAGCGGTAAAGAACGGCTTAAAGAGATCATTAATAAGGTAGATGCAAAGAAAGTTGAGATCAAAATAGCTACCTATAACGGAGATCTAATCGATGGACTAAAAGAGATCGATGATGAACTTGGGATAGATCTGATAGTAATTGCTCCAAGAAGTAATGATATTAAGGAGGAATTGTATTTAGGCCATACATCAGGAAGGATCATAAAAAGGACAGAAATACCAACATTAATAGTACCAAAAGGAACGAAATTTACTCCATATAAGATTATCCTGGTAGGCTTTAAGTCGGGTGTCTTAAAAAGAAAACGTATTCTAAATCCGCTTATTGAGATCAAGAAAAAATTTCGCTCCAAGATCCATCTATTACTGGTTAAGACCCCTGGCTATGTAGACAGTGACCTTAAGGTAAATACGGCATTGATGGATATCAGTTCTCATTTGACATTGGCAGAACACGCCACTACGTATTTAGGAATTTTAGAACATATTCAGGCTGAACATCCGGATCTACTTTGTGTGTTTAGAAGAAAAAGAGGAGTGTTCACCAATTTATGGGAAAAGAACACCATTCATAAGGCCGAATTCTCAGCCAAGATCCCTGTGTTGGTATTAAGTGTAAAGAAAGACTAATACACCTTTGACCATGACAATCTTCCCTTTCGGCCAGTAATATTTTCTGGTTTTGAATGTTTTTGTAGTATTTAATTTTTAATAACCATATTTACGCGAGTACTACCTCCTGTTTTCCATTAGTTATTTGGTGATGATATCAAGTTGGTCTTTTTTAAGTGCTATATCTACTGTGAGACCATATTCCAGGCCCTCTATTTTTGGAAAGATTAGTTCAAGCATATTCGGTATTTGGACATGATCTTCTTTGGTTTCGGGATCGGGCATATAAACCAATCCTTTATAGATTTTATCCTTATAATAGAGGGTTACATCAAAAAAATAAAAATTCTCTGGAGGAATATGTTCCGACCAATCGATGTTCTTAAAAAAATGTTTTGGCCTCTTTATTTTATAGGTGCAAGGTGAAATATCCAAATTGATGGTACCCATGAAATAGTTGCTCAAATCAAGACCTCGTTCTAGAAAATACTTACATTGTTGTTTTAAAGTTCCTTCCGGATATCTCTCATCCTTGCCTTTTCCAGATGCAACACCATGACCCGACGTTATTTCACCCCGAACTAGGGCATATTCCATGGATTCTGCCTTGTTTATTTTCTGATCCATATATAGATATAGAGCTTAAACCAACGATTTCAAAAGGTGTAATTTGCTATATCGAAATCATATTCCTCATATACTTTTGGATATTGTTATCAATATAGATTTTCTGAACAGTCTCTGTATACAACTTTGTAAACCGCTCATTTTTTAAAAGATTACCAAATAGAGATTCTTGCCTTATAAAGGCTAATGGGTCCGTTGTGGTTTGTTCGGCCGCTTGGTGAAGGTCGGTACTCATGGCATCCATAATTTCTAGTTTCTGCCCCTCTTGGTCTACTTGTTTGTCGCTGTAATAACACCAAGCAGCAATGACCAAAGTGGCAAATTTGATACTGCCGCCAGTGGCTAAATTCTCATGGATCGTCGGGATCAAAAATTTAGGCAATTTGGCGGAGCTTTCCATACAAATACGGCTGACACTGTCTTTGATATTAGGGTTGCCAAAACGTTCTAGCAGACTGTCTTTGTAGTCCTCCAAATTAATGCCTTTAATGTCACCTAAAATGGGAGTCGCTTCTTGGTCTAGAAAGGCACGTAGGTAGTTTTTAAACACTTCGTCTTCTATGCAGGCATTGATAGTGGGGTGGCCGTGCAGGACTCCTAAAAGCCCTAAGACCGAATGCCCTGCATTGAGCAGTCGCAGTTTCATTTTTTCATAGGGCCCCACATCGGGTACGAATTGTACGCCTACTTTTTCAAAGGCAGGTCTACCGTTCGAGAATTTGTCTTCTACCACCCATTGTATAAAAGGTTCGCAAGTAACAGGCCAGGCATCCTGTACGCCATAGTTTTGTGCCAGGGTTTCGATATCCACTTGTGTGGTTACTGGTGTAATACGGTCTACCATGCTATTGGGGAATTGGACTTCTTTTGCTATCCATGTTGCCAGATCCGCATCTTGTGCTTCGGCAAAAGTGAGCAGCATCTTACGTGCCATATCGCCATTGTGTTCGATATTGTCGCAAATCAAAATGGTAAAAGCAGGTAGCCCCGCATCGCGACGTCTTTTTAAGGCCGCTGTTAAAAAACCATAAACGGTCTTTGGGTCTTGTGGGTGATGTAGTTCGTATTTTATGTCCGGGTTGTCAAAGTTGAATTCTCCTGTTGTGGGGTTGAAATTATAACCTCCCTCAGTAATCGTTAGTGATACAATTCGTGTATCAGCATCAGCCATACGGGCGATTACGGGTTCGGGATCCGTGGTGCCCATTTTAAAATCGACTATTGACCCGATCACTTCAGGTTCGATTTTTCCGTCGGGGTGTTTGACCATCAACGTATACAGGTGGTCTTGCTTTTTGAAAATATCGTGCAGTTTGCTATCGGTCTCACGTAAACCGATACCGCAGATTCCTGAGGCATCGCCGCCTTTTTTCAATTGGTGTAAATAGTAGGCTAGGTGGGCTCTATGGAATCCGCCTACTCCGATATGTACGATTTCTATATTATCTATAGTGCGGTTATAGGTCGGCACGGGAATACGGCTTCCGATTTCCTGTAAATTAGCTTGATTGAGTTGTATTGGAGTTTCCATTGTTAGGCTAGTGTTTTGATTTCCCGCGTTTTAGCGCCCAATAGGCCAACACGAAATAAATGATGGTACAAATGAATGCGTAGGTGTAAAAAAGTTCCCGATTTTCGATATAATTGGCTTCCGTCATACTTCCGAATAGCACATTACAAGCTAAAACCAAGGTGGCGACCAAAGCCGAAATGGCTACGAATTTTAATCCCTTAGTGAACAAAGAGACATCTTTTGTATGCACAGGTTCCTCTTTTGCTTGCTGTTCTTGAAAACGTTTGATGTTTTCATTGTGCAGCTGTTCTTCTTTTGCTTCCTCAGGATACTTTTGCTTCGCCCCATACCTGGACGCTAGCAGGGTATATACCGCGATGGTAAAAAACCAAGTGGGGATAAACAGGTAAAAGAAGGAAATTACGTCTAAAGCTTGCAGTCCGAAACCGAAGGCTAAGCCCAAGCCCCAAGAGGCAACGGCGGGCATACTAAAGGTCAGCTTGCGGTACGAAGACCAGTAGCGCGTATAGCCAATTCTAGGGAAAATCTGATGTTCTGCAAATACGATCGCCCCCACAGGAACGACCAACAGCCCGGCATAGGTCAGTAACGGCAGTATCTGTGAAAACACAAAGGGGAAACAGGCGATGACTACGGTGACCACGCCGACGACAATCGTCGTTAGCTTTCGGGAATGGTTGAAGAAAATCGCTTGCGCGGCCAAACCTGCTCTGTACAGATTGGTAATCGCGGTCGTCCAACCTGCAACGATCACAATCACGAATCCCGACCAACCGAGGGCGTAATAGGCCACATCGCCCGGGTCGAGTTCTACTATTGATTTCCCTAAAATGACAGCTGCACCTGCGCCCATGATTCCGGCAGCGATCCATGCAACATAGTGACCGAACATCATACCGGTACTGGAGGCGTATGCGTAGTTCTTCTTTTTGGCAAAACGCAAGAGGGCCATATCAACCAACCCGAAATGGGTAATGGTATTGGCGGCCCAACCGAAGCCGATGACTTCAACCAAGCCGATTCCGAGTTCGCCATTGCTGTTAATACCCGTCCAGATACGTTGGTCACCGAGGGTCATAAAATCGGCCCATGCTGCCGGTAAGGTTTTATCCAAAACATCCAAGGACAAAGCGGGGAGCAGCACCATAGCGCCACTTGTAAACATTACAAACAACCAGGGAGCACAGAGGCCCGAAAATTCAGAAACGGCATTAAAACCATAGAGTGCGATGGAGACTACTACAATACCCACAGCCAAAACGATCAAAACAAACCAGAGATTGCTAGGGTACCAATTGAGTTGCGCGGGAATATCAAAGGCAAAACGAACCGCCGTTGAAGAGACCGTTATCATCGCCGCGGAAATAACCGAAAAGATGATGACGTTGGCCCAGTTGTACAACTTGGTCATTGAGTCGCCTGCAATCTTATTCAGATAGGTATAGAGGCTCAATCGTGTTTCAACTGCAATAGGGGAGGTGATAAAGCGCCAGCTCAGTACGGCCAGAATATTGCCGATCAGTAGCCCTAAAATGATATCCATGGTCTTGGCTCCTAAGGCTACAAAAGTCGCCCCAATGACAAACTCCGTAGCCGCTACATGCTCGGCAGCATATAGTCCCGCAAAATGGGTCCAATCGTGTAATTTATGTTTGGCAACCGGTAAATATTCTTCGTCTAGGGCTGCAAATTGTTTGAAATCTTCTGAGGTGTCCATAGTTTTGGTTGGTGTTGGAAATTAAATTCGCGCGAATGTTTTATTGGTTGGGTTGTACATACTGGGATATAAATTTGTCATTGTTCACCACACCCTTGGAAAAACTTAAATGACTCCTGCTATTGTATTAGAACAATAGCAATGTACGTTTTTTTCAGTTTAATGCATAACGTAATAAAAATGGCAAGTTTGTGGGATATTATACGGAAAGTATGTTACTTTTCCGAATACGATTTGGAAGAAGGATCAAAGTAAACCAAACAATTTCAGATAACTTCTAGCTTGATTAATAAGCTGTTTTTAAATGCAAATTGAATGGAGAATACCGGGATAACTGCGTTGCTCCAGAGATATCCCGTTTTGCAAATGCAATTTGCCATGTCTGTCGCCATGGGCCTTTTAAAACACAAAAGCCACTCAAGTAAACTTGGTGGCTTTTTTTAATTTTAACGCATTCCCAATTGCGCTTGAAAATCACTAGAGCTTTTTATTTAGACCAGTAGGTAAACCACATAATCCAAATAGCAAAAAATAGTAATGGGCAGAAAATTGAATTTCCAAGGAATACAAGTCCAATAGGTTTTTTGATCTTGAAGAAAATTAGCCCAAAAAGTACGTTCAGTACAAATAAAATCGGAACCACTTTAAATATATCTATCCCAGATTCTGTTTCTGGCTGTTCGAGATAAAACCATAAGACCATCATTACAAACTCAATGATGAAAAGAAAAAATATTATTAATGATATCCCCTTAGATTTCATGCTTTCAAAATTACGTACAACTTGTTCGTGTATGGTTTCGTTGCGTACGCTCTAGGATAGCTAATAGGAGCGAACCGAATGTTCAGCTGCTGGGAAATTCTGATTAGGAATTTCGGAACAATGAATTATACGCCTTGTTGTGACTGCCTGTGGTAGGCAGGCTTTCGTTATTTTTAAATAAGATATTTAAGGTTTAGACTATCCTTCTAGTTTATTCCTGTATTTAGCATATTCAATATTTTTTCGATTCCATCTCTTAATATTTCTTTTACACTTTCAGGCGCAGCACTTTTCATTAATTTTTCAATATCTTTAATTATTAAATAATCAATCAACATGATAGTAGTATATGCATTAATTGGTCTTGTAGTTTTGGCAGCATTTTACGGAGTTGGCATTTACAACAGATTGGTAAAATTAAGCACACTCGTAGCTGAAGCCTGGAGTGGTATAGATGTGCAATTAAAAAAACGTTATGATTTAATCCCAAACTTAGTCGAAACCGTAAAAGGCTACGCAAGCCATGAGAAGGAAACCTTTGAAAATGTCACTAAAGCAAGAAATCAAGCACAAAACACGACGACTGTTGAAGGACAACAAGCCGCAGAAAATCAGTTAAACAGGGCTTTAATAAACTTATATGCCGTAGCTGAACAATATCCTGAACTAAAAGCAAACGAGAATTTTTTAAGCTTGCAAAACGAATTGTCTGATATAGAATCTGACCTTGAAAAATCAAGACGTTATTATAACGGCACGACTCGCGATTATAATATTTTAATAGATTCATTTCCATCAAACATTATTGCCGGAATTACCAACTTCAAAAAGGCAGAATATTTTGAAATTGATATTGAAGCTGAAAGACAAAATCCACAGGTAAAGTTTTAAGCGTTGAAGCAGCTCTTTTTTGTTGTACTGCTAATTATGAACTCTTTTGCTTTGCTTTCGCAAAGTGAAAGGATACTTTCATTTCATTCTGATATTGAAGTGGAAACCTCAAGTATAATTACTGTTAAAGAGCACATTAAAATATATGCTAACGGCAACATCTTTAAAAGAGGAATTACACGCACTATCCCAACTGTAAGTGCAGATAGTTTAGGCGAAAAAGTTAAGCTGGATTTTAAAGTACTATCTGTTGAAAGAGACGGTAGAACTTCAAAATACCACACTGAACAAGGAAATGGAGCAATTACCATTTATGTAGGAGAAAAAGATGTGTTTTTAAATGAAGGTGAATATAACTATACGATTACCTATAGTACAAGTGGACAAATTCGTTTTTTTGAAGCTTACGACGAAATTTACTGGAATGTCAATGGTTTTGATTGGTCTTTGTCTTTTGCCCAGGTGTCAAGCCAAATTACACTACCAAAAGGCGGGAAAATTCTGCAAAACGCATGCTATACCGGAAGGTATGGGAGTAATAGTACTAATTGTATTTCAACGATACTCTCTGAGAACAGTATTCGTTTTAGCGCAGAAAACCTAAGGGCAGGAGAAAACTTAACGGTGGCTTTAGGTTTTAATAAAGGGACTGTGCAGCAACCGCCGCCGCCGCCGCCGCCAACATTTCTTCAAAAATTTGGAGCGCTCATTTTAAGTGGGTTTATAAGTTTAGCGCTCTTGTTTTATTACGGATTCACTTGGTTGAAGTTTGGTATCGATCCACCAAAACCAACAGTGTTTCCACAGTTCGAAGTCCCAAATAAAATGACACCTGCTTCTGTAGGGATGTTTAACAAACTACGCTATCATGGTGATTTGATTACAGGTTCCATTTTAAATTTAGCAGTAAAAGGATATCTTAAAATTGAAGAAGATATCCAAGACTATGTTTTCGGATTGTTTAGAAGCAAAAAGTTTATCATCCATAGAATAAAGGAAGATTCAGGATTGCTCAACGACGAAGAACGTGTGCTCTTTTCTAAATTATTTTCAGGTAATAGTATCTTAACATTGGATGGCCAATACGATTCCAAGGTTCAAAGCGCGGTAACTGCGTATAAAGCTTCGTTAAGAAAACAGCATCATAGCTTAATTTATCAAGGTTTTAATTTTAAATTTTGGGTAATTCCAATTTTAACAATAATCGCGTATATCTTCCTATTTGTGTTTCTCGTATCGAATTTCTTTCAAGGAGGTAATGACGGATTCATATTCTTTTTATTTTTAGTTGTAAATATTGTGTTCTTTTTGATTTACCAATATTTAATCAGAAAACCTGCTGTTGAAAAACTAAGGATTAAATCCTTGATAGATGGATTTAAAATGTACCTAAGTGCGGCCGAAGAAAAAAAGATTGCACACTTTAATCCACCAGATTTAACACCAGAAATTTTTGAGAAATTATTACCATATGCTGTCGTGTTGGGAGCTGAAGATGTTTGGGGAGACAAATTCCAAAGCCTCATTAACAAATCCATCATTGACCAAAACTATCAACCTGCATGGTATGCAGGTCATGTTGGTAACTTTTCAACCTTTAACCACACCTTAAATACATCACTTTCCAATTCCTTAAGCAGATCTGCTACACCACCATCAAGTAGTGGAAGTGGTTCGGGCGGCGGCGGATTCTCTGGTGGTGGTGGCGGTGGTGGTGGTGGTGGCGGCTGGTAGTTGTCACTTCCTTTATTTTAAATCAGTTCTTTGTTGTGCTTTCGTTATTTTTTATTTAGTTCTTCATCAATCCTTTCAATTAATAATTTAGCTTTATTTTTTAAATTTTGGGTAATATTGATTCCTAATGATTTTCTTGAAATATTATTTCTTAGATTGTTTCTTCCTAGATTAGATTCTAACTTTTGTATTAATGCTGTTTTCCTTGTCTCCTGGTTTTCTGCAAAAGGAAGATTTAGAGTTTTATTACTTTGACCTAAAACGGGATTGATTTCATACTCATCTGTAACAAACCAGAAATCATCATCTTTTATTGAACGTTTTTCATCATAGTCTATAAACAAATTAAATCGATAAAGGTCTTCTGAATAATATTTGTTAATCGCTTCATTTAATTTTGTAGACCCTAATTGATTTGCCAGTCCAGAATTCTTTATTTTTTGAAAGGTTTGGTCAGAGATTTTGTAATCGTTGAAGTAACTGGTTATAGATAAAGCAATAGAATCAATAGGAAGATTTTGATAACTTTTATCCTCAAAAACCATTGAGTTGGCTTTAATTTGCTCATTCAAATTTTTTATGATAACATCAAATCTTCTAATATCATTATTCAAATCAATTACTATACCTTTTAAATAGGTATTGATGGTGGCGTTTTCCTTACGAGCTTCATTCCAATTATTAATTTGTAGAGCAATTAAAATTCCGACTACAACGAGCATTATTTCACCAATTGCATAAATCAGATATTTACTGAATTTGTTTTCAGTTAAAAGTTGCCGTCTTATCCGTCTAAAGAACTTAATCATGCTATTATATTTTATTTCCCTCGCCTCAGCTGGCTCCTCACTATCAAAGGTCTACCAGACCTTTGCTTACCGTTCGGCCCTCTAAAGAATTTTATCATTGGTTAGCGGTTAGTCATAGTACCTACTAAGAAGCTTTAGCGAAGTAGTAATGAAGCACAACAATTGAATATAGTGCATTATGCACTATATCTCATTTATATAAATGTAGGAAATCTGAGGCTATTTGTAAGATGGGAGTTACTTTTCAATGCACAATGAATCAAAAAAGCCCTCATAGCTGTGACGGCCGGTATATTTGGGGAAGAATACCGGGGTAACTACTTTGCTCCGATAAACCAAGTACTGCAAATACTAAAATTTGATTTTCTGGTCTTTCAGACCTAACGCTTTAGAATACAAAAACCGCTCGAGCGGTTTCGGCGGTTTTTATATATTCTAAATCGCACAAATTTTAGTGCTTGATCTGTGGAGAATACCGGAGTCGAACCGGTGACCTCTTGCCTGCCAGGCAAGCGCTCTAGCCAGCTGAGCTAATCCCCCTTTTTGGAAGTTCAAAGGAACTACTTTTTGGCAACGTTTCAAAATGCAACCTTCTTTTATTTTTAAGAAAAGTATAACGTCATAAGTTTTATGACTACTGTACGGATCCTTACTTTAGAAAAAAAGAAACAATGAATAACATAGACGGAAAAGTAGCCTATATAACTGGTGGAACCAAGGGAATAGGACACGGTATTGCTAAAACACTTCTCAACGCCGGTATGAAAGTGGCTATTAGCGGAAGAAATAAAAAAGACGCTGAAATGGCAGCCAGAGAGCTTGGATCTGAAGAACGGGTGCTTGGGCTTGCCTCGGATGTTACAAAACCTGAAGATGAAGTCTCCGCAGTTGCAATGATCCTTAAAAAATGGGGTCAATTAGATGTGGTTATTGCCAATGCTGGAGTGGGCATATTTAACTCAGTAGATACACTGAGCGTAGAAGATTGGAAAAAGATGATAGACACCAATTTAAGCGGTGCTTTTTATACGCTAAAGGCTGCGTTAAACCCCTTAAAAAAATCTCATGGATATTATATAACGATCGCCAGCCTTGCAGGCGCCAACTTTTTTGCCTCCGGCACAGGGTATAATGCCTCCAAATTTGGGGTCGTTGGCTTTACGCAGGCTGCAATGTTGGATCTGAGAGGGCATGACATTAAAGTATCTACTATAATGCCGGGATCTGTGGCTACCCATTTTAATGACAATGAGCCATCTGAGAAAGATGCCTGGAAAATTCAACCGGAAGATATTGGAGAATTAGTAGAGGATCTGCTAAAGATGAACCCCAGAACATTGCCAAGTAAGATAGAGGTTAGGCCCAGCAGACCAGATAAGAAATAAGAATTAGATCTCCTTAGCAACGAATGCCTCTTTCTGATCGCAGATGGTCGCAATAAGTTGCAGTAGTTGTTCCTGGAACAGATCTAGCGTATTTGAAGTGATGGTGGTATCCTTTGAGGACCTACTGCCAGACTCTTTTACGGCAAAAGTAAGAAGTCCGGCCTCCAGATTCCTAAAAGGTATGATCGCTGCTTCAAAGGCCTCTGTTTGATGCTTGTTTCTATACATAAGGGCATAACACAAAAGCTGAAATGCTTTGCTTTTATCGGGGTCATTGATAAGGCTCTCCCAGTCTGTAATCTGAACGTCAGCGGCTTGAGCATTTCCGGTTTTATAGTCTAAAATACGAAGCATTCCATCCTTTTTATCTACCCTGTCCAGAGTACCTCTCAGGAATACTGGAAATGGCAAGCCCGGAACAGCAATTGAGGTTTTAAAGGGTTCTTCAAGGGCCAGGAGCTCAATGGTATGATGTCTGCTTTCTTTTATTTCTAAGGTGATGTATTTTTCTATATATCGTTGGATGACGTGATAGGCGATCAGATTTTGACCACTATCCAGGGATACATTTGGGTAATGCTCCTTATAATGTTCTTTCACCACTTTGGGGATGCCGGGGAGTAAGGACTTAAGGTTTTCGGGAGAAAGCCGACTTCCAATAAAGGGTTTATACAGAGCTTCCATGCTACTGTGGATCACCGTTCCAAAGGTATTTGCCGCAATGACTTCCTCAACATCGATAGATTCTTTGATACCAAGCACATATTTTTTATAAAAATCGATGGGGTTACGAATATATTGCGAAAGAGAAGATGGAGAAAAACCTTTTTCAGCCCTCTCTTTAAGGGCGGTAATAATAGAGGGTTCTTTTTCTACGGTCTCATCTTCAGGTATTGGCAGCTCCATAGCAGGAGAGGCGACAAAATGTGTAATATTCTTGTGCCTTTTATCTTCCGTGAGCAATTGACTAATAAATCGGCTCTTTTCTCCTCCTTCCAGCACATCTGGCTCTGTATTATAGAGTAAATAAACATTTTTTGCCCGTTGTAACAGTCTGTAAAAATGATACGTATACACCGCATCTTTCTCTTTATAGGTAGGGAGTTTGAATTCTTTTTTAAGATCGAAAGGAATAAAGGAAGAATTTGTCTTACCCGAAGGGAGGACACCTTCATTAACCGAGGTAATAACCACCGTTTCAAAGTCGAGATTCCTGCTTTCGAGCATTCCCATTACCTGAATTCCTTCCAGGGGTTCACCATAAAAATCGAGTGTTTCCATGGCGAGCAACTCTCTATAAAGACTTTGAAAGGACTTTAGATCACTTATAAAATTGTATGTATTCATGTACCCTTTCATTTCATTGAAGACCACATGAAGTTGAACCAGATATTCCAGGGTAATAGCATCTGCCTCTGAGCTAAAGTGCTCTCTTAATGAAAGTAGTAAGTCGTCGCAAGCATTGAGAAGTTTAACGGGGGAAGTAAAAGACTCGGAGAATAAAAGGGCCATGACTGCTTTATCTGAAGTGATCAGTTTTGGCAGGTGCTGAGGTTGAATATAGATCCAATTTTTCTCTTTAATTACTTTCGTAAGTTCTGAAGTTGTTTTTAGCGGAGTCTTAAATAGGGATTGTATATACGGGTGTGAAATAAAGGAAAGGAGGTCATTGTAGTACCAACCTTTATCCTGTTTTGTAACATACAGGGAAATAAATTCGTTAAACAGACTTGCTGCGGGTGTACTGGCTACCGGATAGCCCATGGTAACATTGATATTAGAAATGTTTCCCGGCATGGAATTTAGTACAGGGTTAAGAAGGTTTTCGTTACCAAGGATAATGGCCGTAGCATTAAGAGAAGCCTTGTCTTTGTCATTCAGTTCGCTTATTAAATTGCCAACATATTTAGCCTGAGAAACATTTTTTGGCACTCCTATTATTTTTATACTCTTTTCAGAGTTATACGTTGGTTTTGGGCCTTTAGGTGAATGGGAAACATAATAGGGCCAATTTTTTAAATACGATCGAATAAAAACTCCCGCATCATGAATATGATCTTGAAGAAAACAAGGATCAATATCCCAGAAAACATCGGCTTTTTGCTCAGATAATAGCGTTTGTATGATCGCAGATTCAGCAGCATTTAACGCATTGAAGCCTATAAAAAAATGTGTGTCTTTCTCTATGGTCTTTGCATATTCATGGATATTTTCCTGTGCTTTTCTATACACCATTCCCTGATATCCTACGCCAAGACTCATCAAATGGTCTTTAAAGGTATCGTAAAGCGGCTCCAGTGAATTCCAAAAACGGATATAGGATTCAACCAGAGGTGTTTTGTCTGGTTGTAAATACCAATGGTTGGTTTCCTGAATAGCACTCAGGTATGAGAAGATCTCATGCGGAGGAATAAGATACCGATCTATTTCGTTGAAATCCTGAAGCAGCGTATTTCCCCATTTGGAGAAGCTATAGAAACTTTCCGCCTGTTCTTTGTGAAGGGTTTGATATACACTGTATAATTCAAAGAATAACTGTGTGCCGGAGGCATAGCGAAGCCCGGAGAGTTGTTTTACAAATTCTTCAATTGTAACTATGGTAGGGGCAAAGGAAGAAGTTTTAGTTGTTTTGGAAAATTGTTGCAGAAGGAAAACGCCAGCGCGTTTGCTTGGTACCACCAGGACAAGATCATCACTGACTTGTTTTTTGCGGATAATATCTGATACAACCTCTTCAAGAAAACTTTGCATTGTTAAAAATAAAAAAAGCTCCGCATTTGCGGAGCTTTTTAAACGTTATAAACGTTTTATTATTTATTTCACTAGGTTGATCTCAACACGTCTGTTCTGAGTTCTACCTGCTCTTGTGTTATTAGAAGCAATTGGCTTAGCTTCACCGTAACCAATAGCTGTTAATCTATCTGCTCCAATTCCTTCTTTTACTAAGAAGTCTCTAACAGAGTTAGCTCTCTTCTCAGAAAGAGATTGGTTCAATTTCTCACTACCTACGCTGTCAGTATGACCTTCAACGGTAAACTTAGCGTTAGGATATTCGTTTAAGATCTTAATGATGTCTACGAATACAGATACTGATTCAGTTTTAAGAGAAGCTCTACCTGTATCGAACAAGATAGTTCTAGCGTAATCGTTCAATTGTTTTTGAACTTCTTCAGTAACTTCAGGACAACCTTTGTTAGCTACAGTACCAGCAACGTCTGGACACTGATCATCTTTGTCTAGTACACCATCACCGTCTGTATCAGGCCATGGGCATCCTTTGTTTTCAGCAGGACCTGCTTCACTAGGACAAGCATCATCTTTATCAGCAACACCGTCACCGTCAGCATCTGGACAACCAGATAAGGCAGCTAGGCCAGCTTCATTAGGACAAGCATCATCTTTATCAGCGATACCATCGCCGTCAGAATCAGGACATCCGTTTAGTTCTTTAGAACCAGCTTCGTTAGGACAGCTATCTTTTCCATCTTCGATACCATCTCCGTCAGAATCAGGACAACCGTTGAAAGCAGCTAAACCAGCAACTTCTGGACAAGCATCGTCTTTGTCATAGATGCCATCTCCATCTGTATCAGTTCCACCGAACTTAATAGCAATTCCGGCTGAATGCTGGAAGTGTTTTACACCATAGTCTTCAAAAGCGTGCTTGTAGCCCGTTTGAAGAGTAAAGCCGATGTTGTCATTGAACCAGTAGCTAGCACCGATACCGGCGTTAGCAGTTCCAAATCCAATTTCATCAACCCAAGTGTAACCTCC
>CAWJQE010000006.1:7500-309518 GCA_963844995.1 uncultured Flavobacteriaceae bacterium | reverse complement strand
ATCAAAGGCACAAAAAATAAGGACATCATGATGATGGTCTTGGTGACCATCCTGGCATTTGCATTTCTGCTTATGTTGTTTGTTTTAAAATAGGTATTTACCCTGTTTCGCAAGGTTTTTGAAAAGTCGTTTTTGTTTTCTCTGGAAAATGTAGGATTGTCATTAGAACTAGCCATTTGTTGAAATATAAAAATGCTCCAATAAAAACTACTACTCAACCTGGAGCAAAAGATTAGGTTGAGATAGCTACCAACTACCCGGCAAGTTTTACGTAGAAATATAAAAAAGAAGAAAAGTTAAAATGAATCCCAAGTTCTCTGCTCCAACTACTTCAATGCGCAATCTTATGCCATTCTCAAGTATTGAAGAGAGCTATTTGTAATAAAAATGTAGTGGTCAATACAGCTTTCTAAAGCACTTACAGCGTAAAGATACGGTTAAAACGTAAAACTTGGAAAAAGATTTTGTAAAGACAGCACTAATCGAGCTAATTGCCTTATTATTTAGTGTCTGGTATACCCTCATACCAAACCCTGTAAATGGCATCGCCAAAGTCATCTGAGATCAACATGGAGCCGTCTTCCAGAAACAACATATCTACGGGTCTGCCAAAGGCTTCCTGAGTAGATTCATTAAGCCAGCCGTCTATAAAAGTCTCATAGCTAACTGCTTTGTTACCATCTAGTTTAACAAGACTGATCTTATATCCTACTTTTGATGACCGGTTCCAGGACCCATGTTCTGCAATAAAGGCGTATTGTTGAAATTCTTCAGGGAAATTATCTCCTCTGTAAAATTTGACTGCCAAAGGAGCCACATGAGCTCCCAGGTTCTGTACCGGAGGCACAAAGTCTGAGCATGGTCTTTGATCCCCAAACTCAGGATCTGCAATGGTGCCACCATGACAGAAAGGATACCCAAAATGCTGACCAGCCTCTTCTACCCTATTTAATTCACATGGAGGCACATCGTCCCCCATCAAATCTCTGCCATTATCCGTAAACCAAAGATCCCCCGTTTCAGGATGCCAGGTAAAGCCTACTGTGTTTCTGACTCCTCTTGCATAGATCTCCCTGTTAGTACCATCCGGATCCATTCTGGTAATGGTCCCAAAGCGCTCGTCTTCACCTGTGCGGTCGCAAATATTACATGGAGCACCTACAGGTACATATAATTTACCATCTGGCCCAAAAGCAATATACTTCCACCCATGATGAAATTCGGTCGGATAGTCATCATATACTACCTGTGGTTGGGGTAGGTCATCTAAATTTGCTTCAATGTTAGGGTAACGGAGCAATCTTCCAACTTCTGCCACATAAAGAGCCCCATCTCTAAAAGCAATTCCATTGGGTACTTCTAGAGTAGAATCAAGCACCTTTATCATATCGGCCCTTTGGTCCCCATCGGTATCTTTAAGTGCATATATCGTTTTATCGTTTCGTGTCCCTACAAACAGGGTGCCGTCATCTCCCATGGCCATGGAGCGGGCTCCATTTACTCCTTCGGCAAAGACATCGATCTTAAACCCATCCGGGAGCTGCAGGTTTTGAATGGGTAGCGAACCGCTGTATGGCTCCAGTACCACCTTTACCTCTGTTTTTTCCTTACAAGAAGCAAGAAGTATGACAAGACATGCGACGACAATTTTATTCAAAATATATAGTTGTTTCATAAAGACTAATTTATGTCAATTTTCTTAAAGGCCTGATATGCGCTTTTTATAAATTCAAACTACAGCAAAGAAACGCTATTCGCCCGAAATAGCAGTCATTACCCCGCTATATTGAATAGAGGTCCGATGTGTACTATTCACATTTATATCTGCCTTTAGGGTTGGAAAAACGATCATATTGAATTGTAGAGTTTCTGTTCGCTGCTGAAACTCCATCTCAATCTCATAGCGGTTCTTCTTTTCATTCCACTGCATGGAATAGGTGTCTGGTATTCCGTTAAAATTAATTCCGTTATCGTTGTTAGCATAGCCACCACCCATCCTTCGTTCTCCAAAATATGGCAAGGAAACCGCTACACTATCTCCCATTACCCTAAGGTAATTGGTATTTCCCATCAGGTTTATTCTACTGGCATTGCTCCCGGGCATGAACAAGCCCGAATTGGCCAAACTGTTAAGACCTTGGGTCATAAGAGGGAAAGCCCAGTCTGAGGAGATCTCATAGTGCGCTTCTGTCACCATTTTTTCTAAGCTGGCTATCCGGGCAGGATCCTTTTCTAAGGACGAGGTGCTGCCACATCCAAGCAGGAGCAGCAAGAGGTATGGAAAAACCCAACATGATCCGTTATTTTTTAACAAAAGAGTTCTCATGCGGTATGTTTTTTTTAAGAAATTCTATTTAGGCAATTTAGGGCGTTTTAGAGATACCAGTATCCCTACCACTACTCCTATAGCAAAGCTCCCGAGAATGACCAGCACTCTGGACATATTTAGTTCCCAGAAGAGAAATTCTACCGGGGTGATGGCCGAATTTTGCAGAGAAAAAACAACCACAAGGATGGCAAATACAATCGCTATTATAGTTTTAAACTTCATTTTCTTAAAGGCCTTAAATTATCTCTTTATAATTTTGGACTTATCCGTAAATCCTTTGATCTCCAGTTTAGGATTTCCATATACATATACATTGCTGCTGCCTTTTGCATACACCTCTAAATTCTTGGTGGCATTCACATATACATCTGAACTGTTTGAGCTATAAAGATCTACATTACTCACCTTCATTTTCCGTGCATTAAGCCTTGACGATTGTTTAAGATTAAAAGCCGCATAGTCCGCATCCCCATCAAGGTCAAGATCTGCAGAATTATTTACCGTCACCCGTATATTATCACACAATGCATAAGCTTTTAAATCGGTTCTGTCATTCATTATAATAGTTGTGTTTTCTGAAGTAAGGTTTAATTTTCCTCCCGCATTCCGATGTAAGGTAACAGTAATATCCTCGGCACGAATATCAAGATCCATCTTGCTGGAATTGTAGGCGCTTACATAGAACTTGGCTGAATTAAAAGGTCCTTCTCCGGTTATTTCGGCATCGTTCTTAAGGATAAGATGTTCCAGACCTTTTACGGTCATGGATATCTCTAATTTTTTGCTGCTCACAATTTTGTTGGTGGTATAAACCTTTAAAACACTATCTACTACAAAAAACTGCAATACGTCCACTAAATTACTGTCAACATTTAAAACATACCCGTTTTCCACTCCCTGGGAAAGGTTTATTTTAAGGCCATCATCTATTTCCAAGGCATTAAAATCTTCCGGGATCTCACGGATAACCTGAGTTACTTCCTTGTTCCCTTTAACTTTTGGTTTTTTTTGGGCATATGAAGATGAACATAGCCCTATCACAAATAAAAAAATTAGTATTTTTTTCATAATTTCCCAATTAAGCAGGTGATAATAAGATACGAAATATTAATTACTTTTTCCGGCACATCATTAATCGAAAATGCCTTTATCCTTAGGCCCTACCCTATTCTAATTGCCCATCTGCAAAGGCGGTTGATTCCCATTCCGAGATTCCTTTTAGATCCTCCACCCAATTCCAGGAGGTGTAGATCGTAATTGTATTCTCGCTTGAATTTTCTTTTGCTCCCCGGGCCTCAAATTGCCAAATAATATCTTCCGCCTCCGGAAAGGAATTGGCAACCAGGGACTCATCAAACAACCGATTAATAAGGGTGTGCTCATCCATACCATCATTCAACACACGCGCTAACAAGCCGGCTGTTGGTTCTGCAGAATTTTGCTTAGACTCCTGGTTTAAAGGAGTAATTGCGAGCTTTAGTCTGGCAATATCTGGCTCTCTGAAATTTTTTGGAAATGCCCAATAGAGCATACACGAAACATGAAAGAGCGCTTCGTGTAAACTAAGATCTGCGTATTCTTCCCATATTTTTTCTTCCTGCAATTCTATTGCCAGGTTTTGACGTTGTCCTTTATTGAGACGTTCGCCCAGTCTGAACTCCAAAACTTTGACGGCCGCTTCCTCTACCTCAAAGTCTGTCAGTGCTAAACAGGCCATATCTTTTAATTCTTCAGTCGGTATTTCCTGCACATCATCATATTCAACATGCTGCAGCAGTCCGCGAAATTCATCTTCGGTCCAGACAAGTGGAATTTCATGAATTTCCTTAAGTTCCAGCAGTTGAATTTTATACTTATATTTTGCCATATGGTCATAAATTACTTGAGACAATCCACTATAAATTACTGACGCAAATTGTCTGCTAATAAACCTAACAAATGTAGTAAGAATTCATTTTGCTTTCTCTAATAAAATGGGAAAGTAAATAGACTATTTTGTTATAAATTACAGGCCTATATAGCGATGTCATCGTGATATTGATTATATTTCATTTTACAAGCCGATCATTTAAATAACCAATGGAAACCAAAGGAATGCAACAAAAGAAATTCGGAACCTTTGGCGGGGTTTTTACGCCTACCTTACTTACCATTCTCGGGGTCATAATGTACTTACGTTTGGGATGGGTTGTAGGAAATGCAGGTCTCATAGGAACCTGGTTGATCATTATCATCTCATTTGCAATCACCTTATGTACTGCGCTTTCAATGTCCGCTATCACTACCAACATCAGAATTGGCGCCGGAGGAGCCTATGCCATTGTTTCTCAGGCATTGGGGCTAGAAGTAGGTGGTAGTCTGGGAATCCCACGGTATGTCTCCCAGGGCCTGGCCGTCACTATGTATATTTTTGGTTTCAGGGAAGGTTGGTTGGGTATTTTTCCTGATCACAATCCATTTCTGGTAGACGTCCTTGTTTTTGCCTTGTTGTTTGGGATCGCATACGTAAGCGCTAATCTTGCTATTAAAACACAGTATATCATTATCGGGATCATTATGCTTTCTTTTATCTCCATCATTTTAGCAGCATACGAGGGATCCATGTTCAATACAAATACAGATGTATTGCGATTTGGCTCTTTTCAGGGATCAATTGAAAATAATTTTAGTGGAAGTAACTTCTGGATCGTATTTGCGGTATTTTTCCCGGCAGCAACGGGTATCATGGCCGGGGCCAATATGTCTGGAGAACTCAAAGATCCTAAGAAAAGTATCCCGGTGGGCACTCTGTGGGCGATCGCAGTGAGTTTTGTTATATATATGGTATTGGCCTATTGGATAGCTCGCAGTGCTACTGAGGCCGAATTACTTACGGACTATTACGTGATTGTGAAGAAGGCCTATTTTGGCCCTCTGATCCTCGCAGGAATTTTGGGAGCTACATTTTCTTCTGCGCTGGCATCTATAGTTGGGTCTTCACGAATCTTATTTGCAATGGGAGAACATAAAGTACTCCCCTATTCTACTTTTATAGCAGGGCAAAGTGCCAACGGGCAACCCAGAAATGCCATGTTGTTAACCGGAATCCTCATTTTTGCCACTATGTTATTAAGGAACATCAATGCGGTTGCTCCTTTGGTAACCCTGTTCTTTCTTATCACCTATGCCATGATCAATATAGTGGTTATTATTGAGCAAAATCTTGGCCTTATTAGTTACAGACCCGTTTTTAAGATCCATAGATGGGTACCATGGATAGGCCTTATTTCATCCGTCTTTGCCATGTTTATCATTAATCCTACTGTAAGTTTACTTTCGGTAATGATCGTCTTTGTGGTCTATTTTTATTTATCCAGACAGAATTTGGAAACTCCTTTTGAGGATGTGCGATCCGGATTATTTGTCTCCTTCGCAGAATGGGCTGCCAAACACACCTGGGGAATGAAGAAAATGCAGCAACGAGCCTGGAAACCTAATTTAATGGTGCCTGTTCGCGATATTAATGGGGTGAAGGGAATATTTCCTTTTTTAAGAAATATAGCAAAGCCCAAAGGATCTATAAAGTTACTTGGGATAGAGCCCTTTTCAGAAAAAAGTAAGCTGGCTGAACAATTGGAAAACTTGTCTGAATCATTCAGGACCAAAGGGGTTTTCTCTTCCTGGACAGTGATCCACACAGATGAATTTACCAAAGGCATCAACTACGGAAGTCAGGCACTTCAAGGCGCTTTTTTTAAGCCGAACATTGTTTTTCTTAACTTACAGGAACACGATGACTATGAAGCGGAACTACGCCCCATCATAAAAGAATCTATACGGCTACAAATTGGAGTTTTACTCTACGTTGCGCATCCTACCGCACTCTTAGGAGAACGAAACATTATCAATGTATGGATCAGCGACAGGCAGTCTAATTGGAGTATTGGCTGGGACATAGGAAACCTGGATCTCTCCCTGCTTATTGCCTACAAATTAAAACTTAATTGGAATGCCAAGATCCGATTGATAACGGTTATAAACGATCCGGATGAGGAGGAAAATGCCAAGGAATTCCTGCGCTCACTGATCAATTTGGCACGCTTGCCTGAGACGATGACAGAAGTGTATGTTAATACATTTAAAGATATAGTTGAAAATGCGCCGGCTGCTGACCTTAATATCTTTGGTATGGAGGAAAACTTAAGCTTTCACTTTGTAAAAGAAATGGTTTTTAAAACAAATAGTTCCTGCCTGTTTGTGAAAGACTCAGGGCATGAAAGCATACTCGCTTAGAACAAAAATTTAGGTGGTATTAACTGAATAACACCACCTAAACTCAATTCCATTTTGCTTATCCGCTATCTTACTTTGGACTAATGTTTTGGTTTACACTAAAGAGATTATTAGGATCATGGACCTGCTTGATCTTCTTCAGTCGGGCATAGTTATGCTTATAACTGGCTTTTACCCGTTCTTGCCCTTCGTCGTTCATCATAAAGTTAGAATATGCTCCTCCTGCAGAATACGGATGTAATCCTTCCCAGTAATCCTTACACCAACGCGTTATTTTATCTGCATTTTTAGGATCGGGGTCTACCCCTACAATTACACCAGAATATTTGGCGTCCCTATAGGCCCAGGCGGTTTCCTCATTCCCCACCCTGGATGCGGCCCCTGTGATAGGGTATAAATGCATTTGAGACAAAGGCGTAGGTATTTTAGATCCGAATTTTAAATGCTGGGCACTGATCTCTGCATTCAGATCATTAAAAAAGTCTCCTCTCCAATACCATTGAAGTCCGGGTGGAAATAAACCATCGAACATGGTTTGAACCGAAGGATAAGGCATTTCCCCAACATGTTGAAACACCGGATCCATGGCTAATATGGGTTTAAATAACTCATTTGCTTTTGAAAGATCCCCTACGTAGCACCACACAATACCACAGAATTGTTTTAAATGCAAATGCTCAGGAAAAGGTGGTCCGGGGATGATCATCGTAGCTAAGAATCCATTGAGCTCCTCGGGAGCCGACTGAATAAAGGTATTATACCAGGCTATTATTTCCTGGGTCTTTTCGATGGGCCATAAGGTAGGGCCACCAAAAACTGTTTTTACAGGGTGAGCTTGAAATTTAAAGGAAGTGATGACCCCAAAATTTCCGCCACCACCACGAATGGCCCAAAATAGATCTGTGTTTTGGGTGGCGTTCACAGTTACAAAAGAACCATCTGCCAAAACCATATCAGCCTCAAGCAAATTATCTATTGTTAAGCCGTATTTACGAGATAAATGGCCAACCCCACCGCCAAGGGTGAGTCCTCCAACGCCGGTCGTAGAAATGATCCCGGCAGGCACTGCCAAACCAAAAGGATGTGTGGCATGATCCACTTCGCCCCAGAGATTCCCTCCACCTACTCGTACTGTATTATTTGAGGTATCAACCCGGATGTATTTTATTAAAGATAGATCTAGTACCAATCCGTCATCACAAAGTCCCAGTCCTCCTCCATTATGTCCCCCGCCTCTGACAGCCAGTAGAATGTTATTTTCTCTGGCAAAATTTACGGTAGCCATTACATCTGCTACATCCACACACATCACAAACATGCCGGGACGTTTGTCGATCATGCCATTATATACTTTTCTGGTCTCATTGTAGTTACTGTCTGCGGGCATTACCAAGCTTCCCCTTAGTTGAGAAGCAAATTGTGTGATTCTTTCTTTATCTAATTCTTTTATTGTTTTCATAATTGGTAGTGTTGTTTAGGTTGTATATAATTATTTGGCGATGATCATTCCCTTTAATGACCAGAGTATGGCGAGAACATCTTTTTTTGTTTCTTCCGTCATATTATTTTTATCCAGAGCCAGGAAAATGTCATCGATGACGTGCATATATTCTGAGGCACTAATATTCATGCCTGTGTGTGCCGTAACCATGTCCTTACCGTTATAGATCTGTGGACCCCCACTACCCATACTAAAAAATTCAATGGTGTGTTGCTTAATAATAGCCAGCTTTTCCGGCTTTGACTGATACGGCAGAAACCTGGCACTCACCATGGGATTATTCATATGCGCCTCCACGGCGTCATCTACAATCCTGGAAATACCATTAGTTCCACCTAGTTGATCAAAAAGAGTGTTTTTCATGTGTTATTATATATTGGTTGTACCCAAAGTTAGGTATACCAATGTGCGATAATGATCACATTTAAATCAAAGACTCACAATTTTGAGTCATTTATGAATTGTAGCTCTTTTTACGCCTGAAAGAGTTGGATGTATTTAGAGGGAAGAATACCAAAGGCGTCATTAAAACACTTGGTGAAATACGCAGGACTGTTGAATCCTGTTTCGAAGGCGATCTCAGAAATATTGCCTTGTTGTCTGTGTAATAGATCGAGGGCTTTGTTCAATCGGAACTCTCGCATAAAGGTATTTGGTGCCTTTCCGGTAAGTTTTTTGATTTTTCTATACGTCTGAGAGGTACTGTGCCCTAAAGCTTTACACAAATGTCTCAGCTTAAAATCAGGTCCCTTCCAATTGGCTTCTGAAAAGGCCACCAATTTTGACAGGAACTGCTCTTCTTTAGGTTTTAAAACACGGATATGGTCTTTATCAATGATGGCATTTCTATTTTCATTTTCGTAAAGATCTTTAATGGCCGAGGAAATAATAAGCTGTTCTTTGACAATCTCACACATCTGGGTTGCTAATACCACCGATTCAAAGAAGATCCCATCTTTATCCGTCACAGGTGATCCGGCAGAAATACCTATGTTCAGACCCTGATGTTCATTCTCAACTTTGGGATAGCTGTACTTAAAATTCTCCTGTATCTTCAGCGCACACAGCACAGCATTGGTAACCGATTTAAAAGAGACCAGATATGATTTGTCGTTTTCCCGAACTACAGTGCCTTGAAAGTGTTTTAATGAATTGGCCACGCTCCGGTGGAACTTCTGAGTAAAGATACTAAGCTGATGATCTTCTGTCCTGTATAATTGATCAGCAGTTTCAAGGACCATGATCACCCTGAAAGCCGGGTCATCAATAATATTCAAAACGTCATCTGATGTCTTCTCCGGATCCTCAATCCTTCCGAGGAAAGACTCTACCAAATGCTCGTCCACTTCTATAATTTGGTGTGGGAAAGAACCATGGGCATGATTGTGCATTTTCTGAATAGCTTCCTTATTGGGGGCTTCAATAAGACAAAACGCCGTATGACGCTCACTATCGCACCAATAGGTCATTCCCCTGCATCCGTATAAATGCTGTACTTTTAAGTCTTCCTGATGCATTAGCGCCACGTGTTCCGGCTTTATCTCATCCGGGATATCATGACGATCCATATAAAGTGGCATGCTGTAGTATTTTCTATTAAGATACGGAATTGTGGGTATTTCGCAACTGAAGTTGCTTTATAAATTATAATCCTAGGTCATATATATAAGGTATCATTACTTTTTAATGCCTCCTTTCCTGACTTGGTATACCCATTTACAAAATACATTTTTATAGCTCCTCGGTTCTTGACCTCCTTTTCACCTCTATATTCACAACTAAAAGTTTCCTTAACGAGCAAATAGGTCTGTTCTCCAATATTGATCTTTCCTGTCTCGGAAGTTACCTCCATTCTGGAAGCAACATTTACAGTGTCGCCCCAGATATCATAGGAAAATTTCTTACTCCCCACTACCCCGGCTACCACCGGCCCTGTATTGATACCTATCCTAATGTCAAAAGACAACAGACTTGTATCAGTGGCCTTTGCTTTTTCCACAAAGTTGAGTATCTCAAAAGCTGCAGCAACCATTTTCACTGCATGATCTTCAATTGGATAGGGTACTCCACCTGCACACATATAGGAATCACCGATGGTCTTTATTTTCTCAAGCCCGTATTTTTCAACAATGTCATCAAAAGCAGAAAAGTAGTACCCCAGGCTGTATACCAGTATTTCCGGATCAACCTGTTCTGCCTGAGCCGTAAATGCCTTAAAATCGGTGAACATTACTGTAGCCGAATCTATCTTACTTGCCTTAACTTCCCCCGATTCTTTTAACTCATTGGCTGTTAATTCGGGCAAAATGTTAAGCAACAAGGTCTCTGACCGATCTCTCTCTCTTTCAATGATGGCCTTTGTTCTTTTTATGTAGATGTTGCGCCTAAATAGTCCCAATGCTAATAGTACGATCAGGAAAAGTGCAATGCCCACAGCAATTGTAATGATCTTCTGTGTCCTTCTCTTTTGATCTAAAAGCTCATTTTCTCTTTGTTTCTGGGCCAATTCAACATTGGCCATTTGTTGTACTGCACTAATATTTTGCACACTATCCTTATACGTAATATGGTTTTTGTAATTAGCTAACGAATTCCCTAAGTCGCCTCTTCTCTCATAAAGTTCTGAGAGTTTCAAATAGGCATCTCCAATCTGCTCTTTCAGGCTATTTTGTTTCGCAAGACTAAGACTCCTCCGGGCATATTCGAATGCCATATCCCACTCATTTCTTTCGGCACTAAAGTCGGCCATATACGTAAGATATACGCAGATAGGATAATAGTCTCCAAGCTCTTCAAGCATAGTTATTGCTTGCTGTATCTTTATTTCTGCTTCTTTTGATCTCCCTAGTTGTGCATATGCCAATCCAATATTTCCAATATTATAGGCTAACCCAATTTTGAGGTTTAATTTATTCCAGATTTCACCCGATTCCTCAAATAAAAGTAAGGCTGAATCTGGTTTAGAAAATTCTAAATTGTAAGCGTCACCTAAATTCTCTATGGCAGAAGCGTAGCCAATAGAGTCATTTCGGTCTTCCATCAATTTAAGTAGTTCAATAGCATTCTTGTAGTACTTTACCGTGCTTTGTTCATTGCCCATGGCAGCATAGACGCCGGCAATAGAAATATTTAAGGAGCCTAATTCCTTGCTTTTTGTTTTGTCGTTAGCTACAATTTGAACTCCTTTCAGATAAGATTTCAATGCTTCCGATAAATCGCCCTTTAGTCTTAGTGCATTCCCTTTTTGTAAATAGCCATTGTACAAAGACACAATAGAATCTAATGCTACGGCTCTTCGTATAAGTTCCTCACTATAACGTAATGATTTATCCGGGTTTGGATGACTAGATGCCAGCCTGCTTAATAATTTAAGTCGATCTTCTTCCTCAAATGCACCTGAATTATATATTATTTCAAGGCTGTCCGCAACTGTCTGGTTTTGACCATAACCAATAGTGATCCAAAGAAAAAGAACGCCCAGCAACAGCCGACCGTTCTTTATAAACTTGATCGCATGTAGTAAAATACAGTTCATAAGAAGTTGGATTTACAAAGCATAAAATACCTCTATTGTCCTCCTACCTTAATTTTTGGATCGAGTGTGTATTTGCCAACTCCTTGTACCTTAAATTCTATTAGATATTCATAATCCAATCCGGGAGCCGTTTTCCTTTTGATCTTGGCATTTACCTTTTCTTTTCCATCTTTAATTTTTCCGAAAATGTTTCTGGAATCAAATATATTAATGCCTTTTAGGAACCCTATCTTTTTAATTTTTACTTCTTCCCCATCCTGCGTAACACCTTCCCACTCAATATCGGCGCCATCCTGTACTACTATTGTAAACATTTTTGGGTTGCTTTCTCCAGGAATTACAACAGATTCTGGTGTCGCGGTTAAGGTACATCCACCAGGTGCTTTACTGTCTTCCCCTAACAGGGAAGTATCTACTGTAAGTAAGATCTTAACAGACTCGGATGTTTGTCCAAAACTCAATGCGCAAAAAAGGAACAGCAAAAGAGTAAAAGAGCCTTTCATTGAATTTGATGTTTTCATTTGGTTGATTTTTTTGGTTACTTAGTTATACTTATTAAGGAAAAAATATGAGTCGATAACATAACTACAAGATAACCATTAAAAGTTAAATCTGTTTCCGTCTAATAATTAAGGTTCTTTGATAGGTAGAAATGTTTAGATTCACTATGAAATATGGAAATACCCTTAGATTTGGATTGTATTTCCTCATTTTTTAGAAATATTAAATAGTTTTAGTAGCCTCAACTAATAATGAAGATGCACAAAATTCATAAATTCTTTTTAGTAATCTTTTTTTACTCTCCTTTTTTTATTTTGAATGCACAGCTGGTCAATATCGAATCACAAAGAATGCAGGTTGACTCTGTTCGCTTTGTTCTGAAAAGCGACTTGCTTTTTGACTATTCCAATAATAACGGGGATTATCTTTCACAGTTTACCGGAAATATTTCCACCCAGTTAAAATCGAAAGACCTGAAACGGATCTATATGTTCATTGGGAGCTATAATACGGAACGTAGCAAGGATCAGGATTTTCAAAAATCATATTTCTTGCATCTTAGATTAAATCAAAAAATAACCAATGTTTTTAGATTTGAAGTTTTTTTACAAGATCAGTATAATGCTATTCTTAATATAAACAGGCGCAAGTTATTTGGGGCGGGCCTTCGTCTTAAATTTCTATCTACCCCAGCTGTAAAGGCTTATTTGGGAAATGCCTATATGTATGAACATGAAAAAATAGACGACAGCGATATTGAATATTATAACAATCGCAATAGTACTTACGTTTCCTTTACCATCAATTTCCCTAAATCTAATGTAAATATTACGGAGACATTATATTTCCAACCTAAATACAATGATCTTGGAAACCACCGTGTATTTCAGCAATTGCAGGCGCAATTTCCTATAAATAAGGTGTTGAGTTTTACTACTCAATTTACCTACTTCTATAACAGTTTTGTCACTGATGTTGCCCGTGATTATTCATCTGATATTAGTCTGGGACTAAGCATAAACATATAATGTTGCCCCCGGAGTAATGTAAACTCTGAGCTATTGATGTTCTCTTAAATGACCATTAGAAGTTTCAGCAAATTACCCGATCTGTTTTACACGAACAGCGTTCATGCCTTTCATTCCTTTTTCCAGTTCAAAAGAAACAGAATCATTTTCAGCGATCTCGTCGATGAGGCCGCTAACATGAGTGAAGTATTTTTCGTTGTTTTCGGTGTCGATAATAAAACCGAATCCTTTAGAAGTGTCAAAGAAAGATACCTTTCCTTTCCTGACCGGATCGAAGGGTTCTCTATCTCCCTCTTCTTTCTTAGGAATCCCCAGGATGATGTCTTCAGCATCAACTTTTATTTTGTTCGCCGGGTCTGGTGGAGTATCTACTAAGTTTCCTAAGTGGTCAACATAGGCAAATGGGATACCCTGAGGGTTTTCATTTGAAGAAAGTTTTCTGGCTTCTTTCTTCTTGCGTTTCTCCTCCTGTTTTTTTAGGCGTTTTTTTTCTCTCTCCCCTTTACTATATGTTTGTTGCGATCTTGCCATTCCCCGTTTTTATGGGGATAAAGGTAATAAGTATCTCTTCAATTCACAAGAAAATACCCCTCTTTCCGATGTTGAAAACAAAAAAGAGCGCTTAATAGCACTCTTTTATGGGTTGGTTTGTTGGTTATCGTATACTAAAGTCTTTCTAGTCTTTATTATTACAATGGTCCAAAGGAATTCAATTATAAGACACGAAGTGTTTTAAAAAGGACCAAAGCCTGGTTTTAATGTCCGAAGCCTATGTATTTATTACCAAATAAATATGGGCAACTTTTTTGTTGCCCATATTTTTATTTCTGTTGAAATACTTCTTTAATATTGAGATGCGACACTCTTACATATTTTTCTCTTTAATTGGTTTTAAGAATTTGCCGTGGATATCAGTATGGACGGTTTGTTTTTCCTTACCCTTGGTAAGGTAAAACTTATACCTTTCAACTTTCTGTCCATTTTCGCCATAAATGGCCCTGTAGCTGTCTTTAGTTATTGTCCAACCAGGATAGGCCGTATAAATGGCTTCACTTATTTCCATATTGGGTTTAACATTTTCACGACGAACAATGGCATGTACCAGTTTAAAATCTGAATCGTATTCTGCTGAGATGGTCCTTTTTTCTCCACGGATAAGTGCATAATATTCAGTCTCCCTATTTTTTCTAGGTTTGCTGAAACCTGCATTATTACGGTTAACGTCTTCCTGGTTATTTTGAAGTGCCGTTTTGTCTTTAAAGACAAGTTCTGGAAAATCTCTTTTAATGGCAGTCATAAGCTGCGCATTGGTTGCTTTGTCTAACATTTCCTGAGCACTAGACTGGTAAGCAAACCCAGCGATAAGTGCCCCTACTAAGATTACTTTTTTCATTTGTTTACAGATTTAAAAGTTAGTATCTAATTTTTAATTCTGCTGTAAATGTACTTGCATTCCCCCCCTCCTGTTACTACTTTAGTAGCAGGGACCAGGTGAATTAACGTACTATTAACAAATGTGGTGTTTAAAAGGTGGAAACAGAAAAGAAGTGAAAGCATGCATTTTTTATGTATGAGATTGTGGTATATATTTCTCTTCTGCTATGGAAAGCAGCAGCTTAAGATTATCTATCACAATCTCCCTGTGTTTTAATGAGATGGCACCACAATTCTTAAGTTCCTGCAGGTGTCTGTTAACTACGGCCCTTGTAGTGCCAATTAAACTGGCGATCTCCTCATTTGGAAGATCTTTGAGGATAGTAAGTTTGTGAGATTGCATGTCCATATTTTCCAACAACAACTTTGCAAGCCTAACGAGTGCGTTATACAGACTGATATCGGTTTTGGCATGCTCTAATTGCCTTATCCGTTTTCCTAGATATTTCAATATGTGTTGATGCATACTTGAATTTCGATCTATCCAATGCCTCATTTGATCTACAGGCAGTGTTAAAACTTCTAATTGTTCAATAGCCTCCCAACATACATTGTGAGGTTCCTCATCTAGCAACGCAATAAAATCGAAAACGTCACCTGGCAACAATAAGAAAATGGTATGCTCTCTTCCGCTCCTGGGGTTACAGCGATACACTTTAAGTCTTCCCGAAACAATAAAATTAAATTGGGAATCAAGACCATATCTGCAGTCTCCTTTATGCCAGGATTTATGGGTCATCAATGCCAACAATTCCTGCAAAGCTGGTGTACTCATCAAATTAAAGAAGGAAGAACCCTTTAGTGCCTCCAGGCACCGCAGGTACTGGATATGATCTGATCTCATAGCGCTTTATGAACAAATCAAGTTCAATTTGGTAGCATAAAATTAGTGATAAAAAAGAATCAGAATTCATAAGATTCAGCTAATATTTTTAAGATTCCTAAAAGCTACTACCTCAATGGATATAACTGCCTGCATTTATGTCGATCGTAGTGCCTGTAGCGTGGTCCATGTTTCCTGTACTCATAAAACCAACTAAAGGAGCTATGTCTGAAACCTCGGTAAGCGTAGTTAAGGCAATTTCATCAAGCACCTTAGCTTCTCCGTATTCACCTATAAATTGTTCGGCCATGGCGGTCCTTGTAAAGCCAGGTGCTATTACAAATGCTTTTATATTATATTTTCCAAATGAACGGGCCACACTACGTGCTAGTGAAGTAAGTCCCCCTTTGGAGGCTGCATAGGCAAGATATTCCTCAGTCTCCCCGCGGAAAGCAGCTCTGCTACCAATATAGATAATTCTCCCGGCACCATTCTCCATAAAATGATCAAGGGATACCTTTGTCATTAAACCTACGGCATCCAAATTAACAGCCAGTGTTTGTTTCCAGACTCTATACCAATCCTTTATTTCTGCATTTATAGGATGCGGAATAAAAACCCCAGCATTCAAAATAAGTGTATCAATCTTCCCAAGAAAATCGACCGCATTTTCAAATAGCAAAAGCACTTCATCACTATTGGACAAATCTGCTTGCAAAGCCTTGGCATTCTCACTTCCGTATTTTTTAACCAGCGAATTGGCCTGTGCTTTCCCCGAATGATAGTGCACCCCAACTTTTGCTCCGTGCTTTAACAGATAATCGGCTATGCCATAACCTATTCCTTTGGAAGCACCGGTTACCAAAATGTTTTGACCTTTAAGGTTCATTTTTAAATGATTGTGCATTGGAATAAAAGTAAATAAAAAAGAGCAGATAAATCTGCTCTTTAATTTTTTGGGTAATCTCTCAATTTATAACTCAGGAGTAGTAAGATCGAGCTCAAAATTCCATTCCGTTTTATTGCCAACCACTATCAAAATACTTACTTCGGGTGAAGCATACAGTTCTGAAGGAGCATCTTCTTCCTCGGAGGTAGGTAGTTCTAAGGATGCAAAAACGTCATATTCTCCCGGATCTAGTCCCATAATCATGTAGCCCCCTGTTTCATCTGTAAAGGAAGATGTTATTTCTTCGCCATCCTTTGATAAGGTGATCTGAACGTCTGCCAATGCAGTACCATCTGATATGTCTGTTACTACTCCTGCTAAAGTACCTGCGGTAGACATGTTGCTGACTTTAATGACTGGTTTAAAAATGAAACCATTAAATTTAGACATGTCCCTGATATTTCCACGGGGTACAAATGACCTGCTGACGTCAAAATCTAACAAAAGATCTGCCGATAAGCCTCCCGCTATAGTTAACGCAGGTTTAATTTTTATTTTAATCCCTGATTGCTCTCCACTGGGTACTTTTAGGTCATATGTAGTGCCTTCCTCATCATTCATTACCACATTGATTCCTTTGGCATAAACTCTCAATTGATCATAGACACCTGCAGCGATTTCTCTATCAACCAGGGATTCGGTAACCCCATTAGTAAGGTCTAAGAGGTTTATGGTAATTTCCTCTTCCATCAAAACCACAATGTCGGTACCATTGTGCATATCTTCTGTATCGTCCTCCATATTTCCCTCATCTTCCATGGATGAATCATATTCCGTATCGCCTATCTGCCGTGCCTCTATTCTATAAATGGTAACATTGGCCTCTGAGATAAGGTCGAGCGGAAAGGGCGCATCTGTAAGTTGTATGGTAAGTCTGCCAACACCCGCCTCTGTAGCATCATTGTCTGTACATCCTGTAAATGCAATAAGAAATAAACCCAGGAATGCGTAAAGATATTTTGTTTTCATAGTTCTTCTATTTTAACAATCTAATAGTTTTGGAGCCTATGAAATTACTACATAATTAAGAGGCAATTCAGTAATAACGCCTATTTTCGATGAATTACATTATTAGAATTAACTAAAAACCCAATGTTGAATTGCTTAAAGTTGGGGCATAAAAAATGGGACTTCTGTCCCATTTTTAATCTTTTATATGCAATCGTTATACCAATTTAGCATTCAGTGCCAGTTCTGCTTTCAGGAGCTGTGAAATTGGACAGGTCTTTTTGGCCTCGTTAGCGATCTTAACAAACTGTTCACTGCCTATTCCCGAAACTTTACCTTCCAGATCGAGAGTGATTTTGGTAACGTTTCCATCCTCAAAAAGTACGCTTGCCGTGGTTTTCAGATCATCAGGCGTAAATCCTGCATCACCCAGTAAAAAACTCAATTTCATGGTAAAACACCCTGCATGGGCCGCGCCAATAAGTTCTTCCGGATTAGTTCCAATGCCATCTTCGAACCTGGTTTTAAAGGAATACTGGGCTTTGTTAAGAACGGAACTTTCCGTACTTACAGTTCCTTTTCCTTCTTTCCCACTCCCCTGCCAATGAGCACTTGCTTTTCTTGTAAATTTCATTTTAATTGTATTTTATAGGTTTGATTTATAATGTACTATATGTTTTTATTTAAATGTTTCATTTAATAGTGATTTCAACTCTTCCCAAGAGGCTTTGTCTGCTTTCTCCTGATAAGCCAATGGAAGACTGAACTTCTGCCCTAAAGAATCTGCCTCTTTACTGGTAAAGGCGTGTTGTGCTCCTTCATACGCAATGTAGGTATAATTGGCTCCTATCTTATCCATGGCCGTTTTGTACGCAACAATTGATTCCTCGGATACGAATGGATCTGCCGCCCCATTACAAACGAGGACCCTTGCTTTCAGATCTTCGTTCGGCATTATCGGTAATTGAACGCCGCTGTGGAAGGCTGCCACTGCGTCCAGATCTTCCCCGGCATTGGCCATGGTCAACACCACACTGCCTCCAAAACAATATCCGATAGCTGCTATCTGGGTAGAATCTACCGAAGCTTGTGATTTTAAAAGTTTTAGAGCCGAATCGAATCTCGCCTTCGCCTCATCAATATTCTGCATCACCATTCCGGAAAATTTTCCCGCATCATCAGGATGATTCGCCTGCTTTCCATCGCCATACATGTCTACTGCCAGGGCTGTGTAACCAAGCTCAGCAAGCATTCTTGCTCGTTCGCGCGTATAATCATTGTGCCCCCACCATTCATGCACTACCAGGATTCCGGGACGCTTTTCTTTTGTGGAATCATCATATGCCAGATATCCTTTCATGCTAGTAGATTCTGTGGTGTAGGTAACTTCTTCCCCAGCGATAGATTGTTCTAAAACCTCCGGCATCTCAGCGATTTCTTCCTTCTTTTCAGTTTTGCAGGCTCCAAGTATAAGAGTTAAACTTATCGCTATAAAAAAAATGCTTCTTTTCATATTTATGATTTACGATTGATTTGACGCTAATTTACGAATTACTTAGCTATTGAGTAGAGGTCAGTTTCGCTGTTTTTTTCTCATAGTCCAAATATCCTTTTTCTCCCGGTGTGTAGAAGGTACTTTCATCCCATTCCGTTAATGGGATGCTTTGTTCAAAACGTTCTACCAGGTCAGGATTTGAAATAAACGGCTTACCAAATGCAACAAGATCTGCCAGACCGGCATCGAGTACCTTGTTTCCGGATTCCTGATCAAAGCCATTATTGATCATTAGGACCCCTTTATATAATGGTCGGTAGTGCTTTGCAATTTTAGTGACCGCATACGGGATGTCTGAAACATCTGTAAAGGGTTCTGATAGATGCAAATATGCCAGATCGTAGTCGTTCAATTTCTGCACTATATAATCAAAGGTTGGGATGGTCTCTTCATCCATTGTCATTCCAAATGAACCATGAAGAGATGGATTTAAACGTACTCCTACTCTATTTAATGGGACCTGCTGTTTAACTGCGTCCAGCACATCGAATAAGAAGCGAGCTCGTTTTTCAATGCTACCCCCGTATTCATCGGTGCGTTGGTTACTTGTTTTATTAAAGAATTGATGAAAGAGATATCCATTAGAGGCATGTATCTCAACTCCGTCAAATCCCGCTTTTATAGCGTTGCCAGCAGCATTGGCAAAATCATAGATGGTCTCTTTTATATCTTCGTGGGTCATTTCTCTGGGCACCTCTGTTTCCTTGAATCCTTCAGGAGTATATGATTTTACATTTGGGTTCATCGCTGAGGGAGCTATGGGCAGATCACCTCCGTGAAAGTCTGGATGCGATATCCTGCCAACGTGCCATAATTGAAGGAATATGCGTCCTCCCATATCATGTACTTTCTTAGTGACCTCTTTCCAGCCTTCTAGCTGAGCAGGTGAATATATTCCCGGCGTGTTTATGTAGCCTACAGCTTTTTTCGATACCTGAGACCCTTCTGAGATAATAAGTCCGGCAGATGCTCTTTGTTTGTAATAAGTTCCTTGCAGTTCAGCCGTAGGTATATTTCCTTTATTCGCCGCCCGGCTTCTGGTCATAGGTGCCATAACTACTCTGTTTGCCAATTTCAAAGGCCCAATATTTATGGGCTCTAGTAAACGTTGTTCTTTGATCATAAATGCTTTTTAATTAATAACAATTCTCAATTGTAATGCCCTTATTGACATACTTCCGAATAATAAAGGAATAAAATACAAGTGATCGAAATCTTGGATCGATTTTAGCACATGTTTAACTTTTTGATAGAAAAATTAAACAATATTTAATAACTCTCCCCTATTCTTAGGTGTATATTTGGCACATAACTTTAAATATTATGAAAATGAGATTATTTAGCACATTGTTTCTACTGGCACTTATGGTAAGTGCATGTGGAGAAAAAAAAGAAAAAGCAACGGCTGATGAAGCCGCAGCTTCAGAAATGGTTGAAATAGAAGAGACCATGGAAGAAACTATGCCTACTGAAACCATTGTAGGTGTTGCCAGTGGTAATGAGAACTTTTCAACACTGGTAGCCGCAGTAACCGCTGCCGATCTAGTTGGAACACTTAGTAGTGACGGACCATTTACGGTTTTTGCTCCTACCAATGATAGTTTTGCTAAACTACCTGCCGGGACAGTAGAGAGTTTATTGCAACCTGAAAACAAACCAGCCCTGATCAATCTTTTAACATACCACGTAGTAGCCGGGAAATATCCTGCTGCTGCTGTTGTTGAAGCGATCAATTCTAATGGTGGATCTTTTGTTGTTGAAACCGTGCAAGGTGGGAAAATCACCTTATCATTGGATGGCGAAAGTGTAAAACTGGTGGATGCCAAGGGAAATGCAAGTATGGTTATCATGGCCGATGTTCCTGCTTCAAATGGTGTAATCCATGCGATAGACACAGTAGTAATGCCAGCTGATTAAGTTTACCATAAATGAGATAATGAACCGCCTTAGGGCGGTTTTTTTTATGCACCTATTTCAACACAGTATCTATGATGGCTTTGGCAGCGAGTTCGCCACTTAAAAGGGCAGCATTTGATGACCCATATAACAAATGATCCCCTGCCAGATAAATAGAGCTCCCATTCTTTCCACTCTGCATATCCCATTGGTCCTTTAGGCTTCCCAGGGCTGGCAATGCCTTTTTGATCTGGTACCGTTTAAGGAAACGCACATTTTCAATATTGCAATGAACTTTAAGATCCTCCCTAACCTGCTGAATCAACCTTTCTTCATCCAAGTTGTGTTCCTTTACGATGGTTACTGATAATAATTCCTTTTCTCCTTTGCTCTTACAGCCTATACTGGTGGGGTAAAAAATATTATTGACGATAGCATTTGAGTCTTTTACTAAACCAATAAGTGGTCTCTTTATACTTCTGTCTTCCACCTCAAAATACAAGGTATCACAACCATGCCATTCTAGTGTCACGGGTTCTTTGGAATTTATAGGAAAATTGGGAGCTGCCGCTACTATGATGGCATCTGCTTTGTACTGTTTTCCATTTTTTAGCCACAATACCCCTTCTGACACACGGTCAACCGCGCAGTTATAATGAATTTCTGTCCTGGTCAGCTTATTTACCAGCTGCTCTGCAAAGGCACCCATCCCAGCTTTGGGGATCACAGCATATCCTTTGGCGAACATTTTAAAAACAAACTGGAACATCCTGGAAGAAGTTTTTAGTTCAGATTCTAAAAAGATACCAGTGAAAAATGGTTTAAAGAATTTTTCTATAAGACCATCGGAAAACTTCCTTTTCTTCAAAAAAGTAAGTGTACTGACTTCTTTGGTAGAAAAGATCTCTTCATTGGTCATCTTTGAGACTTCTCTATACAGTAAAAAAAGTCGAAATGCATCCAAAACTCCGGCAACACCTGAGAAAATTGTTGGGAATAAGAAGCCCGGATACCGTGTGGCATCTCCAATTGTAACGGATCTTCCCTTATGAAACAAAATGGCACCCGGCAAAATCTTTTGTAGTTCTAATTCTTTATAATCGAAAATATCAATGGCTTTGGGATATGCATCCAATAGCACTTGAAAACCGTGGTCTAATTGATACCCTTTAAAAATATCCGTTTTAATACGGCCTCCTGCTTTTGAGGAAGCTTCAAAAATAACAGGATTATACCCTGCTTTTTCCAAGGTTATCGCAGCAGATAATCCACTGAATCCTGCCCCTATGATACATATCTTCTTATTCATCATACAAATTTTCCAAAAATACATATTTAGGAAAATCAATATATCAGCTCAATCAGATAATTGTAGGAATCTTACATCTTAACTAAGTTCTGTGGATAGATTTTGGGGTATCTTTGCACAAACTTATTTTTGCCTTCCTATGAATTAGTGCTAATGACTTACATTCAGATACTACCACTTTTTCTGATCATATCTTTTTTATTTTTTGGCAGTAGTTGTTTCTTTCTGCCAAGGATGAAATTTGAATTTGATCGTTATGGGCTACCTACTAAAAGGAAAATCGTTGGGGTATTACAACTATTGGGAAGTTTAGGGCTATTGGCCGGACTACTATTTACACCTGTTCTTATTTTAATTGCTTCGGCAGGTCTCTGTATTCTGATGATGCTTGGCGTGGCAGTCCGATTGAAAATAAAAGATCCCTGGTTCGCTATTCTGCCTGCCCTTTTTTATGCGCTGTTAAGTGGTTATCTTTTTATAAAGACACTCGAAATTCTATAGGTATTCTGCCTTATCTGTGAAAATAATGATTAGACACATAACCATAAAAAGGGCGGCCGGGAATGACTTTATCAATGGATCATTGATACGAAAGTGCATTGAGATAGACCCTGCTAAAAGAAGTGCCAGTCCAGACGCTGCTACCAATTTCAGATCAGGATACCAAATAGACACTATCAGCATAATCGCCAATACAACCTTTAGGGTACCAATAACATAACAAGACCAGGCTGGAAGGCCATACGCCTTAAATTCTTCTAAGATGGTAGTGGCATTTCCTCCACGCCAGCGTGTTGCCTTATTGTATTGAAGTAGCCAAACGTTAAGAATGCTTAATCCAACAATGCCCTGAAGTATTTGTATAAATAATTCCATAATGCTTTTATTTTTTAGTGAATGTACTAAAAATTCAGAAGTTTACCGGGGAATGGAAGTCGATTTGAACTATCGGAAATATTTCGCAAGAAACCGATGCCCATTTTCTGAGAAGATCCTTTGTATTATATCATCAGCACTGATATTGTTGGCGGGATTTTTAAAAGTAGCGTCGCTCATATAATTATAGGCATGCCTTTCCAGGAAGTCGGCCAGGTAAGGTAATTCCTCCGCAGTCCAAAATCCATTGAGAGGATCAATGATCCCGTCAAAATCGGATCCGATCGCCATACAATCCCATGCAAATAGGCCATTTGAATCCAATACGGTGGCAATATGCCTTAATTGATTCCAAAGCAATTCAGAACGGTAGTGCATTATCTTATGTCGTTTTATGGAATGCTTTGTATTTTTTAAAGTTTCCTTGTTTGTAAGTCGCCTTTCATCTAATTGCAGGCCAATAATACCTCCGGATCTGGCCAATCTGATCAGTTCTTCATCATAAAAATTGATCGAAGCAGGGTTTAACATTTTTGCTGTTTCCAAATACCCCGGAACAGGATTTGAAAATGAAGTTAGTCCATTGCAGGCCCCATGACTAATGATAATAGGAATGTCCTTATATTTTTCATCTCCACTGTCTAGCAGCTCATAGTATTCTTTCCGGGCTGTGGGGCTCATGTGTTTTATATCTGGAAGGATCCGATTGCCCAGTGAATTATCCAACATATGTTCCAAAACCTTTCTACCCAGGGATGTAAATCCGGCATCTAATCCTTCAGACTGATCAGCATACTTGGTAATAATCCCCGTAAGACTTGGAGCATGGCCACAAAGATGATTCCAAAAATGATGGGCGATAGTTATAAAGAATGGGCGGAATTGCCATTTCTTAATTGCGATTATTTTTTCTAAAACCTCCTGTTCATTAGGAGTGGTCCTTAATCCGGTGTTTAGCACGTGGAGACCTTCAATGGTAATGATGACCGCAATGGTCAGAATTTTGGTGGTCGACTCTTCCGATCTTATCTTTTCTATCTCCTTAAAATTCCTAACTAATTTATATCTGTAACGTCCGCCCGCAATTCTAAAGATCTTGCCATCTAACTGCTGATAAAATGTATACTGCTGCACAAGATCTTTAAAATAATCCTGCATGCCCTGTATATGATCTACTCTCTTTGCTCCTATTCCCAAGGCGAAATTGGAAGCCAGATCCAGTATTAGTTCATTGTTAAGTTTGTTTCGAACGAACCACTTTTCCAAAGGATATAGAGAAACACAAACGGTACTCACACCTCCCAGTGAAAGGGCAGTGAAATTAGATTGTGAAAATTTGGTAAGTCCACTCAGGTAATTGAGCAGTTTGTCAAAAGGAGACGGGGGATCATAGTACCAAAGGCTTTTTTTGCGCCTTCTGTCACCACTGTTCATTCCCACCGGTATATCCTTAAAACTTTTGCCAAAGGGTTTTAAAGCAGGATGACAATGAAGGTCTATATAATCATTTTTAGATGCCATGACGCCGTGTACACAAGTTTTGCCGTTACCGGGCAATGAAATGCCTGACCGATATACTTTTTAATTTTTGTGCCCCGAATATTATTTGTCTAAGGAACTGACCAAGTTTTGCTGTATATGATTGGGTACTGCCTTAAACGATGAGAATACGGCACTAAAAGTAGCCTTTCCCTGGGTCAAAGATCTCAGATCTGTTGAATACCGGTAAAGTTCGGCTTCCGGAACTGCACATTTGAGGATCTGAAAGTGATCAATACTATCTATCCCCTGTATGATAGATCGCCTGGCTTGAAGATCTGTCATTACACTTCCAACTGTTTCCTCAGGAACTTTCACTGTTACTTCTTGTACTGGCTCTAAGAGTTTTGGATTCGCGTTCAGGAAAGCTTCTTTAAAGGCATGAGCGCCTGCGATCTTAAAGGCGATATCATTAGAGTCTACAGGATGCATTTTACCATCGTAGACCATGACCCTGACATCCCTGATAAAGGATCCTGTGAGTGGTCCGGATTCCATTACTTCCAATATTCCCTTTCGTATAGAAGGCAAATAACGAATATCTATTACCCCACCTACAATGCAATTATAAAATATCAATTTTCCGCCCCAGGGGAGATCAATTTCCTCCTTACCTCTGATATTGAATCCGTCAGGTTCTGGCATCCCCTCTTTCCATGGCTCTATCTTCATATGAACCTGTGCAAATTGTCCGGCTCCTCCCGATTGTTTTTTATGACGGTAACTTGCCGTAGAGGTACGCTGAATGGTCTCTCTGTAAGCGATCTTAGGTGGTTCAAAATGAGCTTCTATACCATAATTATTCTTTAAGCTCCATTCTATGGTAGCTAAATGCAGTTCTCCCTGGCAGCCAAGGATCATTTGCCGCAATTCTGAGGAATATTCAATGATTACCGTAGGATCCTGAATATGGATCTTTTTCAGGGCTTCACTTAATTTTTCTTCCTCCTGTTTCTTAATGGCAGATATTGCCCTCCTCGTTCTGGCAGCAGGATACTGTATTGGTTTAATGGTCACAGGAGAGCCATCCACATGCAGGGTATCGTTTGTTTCTGTATGCTTTAGTTTTAAGCTTGCTCCAATATCACCAACCGTTAACTTATTCACTTGTTCCCTGTTCTTCCCATCCATGATGAACAATTGGTTTAACACCTCAGTCTCACCATTTCTTGAATTTACAAGTTTATCATTGACCCGGACCTCCCCTGATTTTACCTTAAAAAAAGTGATCTGTCCTAAACTCGGCTGAAATACCGTTTTAAAAACGAAAAGAGCTGTGGGAGCTTCTTTTTTCCTCTCAATGGTTTTACCCTCTACAGACTGCTCCTGTTTCAGATCTGCTGCTGCCGGCGCTACATTATCTATAAAGCCCATTAGGCGGCCGCTGCCCATATCATTTAGTGCAGAGACACAGAATACAGGGAACAATTCATGGTTTAACATGCCTGCCTTAATCCCTTGTCTCATTTCATCTTCATTTAAAGTGCCTTTTTCAAAGAACAGTTCCATTAGGTTCTCATCGTTCTCTGCAGCTTTTTCCACTAATTCATTGTGGAGTATATCTGCACGCTCCTTCTGATCTTCCGGAATTGACAGTTTTTCCGGTTTCCCTCCCTCAGGACCAAACTTATAGCATTTCATTTTCAACACATCAATAATGCACTGAGCCCCATCCATCACAATGGGATATTGGATCAGGACCGCATTGTTTCCAACAAGTGATTTTATACTTCGAAAGCTCGATTCGAAGTTGGCGTTCATATGATCAATTTGATTAACCACAAAAACTGTTGGTTTTTGATATTGATCAACATAACTCCAGATGATCTCTGTCCCAACTTCAACGCCATTTTGAGCATTGATCACCGTAAGGATGGTATCCGCCACCCGGATAGAGGAGATAATTTCACCAACAAAATCATCCAGACCGGGAGTATCTATTATATTTATCTTGTAATTACGCCATTCTGTATGCAGCGGAGTGGCAAAAACAGAGGTACCACGTTCATGTTCAATATCGTGATAATCCGAGACCGTGTTTTTATTTTCCACAGTGCCTCTTCGGTTAATCAATCCAGCTTCAAATAACATGGTTTCTGCCAAAGTGGTTTTACCACTTTGATGCGCTCCAACAAATACAACATTTTTAATGTGCTTATCATCGAATACTTTCATAGTCTTAGGTATTTAGATCGTATTAAATAAACGTAAAGCCACATCAAAAGGTATTGTAGAATGGGCTTTCCCAGGGATGTAATTGACAGACTCAGAATCCTTTACAAATGGTGTTCAACGCCAATTACAATGCTTACTAATTTACTGCTTTTTCACGTCAAAAACCACAAAAAAAGGTCAATATTTTTAGAAATGCATCCCATTCTTTACGAAGGTTCATTGAATAGGAAAGGGTTAAGGTTAAAACAGATAAATGCAGGATCTATGGATGCTGTTTGTCTCTTACAAATGGAACAAAACGAACGGGCATCAACGTCCTGCTTTTGATCTTTCCATTTTTCTTTTTTAACAATACCAATTGTCGTATACCATTGTGAGGACCAATAGGGATTATCATTCTTCCGTTTTCTGCCAATTGCTCTACCAGAAAAAGAGGAATACTCTCTGCTCCTGCCGTGACTATAATGGCATCAAAAGGAGCCTTCTCCTGCCAACCAAAATACCCGTCCCCAATTTTTACAGCCACATTGTGGATGTTTAAGTTTTTCATATGTTGAATTGCCCGTTGTGCAAGATCATTTACAATCTCAATGGTGAAAACGGTATCGATCATCTGGGATAAAACGGCTGCCTGATACCCAGATCCTGTCCCAATTTCCAATACTCTATCCGACCTCTTTAAATGAAGTGTTTGCGTCATATACGCCACCATATAAGGTTGTGAAATGGTTTGCCCCGAACCAATAGGCAGGGGTCTGTCATCATAGGCAAATGGTTTTTGTGATTCGGGAACAAACGCCTCCCGGGGTATCTTCCCCATTGCATTCAAAGTAGCTTTATTTGTGATCCCACGAGGTTTCAATTGCTCTTCCAACATCCGTTGTCTTTGTTCCGGGTAATTATCCTGGGCAAAACCCTGGAAAGTCAACGCCAGACTGAACCAGAACAATACTGACGATATGATGACCTTTCTCATAACCCGATTAACTTTTTTGTTACTTTGACTAGAATTTAATCAAATTCCAGTTCCTGTTTCCTGCTTCCTTTAATTCTGGATGACAGGCAATTTTACGTGAGACGGATGGGTGGCCGAATGATGTATGTTATTCGTAGCGACAATCCCTACTTTCTCATCGTAGTTGTTCCCTCCCGTATTTAGGTTGCGGGCAAACCTGGGAAAATTACTGCTAGATACTTCAATCCTGATACGATGACCCTTCTTAAAAAAATTACTGGTAGCCATTGGTGTTAGATCTACCTGGTAGACCTTACCCTTTTCCATAAAGACCTCCTTTTCATATCCTTCCCGGTAACGTACACGTTGAATGGTCTCGTCTAAATTATAAGCCCTTCCATCGGGATAGACATCAATAAGCTTAATGGTTAGGTCCGTATCCTTAACATCACTGGAAAGATATAAGGTTGATTCTATGAATCCAGTCATTTCCACTCCTTTCTCCAGCACATCTGATGTATACACAAGGATATCATTTCTTGTCTCCATACCTTGTTGGTCAAAGGCGCCGCCTTTAACCGCATTCCCCGTACAACAAACATTTCCGCCATAAGAAGGTACCGGATTCATAGGGTCATAGGTAAAGGTATCCGACTTTTCATCGGATTCCGGTTTGTTTAAACTAAGGCTACCATCTCCATATAAACTATTCGCTGCGCCCCCGCTATGCAGATAATAGGTCTGTAGCTTGGATTCCTTTGGTGGCCAGGTATCAGAAGAATTCCATTGATTACTTCCCATTGTATAATACTGAACCTTAGGTGTTTTAGATTTGAAGTCGTTCGCGTTCCCTTTTAGCCATAGATCGAACCAACTATAAATTTGTTCATCGTAATTTAGCCTAGCGTCCCCTACCGATAATTCTCCAACTATGGTGTTTTCTGTTGCTCGCGTGTACGCACAATGAAGGGTAGGTGCAATGACCAGGTATTGATTATCTCGTACAGAGGCATCTTTTGCATTCGCCCTAACGTGGTTGTACAAAGCCAGATTGGGACTAATAGAAACATCGTACCAGGTAGCAAACCAAAATCCGGGGATATTGATCTCCATATCATCATGGTAAAGCCCACCTTCAAACCAGGCCTTATCATTTGGTTTACGACGCACCATCTTATCGAACACTTCTTTTTTTCCGGGAATATTTTTAATAAAGTCCTGGATAGGCAGATGTTTTAATGCCGCTGCCATATCTACAGGAGGGTTTTCGGGAGCGAGATCATAAAATCTTGAAATCCGAATAAGGTCTTCCTGAGAGGCACCTGCCGGGATCCTGGGTTTATAGGTATCATGTTCCACGCCATACAACCAGGCAAAGAAGAGCATCTGCTCTGCTCCTCCCCTATACCAATTTCCTTGTTCATAATAATCTCCAACTCTGCCTACACCTGCGCCAAAACTTTGAGGAACCATAGTAGCAAGTGACGGATGGTCCAGGGCAGCAACAGCCATTTGCCATTCTGCGGTAGATGAACATCCTAAAAGGCCTATTTTGCCATTAGACCAGGGTTGAGACTTCATCCAGGAAAAGGCATCATACCCATCTGTTAATGGTACTCCAAGGATATCCCACTCCCCCTCTGAATAATAACGTCCTCGTTCATTCTGAACAACATAGGCATACCCTCTTTTTACTGCCTCATAGGCTCGTGCAGCCGTTCTTGTTCGTTCTTCCCCATCGCCCCAGGAATTAAAATTATACGGAGTTCTGGAAAAGATGATCGGAACTTTCTGATCGCCCTTAGGACGGTAGATATCTGTTGCGAGTCTAATACCATCTCGCATAGGCATCATCACCTTTTGATCAATGACAGCAATTTCCTTTAAAGCTTCCAGTGTAGATTGCTGAGCAAAAAGTAAGGAAGAAGAAAAAATGAACAGGAAAAAAAGAAGGTAACGGTTAATGATTTTCATTTGATTTGTTTTTTTAGGTATGGCCCTTTAAAAATATAGAATTATATATTCTCTCGCCTATTTATAGCCATTAAAATGGGATTGATTTTTATTTCCTAGGGATTGAACCAATAGGTAAGTTTGAGAGTAAGGTTCCAGGTGCTACCGGAAAATGGGGCCAAACGTTCATTTTTGGTAAAAACCAAAAAAAGATCGGATGCAGGCTGATATCGCCATTGAAATCGGGAATTGAGATTAAAATTCCGGGTTTGTTCATTGTATTGAAAAAGGGTTGCAAAAAATAACTTATTCGTAAATGTTACATCAATTTTAGAGCCAATTAACCAAAATTCTGTGGTATTCCATGGTGCAGGCAAACTAATATTATTATAGCTCATGGTAGAGCTCAGGCTAACATATGGCTGAAAACGATATCCAAGTTCATTAGTAATATTTAATCGGGTGCCATTTTCATAGTACCCTCCCAAACTGGTATCAAAGGCATAGGTAAATAATCCCTGAGGCCTGGAGTCGTATAGAATACGCAGGGTATTCCAATTATTTTGCGCACCGGCATCTAGCAATTCCTTCCCTGTTCTGGTAGGATCGAAAGGGGTAAGTAATTCCACATATTCATTGATCAATTGGAACTGTAGAGCACTTCTGTTCCTATAATTCAAGGTATACCCCACTGTATTTTGATAATCAGTGATACTGAAATTGGTGTTAAAAAAATGACTGAGTTCTAGTTTAGGTCCGTGACTTACCACAGGTCCTTTTGCAGGAAAGAAAAGATAACCCAAATACCCATTTAATCGAATATAACTATCCCTAGGAACAAAGCCAACTTCAGCTGTGTAGGAAGACCCTACTACTTCTTCCTGTAAGCCCCACGACCATTGTCTGTTGGTGTATGATATGTTTGCAGCCTGGGTAATACCGCGGCCATCATCCTCCGGGGCAAAGGATTTTAATAGAAAGGCCTTGCCGCTCCATAAATTGTCTGACGATCCCAGGTTGTACTCAATTCCAAGATTTCTGTTGAATTTAGGAAATATGGTACGCAGCGAATCCTCCTCTGAAGGATAGCGAAATGATTCTTTATTGACAAACATAAGGCCGATACTAGATCTGCTGAATACCTTGCGCTGTAGTGAAACTACCCCAAAATTTTGTGTAGGCTGACCGGTTTCATCAATAGCAGAAGTTTGAATATCCATGATTCCCAGCCGCCAGTTCTTATCCAGATTTCCGCTAATACGGGCGCCGGCATCTATGGGCACCCCTAATCCAATTCTCCTGGAGAAGAATGGACGAATAGTCGCATATCCGAAATTGGCAAAGAGATCTGCATTCTCAAGGAAGAATTGTCGCCTTTCGGGGAAAAAGAGTTCAAAACGATCCAGGTTGGTTACCTGCCGGTCTACCTCCACCTGTGAGAAATCGGGATTTACGGTAAGATCTAAATTTAGGGATGACGATATACTGAACTTAACATCACCACCTATTTTTACATCTGTGAGATGATTTACTGTCATCTATCTTATTGATCTCCCCAAGAACGTAGGGAATCACAGAAACATTTAATTTGGGGGAAGGTGGCGGGGCATCCCATACCAGGGTCCCGGACAAAGCCAAAGACGAGGTTGGGAATTGCCTGGGAATGGGTGTCCAACTCGACTTTTCGCTCGTTTTAAGGTCGAGTCTGCTAAAATTGATCCCCCACTCAGTTACATCTTTTTCATATCGAATAGACTTAAATGGGAGTGCCATTTCAAAGACCCATTTCTCATCATCACGCTTTACCGCAGAAACCCATTTACTGTCCCAGCTTAGATCAACCGCACTGCCCCCATACATGGTGCCATCCCATTGGGCACCGGCCGCATTAGAGCCAAATGTGAATCCGGTTGTTTGATTATTAAACGGATCCAGAAATAATAAGAAATTGTCATTTTTACCAAAAGTAAAATCGCGTCTAAGAGATTCTACAAAATTCTTACCTGCAGTGTTATTGAAAAAGGTTGCTACCAAATAAATGTTCTCCTCATCGTAGGCCATCCTTATTTCACATTGTTGGGTAGCAGGCCCTGTATCCATAGGCAGAACCATAAAAAAGTCCTTTGCCACATCTGTCTTGGTCCAGGCAGCATCATCTGCTATACCATCAATTACTATTGGGGATTGGGTTCTATTAATATGAAGGACATACCCTGCATTTCTCTTTTGGGCATGGCAAAAAACTGTTGACAAAAGGAGTAAAATAATGCAGATCTGCTTGGTCATTGGTTAGATGCCGAAAGGTTGTATACAATAAAAAGTAACTTTTTATTCTTCGTGCTTAATTAAAGATAGGGTATTTATATCATAAGTTTTGGATGAGTCGATACAAAAAAAGCCTTCATTTTATGAAGGCTTCCTTTTAACTAATTTAATTTTTCTATTCTAATTCCTTTAAAATATTCTCCGCAGAATTGGTGATGCTTTTATAACAACCATAGCCCCAACGGGTAAAAAAGAAAAGGAAAATGGCCATGATAGGTAAGTAGATATACAATAGGTTGCTATCGAGGAAGAGGTCTTTTCCCTTCATAATTTTACTAGCGACCGGCAATATCGTAAACATCAGAACAAAGCTCAAATAGATACCTAAACGCTGCAGGAATAGCAATTGATTCTTGGCTTTTGTAAAACTAACAAGCGTTTCTTTTAAATTTTTGTCTGCAACATTTAGCTTTTGGAGACGGCGCAAAGAACTAAGCGTAAATACAGGGAGCAGAAATAAAAATATCACTGTAAAAAGGCCGCATAATTGAAGGTACCAGGTATCTAATAATGAAAATTTAGATAGAATAAAAATGCCCGCTATTATACAAATTACCCCTCCAATGGTTTCGTAGGTGGAGATCTTTTGAAATTTGTTCGAATACCTTTCTTGTGTCATGTTCATGATTAATTTATTTGTGAGTTTCTTTTGTGTTTTAAGCTCCTGGCTCATCTCTGACCATAATGTTTCCAATTCTTTTAGTTCCATAGCACTATTTTTTGATCATTTCTGATTTTAATTTTTCCTTTATCCTTGAAATTCGCGTCCCTACATTCGTTGTTGAAAATCCTGTGATCTCAGAGATTTCTTCGTACTTCTTGCCTTCCAATACTAATAGTATAATACCCCGTTCAAGTACATTCAATTTCTGGATCTGAGTGTGCAGGAGTTTTATTCGCTCTTCAAAAACAGGGTCATATCCTTCTGCAATAGGCGTATTCACTATTTCAATCGATACTTCATGTGGCCTTCGTTTCCTTTTATTGAGTTGTCCTATAGCTGTATTCAGTGCCACTCTGTACATCCAGGTGCTTAGCTTTGATTCTGACCTAAAGGAATCGAATGACTTCCAGAGCTGATATACAATTTCCTGGTAGAGGTCGTTTTGATCTTGCTTTTGTTCTGTATATAAGGCAGATACTTTATAGATCAATGCCTGATGTTCCTTTATGATCTTAACAAATGCTTCTTCCTTTTGCATTATGTAATTGTCTATTTGGGGTATTAGTAGCCCATCATCAGAAAAGATCACACTTTTCTATGAATATTTTTTAATATTCCCTCTTAATCACTGTAAAATATAGGGAGAACACCCCAATTATTATGTGTATTGATCGTTATTGGGAGTTCTATTTATATAGGTGTGTTCTAATTAATCCATCGGAAACAAGCTTGAATCCAGGGATGGAATTAACTTTAGGGCATTCTTATAGTACACTTTTTGAAGAACATTATCTGGCAGATCGAGGCCATACATAGCCCAGAAGGCATGATATTTTTTGTAGTAGGGGAAATATTCATCATTGCTCTCCAATACTCTAAAGTAGGTTGGAAACTCATTTGGTTGCCAGCTGTCTTTTCCAAAAAGGATGCGATCCTGGTATTTTACAAAGAAGGCATTGGCATTTCTTGGTTGTCTGCCCAGCTCAGCTATAATAGCCCCAATACCCACATACATATTAGGCATTTCCTCAAGCAATTCTCCCAACTTTCCAAGATCATTGGCAAACCATCCCATATGAGCATTGATGAACTTGGTATTAGGGTGTTTTTTAAAAACATGATGCTGTTCGGCGATGATCTGTTCCCAGGGTGCCGGATTGGTAGCACTTCTTTTTCTATTTGGTCTTGTTTTTAGTTCCAGCCAACGTTCATTCTTTTCATCCATAGGATCCCAGAAAGATTTTGGATCGGCTGCATGAATAAGCACCGGAATGTTCAATTCTCCACATTTGGCCCAAATCGGATCTAAGCGTTCATCGTCTATGGCTAACCTGTTTCCCTCAACATCTTTATTTCTAAGCCCCAAACTTTTATAAATTTTTAGCCCTTTAGCACCCCTGGCTACATCAATTTCCAATTGTTTTACGGCATTTTCTGTCCAATCTTCACTGCCTACCCCATCGAAATCAACATTGGCAAAGACAACAAATCTGTTTGGATAATGTTCGTTGATATTGGCGACTATATTCTTGATCTTATCTCCTGATCCTCCACTAAGATTTACCATGATCGCCATATTCATCTCGTCCATGTCTTTTATCAAATCGGAAAGATCTTGTGTATCCATTCTGAACTGATGGCTGTGCACATCAATAAAAGGGAACTTCGCCTTGGTAATCTCCTTGCCAGGTACCACTAAGGTTGAGGTTGGATTATATTCTTCGAAATCCATTTCCTGAGCATTCTGATTAAAAGAACAGGAAGTTAACAGAAAAACAAAAAGCAATGTTTTAAAAGATCTGATCATATCTAATTTTTGAAATTTAATAGTTTGAAAGTAGTATAGTCCTCCGGGGTATCCAAATCTATTGCCTTTTTTCCGGGGTCCACACTATAACAAAATTCGAGGTTATTTCTTATCAGTCTACCCGCCCCCTCATCTCCTTTCAAATTTTGCAGGGCCGTAAAAAAGGATTTGTCAAAAATAGCCGGAACCCCCATTTTAGAGCTGTATTGAGTGGCAATAATTTTCCCATCATTTGTTTCATAATGCCGGATCATTGTATTTATATAGGTCTTGTCTATAAAAGGCTGATCTGCCAGCATGATAAGAATTGCATTAGGCCTTACTGCTAAGTTCATTATGCCTGAAATGCCGGCACGAATAGAAGAACCTAGTCCCTCCTGCCAATTCTCATTTAAAATCACTTCGTATTTCAGGGGCGCCATCTTTTTTTGAATTTTTTGAGCTTCCGCTCCCAGAACAACGAACACCTTATCAATTTTAGCAGTATTTGCAACTTCTATAACGTTGCCCAATAAAGTACCTTGGGACCATGGCAAGAGTTGTTTGGCTTCACCCATTCGGGAAGAATTTCCGGCGGCCAGGATAAGGGCTACAATTTTCATTTTGAGACACTGTGAATTGAACCTTTTTTATCTCTTAATTTCACCGGAGTTCTATCGCGGGCCACCATAAGTATCTCGGAAAGAATAGCGATAGCGATCTCCTGAGGTGTTACCGCTCCGATATCGAGTCCGGCCGGACCATGTATACATTCCAGGAAACTATCCTCAGTTTCCGGACATTGTTCTAAAAAAGCATTCAGCAGATCTTCTCTGCGCTTATAGGGGCCCAATAAGCCCAAATAAAAAGGTTTCCCCACTTTTAATGCCATAAGATATTGAAGGTCCTTGGCGTAGCTATGGTTCATAAGAACAATTGCCGTCTGTTCATCTATTTCATTGATGGGGAAGGCCTCCGGGCTAATAGCCAATAACCGCTCTGAACCCGGGAAATGATCTGAACTTTTTTCTTCGGTAGGATTGGCAACTATGATCACCTCCATTCCTATTTCGGTGGCTAAAGAACTGAGTTGAACCGCATCATGTTCCGCACCAACGATAAATAATTGGATGCCGGGTTCCATGGTCTGAGTAAAAAGAGAAAATGCCGGATCTGAACTTTGCGCCCCATGAAGCGAAAATCTATCTTTATCAAAGATCAAACAACTTCCAAAGTTGTTGTGCACCATATCTTTCTTTTTATAGGAGCATTCAATAGTAAAGACGTTCCTATTTTTTACATATTCCCAAAAGCGCTTGATCGCTGCAGGTTTTGGTTCAAATGGTTCCAATAAAATATACAATATACCTTCGCAACCTAACCTGTAACGGCCGTCATAGGTCATTACCTTAGCCTCCCCACTCTTAAAAACACCTTCTGCCTGTCTTAGGATCTCTTTTTCCACACACCCTCCACTAACTGCACCAACCATAGAACCATTTTCCAGAATCAACATTCGTACTCCCGGCTTTCTGTAAGAAGATCCCTCAAGGGCTACAACCGTTGCTAATACGGCTCTTATAGATGCTTTAGCTGAACTTTCGTATACCTGGATTATCTTTTTTAATTCATGAGTCATGTCAGGCCCTTGTTTTAGTGGTAATGAAAGGAACTAAGGTTCCTTCTGAAAAAATTTGTTGTCCCGGGTCTAATTGAATAAAACCGTCTATTGTAGATAGATTCACCAGATCGCCTGAACCATTTCCTTCAGCTAACGAAGCAATTACTTTCCCATCTATAATAGTAGTCTTAACACCTGCAAATACCGTGAGATCGCTGCTGTTTTCAAGCGTATTTGTAATCATTACCTGCTGTTTTGGCAAAGAGACCCCATTAGATTTTAGCAGCCAGGGCTTAAAATAAAGATAAAAATTAAAAAATGTAGAAACCGGATTTCCAGGAAATGAAAAAATAAGGGTTTCTGACTTCGTTTTTGAACCAAACCAAAAAGGTTTGCCGGGTCTTTGGGCAACTCGGTGAAATATTTTCTCCACCCCCAATTCGCTTAGTACCTGTGGAAGAAAATCAAATTTTCCTTTGGAAACCCCTCCACTTAAAATAAGCACATCCATCTCGTCTATCACATAGGCTAGTTTTTGGCGAAGCAAGTCAATATCATCTGAAATATGGAGTAGTATGGGTGTAATTCCAAGTTCTTCCAAAGCTCCATATATGACATACGTATTAGATCTGCGTATCTGATGGAGCAAAGGTTGTTTGTCAATATCAACCAGTTCATTCCCCGTGGAAATAACCGCGACTCTTGGCAGCTTGTGCACCAGAACCTGATTTTTCCCAACCGTGGCAAGTATCCCCATTTCAGCCGGTGTAATTTTGCTGTTCTTTTTTAAGAGTATATCGCCTTTATTTCGATCACTACCCCTACGATGGATATTCTGGCCTCGAACCGGTATTTTCTTAAGTGATGCAATATCATCCTTGATGATAACATCTTCATACATAATAACAGTATCTGTTTCAAAAGGTACTACAGCACCGGTCATGATCTCAATACAACTTTCAGTCTCTACAAAAGGGATGGTTGGATGCCCGGCTGGCAAAACTCCTTTGATGTTAAAAGATAATCTCCCGTTCTCAATCGCATCATAGTTAATTGCTATTCCGTCCTTTGTTGCCCGGTTAAAAGGCGGAAAATCGCGATCTGCCAGGATATCTTCAGCCAGATAACGATCAGCCGACTTTACAAGGTCTAGCTGTTCTGTCCCGTAATTACGAAACTGACTTAAAACCAAATGTTGGGCCTCATTAAAAGAGATCATAGAAAGTGAACAAGTTAGAATCAAAAATAGAGAAAAAGTATAGTAGTTATGTCCGCAGTTGTAAGAGAAGTTTGAGTTTGTTTTAAGTCAGTTCTTATTTCTTGCGGAGGCCACTTCCTGCAACCACGCATCAATACCACCAATGACCGAATACATGGGTGTTTTAGGGAATTTGGGCTTTAGGTATTGAATTGCTTGCTGACTTCGAATACCAGATTGACAAATAAAGTATATGGGGTGCTCTACAGGATTAGTTGTGAAATAATTCAGGATCTCGTTCAGTGGTACATTCCTGGTCCCTTCAATGGCCTCCTGAGCATATTCCGCAGTGTTCCTTACATCTATTATACTTATATGGGCCATTTTATTCATTTGTTCATTAAGGGAGTGAACACTAACTAGTTCCTCCATTTCGCACAGAATAGGTTCATAAGCGGGTTCCAGGTTCTTTCGAAGTTTATTCTTGTTGACTGCTGGGAATTTTATCTTTCTAATGGACTGATCTAATCCGTTATACAACAATAAAACACCGCTCATAATATCGCCTGTTTGTGTAATGACCTTTACTGCCTCAAGCGCTTGAAGCGTACCTATAATACCCGGTATTACCCCCAAAACACCATTTGCATTGCAATCGGGGATACTTCCTTGTGCTGGCGCGGAAGGAAACAAACAACGATAGGTGGGTCCGTCTTTATAATTGAAGACGCTAACCTGCCCTTCAAGACCATGGATAGCCCCGGAAACAAAGGGTTTATCTAGAATAACGCAGGCATCATTTATTAAATAGCGAGTAGCAAAATTATCAGAAGCATCAACGATGAGGTCATATTCTTCAAGTATATCCAAGGCGTTTCCACGAGTCAAAAAAGTATCGTGCGATTTCAAATTGATTTCTGAGTTCAACCTCTTTAATTTTTCGACGGCAACCTGAATTTTTTGTTTCCCAAGATCTTCTTCTCCATAGAGAACCTGCCTTTGAAGATTAGATAACTCAATTATATCTTGTTCTACCATTCCCAGAGTACCTACGCCCATTGCACAGAGGTATTGCAAAACCGGAATACCTAGTCCGCCTACGCCAACGACCAACACTTTCGCTTTGGAAAGTAGTTGTTGCTTTTCCGGACCAAAGTCTTTTAAAGTTGTCTGCCGTATGTATCTCTCCTCCTTCATTATGAATTTAATGCATCTTTGATCCTTCTGTAGTCCTGCATGGAATTAGCATTGGCCAATACGTCGTCATTTTCAGGGAATATGAGATGTGTCTCAGTATTTATTAGAAATTTCCTTGGACAACTAGAGGTAGCATTTATCAGATATTCCTTTACATGCTTTAATCCTTTTGGTTCCCAGATAGCAGCAAGGGGTTCCGGCAGACCACTTGCCTTGGTTGCCAGTGCAGTTGCATCCTTAGCTGAATCTCTCCCTTTCACCAGGAGATGCAGTGTTTCCTTATTCAGAAGAGGTAAGTCGCAGGCAATTACCAGCCAGGCGGCTTCAGGGTATTTTTTATGTGCGCTTAATATACCATTTAAGGGTCCGGGATACTCATTCTGGTCTACTATCACTTCATACGTTTCCGGAAGATCATCTCTTTGGTCTTCGCGCAAACTGATAAAAGTATGTTCGCAAAATTCCCGGGCCAATTCAAAAAGTAATTCCTGCTGAGGCCTGCCATGATAGTTTATTAATGCCTTGTCCGTACCCATACGGCTGCTTTTACCGCCAGAGAGGATCAATCCGTAAAGAGGAGCAAGTGACGAGTCAGGGTTTGAAGAAATTTGTGTCATGGCATTTTTGATATATGGATCGCGTCTTATTACCCACCAATTGAGGTCATAGAACTTTCAAAAACGTCGGTATGTTCTTTTTGAGCGTCAAATCCGGTTTTGGCCCTGCTGCCAATGACCTCTTCAATAGCAGATTTCAGTACACTCTCGGGCTCCTTGTTCCTTAACAGGCTCCTCACGTTCATCTTGGGTTTTCCATAAAGACAGGTGATCACATCTCCGGTGGCAGTAATTCTTAGTCGATTACAACTTCCACAGAAGGTTCTGCTAAAAGAAGGAATGATACCAAAAGTGCCCTGATGCCCCGGAATTTTATAATTAATAGATGTAGAGGTGTTAGGTGCCGCTAGTTTTTCAAAAGCCGGATAATAAGATCTTATATATTCCAGAATGGCTTTATAATGCCATTTTATATTATCGAAGTGTTTGGACCCACCATTGAATGGCATTTCTTCCAAAAAACGAACAGACACCGGGTACTGTTGTTGTAATTTGAGGATAGGAATGATATCCTGTACATTCTGATCTTCCAGAACGATAAAGTTTATCCTGACATGAAAGCCTTCCTCAATCAGCTTCATAAGATTGCCATACACTACATCATACTGATCCCGTCTTGTTATCTTTTCAAAAGTATCTCTGTTGATGGCGTCCAGACTAAGATTAATGTTTTTGATACCTAAGGCTTTGAGCTCTTCAATATGAGGCCCTATCAAGGTAGCATTGGTGGTTATAGAAAGCTCTTGAATTCCGGATAAGGATGACAGATAACGCAATAAGACCATTAGATCTTTCCTTACAAAAGGTTCTCCCCCGGTAATCCTAATTTTATCAATCCCCTGATCCACCATAGTTTTTGCTAATACTTGAAGCTCCTCAATAGTGAGTAGTTTTTCATTTTTAACAAAATTGATGCCTTCAGAGGGCATACAATAATGACAACGAAGATTACAACGATCTGTCACCGCCAGTCTAAGGTAATTGATACGCCTGTTATGATTGTCTATGAGCATACTATATATTGATATTTCTTAGTTTAACCTCCACTTACTGGAGGGATCAATGCTATTTCATCTGTTGTTGTAATGGGGGTTTTATCTGAAGCATAGTTACTATTTACAGCTACGGCAAGTGAGCTAAGATCTTTAAGGGCAGGAAAAAGATCCATTAAATAGGATTTTAATTGTCCTACGCTTTCCAAATCTTCCGTGTCATTCGATGGAATATTCAGAGTTGAGTTCCCCACAATATCTCTTGTGATCCCAAAAAATAATATAGTCATACCGTCCAATAACTTTATTAACTGATCCTAAAACCTGCAATCAGGGATATCTTTCCCTAGTTGCCTGCTATCTAACTCTAAATTCAATCATGACCTATAAAGCGGCCTGGAAATTAGAGTGGTTTTCTCAGGATTAGGCTTCCATATAACAAGGTATCAAAAATAATAGAGTCTTAATACCTCTTTAACAATTTGTTGCTTTTTATTCTACTTAAAACCCTTTCTTCCCTTCAGAAATATTTCCTTTTGAAAAATATCTTCACACCTCATACTTAAATGAACAAAGTTGCGTTTTGGAGGTTGAACCTAATACTATGAAAATGAAAACCTTTTTTAGAATAGCCCCTTTATTTTGTCTAATTACAATATTGTTGTCATGCAGTAATTCCGATGATGATGTTTCCTTTAATCTAAATCTTAATGGAGATCTTGGCAAAGGGATCCCTGTAGATGATTGTTTAAATCTGGGGGACAATGAGCTTATCTTATCTATTCAAGACCAATTCACTACTCTTCCGGGAAAAGTATCGATCTTTTTTAGGGTGTCTGACGCCGATGGCAATCCAGTGGCTGGCTTAACTGCCAATCAGTTCACCATATACGAACAAGGCAGAAACGATGATTGTTTTAATACTATCTCAACTTCCGAATCATTTGCCCGTATCTCTCCTAATTCACAAATTTTCAGCAACAACACTCTTTTAGTTCTCGATCTAAGTGCCAGTGTATTAAGTGCTAGTTTAAATGAATTGAAGTCGGCCTCCGTCAGTTTTGTAAATAATGTGATGCCTGCCCAAGCCCAGGATTCTTTTAAAATGGCCATTTATTGGTTCGATGGGGAGGACGAGTTGCATTTATTGCAACCGCTGACGGCAGTAAAGGACGAATTAACCCTTGCAATTGAAGGAATCACCCAGGATATCAGTAATGATCCATCTACCGATCTTTACGGCGCTGTGATCAAATCCACAGATATCGCAGAAGGTCTTCTAGATGAAGCCCGAAGCAACTCAACTATAAGTGCAGCCTCCGTGGTCATTTTCACAGATGGTACGGACCAGGCCTCCAGATATTCAGAAACAGATGCATTAACCGCTGTAAGAGATGCAGATCTTAACATTTCCATCTTTACCATTGGCTTGGGAGCCGAGATCGATACAGAAGTACTTTCAGAAATAGGTAGAACTTTTAGCGTCTTTGCAGGAAACAAGGAGGAATTGGAAACAACCTTCAATGATATTTCATTTAGGGTCTCCGAACGTGCTAATAGTTTTTATCTCTTTGAATACTGCACCCCTAAAAGAGATGGAAGTGGAGATAATAACTTAGCTATCTCCGTTACGGACCAATCGAGACAGGGCGCTGTACAGACAGAATTCAACGCTACCGGCTTTTCAGGCGGATGCCAATAAAACGGGCCGTTTCTTAACATTTAAAGGAGGATCTAACAGGTCCTCCTTCTTTTTTTTACACTAAGTAAGTAGGGTTTTTGGCACCATCCTTGTTATATACATAGAAACCCAAATGTATATCGCGATTAACGTACATCCTAAAAACTAGAAATTGTTTAACGTAAAAAGAAAGAAATCATGGATGTTATCAACGAAATTATCAGTCAGAGTGCCTTAGGATCTTTATCTAAAGGATTTAAGAGCCTTGTCCTGTCCGTATTCACTTCAATAGTGGTGACCCTTTTCGTGATGTTAATTGCTATTATCGTAAATGGTAATCAATTACATTTCAGCTTTGGATTTTAATCCTTCATAAGCTGTAACGAATTAGTTGTATCAACGGTAAATCATCGCATTCTTGCGTCCCCATTGGTTTAGTACAGACGGAGCTGCCTCACCAAGATCTATTAAGAAACCATTGATGACGGCAAACTTATAATCCCCATCTTTCTGCAAAAGAAAGGTGGGGTTTTTTCCTGCTTCTAATTTAAATTCGGGCAACTCGTAACCGGGACTCAGGAGATGTAAAGGAATTGGAGAGTTAAGGGCTTCTTTAGAGATATTCTTTACGCGCACATAGGTGTACCCATTTTTCAATAGTTCACCTGGATTTAAGAGAGCCTCCATATCCGCATTCATAATTTCCGGATATACGTTCCCTGGTACAATGGTGTAACCTTCTGCCTCAAAAGTCTGGTATCCATAGTAAGTAGAGAGATCTCCCTGATCAATGATTCTGCTGCTATACCAAAAATTTGCATGGTCTTCTTTATCAACTTCTATTTGATTAATTCCTATATCGAGGATGTAGTTATTCCCCAATAATGGGTAGGTAACCCCAATGATCTTGAGATCGAACAACTTTCGATCATTCTCCGGGATCTTTTCATAAGCATCGAGCCCTATTTCTTTATAATTTTCATTTGCGATCGTATAAATCGCAGAAAGAATAGACACATAGTTTAGTTTTCTTATTTCCTGTTTTTCGGGATCGTCCGCATATCCGCCAGATTCTATCAATATGGTGCTTGTCCCCCATTTTTGAATATTATCCCCAAAGGCGCGGGGCTCAAAATCATCATTGTAGCGCCCAACCTGACCCGGCGCATATTTTTGAATGATATTATTCATAAAAACGATGACCTTCATGGCATTACCCCTGCGTTCATCTATCTCTTTTTCATAATTGTAAGCGGGTGCCAGGTATGAGATAGTCGCAGGTTTATCCGTTCTTTCCGCGTTGTAATAAGTACTTTGATCATGGAGGTTAAACCCAAAATCGGCTTCAAGGCTATCCCTTACTTTTTTTAGTGTTTGGCCTTCCGGCGATTGGAGTCGCAACGCATCTCTATTAATATCTATGCCAAGTCTGTTTTCCCTTTTAAATATCTCAGCCCCATCCGGATTTAGCATAGGAAGAAAATGCAAGGTTAAGCTTTGTAGTATGGCGGCTTTCTCACTTTTAAAGTCGTCACTGCGGAAAAAATTGAGTATGTCAAAGATCGACTGGGTAGCAGTTGGTTCATTTCCATGCATTTGAGACCATAGAAAAACATCCGTAGGTCCGGATCCCATACTTATAAGGGTTAGATCTCTTCCTTCAATGGAAGTTCCCACTTTTTTTACGGTTAGACCCGGGTCCTTTTTATGCAGTGCTATCAAGGCTTGAATATCTGCATGCTTAATTCTTCGTTTAGTAAGCAATGGCTCTTTATATTGATCATAGGTCTCATATAAGGAGGCCGTAATTTCAGATTCCTGAGATTCTACTGCAAAGCAGCCACTAAGAATAAAGGCAAGGAATAAAATGATACTATTTTTCATACAATTTTATTGAGGTACTGGTTTAAATTTAAATTTTGAGGTGGCTTTTCGAACATTAGCCATAAACTCTTCTCCGGGATCGGTCTTTTCTGTTCTGTATTCAGCGTCTTTTTCCAGCCATAATTCATGTCCTTCAAAAAGTGGATATTCATAATGTCCGATGAGATAATCAATGTCATACTTCTTACTTAAATAATTCACCAGCCAGATATTAGCTTTTAACTGCGCTTCTGTTAAGGGTGTTTCTTCCGTACCCCCCACATTCTCAATACCTATGGCACAATGATTCAGACCTATGACATGTCTACCCATGACCGTTTCAGGCATTAGTTTGTAGATAGTCCCGTCTTGGGCCACTAAAAAATGTGAAGAAACATTAAGACCACTGGCATTACCTACAAGGGTACGCCAATGTGGGATGGTGGGATCATTAAATGCATCGAAGGAGCCTTCCAAGGTGGAGATCGCCGTCCAATGAAGAACGATCATCTTAGGAACAATGGTAATGGTTGGATTCTCCAACCCATAACGTTCCATTATATATTCCTTGGTGAGTTGTTCCCTTTCAGCATTAAAGATTATGGGCCTGTCTACTATCTTTGTACTTGCACAGGAAGTGAGAAGCATCATTGCGACACCCAGACACAAATAAAGAGTATTAAAATGCTTTAACATGCGTTATTTATTGTTTTCCCTCTTTTAATGTTAGCGGCAGTCCATATAGAATATTGACCTTCTTTCTTCCCCATTCTTTAGCCATAAGTATATCTTCTCCCATATAAATGTCGATCCTGTTCTCCCATCGCGAATGCATTTTGTCCTTTACATAAAAAATGCCATCAAATCCTTCGATCTTAACAGGGGTATTGCGCTTCAACCCCTTTTTGATAAGATCATTTGAAACAGCTATACACTTCATTCCAGGTCTTAATGTATCGCCCCAGGCCGCCACATTTGGGACGCTTTTAGTTTGAGCTACCACTGAATTATAGGCCGTTGCCGTCACCTTTAATGGAATCCATGTAAATCTTTCCTCCTCTTCCCTGCAACTAACACTTAGGCCAATAAAAGCAATCAAAAAACTTATATAGATCTTATTGAACATTCTAATTATTGATGTCTGTTTTCTAATATCATTAGATCAAGAGCCTCTTGTTTCCAAACTGAGTTATAATCCTCAGGCGCAGGAATAAATGGCAGAGCAAAACTGCTTAAAATAATATCTTCATCACCATCCCCGTCTATATCTCCACTATCCATTAAAAACCACTTCCCTTTCTTAGATGCTTCCACAGTAAAGGACTCAAATTCATATGTCTTTCGGGCCTTGTTCTCCAAAAATACAAAAGATCGGTCAGCCGCATTCTGATAATCCGGAAAGGTAGAAAGGAGGCCGAAATCAATATCCCCATCCTTGTCAAAATCGGATGCCACTACCCTTGTTACCCCATTCATAGGGTAAAAAAAGACTTCGGTAAAGTTGTTATCTCCATCATTGAGATGCAAACGCATACCGTGATATGGTTTTTGAACATAGGATTTATCTGCATTGTCACCATGAACCGTCACCAGATCCATGTCCCCATCGCCGTCATAGTCAATAAGTTCGAACCAGCTACTGCCATATACGGGACTAAACCGCAACACTTTTTGCGCTTCAAAGGACAGATCTTCTTTTTGATACAATATGGTAATGCTCTCATCGCCCTGGGAAGTGAGTGCTACGAGGTCTTTTCTTCCATCATCATCCATATCCTGTGCCAAAACTCGGATAGTGCCGGGTTGATTTAGCAGTACCGTTTTATCGTAGTCACCACTCTTATTTTTGACGAAGAGCGATAATTTCCCCGTAAGATCACCAAACTCACTGATCACCAATTCAACAGTTCCATTGTTGTTAATATCTTCGGCAAGCATATGTACAGGTCTGTGCAATACAGATGCTATGTTTATGGTGTCTGAAGGGCTATTCTTAAATAGCTTTCCTTTGGCAATAGCACTGGGATGAATATACCCTATAGTAGTGACATAGGACTCGTTATTTTTCATTTCATATGAGACAACCGGACTTTCATAATATCCTATAATGTCTAAACCTTTTTTTAGATCAAAGGTCATTAATTCACCTGCCATGTCTCCCAATAATACTTTGTTCAATGCTGGTTTAAATTCCAGATACGTATAGGAACGCCGCTTTTTCTGGTCCAGAGATATTTGGATAGGAAAGAAATTTGCGAGTTCGGATGAACTTGTTTGATTGGCCGGGGAACCGAGTGAATCTGGTGCGCCGGCGATAATGTAATCCTTAAGCACTTGCCAGTCTTCTTCAGATATAGTGGGTGTAAGAGGATAAATACCCGTTTTTATAACGGCATCCATTTCTTCATAAGACAGGCCTTCCAGGGGGTCATAGTTATTTTCTCTCAGGCCCATTCTGGCTGCCATATCAGGTAAAATAGCCTTTTTCCATATCTCCTTTGGAAGATCCTGTATTTTAGGGGCTATATGGCAACTTCCGCAATGCGACTCAAACAAAGCAACAGCTCTTTGGTCATTCTTATCCCTGCATCCACCAAGGAAGCATACTAAAACCCCGAGCGTCAGGATATTTATTTTAAAGTATTTCTTCATGTAAACCGTAGTACATACATATGATATTCTTTGGAATTAAATTCCTGTTATTCCGTTTTCAACTAATGTAAATTCTAGTATCTTGGTCTTTAAATTAGTCCACAATAGCAAAAAGAATAAACTCCTTTTTGATCAAGTCAGAAAGTTACAAATTACATATTTCAAATGAACAAAAATATAAAAAGACTCATCCTGCTTCTTGTACTTATACTATTAGCAGTAATAGCCTGGCAGTATCCTAAATTAAATTTGATCTCTGGTTTTGCGGCAAAAAGCACCGCTTCTTCTATTTACATAGCCGGACGATCATTGAGTTCTGTCACTGAAAATGACAACAACGTTCCCCTTGTAAAGTTGGCGGATTCTGAGTACGACGTATCAGAAAAAAAAGGAATGGCCACGGTTTTTGGTCTTATGGAACGCGAAGCTGTTTGCAGGGAAGGATTGGGATGCGTTTTAACAAATGGTGACATAGATGTAGATCTTTATACACAAAGTCCTATTCGATCCAAAAGAAGAATAGCTTTGCCCTACCCTTTTGGACACGAAACAGCATTGGACACGCTCTTTGAAAATGTAAATTACAAGCAGCTCGAAAATGCCCTGGACCATGTCTTTTCAGATACTGTAAGGACCAGGACAGTATTGGTCTTGTACAAAGACCACATCATTGCCGAACGATATAGAAATGGCTTTGATGAATCCACACCAATTTTAGGATGGTCCATGACCAAGAGTGTTTTGGCCACATTATATGGAATTATGGAATATCAGGGGAGATTATCCGTATCAGATCCAACACCCCTTCCCTCCTGGCAAAAAGATGAACGAAAAGACATCACCTTAAACCATCTGCTGCGTATGCAGAGCGGATTAGCATGGGATGAAGATTATTCTACGATCTCTGATGTTACTGAGATGTTATTTATGGAATCGAACATGGCTGCTTCACAGGCCAAAAAAAACGTGATTGCACCACCTACAGAAGTTTGGAACTACTCATCAGGAACTTCAAACTTACTTTCGGGTTTGATGCGAAACAAATTTGAAAACTACCAGAATTATCTGAATTTTCCATACAAGGCACTGATAGACAAGATAGGTATGCACTCTATGATCCTGGAAACAGACCTTGTCGGGAATTTCGTGGCATCATCCTATGGCTGGGCCAATACCAGAGATTGGGGAAGGTTTGGTCAGCTATATCTTCACAATGGAAACTGGAATGGAGAACAATTGTTCGATCCAAATTGGGTACGCTATGTCGCAACGCCTACTATCCATTCTGATGGGGTTTATGGAGCGCATTTTTGGCTTAACGCGAATGGTAAATTTCCTGATGTTCCACGAGACATGTATTCTGCGAACGGCTACCAGGGGCAGCATGTTTTTATTATTCCTTCTAAGGACATAGTCATTGTAAGGACGGGTTTAGCCGAAGAACCCCAGTTTAATACCAATACTTTTATAAAAGAGATCCTCGGGGCTATCCAGTAATTTTCCCAATTTATTTCCTTCTATAACAAAAAAAGGACCGTTCACCACAAAAGAAGAAGTCTTGACAACAATAATTGTGAAAGGCAGGATTTGTCTCGTAGGTTTACTATGTAATTAACAAGGAGTTAATTTTTTCATTTTCATATAGTGTTCTCGTAAAAGGGTCCTGATCGTAAAAGACAGGGCCCTTTTTAATTGCAGTATATCCCGGATGAAATTTATTTCAGGGGATCCATTTATCTTTCCCAAAATCTGGTTTACGCTTTTCCAGAAAGGCATTTCTTCCTTCCACAGCTTCTTCCGTCATATAGGCCAGTCTGGTGGCCTCTCCGGCAAAAACCTGTTGTCCTACCATACCATCGTCTGTTAGGTTCATTGCGAATTTGAGCATCTTTATGGACGTGGGTGATTTTTCCAATATTTCCTGTGCCCAGGAAAAGGCAGTTTCTTCAAGTTCCTCGTGGGGAATAATAGCATTTACCATACCCATCTCATATGCTTCCGTGGCCGAGTATGTTCTTCCTAAAAAGAAGATCTCCCTGGCCTTTTTCTGCCCTACCATCTTTGCAAGGTAGGCCGAACCATACCCTCCGTCAAAACTTGTGACATCGGCATCGGTTTGTTTAAAAAGAGCGTGTTCTTTACTCGCCAGCGTAAGATCACATACCACATGTAAACTATGACCTCCGCCAACGGCCCAACCCGGGACTACAGCAATCACAACTTTGGGCATAAAACGAATCAACCGCTGAACTTCCAGAATATTCAATCTGTGATATCCATCATCTCCAACATACCCTTTGTGGCCCCGTGCCTTCTGATCTCCACCGCTACAAAAAGAATAGACACCATCTTTAGTTGAAGGTCCTTCGGCGGATAATAATACAACACCTATAGAGGTATCTTCCTGAGCATCGTAAAAGGCCTCATATAATTCCTTGGTAGTTTTAGGTCTAAAGGCATTCCGAACATTAGGTCGGTTAAAAGCTATACGGGCCACTCCATCGCTCTTTTTATAGGTAATGTCCTCAAATTCCTTTACCGTTTTCCATTTTATCGTAGAACTCATATAAATATTCTTTTTTGGTCATTAAAGATAAGGCATCTCCCCTCGCCTAACAATGATTTAAAGGATTGGCTTGGGATCTTCTTTTTTGTTCGCTTTTTCTTGTTTTAAGGATATCCATTTCGACAAATATTTACTACTTGCCATACTGTGATGCATTAACATACTACCAATGATATTATGATCCCGATGCACCTTCACATTTTTTTGAAGGTTTTGAAGGGCTTTTATCAAATCTCTTTCGTTCTCTTTTTTGTCAAAATGCACTCGAAGCAAGTTGTATACTTGCTGCTGACTTCTATGCCACAAGTCACTATCCTGGTATAAGGCAACAGCTTTTTGAGCAAAATCATTCGCACCCTCACCAATGAGGTCCGACATATTTTCCAAGCTGGTTCCCTCTGCCCCAATGTTGGTGATCATGGAGGGTGCTCCGCTTGTAGCTGCCAAAAACACTTTTCCTTTGAGTCCGGCCCCATACCGAAGCGGAACCAGATTAACCCTTACATTACGCATCATTTGTTTTGCGTCCTCTACCCATCCATCAACAAAAAATCTTTCCTTAGGGTTGTGCAAAGCTATAATTTTAGGTGGTAGGTAAGGACCGTAAATGTGTAACGAAGCCTCCGGCAGCTTTTTTAGTATCAACGGCCAAATAGACTTTTTCAAATACTCTATAGCATCTATATTGGGAGGGTGTTTCCCATTGCCAATAAAGACAAAATCTGAACGCTCTCCAAAGGTAATCTCCGAATCTGTAGCTAACCCCTCTTTGTCATTCAAAACAAAAGGCAGATAGCACAATAAAGAAGTATCTATTGGCACATGCTTAGACAGCCAATCCATCTCAAAAGATGAAATTATCAGGGAAAGATCGGATCTGAAAATGCTTGCAAGTTCGCGTTTTGTCAGTTCCTGCCTAAGCCAATAACCGGGAGTAAAGGGCGTTCCCTCTTTTATTGCCATTTCCCTGCTTTTTCGCAGAGAATGAAGGTCCTGAGTATCAATGATCCGGATAGCATTTGGCAGTTGTTGGGCCACTCGCCAACCAAAATGCTCCTCGGTAAGGAAACGGTCGAATAGTACGATCTGAGGATCCAGGTCCTTTATAAAGTGATCGAAACTAATATGATTTAAGGTAATCTGAGCAGTATCTATACCCTGCTCTTCAAGGGAAGCACTATAAGAAGTTTTGGCAGCTGCCGTACTAAAAGTAATATGGCAGCCTTGTTCCTTAAAGAATTGGATGATCTGAAGAGTGCGCGTACCTGCGGCCGTGGCATCCGGTTCTGGCCAAACAAGCCCAATGATCAGGACTTTTTGCAGGGTATCTTTCATAGTTACATCCTTGCTGCAAACTTTTGTGAAATACGCAATCGGAGTTTACGTTCATAGTCTTCCTCCAACCACTCTTTGTAATTTTTTGTATTGTTCATGATGCAATATGAATATTGCCGTACTCTGTACTCAATCTCTTCTTTTAGTTGTTTTGCCAATATCCTTGCATCAAAAACATCCTCGCTGTTCTCTAAGCAAATTTGTGCGTGTTGTTCAATACTCCTTTCCAGAACGGTTTTAGATTTTAATCCCTGAGCAAAAACTTCTTTGTAGGTTTCCTTAATATTAAAATCTATATCCTTCGATTTTGCAAACTTTTCCCTTAATTCCGGGGGCATTTCATATATAAACTCCCGTTCAATATCTTCATCATTCTTAATATTCTCCAAATAAAAATCGGGGAAGTGAAAGATCTCCTGCCAATCTATGGGAGCGTCCCACATGCCAAATCTGGCAACATTATTTCCCAGATCAACAACTGTAAATTCATTTTTATCTGGTAATATACGAGACCCTCTTCCTATCATTTGGAAGTATAAGGTAAGAGATCTGGTAGCTCTGTTCAGAATTATGGTCTCTACGGTAGGCTCATCAAAACCGGTGGTTAAAATACTTACAGAGGTTAATATGGCATCTGGGGTGTTAGAAAACCACTCAAGAATTTCTTTCCGTTCCGTTGCCGTATTCTTGTTATCTAAATGCCTGATGTTATACCCCGCTTTATTAAAAGTCTCATAGACATAGCGTGACGTATTGATACCATTGTTAAAGATCAATGTTTTGGTGCCTTTTCCTATCTCTTCATATGCGCTTAGAAGTTTTCCAAGCATATTTTGGTTACCGTATAATTCATCGGACGACTTCACCGTATAATCTCCACTGATACCCAGCTTTAAGGAACGAAGGCTTACATCGTAATTATACATATTGGCCTTTGCAAGGAATTCCTTCTTTATGAGGGCTTCAATAGACTCTCCTACAATTAATTTCTTGTAGTGATCTTTCATCGGGAGCTTGATGTTGGAGCTCAGAGGAGTTGCGGTAACTCCAAGTATAATGGAAGAGTCAAAATATTTAAAGAGCTTTCTAAAAGAGTTGTAATGTGCTTCATCTATAATAACCAGGCCAACGTTTTTCAGCGTTATGGTTCCTTCCTGCAATCGGTTATTTAAGGTTTCTACCATGGCAACATAGCACATGTGTTCATCCGTCTCTTTCAATTGCTTTACATCACTATTGATGATCTTGTTCTTTACGCCGAACCCTTTAAGCATTTTGGAAGTCTGACTGCTTAGTTCTATCCGATGCGTAAGCACCACTACCTTTTTCTTCCTATGCTCTATAAACCTTCTGGTGATCTCAGAAAAAACGACTGTTTTACCCCCTCCTGTGGGGAGTTGATACAACAGGTTGCTATTGTCTTCCTCCTGGTCTAAATGTTCAAAAATGGTGTGAAGATCCTGTTGCTGGTAATCGTAAAGTGTCTTTTCGATATTTTCAGTAGAAATCTGCAAAAAAGTTCAATGTATTTGGGTTACGTAATACCATGGGGGTTACTTACACCCCAATTTTGCAAAACTAGAAGATTTTTTCCCTTAAAAGAAATTTATTCCCTGAAATCTGAATTTAATACCCTTTATGAGGATCTACCAAGTGCAATAAAGGCTCCTTATTAAGGATACGTCTATAATTCTCAACAAGCTGAGGGACCACCGAAGCCGGATCGGATACACTTGCCACGTGAGGTGTTATCTTTATTTTTGGATGTGCCCAAAAGGGGTGTTCCGCGGGTAATGGTTCCTGTTGAAATACATCAAGACAAGCCCCGGACAATTGCCCTGAATCAATCAGGGGAATCAGATCATTTTCAACTAAATGCCCTCCTCTGGCTACATTGATGAGGTAAGCACCGGCAGGCAATAGGGATAGCGTTTCTTTATTTAAGATCCCTTTGGTATCATCTGTCAAAGGTAGCAGGCATACCAAGATGGTAGTCTCACTTAAAAAATTTGTTTTACCCGATGCCCCATCGTATACTTTTAGGTCTGTTTTTTCTTTCGGGTACTTAGACCAGCCCAAAACCTTAAAACCCATAGGCAACAAACTTTTTGCCAGGGACATACCCAAAGTCCCGGCACCCATGATCCCCACTGTATGATCTGCAATCCTGGTGTACGTTTTGGGATCCCAGGAGCTTCGCTGTTGGTCTTGCCGGTATACATCCATATTCTTTAAATATCCTAAAATAGCACCGACAACATATTCGGACATATCAGCTGCTAAAGCAGGATCAATTACTCTGGTTATATCAACCTTTTTAGGACGCGAGGTATCTTCAAAGATAAAATCGACCCCAGCACCAAAAGAAGCTATGCATTTTAAATTCGGATATTTAGTGAGGCTGCCTTCCGGGTGCTTCCAGACAATGGCCATAGAGATCTCTTCTGCAGGATGAGGTTCCATGCAGTGAAATACAGGGAGATCCGGATATTGTTGCAAAAAGGCATTTTTCCAAAGTTCTAATTTACCATCTTGTCTAATGAGTACTATCGCCATATGTTATTATAATTAGCGTTGTTCATTCATTTCTATTACTTCCAGTAGCTGTCCAAATTCTTCCTGAAAGAACCAATCCTGCTCCTTTGTTCCTTTATAAAACTGCAAAATACGCTCTTTAAATTCGTTTATTAATGAATGCAGCACCAGGTAGTTAATAGCCTCTTTATAAGAGCGTAGCATGCTCTTATAGAAACCTTCGTTCACTTTTTGGTTCTTCGAGTAGCGCTGTGCCGTTTCCAGATTAAAGATCATGAATTCACCCAAAAGAAAAGGGTCCATTCCCAGTGTTGCAAAATGCTTGATATATTTATGTGCTAAAGATCGCCGCGCTCTGGCTCGTTTTCTTCGTAAGGGGAAGTATTCATTCGAAACTTTTCTTTTAGCCTCCTGTATAATTTTTTCCTCTTTTGGGTTAAAAACAAAGTCGTAATAGGTCTTCACTACCGGAAATCGGCCGTAAAGATCAATGATCTGGAGTTCAAGATCCTTCTTTTTGAGTCCGGCCAGGTACTTTTTTAATGCAGTTTTACTCATATAAATACGTTCAATGGACTTCAAAGGTACTTTTTACATTCCGAATTATCGGATAAAACAGTACATGAACAGGGGATTCCATCACTGTAATGACCAAATACTAAAGTTCTCATAAAATATGTATAACAATAGGGGGGTACTTTTGGAAAAGACAGAATAAAAGTGTATTATGATAGGATGTAATTTTTAAATCCATTAAGCATATATGAGGCAACTAAAGATAATCAAGCAGGTCACCAACAGAGAATCAAAATCCTTGGATAAGTACTTGCAGGATATCAGTAAAATAGATTTGATCACTGCTAACGAAGAAGTAGAATTAGCCCAGCTTATTAGAGCCGGAGATCAATTAGCTCTAGAGAAATTGACAAATGCAAATTTACGTTTTGTCGTCTCTGTAGCAAAGCAATATCAAAATCAGGGACTAACCCTCCCGGATCTTATTAATGAAGGCAATGTAGGCTTGGTTAAGGCCGCTAAGCGTTTTGATGAGACCCGAGGATTTAAGTTTATTTCCTATGCCGTTTGGTGGATCCGTCAGTCTATCTTACAGGCTTTGGCAGAGCAATCGAGAGTAGTTCGACTTCCTCTGAACAAAATCGGATCTATCAATAAAATAAAGAAGGCATTTTCATATTTGGAACAAGCACATGAAAGGCCTCCTTCTGCCGAGGAGATCGCCCAGGAACTAGATATGACGGTAACTGAGGTAAAGCAGTCCATGAAGAATGCGGGCCGCCATGTATCCATGGATGCACCATTAAAAGAAGGAGAAGATTCTAACCTGTATGACGTTATGCGTTCAGGAGAGTCACCGAAACCAGATAAAGGCCTAATGCGCCAATCTCTGAATACTGAGATCAATAGGGCTCTGGATACCTTATCCCCTCGCGAAGCGGATGTGGTAAAGCTATATTATGGAATAGGTGATCAACAATCAATGACTCTTGCAGAAATAGGACAGACCTTTGATCTAACCAGAGAGCGAGTACGTCAAATCCGTGAAAAAGCTATCCGAAAACTGAGGCATAATACCCGAAGTAAACTTCTAAAAGCATATTTAGGGTAACAAAAAATGTACTTGAATTAAAAAAGGGGGCCATTAGGCTCCCTTTTTTACTGAAACAATATATACACTAAACACTTAAGAGCAGCTAAGTCTGCTGATCTCAAAATCTTTTAAAATTTCATTTAGATCTTCAATGAAATTTAAATACGCTGCATTGTCATAATTTGGATTTGCCATAATAGTAGGGTTTTCAAGATTAACCAAAACATCTATAAGTAATCGAGTTCAGCTAATTCATTAATACTTAGGATTTCATTTAAATCTTTGAGGAAATTTAAGTACTCCTCGCCGTAGGTATCGTATAACATGTTGGTTTGGGTTTATTAAATGAGACTTGGGACTCATTGATTACATAGTAAACATAAATTTTCTATCTTTTTTCAACAATAGTTTGTGGTGTAGTGGCAAATAGTTGTTGTATATAACGCAAAACTTGAGGTTGTTATTGCCAAATCAAAATCGAACCTGGTATCGTAACCCTGCTGAAACCGCATAAAAATAATTTCCAGATGCAAAAACAAGTTCTTGTCTGGTCATACCAAGATTGGCACGGTAGAGGGATGGATTGTCCTTAAAGGAAAACTGGTATTCCAGCATAAGCTGTTGAGACTCCACAAATAAAACCGTCTCGGCGATCAATTTACTGTTTGCCAAAAACTGTCTGAATTCTGGCATAAAGCCCATTCCTCCGGATAACCCTATAAAGTTATTGGCATCTTTTAAATATTTACGGGCCATTAGAATGCCGGAAATACCGGTAGTATTATTATTCCTTGGAGTAACATAAGGTCGCAGCGAGAAATAATAGTTCCCTTTATAGAGTCCCACAGATCCAGTGTAAATCGTGACATTACTCTCAATAAATGATAAATATCTTGCCCCAAGAGACACTTCTATGCCCTTAGGAAGGTTCGCATAAAGGTCGCCTCCAAATCTATGGGTTGGGTATATCTCAGATTGGCTATACCCATAATTTAAATATGCGTATAAGGATTTTGATATTTTTGGGTATAGATCTAATTCATATTGTATACCGTCTATATCAAACCTATTGCTATAATTAATTCTTGGAATGATCTTTCCAATGGATGTTTCATGCATAAATTCGATACCGGAATAAAACATGGGATCGAATACAACATCAAAAAAATCCGTAGAGCTGAAAAGAGTAATACTGTTTTTATACTTTTTTACCTCCTCTACCGTCTTCTCAGAAGCGCTGCTTGCGGTAGTATGTTCTTTAATACCTTCAAGTTTCTCAAGGATTTCACTTCGTAGTTGTACCAGGTCATCTTCCTGTGCCAAATACAATAATGCCTTATTAGCAAGTCCGAGTGCTAAATAGAAGTTTTCAGCAAACATCTCATTGCGTATTGCAGCTATCCAAACTTCTTTGTGTTGTCTTTCCTCTGAGGTTATGCGGTTAAATTGTTTTCGTGCTTCATCATAATTTCCATCCCAGCTATAGGTCTTTGCCAAGAGACTTCGAACATCCGTATAATCTGGGTAGGCAGTTAAAATATTGGTGAGCGTATCCCTTGCTTCCACCCTATTCCCCTCAAAGGCAAGCGTCATAGCTCGTTGTAACGATGCATCAGGATCTCCTGTATACGAAATTTCCTGAGCATGCAACAGCAATGGAGAACTACATAGAAGTAATCCACGGCAAATATGTTTCAACTTAGTTTTTATATCATTCATATATATCATCTTCAAAATCGAGGAAGCCTAAATTACCGCTGTCGAACAAGGTTTGTTCTTTTTTCATTTTTTCTTCAGCCCGTTTTATCTTTTTGTGCAATTCATCATTCTCAATTCGGTTTTTTCGTATCAGTGCTTTCAAATCAGCTACTTTATAATTGGTGTCCGACCAAAAATAGACGTCAAGAAGAGCCGAATACCCATCTGCGTATACAGGGTACTTCTTAACTGCAGTTTCTAATATAGTTGCTGCTTGTGCGTATTCTTTGTTCCAGGCATGAATACGACCCATTAGTATTTCTGTATCTGCATGTCCCGGTACCTCTTCCAGGATATACTGACAAAGCAGGAGTGCACGTTCCCGTTTTCCTTCTATAGCCAGATCGCGTGCAGTCTTATAGGCCCTATCATAATCATCGCTGTTAAATACACTATTGATCCAGACCATATCCGACTTGCTATCAGGATTTTCAATTATAACTTTCGCGTCCTCTGCCACCGGAATTAACTTGTTCTCTACAGTTACATAACTATTAATTGCCTTAAATTTTCTGAAGTCTTCTTTGATGGTCTGTTTATTCTCCTCGTTTTCCGGCCTGAATAAACTTAGGTCGGCTCCTATCTCGTAGTATGAAGAGCCGGAAATGCAATGATTTCCTTCAATAAATTCCTGAATATTCCCTCTGTGACGATATAGAGGAATTTTTTTATCGGCTTTAAAAAACCCTTGATGCAGGAGGCCATCACCCAACCAGGAAACTTCATCGGGAACAGGGATATTGTACTTTGAATGCAACAAACCTGTTATAGAAGGCAGTATATCCGTGTGAGCTACCAAAGAAGCTATTCGTGCAGGCGATTTTAAAAGAGGACTATAGATGATCAGTGGCACCTTATATCGTCCCAGATAATCTGCCTGTGGCAGGTCTGTAAGGTTATGGCTCCCTGTAATCACAAAGATGGTGTTTTGAAATTCGGCTTTGCGCCTGTAATTCTCCATAAATCCTTTTATAGCCTCATCTGCATATAAAAGGCTGGCAAAGATCTCATCATTTTTATTGATCAGTCTTTTATTTCTACTTGTCAACTTTCCTGAACTCAAGATCTTTTCAACTTCTCTTCCGTATTTCTCTTCCTGTGGAATATTGAATGGATTCTTGGTGCTTTGAGTAAGGAAGACATCGAGTCTTGGATGATAGGTACTCTGAAAATCCTCATACCACTTGCGAAATAATTCCCCATCAGGATACCCCAGTGAAATACCAGCAGCATCGGCCTCTTGCTGAGAATACGAAGGACCATAGGCCTTTCTGCTCACCAACATATCTATTTGTTCTTCAAATAAGAATTTTCCGAGATTGTCCAAAGAACTATTACCTCCAAAATTGAAGGAAGTTTGATAGTCATTAGCTTTCAGAAGTCCAAATAGTGTCTCTCTGTCTGTTCTGGACACATTGTTGGTAAATCCATTTTCTCCAAAAGGCAAGGATCCAAAAATAGAGGGAATACTGGCTACAGATTCACCTGTATTACTAACATAATGAGGCCAATACAAGGATTCATTCAACAATGAGTTCACATAAGGCATAAAGTCTTTATAAACCGCTTTTTCTCCTACAAAATCAGCACCTACGCCATCCATTATAATAAAAACCAGATTTGGTTTTTTCTCAGCCAAAGAAAAATAACCGGCTAACTCATTTGGCGGATCGAAGGGTTTTAACAATGGGTATTCCACTGTCCCTTCATATTTATTAAAATCTAAGGTGGCCTTGGCCTGATGATACAAGATATACTGCGTTTTATTTTCATTCACCGGATTCTTCCTGGAGATCAGTGTGGCCAGGAAAAGACTGAAAAGTATAATAGTGAACGGATACATTCTATTGATGAGCGAATAAATATTGGTGGTGATCCTATAGAATAGGTACATAAAGACGGAACAAACCAATAATAGAATTGGTGTTCCATAAAAAAGCCTGAGACCACCATTATTTTGGATCCTGTCATAAAAGCCTGCTCCTAAGATCTCATAGTAGTCTACGTAGTAGTTAGTAAGCAACCCTTCTGTAACCAACAGCAATAACAAGATTATTGTAACGGTTTTAAATCCAAGATTTGCCTTTATACGTTCCAGGAAGTTGAATAAAAATGCAAGAATTAGGGCAGTTAAGGAAGCAAAACCAAGATGGTGCACCATTAAAAGAAAAAAGCTCTTATTTAGAATACTATCTAGCACACCAGACCAGTAAAGTCTGGTATTCTGATAAAGCGCCATAACCCCCAGACAAAAGAAAAAGGACAACACAAGACGAGTAAAGTCTTTTAACCCCTTTCTTTTAGATCCTATGTTAATATCTACCTGCATATTTTACGCTTTTGCAAATCCTTTTCTAACCTGTGAGCCCCAACCAGATTTTATTTTAAATAATTTCTTGTAGTTCCCTCTTACGGATGACCATACTACTATAGGATGAAAAACAATGGGTTCTATGATAGCAAAGATCATTAGGGTTAGAATATCCTTGGTCCTTGAGTATTGATTATACGAGTACACCTCCCATAGTATTGCATAGAAGGAGAACATGATAGAAAAACTATAAATGGTAGCCGTTATGGCTATAAAAAAGTCCCAGTTCAATATCCCTAAATACAAAAACACAATGACTGCAATGCATCCCAGAAATTCCAGAATAGGTGCTAACCATTCGTAAAAGAACCAATAGGGATAACTCAACATGCCTAACCTGCCGTACTTAGGATTAAAGAACATGTCCTTATGAGTAAAGAGGGTTTCTAAATTTCCTCTGGACCATCTATCTCGCTGGTTCATAAATATTTTTATGTCCTCGGGAACTTCTGTCCAGCAAAGAGGATCAGGGATATAGGCCACATGATACGGCTCTTCTATATCGTGCATATGCCGTCTCATCCTAAATATAATTTCCATGTCCTCCCCTACCGTATTCGTATCATAGCCACCTACTTCTAAAGCAATTTCCCGATCAAAAAAACCAAAGGCACCGGAAATGATCAAAAGGCTATCTAATCTCGCCCATGCCATTCGACCAAGTAAAAAAGAACGGGTATACTCAAGTAGTTGAAATTTTGCCAGCCAATTCTTAGGCAAACGTATCTCTTCCAGTGTACCTCCGGTAATTTTACAGGAATTGGCCACCCTAATGACCCCTCCAACTGCGATCACCCGTTTTTCTGAGTGTTGGTAAAAGGATTTTACTACATGCAATAGTGCATCGGGTTGTATTAGACAGTCAACATCAATACATCCAACATATTTATTTTCCGATAAATAGATCCCTGCATTTAAGGCATCAGATTTACCACCATTCATTTTGTCTACTACGGTAAGTTTGGAAAATGAACGTTGGGTAGATTTATAGATGCCTCTAATCTGTTTCGACTTTATCTCCGGATCTATCTTTCTGTCGATCCTTTCAAGTTTATAACCTTCTATGAGTTTTTGTAGCGTATCGTCCTTGCTTCCGTCATTCACGACCATAACCTCGTAATTCACATATTGAAGGGAAAGGAGCGATCTTACGTTTTCCACGATCGTTAGGCCCTCATTGTATGCCGGAGCAATAATTGTTATACTGGGAGATAAGGGTGAACCCATCGTCTTTGAAATATCTCCAAAACTATTTTTGTTTTTATAATGAATTGAATTCCTGGTTGCCAGATAGGCCATGAGAAAATACAGCGCAAATAATACGGCTGAGAACGTCAAAAACACGATGTTCAAATATTCTAACAGTATGTTGAATAGGCCGTTGTCCATTACTTCTTAAGATCCTTTGCTTTTATAAATTCATGGTCATCCAAATCAAAATTCAAAGAAATTGAAGGCTTCACCTTTTCTGTATCAGCCCATTTTACAATGCTTTCGGGGGATAGCTTATCAACTTGTTCAGTATTGAGTTTTTCTTCTAAGCTGGAGGCGATAGATTTTGCCTTTTTGCGAACATCCCTGTTAGAATCTTTGGATAAGGTTTGTAGAAAATACAATTCCTTCTCATCGCCAAGGTCTAGTATCTCATCCATTAAAATGAGTTTAGATTCTATATCACAATGGCGGAATAGTTCTTCGAAAATGCTAAAACCAAAAGTGGGTGCATCTTTTTGTTCAACACACTCTTCTTTTGGAGGTCTTTCAATCCCATTGATTTTGGAAGTCACTATTTCTTCGTCCAGATCATCCCAGTCTACCATTGAACATGCATCAGTGCTTTCCTCATGCTGTTCTGTTGCAGAGGTTTCCTCCGCTTCTAAAGCACCATTCTCCTTATTTGGTTCCGGTAAGACTATTTCAATCCCATTAACTTCCATCGCATTGATCTCTTCGAGAAGGGCAGGCAATTTATCCACTTCCTTTTCCTCATTTATTACAAAGGGTAAAAATTTAAAATTCAGGTATTCTACCTCAATATTCCCTTCCAGGTCCGGGACCTCCACCCTACTTAGAATATCTTCTAGTTCTTTTCTAAAACCTTCGTCCGGGTGCACTTCCTCAAAGGATACATCCAACTGACTGAATTTAGAATTCGACTTCTTTCTTTGCTTCTTTTTTTGCTTCTTTTTTTCTTTCTTTTTTGCCATGATTGGTTGTTTTTGAACTACGATGGGTAAGAAATCCAGAGGTAAATATTTAACCTCAATACTGCTATCTTCAATTTCAGAATTGTCGAGGATCTCGTTGAGCTCTTCCATAAAACAATACTCAAAAACATCAAGGTCCTCCAGGAATAGTTCACTTGACTCTTCCGTGATCACCACTTCTTCTTCTTCTATTGTTTCATGGGGATGTACATCCTCCTTACTCTCATTTTCTATGGGTTCTTCTTCAACTATTAATTCTTCCTGAGCAGCCATTTCTGAAGCAATTTTGATGGCAGGATCGAGATTTTCCTCAGGCAGTACCGTATTCGGACATATCGCATTGATGCTACTCAAAGCTTTGCTCTTCACATTAAAATTTCTCTCATTTTCATAGATCTCAAACAGGTATGGGATTATTTCATCTGAGCCCAAAACGCCAAGTGCATCAAGGATAAATATTTTGGTAGTCTGTTTCGATCTTTTGAACGACGCCATTAACATCGGAATCGCTTCTTTTATCCCAAATTCTTTAATACACTCAATGGCCGCTTGTTTTACTTCATCATCCTTATGCTTTAACAGTTCGGTAACTGAACTATTTGCGTCTGTCTGGTTAAAATGTCGGATAAGTCGAAGTGAGAAAAGAACCACATCCTTATTCATAGATGTAAGCCAGGCACCAAATGGTGGAGGAATGAAATCTTCCTGATCCCTTAGGATTTCTAATATCTTAATCTGCTGCCATTCTGAGATGGCGTATTTGTTTGTGTCGAGAAAGTGAGCTATGCCTTCGTGTTTTAAGGAAACAGTTGCGATCTGTGCCTGCTTGCGAATCACACTTCTTTTGTGATTAATATATTTCTTAATAAAGGTATAGGCCTGTTCTACCTGCATTTGTGTTAATTCAACAATACCTTTGGTAACCACCTCCCAGCGCCAGCTACTTAATTTTTGATAGGCATCCAGATGTAAGTCAAAATCCTGATATAAGGATAATAATCGTAGTCGTGCATCCCCGGTAAGATCGCGTTGAAGGTCTAGAAGTATTTCTTTAAGAACGCTGCGATTGATGGGGTCCTTTATAAACTCCCGCATCTCCACCTTTAGTTCTATGTACTCATACTTTTCTTCCTTACTGGCATCCTCACCATAAAAGAGAAAATTACTGATGATTGGGGTAAGTTGTTTTCTACGATCGTTAATGTTCTTTGTCTTCGCAGATAAACGATTTCTAAAGAAGAAGATAAAAGCAAAATAGAGTAAACACAAACTTCCAAACAATACACTAAGATCCCACAAAAGATCCGTGTGGATCTTTGGAACACTAATGAGTGTAAATGATTGGTATGTGAACACTATCTTATTCAATAACTAAACTTTGTTTAATTCTCTTGTTACGCGCACCAATAGTTCTGATGGACTCACTGGTTTGGAGATAAAATCATTAGCTCCTAATTCAAAGGCAGATAGTACGTTCTCTTCATTCCCTGCCGATGAGATAATGATGATAGGTACCATTGACCCTAAGGTATTCCTGACATAATCGACCAGTTCGAGGCCGGAGAAATATGGCATCATAATATCACTGACAATGATATCTGGCATCTCTTTTTCCAATTCTTCCTTAACCTCCCTGCCATCGCAGGACCAGTGCACTTTGTACCCCGCCTTGTCTAGGCGATAGTTGAGCAATGAAGCCAATAATTCATCATCGTCTGCTAACAGTATCTTTTTCATGATTGGTTTTTTTATTTCTCTTTTTTTAATCGGGTTACTTCGGCATCCAGGGCGAATTCTACCATGGGATATTCTGTTAGAAATTGTTGGTACAGAAAATTCATTTGGTCATAATTCCTGTCATTCATGCAGTGCTCATGTAATTGCTGTACTAGGATGAGCAGGTTCTGAGTTTGCATCATTGCCAAACCCGATTTTAATTTATGAGTAGAAAACTGTAATTGTTCAAAGTCTTTGTTTTGGAGATGTAACTTGGCCTTGCCAATAAATTCTAGAGCATTACTCTTATACAATTCTACCAACTCTGCGAGCATGTCTACCTCCCCCATGCAATCTTCCAATACCTCAGTTAGATCTAGTTTGGTCAACTCGTCTGCATTAAGAGCATCTTCTTTGCTGACTTCCAATGTCCCTTGAAAGTCGGTTGATTCCGGCTTTGTAAATCCGTATTGAATCAATTTGTCAAGCAGTTCTTCAGGAGTGTAAGGTTTTAAGATGAAATCATTGATTCCATCTTTACTGGCTTTGTTTTTATCCCGCACTGTGAAATCGGCCGTTAAGGCAATAACGGGGACTTGTGATATCCTCACTTCCTGATTACCCCTTATCCGTCTCGTTATTTCATAGCCATCAACCACCGGCATATGCAGGTCCATAAATACAACATCTATAAGCTCCTCTTCCAATATTTGCAGGCCTTCTGCGGCATTTTCAGTAAGGAAATAGGTGCAGCCCCAACTCTTAAGTCGTTTTTTTATAAGGAACTGATTTAAGGGATTATCCTCAAAAACAAGGACCTTTAAAGTATCAACAGACTGTTTGTTTTCTTTCTTATTGGCTTTCATTTGTAAAGGTTGTTTTTGGCCCAAGGGATAATCCAGGGTCATGGTGAACTGTGTTCCTTTATGTTGTTTACTTTTTACAGAAATAGTGCCGCCGAGCCCGTCAACGATCTGCTTTACTATACTTAATCCAAGTCCGGTTCCTCCATATTTGGAAAAGGTATGCTGGTCTGCCTGCCGGAATGCATCGAAGATATGCCTGAGTTCTTCCTGAGGGATACCGATACCGGTATCCTCAATGATAAATTCTAAGGAGCACTGGTTATTGTGAAGTTCTGTACACCACACGCTAAGCGAGACACTTCCTTTATCCACAAATTTGATGGCATTTCCCAAAAGATTGAGAAGTAGCTGGGATAGCTTGGAAGGATCGCCAAGCAGATTTACAGGAATGTTTGGGTCTATTTTTACTAAGAAGGCGATCTTTTTATCAACTATCAACGTCTCACACAAATACGCAACTTCCTTGATGAGATTGTGAATGTTAAAAGGAAGTATATCAAATTCCTCTGAACTGGCCTCGAGTTTTGAATATTCCAATAGCTCATTGATGATCTGCATCAAAGATCTTGAGGCGGCCTGAATGGCATGGACCTGTTCTTTCTGTACTTCGTTTAAAGTTCCCTCTTTTAAGAGATCGGTAAAGCCAACAATGCCATTTAGGGGAGTTCTGAGTTCATGGCTCACTTTAGCTATAAGATGTGCTTCTTTCTCGTCTGCAGCTGCTCTTGATCTGTTCTTATCGAGGTTTTGTAAATTGTTTTCAGTTTCTTCCGGCCCATTTCCCCAGATCTTGCCCTCTAATTCATTTTTAAACTTATCAAATGATTCTTTTAGTCGAGTAGCTTCTGCCGTGGTTAATTCTTCAAAAGAGAAACTGTTAAGTGCTGCTTCTAGATCGGAAATTTGGCTAAGTAGGTTATTTGATTTCAAGATGTTGGGTTTGGTCAAAATAATATTCACTAAAATCCCCCTTTAAAGGGGGGCTGGCAATTAAATGTTACCTAGGCTGTGAATTGTGTTGTCAAATTGCTTTATTTGTAGGTCTAAAAAAGCGTCTAATGAAGTATTTCATCCAATTTTTATGCATTTTAACGATGCTATCCTGTGCAGATTCCAAAAGTACTGACAATGAAGATCTTGTATCAAAAGCAAAAAGGATCCATGAAGCTGTCATAACGATCGACACACATGACGACATCAACGTCAAAAATTTTACGGATAGCGTAAACTATACGCAACGTCTGGAAACCCAGATTAATTTGCCAAAAATGACTGAAGGCGGACTGGATGTGGCCTGGTTAATTGTCTATACAGGACAGGATTCATTGAATGCAGCCGGCTATGCCCGTGCCGAAGAGAATGCCATGTCCAAATTTGAGGCTATTCACAGACTGTGTGAAGAGATCGCACCAGATCAAATTGGGCTTGCTCTTACCTCCGATGACGTAAGATCTATCCATAAATCTGGCAAGAAGGTTGCCATGATAGGTGTTGAGAATGCCTACCCAATGGGAGAAGATCTTTCCAATTTTGAGAAATACCAAAAACTGGGAGCCCGTTATGTATCCCTTTCTCATAATGGCCATAGTCAGTTTTCAGATTCTAATACGGGAGAAGCAGATAGCCTATGGTTATATAATGGTTTAAGTGAACTAGGTGAAAAAGCTGTAAATGAATTGAATAGAGTTGGAATGATGATTGATATTTCTCATCCTTCCAAGGCGTCAATGATGCAGATGATAGCACTGAGCAAGGCACCAATAATAGCCTCACATTCTTCCGCCAGAGCCCTTTGTAACCACAGTAGAAATCTGGATGATGAGCAATTATTAATGCTTAAGGAGAATGGTGGAGTGGTACAAACCGTAGCATTTAGTTCTTATCTGAACACTGAAAAGGACGAGGCCCATTCTGCCTATATGAAAGAACTTTATAAGCAGGTAGCCGATTCCCTTGGTCTTCCCTGGTATGAAAGGTCTCAATTTCGTTCTCTTACCAAGGAACAACAGGGAGCCTTTATGGAAAACTACCCTAAAGTAATGGCCATGGGCAAGGAACTGGCGGCATCCAGAACAGATGTTCCGCCCGCAGTAAATGTGTCAGATTTTGTGGATCATATCGATTATATGGTTGATCTAATAGGGATTGATCATGTGGGTATTAGTTCCGACTTTGATGGCGGAGGTGGTATTGAAGGTTGGTCTGATGCATCTGAAACACTGAATGTAACCATAGAGTTAGTAAAACGCGGGTATACTGAGGAGGAGATAGGTAAGCTGTGGGGAGAAAACCTGATGCGCGTTTTAGACCAGGTACAAGCAGTTGCCAAAGAAATGGGGTAACCTAATCGTCATCTTCTGCAAGCCGATCTTTTACATATTCTATCTTTGTCTTTCCATGAGCTAAAGGCTTACCATCGGGATCAAGATTCACCATAATGATATTGTCTACAGTAAGGATGGTCTCCCTATTCATTTTATTGCGTGCTTCGCATTTCAGCACAATAGAGGTCTTACCAAATTTCACCACCTTAATACCAATCTCCACAATGTCACCCTGATGGGCCGTACTCATAAAATTTATCTCTGACATATATTTGGTAACTACCTTTTTGTTCTCTAATTGAATAATGCTATAGAGAACAGCCTCCTCATCGATCCAAGAAAGCAAACGCCCGCCAAATAAGGTCTCATTGGCATTTAAATCTTCCGGTTTTACCCATTTCCTTGTGTGAAATCGCATAGTCTGTATTTTAGTACAAAAGTACCACAATTTCAAATCCGCCTTCAACACAAACTCAATACTTGGCATTAATTATCAATCCTATAATTCAGAACAGATAAAATTGTCAACTCCCAAAAATTGACAGGTCTGGGCTGCTTAATCCATTTGTTAAACATATCAAAAGGACCCTCTTTAATCTTTGGGAATTTAAGAAATTAGCGAAAATTTAAGTCGGATGATCCTATTTGTAGATATGGACGAGGTTATGGCAGATACTTACACTGCCCATATAGAGCATTACAATGATCGCTTTAAAGAATCCCTTACAAGAGAAGAGTGCATGGGGTACGAGGTATGGCAAAAGGTACCCGTAGAAAGAAAAGATTCCATATGGGAACATTACTATAAAGATGGTTTCTTCAGAAATTTGCGGCCAATAAAGGACAGTATAGAAATATTGGGGGAACTCAACAAAAAACATTCAGTCTATGTGGCCTCTGCTGCCATGCAATTCCCTAATTCGCTTTTAGAAAAGCACCAATGGCTCGATGAACATTTTCCTTTTATTCACTGGCGAAATCGAATCCTGTGTGGAGACAAAAAGATATTGCGAGGAGATATCCTTATTGATGATCGCAGTCATAATTTAGAGAATTTTAAGGGAAGGTCCATGATTTTTACTTCACCACATAACATCCACACCAATCATTTTGAACGAATGAACTCCTGGCAGGAAATAGCCAAAGAACTTCTTTAAACAGGAGTTTTAATTTTGTTTATAACGCCGTTAACAAGTAATTCAATTTTCTAGAATGCCGCTATTTGGATTCTCTAATTTTAATAAAACTTCAAAGATGAACGATAGATCTACCGAGCTTCTGAGGTTTCGGCCCTTATTGCCAAATGCCCGCGTAACTGAGGAGATGAGTCTGGATGAGCAGTTTCAAAATGCCACACTAAGGCCCATCATCAAATTCCAGAACAACCTTTTGGTCGCAGCTTTCAGAAATTATGCCAATAAGCACAAGAACTCCTTTTACGAACTCAACCTCCCAAAAAGACTGGAATACATAGAACATGCGGTTCAAAAAGATATGAAATTCCGGAATTCACTTAAGGGTATGATCATTGGCCAATTTACGGTTGAAGAATATGAAGCCTATATCCAAAATTCTTCAGCGCTGAATAAGAGAATGATGAATATGGTGGTTGAGAGAATAAAAGATCAGGTCCAATTATTTGAGTTTGCACCTTTAGTCTAACAGAGATTCTCCATTGAGGTTTGTGGTGAGTATATCACTCATCAGATCAAAATAAGGACGTATCCTTTTAAAGGAATCGTTTATTTCGTTCTGAAAATCAGGGTTAAATACTTCCGCATCCGTAAAATTCCTGACAAAAATGAATTGCTTCTTACGGATGAGTTCTATATCCGGATGATCTTTTTCAAAGCCCTTAGGAGCTGTCTTAAGTTCCTCACCCGAAATACTCCCCCAGGTTTTTCTGAAGGAAGGTTCCTCAATTACTTTTCTGAACACAGTAGCATCCATTTCCAATTCCTTTCTTATTCTGAAGAGATCTTCTTTATTTGGGTCCCAAAATCCGGTAGCGATAAATGTTTCGCCCGGCTTAAGCCGAACGTAATATCCGCCCCTCAATCTGTTCCCTGCTCTGGAGAACGAGCCCGCAAAATGCGTCTTAAAAGGGGTTTTGTCTTTTGAAAAGCGCACATCCCGATAAATACGGAACATTTTTAATCGCTCAATATCGTCATGGCGCCGCATCTGTTCCATTAACTGCTGATAAAATCCTTTTACTTCGGCCTCCAGCAATTTGTATTGATCTTTATGATCATTGAACCAATCCCTGTTATTGTTTGCAGCCAGGGTCATCAAAAAGGCAAAAGCCTCTTTTTTTATGACGGTTTTCTCCATAAGGTATGTCTATTCTTCAGATTTATATTAAAGTTAACCTTTTTGTAGGAGGCTCTTTTTAATTAATGGTTAATTTTATTTTGAAAACAACGTATATGGATACCCTTACTATCATTAACAAAATAAAGGCACATAAGACACAGCCTAACCTTAGATTTCGACTCAAAAAAGAAACCGAGGCTTTTACGGATCTGCTATTCCTTTCCCTTTTTGATATAGAAACGCCTTTTGATGAAAATTTGCCGGAACTGGCCAGACAATTCGATCGCCTGGTGGAAATGGCCTGTTGGGATCCTCATAAACCCTGTTCTTCTGCCTGGAATGAATATATTCAAACCCTTCCAACAGTATTAGAGAAACTTAACCTGGATGCTATAGCCATAGCCGATTGTGACCCGGCTTCCCTCTCTCTAGAAGAGGTATATCTGGCCTATCCTGGATTTTACGCCATCGCTATTTACCGGTTGGCACACGAATTGTACAAGAAAAAGTTTCCGCTGGTTCCCAGATTAATGACCGAATATGCCCACAGACAAACAGGAGTTGACATAAATCCGGGAGCTCATATTGGTAAATCATTCTTTATAGATCATGCTACTGGAGTGGTCATTGGCGAAACAGCGGTGATTCATGATCATGTGAAAATATATCAGGGAGTCACCCTGGGAGCATTGTATGTCGCAAAAGATTTACGTGAAACAAAAAGACATCCTACCATAGAAAATAACGTAACTATTTATGCAAATGCCACTATACTTGGAGGTGACACCGTCGTTGGAGCAAATTCTATCATTGGGGGAAATGCCTGGTTAACCGAGTCTGTACCCCCAAATTCAAAGGTATTTCATTCGCCTGACATAAAAATTAGAACCAATAATAATGGCAAATAGTCTAACAGATCTAATAGGAAATACCCCTTTGGTGGCATCCAAAGCCTTGAATACCAACCCAAATGTAAGCTTGTTTTTCAAGTTAGAAGGTCAAAATCCGGGAGGTAGCGTAAAAGATCGTGCTGCTCTGAATATGATCGCCAGTGGATTGGAAAGGGGAACATTTACAAGGGATTCTAAATTAATTGAAGCCACCAGTGGAAATACGGGAATTGCTTTGGCAATGATCGCAAGTTTATACGGATTATCTATTGAGCTTGTAATGCCCGAAAATGCAACCCTGGAGCGGGTTCAGACCATGAGAGCGTATGGCGCTACTGTTACCTTAACTAAAGCTGATATTGGTATTGAAGGAGCAAGAGACCATGCTGAAACGAAGGTAAAGGAGGAAGGATATATAATGATAAACCAATTCTCAAATGACGATAATTGGAAGGCGCACTACAAGAGCACGGGTCCTGAGATCTGGCGAGACACTAAGGGGAACCTAACCCATTTTGTCTCCTCCATGGGTACAACAGGAACTATCATGGGGGCGTCTGCATTTCTCAAGGAACAACGAAAATCAATTGAGATCGTTGGGGTACAACCTACGGACGATTCCAGCATACCGGGGATACGCAAATGGCCTAAAGAATACCTGCCAAAGATCTTTGATCCCAAAAGAGTAGATCGAATTCTGGAAGTTACCGAACAGGAGGCAAGGGAAATGACTAAACGCCTTGCAAAGGAGGAAGGAATTTTTGCCGGGATGAGCAGTGGGGGCGCCACGGCAGCAGCACTCAGACTAGCTGATGAGCTAGATCATGGGGTCATTGTCTCTATAATCTGTGACCGCGGAGATCGATATTTATCTTCAGATCTATTTGAATAAGAGTGATCAACTTTGTCTTATCTAGTATTGCAAACTAATTTTATTTATAAACAGAATCCTGATCTATTGTTTTAATTTTTCTATCTGAAATCAACAATGAATTAATGGCTTCCATATAGGTTTGAAAAGCGCTCAGATTATTGTGCTCTCCTCCTTCAATGGTAATATATTCTGCATCCTTGTTTTCCAGGCTATGGTATAGCTTTTCCGAAGATTGGATGGGCACCACTCTATCCTGATCGCCATGAAGTATTACAATGGGGCACTTAGCTGCCTGTAAATACTGGTACGACTTAAATTGATACTTTAAAAGGTAGTTCATAGGAAGAATTGGAAACCTATCCTGTGCTATATCAAGCAAACTATAAAAAGGTGTTTCCAGAACCAATAAAGATGGTGTATGCTCCAATACCAAATAAGAGGCCATGGCCGTCCCAAGTGATCGGCCGTATACAATAATTTCCTCTTCTTTGTATTGTGCAGCAACGTATTGATAAAATAGCTGTGCATCACTTAGTAAAGCCCCTTCACTTAAGCTTCCAGTACTTTTACCATAGGTTCTGTAATCCATTATCACCACATCGTAATTCAACTTCACAAAATATTGAACCACCTGTCCCCAACGAGATAGGTCACCGGCATTCCCATGAAAATACAGGATCACCCCATTAGGATCTTCCCTTTTGAAATGTAGGGCATTCAGCTTTGAACCATCTTCTGTAGTCAGGTAAAACTCTTCAAAGGGCTCGCCAAAGGAAAAGCTATAATTAGCGGGCAATTTACTCGGTAAAAAAATTAGTTTTTCCTGTAAGAAATAGAGCATAGTCAAAATAATTAGTATCCCTGCCATTAGGCCCAATAAGACCCTTTTTGCTTTAAGCATGGCGCTTGGACACATTGTGTTTTACATGAATACTAGATCCCTCCAGGTTCACTTTTTCTGGTTTTGAAGTTATGATATCATTGAGCATTTTATGATAGGCTTCAAACGTATTTAAGTTCTTGTGCCCCCCTCCTATTACCGTATACAAGGTGGTTTGTGAAGGCTTGATCTTGGATAGTTTCACGCTGGTTTTATAGGGGATAAGATTATCATCTGTACCATGTATGATATGTATAGGACAATTCACATATTTTAACCATTTATAGGTAGGCATCGGAAATTTAAGTAAGAGAGATAAGGGCATAAATGGAATATATTTCTTTGCTACGTTTTTTAAACTGTAATAAGGTGCATCCAGAATAAGCATCCTGGGATTATTCATGGAGGCTAACTTGGTCGCAAATCCAGAACCCAGAGATCGACCGTAAAGAATAATATACTTTTCATCTACCTTCTGTCTTATTTTGTCATAAACCACTTGCATATCGCGTTTTATGGCTTTTTGAGTGCGCCTTCCGGTGCTTTTGCCAAATCCGCGATAGTCAACCATTAGTACGTCATACCCGTGTCTGGTGAAATCAACAGCAAACTTCCCCCAGCCTTTAATGCTTTTAGAATTGCCTTTTAAGTAAAACACTATTCCCTTTGGGTCCTTCGCTTTAAACCTCAGGCCATTGATCACAGCACCATCCCTGGTTTCTACATTGTATTCTTCGGTCTCCTGATGTTCGTAATAGAATTGAAAATCTTCAGCCAGTTTCTCGGGCTTAAACATAAGGTAGTCCTGCAAAATATAGACCAACAGACTTATTAGGAAATAAGCTGCTACAAGAAAGATTATAAGATATCCCCATAAAGGCATACACTAGTTTTTCAGAGAAAGGTACAATTTATTACAAAAGAAGATTTTCTAACTCAAGATGTTTTGATTTCTATTGGCTCAGATCCAACGTTTCCTTTTAAAATATATCATCATAAATATAAGGATCACAAACATTACACCTAAAACAACAAAATAGCCATTTTCCATATGTAATTCAGGCATATTGTCAAAGTTCATTCCATAGACACCTGCTATAAACGTAAGTGGTATAAAGATGGAGGCCATGACAGTAAGCACCTTCATTACTTCATTCATTTTGTTGCTTACATTGCTCATATACATTTCCATCAGGCTCATGGCCATTTCACGATAAATCTGAAGGGTTTCATTGATCTCCAAACAATGATCAAGCAAATCTCGCAGATATAATTTTGTGTCTTTGGCTATTAAAGGATGTTCCGTATCAATAAGCCTCGCTATTAGCTCTTTTACAGGAGCAATATATCTCCTTATCCGCAACACCTCTTTTTTTAATTCCTGAATTTTATGGGCAGTTTTTGGTTTTGGCTTTTGATAGACCTCTTCTTCCAATAATTCTATCCGCGCATTAATGCCTTCAAGGACCACAAAATAATTATCGATGATGGCATCTAACAAGGCAAAGAACAAGTAGTCTGCCCCCCTGCTCCTAATTCTGCCTGATTTTCCTCTTAGACGATTCCTTACCGAATCGAATACATCTTCTTTTAATTCCTGAAAAACAAGAACCTCCTTGAGGAATAAAGTAATGGCTACATGTTCTACTACAATTTGCTGTTCGGCATCCAAATATATCATCTTAAAGACCCCAAAAATATAGTTGTCATATTCGTCTATCTTGGGGCGTTGATCTGTATGCACCGCATCTTCGAGAACCAAAGGGTTTAGGTTAAAAGCTTTACCCAATTTTTCGATAAAGCCTTCATCGCTTAAACCAACCAGGTTGATCCATTTTATTTCATCGCTTTTTTCTTCAAGGAGCTTTTCTACATTCACCGGACTATATTCATCCACCGAATCTTCAGTATAAGCGATCACATCCAGAGTGCTTATTGCATTGTCCCGATCACCCATATAAGTAATGGTTCCGGGTGCTTTCCCTAATTTCTTATGGATCTTTGACCTCTTTTTGTGAAGCAGTTTAATTGGCAATTGCATTTTGGCCATATATCTAGACTTTCCTTAAAGATATAAACAAAATAGCGCTACTGAAACTTCATGTTCTTTAAAAATAATCCAGAACCCGGCGCAACATATGGAATTAACATTTTATCGTCAGTATTGAGTGCTTTTTGAAGAATGTTAAACTCTAATTCTCCCTTGCCCAAAAGAACTAAGGCGCCCATCATCATTCTTATCTGATATCGCATGAATCCTGATCCCTTAACTGAAAGCAAATAGCTCTTTTTAGGAAAAAAATTGGCTGTAAACTCCTTGTTTTCTGAAATTTCACAGTGATCTATAGTGCGCATTACCTTGGTGTTGGGCTGAATCCTCGCAGTGAAATTTTGAAAATTATGTGTGCCTTCGAATATTTTGGCAGCCTTCATCATTAAAGGAAGATCTAGTTCATCGAGAAAATTGGCCATAAAAGGTGCGCAGAATGGATGATTCTTGCTACCATATGAAAAAACATAGAAATACTCTTTGATCTTGGCATTTTGAATGATGTTCTGTTCAGGATTTGCCTCCTGCATCTCTAATATTCGTATGTCTGACGGTAGGTTCTTGTTAAAATCTTGCACAAAGGCTGGCAAGTCTTCAATAGGAGCTACAGGTGTCAATAATTGAAATGCCATTTTTAAGGCAGAGACCTTAGCATCTGTCCTTCCAGCTCCAAGAATTTTATATTGTTTACCCGGATCAATGAATTTCAGCGTTTTAAGTAACATTCCTTCCAGGGTTTTTTGTCCCGGCTGCTTTTGCCATCCACTGTACCTGAATCCTAAGTATTGCACCCATACTAAATAAGTATACTTCTTCCTCTTCATTATTCTTGTAAAGTCCATAAATATAACTATTCCCTGACTTATCAAAATAGGTGGTGACACATTCAAAATAGTATCAATGTTTGGATGGAACCATAACTGGTATTTCCTATTCCTATCAACCGGCTATTTAAAAATTTTGTATTTTGGAGACACAACAATTAAACCAACTAAGATGAATAAAAATACAACTTCGAAACCTCCGGTATGGTTCTGGATAGTCAGTGTGCTAGCATTATTATGGAACCTAATGGGCGTCATGAATTATTTAGGAAGCGCCTTTATGAAAGAGGCGATCAAGGCTGAAATGACCCCTGAACAAGTTAACTTAATGGAAAGTACTCCGGCATGGGTAACCGCCGCCTTTGCCATAGCAGTTTGGTTTGGTGCCGCTGGGTGTATTGGCCTGTTGCTGCGAAAAAAATGGGCGAAATCTGCTCTTGGCATGTCACTTATCGGCGTACTGGTGCAAACTGGGTATGGATTTTTTATGACCAATGCCACGGAGGTTTACAGCCAAACAGAAGCTATCATCATTCCTTTGATGGTTATTAGTATTGCGATTTTACTGATATTTTTTGCCCGATTGTCCGAACGTAAACTGTGGATCGTCTAATATCCCAATTTAATAAGAGGAATACTTTTTTTAATAGGAAGTAAGATCCTTCTTTTAATCTGATTAAGGTCTTCAAATGCTCACACAGGGGTTAAATTTACTTATTTGGAATAACCAATGAACATCAATCCTGCTTTAAAAAGGATCGAAATTGTGGATGCCTTGCGGGGTTTTGCCTTGGCAGGTATTGTGATTGTTCATATGGTTGAGAATTATGTGGCTGCACCCGTTCCTGAGGGCGCCATGGAAGCATCTCACCTGGGCTTTCTTGATTATCTGGTAGATGGTTTTATTTTCCTCTTTCTCAGAGGCAAATTTTTTGCTTTGTTCTCTTTCCTGTTTGGCTTAAGTTTTTTTATACAAATGGACAAAGCACAGCAAAAAGGGTTAAATTTTGAAGGACGATTTTTATGGCGCCTGCTGGTTTTATTAGTTATCGGATATGTTCACAGTCTTTTTTACAGGGGTGATATTCTTACCATATACGCTCTTTTAGGGATTCTTTTGATCCCTTTCTACAAACTAAATAATAGGTGGGTACTTGGTATATGCACTTTGTTATTTTTAGGTGTAGGACGATCTCTGATCTTTATATTTTTTGGTGGGGACAATCTTTTTACTAACGGTGAATTTACACCAGACAGTCCTGTGATAATAAATTACTACAACACCTTGATGAACGGGTCCATCTATGATGTGTTCAGAGAGCAATGCCTGGGATGGGCATATTATGAAAATGGATTTTCAATTAGGGATCTTTTCCAGGGGGTATTTAACTTTTGGATTCTTCTTATTGGGGCTGTTTGTTGGTCGCATTCAATTTTTCAGAAATTTCCTAACCCATGGAACTGAAATTAAACGTCTTCTCTATAGTTCCTTAGGGTTATTCGTTTTGTCAATCATTATTGCTGTCTTTTTCTTTGCTCAATTGGGCCCAAATGTGACCTTTGATAATTGGTATGCCATGAATGGTCTCACTGCCTTCGATCTTAATAATTTGGCTATGACACTGATTATTCTAAGCCTTTTTTTGATGGCATATAGGGGCGGCAGGCTAAAACGATGGCTAGAACACTTTATACCTTATGGCAGAATGGCATTGACCAATTATGTGGTACAAAGTATTATTGGAACTTTTATTTTTTATGGCTGGGGACTTGGCTACCTGGGTCAAATACGAAATTCATATATTTTCCTTTTGTCAATAATCTTCATTGCTCTTCAAATGATGTTCAGTACTTGGTGGATGCGAAAGTTTTACTACGGCCCCTTTGAATGGCTCTGGCGAAGTATTACTTATTTTAAGATCTTTCCGATGAAAAGGACCTGATAAAAAAGCAATTGGCTAAACTTAGACGATTGAACAATGCGTATACACCACACTTTTTAAAGCATACTCAACATTCCTTACCGTTCACCGATTTGTTTGAAATAAAGGTCTCTAACTACCCGTTCTAAGATCGGAAAAACAATACAATCCCAAGTCACCTACTTTATGAAGCACATTATGCGACTTATCACATGGAAAAAGTGCTTTGTACTAAGCTTGGGTATTCTCCCTCTGTTAATTTTCTTCAGTTTCTACGGTCTATATACCAATAACTTCTATTTTCTAAAAGTAGATAACTACATATTCTCGTTGCTGATGCTCATTCATGCATGGTATTTAAATGCATTGTATCAACTAGAGAAGGAACCTCATGCCCATATGAACATTACCCGAAATTTAGAATATATCATGTATGCTATTTTTTTGGTATATCTGTTTAAAATAGCGGAAACCTCTTATATCCTTTTAAGCTATTTTGAGTATTCAGATCTTGTTTTACCTTCAACATTTTTGCCGGTTGGTATCTTTATTCTCAGTCTTCAATTTATTTTATTGATCTTAACTTTTGCAACTTTTATACATAGAAGGGAACGTATAGGCCCATATCGTTTTGACAGGGTCCATAAATAACAGACCTCATGAAAGAATCATGAGACCTATGTGCTATGGCAGCACAAAAAAACCCCGCTCTAGGCGGGGTTTTTCTATAGTTTACTAATAAATCCTCCGTAGAGATCCTTAAGCTGGTATCCTTTGGTATACCTGTGCTTACTCAATTTCTTGTTAACTACCAGACCCCAAAGTAAAAACTCCATTAAAAAATAAGAATCGTTTTTCGATACCTTAGGTTGATGTTTACGTATTAGTTCTTGTAGCGGGGGAATACTATCAAGAGCTTTTTGATACTCTACATCGGATTGGTCATCCAGTAATTCAATACCCTCCCGATCAAAGAACCAATGAATAAGATCATCATACGGGCCGTCCGTATCTTTTTGTTCCAATTTCAAAATAGCAGGGAAATAAGCTGGAAATAGACTTTTAACGGCATCATCGATCAACATAAGGGCCACTGTATCTGCACCTTCCTGCTCCCCTTCATAGACCAATTCTATTTTACCGGTAATAGCAGGAATGACACCCATAAAATCGGATAGTCGAACGCTTGTCTTTTCAATACCTTGCGAAAGTGCTCTTCGCTCTGCAGTACTAAGAAGATTTTCATAGGCAGTTATGCTCGTGCGGGCACTTACTCCACTTTTAGCATCCACAAATTCACTGGTTCTGGCCTCAAAGCTTATCTGTTCCAAAAGGTCTTTGGCCAAATTAGGAACATATACCGTATCTGTTTGGCGCTCGTCTAGCCGAGCTTCCTGAGTAGTGATCTTTCTGGCAGTGGCTATCTCTCTCGGATAATGGGTCAGAATTTGTGATCCTATCCTGTCTTTAAGAGGAGTAACAATACTACCCCTGTTGGTATAGTCCTCCGGATTTGCAGTGAACACAAATTGAATATCTAGTGGTAATCTAAGTTTAAAACCCCTAATTTGAATATCGCCTTCCTGTAAAATATTAAACAAAGAAACCTGTATACGGGCTTGCAGATCTGGAAGTTCATTTATCACAAAAATACAGCGATTGGCCCTGGGGATCATCCCAAAATGGATCACTCTGTCATCTGCATACGATAATTTCAGATTAGCCGCTTTTATTGGATCAACATCTCCAATAAGATCGGCCACAGTTACATCTGGAGTGGCAAGTTTTTCGTAGAACCGTTCATCTCTGTGTAACCAGAAAATGGGCGTTTCATCTCCTTTTTCTTCAATAAGTTGTCTGCTATATCTGGAGATAGGTTTTAAGGGATCATCATTGATCTCAGATCCTTCAACTACGGGGATATATTCATCCAACAAATGAACCATAAGCCTTGCCAGACGTGTTTTAGCCTGCCCTCTGAGCCCCAAAAGATTTATGTTATGCCGAGAGAGGATAGCTCGTTCTAATTCCGGGATCACAGAGTCTTCGTAGCCCCAGACCCCAAAAAAAGAATCTTTTCCTTCTTTGATCCTTTCTCTTAAATTATTTCGCAACTCATCTTTAATACCAATGGATTTGTATCCTGCTTTTTTTAATGCTCCTAAAGTTTTTATCTTTTTGTGATCTAATTTCATATGCAATGATTGTTTTCTGTATTCTTTAGCAATTATTATTTTAATCTCTTTCGTCTGTTCTGTTCATAATCTTCAAAGATCATTTCCCCCAAACCTTGTAAGCCCGTAAACAGTGCCTTCCCCTTATTCGCTTCGGTGAAATGCCTTACAAACTGCATTAAATAAGGATCCTGGGCAATCATAAAGGTCGTAATAGGGATATGTAACTTACGTGCTTGCCTGGCCATATTGTAACACTTCTCAACAATTAAATCGTCTAGTCCCACACTATTTTTATAATATGTACCATCTGGCAATCTCAAACAACTTGGTTTTCCATCAGTGATCATAAAGATCTGCTTGTTCGTATTCTTTTTTCTGCGCAACATATCCATTGCCAATTGTAATCCGGCCACCGTATTTGTATGATATGGCCCAACTTTGAGGTATGGAAGATCTTTTATAGGAATTGGCCAGGCATCGTTCCCAAAAACAAGGATATCCAGGGTGTCCTTTGGGTATCTGGTAGTGATCAACTCTGCCAGTGCCATAGCTACCTTTTTTGCAGGCGTAATCCTGTCTTCGCCATATAAGATCATACTGTGGCTAATGTCTATCATTAGCACGGTACTCATTTGCGCCTTGTGGTGAGTATCTTCAATAACCAGGTCATCTTCAGTAAGTGAGAATCCATCCAGGCCATGATGTATCTGTGCATTCTTCAAGCTCTCCGTCATGGATATCCTATCTAGTGAATCCCCGTAGTGATATTCCCTGAAATCGCCCGTATGCTCATCGCCAATTCCGGCTTTCCCGGTTCTATGATTCCCTGAACCGCTTCGTTTGATCTTACCAAAGATCTGTTCGAGGGCCCGTTGCCTTATGATGCGTTCCATTTTCGCGGTAATAGATAAAGACCCTTCCCCGGGTTTCCCTTTTCCATCTCCCCCTTCACCTTGCTCTATTTCTTCCCGTAAAAAGCCCTTGGCCTTCAAGTCTTCTATAAAGTCGTCAATGGTGTAGTCTTCATCAGTGAGGTCGTATTCCTTGTCGAGCTCACGAAGCCAATCGAGGGCTTCATCAACATCCCCGGAGGTATGTGTGATCAGCTCTTGAAAAATTTCAAAAAGTTTTTCAAACGGGGTTTGATCCGGAGCATTATATGCAGTGAATCGGAAACCGGTTCTTGTAATCATAGCCATCCTATAAAAATACTACATTTCATAAAATGCCCGGATCTTTTATAGAAACCTTAACGGTTTGATCTATTTTCGTTTCAATGGTACCTCTTACGTCTAAATTATTAAAAGCTTTTGTCAAAACTCCACCGCTTTGGTTAGACCGGCAATTTGGTATAGAGCAGTTCGTATTTCCTGAGATCGATTATGTTGCCGTAGATACAAGTTTAGTTGCTCCCAACATGCGTTTGGGACATAAAATGGAGCTTATTTTCAAGAATTGTTTGGAAGGCCAGGTCATTTTTGAACTCATAGCACATAATGTGGCCGTAAAAAGAGACAACCGGACCATAGGTGAAATCGACTTCCTTTTAAAAGATACCAGAGATGGAGGTATCCTTCATTTGGAATTGACCTATAAATTTTATTTAATAGATCCTGCACTTGGTGAACCAATGTATCAACTTATAGGCCCCAACAGAAAGGATACATTTTATTCTAAATTAGAGAAACTTAAGAATACTCAATTGAAGATTCCATTTGTAGAGGAAGCTAAAGAACAACTGGCAATACTAGATGTGAAATCTGAAGACATTACCCAAGAAGTTTGTTTTAAAGCGCAATTATTTGCACCATATCAACATTCTGGGGTGGTTATTAAACCCTTTAACAAGCATTGTGTTGCAGGGTTCTGGCTCCATTTTGAGGCGTTTACTGCCTTACTATTTCAAGGAGGTGAATACTATTTACCCACAAAAGATGAATGGGCTGTAAAACCCTATGATAAAGGCTCTTGGATGTCTCATTATGAACTATTACTAGAACTAAATAGTCTTATGTTCAGAAAGCGATCGCCCCTGGTTTGGATGAAAAAAGAAGAATTGGTTTTTGAAAAATTCTTTGTTGTTTGGTGGTAGCTCATGGTTTATTACTCAGCAGCCCAGGTTATTGATCATTGTCTATGCTCCAAAACTTTTACCACCTCGTCCAGGCCTACTCCTTTGGCTCGCAATAAGATCAGATAATGAAAAAGGAGGTCGGCTCCTTCATTTAGGAAACGTTCATCATCAGAATCTTTGGCTTCAATAACAACTTCTACCGCTTCCTCTCCTACTTTTTGTGCAATTTTATTGATCCCTTTTTCAAAAAGCGAGGCTACATAACTTTTTTCAGAAGTGGCATTGAGTTGTCTATCGGCAATAACACCCTCCAGCTGCGTCAGAAAGCCATAGGATGCCTTATTCTTTGTATTCCAGCAGGTATCCGATCCTTTATGGCAGGTAGGTCCGTTAGGCGTTACAGAAACAAGTAATGTATCCTGATCACAATCTTCTTTTATTTCCTTTACATTAAGAAAATGACCACTCTCTTCGCCTTTTGTCCAAAGTCGCTTTTTAGTCCGGCTGTAAAAAGTAACCTTTCCGGTTTCTAAAGTTTTATCCAGAGCTGCCTGATTCATATAGCCTAACATAAGAACATTTTTTGTGCTGGCGTCCTGAATGATAGCCGGCACAAGGCCGTCTTTATTTTTGGTAAAATCTACTTTCATTTTAAGTTTTTTAGTGTCCTTATATCGTATTATAACCGCATAGGGATGTTCCGTTCAATCAGGTAACTCTTAAGGTCCCTGATCTCAATTTCTTTAAAATGGAAAACGCTGGCCGCTAAAGCAGCATCGGCCTTTCCCTTGGAAAAGGTATCGGCAAAATGATCCATATTCCCTGCCCCACCGGAAGCAATGATGGGAATATTTAAGGTCTCAGATAATTGTGCAAGTGCCTCATTGGCAAAACCATTCTTGGTTCCATCATGATCCATGGAAGTAAAGAGGATCTCTCCCGCGCCCCGCTTTTCTACTTCTTTGGCCCAATCGAATAGATCTATATCTGTGGGCACCTTTCCACCTACCAAATGAACTTTCCAGGTATTGTTTACTTTTTTAGCATCAATTGCTACTACAATACATTGCGAACCAAATTTTGCAACCAACTGATTAATCAGATCCGGATTCTTAACAGCAGATGAATTGATAGAAATCTTATCTGCCCCATTATATAACAGCGTACTAACATCTTCAACTGAAGAGATCCCGCCGCCCACCGTAAAGGGAATATTTACCTTTTCAGCAACCCTTTTTACTAAATCAGCCAGGGTCTTACGCTCTTCTTCAGTAGCCGAAATATCAAGAAAGACCAATTCATCCGCACCTTCTTTGGCATACCGCTGTGCCAACTCTACAGGATCTCCTGCGTCGCGAAGATCCACGAAGTTTATACCCTTTACGGTGCGCCCATTCTTAATATCCAGGCAAGGAATAATCCGTTTGGTCAGCATTTATCTCTTATTTTTTGTGTTCAGATCTAAGCCTTCATAAAAGCCAAGATCTTTATTCTTTAGAATTTTGGTCCAGAAGGCGATCTGACCTGTATGGTAAGACAAATGTTCAACTACATGTAATACAATGCCCTGCCCACTTAATTTAAACCCCTGCACGGAATAGGTTTTGATCAATTCAGTATCCTTTATTCCATTTAATACCGTTTTAACCTCTTCAATAAGCTCCTCCAACATATGGTCCAGTTCTTTTGCCCCATACCCATGCGTGACAGAGAATTCAAGATCACGTTGTCTGTTATCTTCTTGTCCTCCCAATCCGGCCAGGATATACTGTGTGATATTTCCTTTAAGATGAAAAATAATATTTCCTATGCTATTGGAGGCTTTATTTGGTTTTTTCCACAGTTCCTCAACAGATAAGAGGGCCATACTTTTGGAGATCATGCGCAGGCTTTCTTCCATTCTAAAAATGGCGTTCTCAACAATATCTTTAGCCAGGTCCGATCTGTTGTCTTTCATGATGTTAAGATAAATTCTTCTAATTGTTTCAAACTGATTCTATTCTCATAAATAGCCTTACCAATTATAGCTCCTTCACAACCCAGGTCCCTCAAAGCGTGCAGATCATTAAATTCTGCAATACCCCCACTTGCGATCAGCTTTATACCCGGCATTTGATCATTCTTTGAACCGCTGAGATTTACAGTGGTTTCAATCTGTGCTGTTTTTTGCAGGATCTTTTCGTAAAGCACTAAAGAAGGTCCTTCCAGCATTCCATCCTTACTGATATCTGTACAAATAACATATTGAATTCCCTCTTTTTGATAGCCTTGGATAAATGGGATCAAATCTTCGGTTGAGGATTCTTGCCATCCGGAAACGGCAATCTTTTCATCCATAGCATCGGCCCCCAGAATTATCTTCTCTGTTCCAAAATTCGATAACCATGCAAGAAACGTCTGCCTGTCCTTTACTGCAATACTACCACCGGTAATTTGATCTGCTCCCGAGTTGAAGGCAATACGAAGATCCTCATCCGATTTGAGACCACCACCAAAATCGATCTTTAAAGAGGTCCCGGAGGCAATTTTTTCCAAGACCTTGTAATTGACAATATGCTTAGACTTGGCGCCATCCAGATCTACCAGATGCAGGTGCTTTATACCATGTGCCTCAAATGTTTTGGCAACTTCCAAGGGATCTTCATTGTATACCTTCTTTGTGGAATAGTCTCCCTTGGAGAGTCGGACACAACTCCCTTCTATGATATCTATTGCTGGAATAATCCTCATTACTTGTATCTTATAAGATTTAGAGGGTCACAAAATTCTTAAGAATTCGTTCCCCTACCTCGCTGCTTTTTTCCGGATGGAACTGTACTCCCCAGAAATTATCCTTGCACATGGCACTGCTGTACAATAGGTCATACTCAGAAACCGCAATTGTCTCCTCGCACAATGGCGCAAAATAACTATGGACCAAATAAATGTATTCCTTCTCCGCAACATCTTTAAAAAGAGGCGTTTTTAAGTCGGTGATCTGATTCCAGCCTATTTGAGGCACTTTTACATTGTTCGAAAACTTTACAACATCCACATCAAATATCCCTAGGCCCAAAGTGTCTCCTTCTTCCGAATACCTGCACATAAGTTGCATCCCTAGACAAATACCCAATACTGGCTGCTTGAGCTTAGGTATTACTGTATCTAAACCACTTTCCTTTAATTTGGTCATGGCGCTACTTGCTTCTCCAACCCCGGGAAATATTACTTTGTCTGCCTGTTCAATGATATTTTTATCACTGCTCAAAATAGCTTTATAGCCAATTCGCTGCAAAGCAAACTGTATACTTTGTATGTTTCCTGCTCCATAGTCAATGATCACGATCTTCATAGTACCCACTTATAACATACCTTTTGTAGAAGGCAGGATCATCTTTTCCTGATCTCTTTTTACGGCCATTTTGATCGCCTTGGCAAAGGCTTTAAAAATAGCTTCTATCTTATGGTGTTCATTGGTTCCTTCCGCTTTAATATTGAGATTTGCCTTGGCTCCATCCGTAAAAGATTTGAAGAAATGATAGAACATTTCTGAAGGCATATCTCCTATTTTTTCTCTCTTAAAATCTGCCTCCCAAACTAACCAATTACGGCCCCCAAAATCAATGGCAACTTGTGCCAGACAATCGTCCATAGGAAGACAAAAACCATAGCGTTCAATTCCCAGTTTAGAGCCCAAGGCCTCATAAAACACCTCTCCCAGGGCTATAGCCGTATCTTCTATAGTATGGTGCTCATCTACCTCTAAATCTCCGGCAACCTTAATATCTAAGTCTAATTGCCCATGACGCGCCAGCTGATCGAGCATATGATCGAAAAAGGCAAGTCCGGTTGAAATATTTGAATTCCCGGTCCCATCCAAATTCAATTGAATAGAAATTTGGGTTTCTTTGGTATTTCGGGCATGGGAGGCTATTCTATTTTCGCTTAAGAGATATTTATATAGTTCTTCCCAGGAATCCGTTTCCAGAGCAATATGGGATCTGACCTCCTTTTGATCTATGGTGACCTCATTACTCCCGAGGTCTAGATCATTTTGAATAAAAATACCTTTGGCGCCCAGGTTTTTCGCCAGTTCCATATCTGTTAGCCTATCCCCTATTACATACGAATTATGCAGATCATATTCTTCTGTGAAATAATCGGTTAAAAGTCCGGTGGCAGGCTTGCGTGTTTCTGCATTTTCATGTGGGTACGTTTTATCTATCAATACCTTATCAAATACTATCCCTTCTTTTTCCATGGTATCCATAATAAAATTATGTACCGGCCAAAAAGTGTCTTCGGGATATGACTCAGTTCCTAAGCCATCCTGATTGGTGACCATTACCAATTCATAAGAAAGTTCTTTTGCTATTTTACCCAGGAAAGTAAATATACCCGGATAAAAAATTAATTTTTCAAAGGAGTCTATTTGTTCATCGGCAGGCTCTTTAATAAGAGTGCCGTCCCGGTCAATAAACAATACCTTTTTTTTCTGAACTGTTTTCATGCTACTTCTTTTAATGCCTTGATCAAACTGTCATTTTCTGTCGGTGTACCCACAGTAAAACGCAGAGTGTTTTTACAAAGGGGTTGTCCGGAACGGTTTCGCACTATAATACCCTTGTCTAGTAATTGCTTATATCTTCTGACTGCATCATCAACTACGATCAAAAGAAAATTGGCCTCACTGGGATATATGTGTTGTACAAAGGGAATAGTTTTCAGGGCTATTTCCAATTTTTTTCGCTCTTGGATAATAGTGGCAACTTCCAGTTCCACTTCTTTTTTCATCAGTAACCTTTCCTGTGCCTTTATTTGCGTTAGTTCATTTACATTATATGGTGGCTTTATCCTATGTAAGATATGTATGATCTCTTTGGATGCAAAACAAGACCCTAATCTTATAGCAGCCATCCCATAGGCTTTTGACAAGGTTTGAGTAACTATAAGATTTTTATAATTCGATAGCTCACCCAACCAGCTTTCTTCTGTTGAGAAATCTATATATGCTTCATCTATCACTACCAGGCCATGAAAATGGGCTAATAGATCCTTGATTTGGTCTTTAGGGATGCAGTTCCCCGTTGGATTATTAGGAGAACACAGAAAGATCAATTTAGTATTGGCGTCTATTGTTTGAAGAATCTTTTTTACATCCAGAATAAACGAAGACGTTAATAATACTTCCCTGTTCTCAATATTATTAAGTGATGCCAGAACACTGTACATACCATAGGTAGGGGGCACTGTAATAACATTGTCTTTTGAAGGCTCGCAAAAGGCGCGGAACAGAAGATCGAGTACTTCATCACTGCCATTTCCAAGTAAAATACATTCTTGCTGAACTCCTTTGATACTTACCAATGTTGATTTCAGCGATCGTTGTTGTGGATCAGGATAGCGATTAACCCCATTTTCATTTGGATTTTCATTGGCATCTAAAAAGATCTTTTCAGAGCCATCAGAAATGTATTCATCTCGTGCAGAAGAATAGGGTGTCATAACCTTAACATTCTCCCTAACCAGTCGATCCAAATCAAAACTCAAAGATTTCCTCTCCACACTCATGGGCTCAAAGAATTAGTTTACTGTTTCCTTTAATTTGTTCAAACGAAGTGTTACCGCATTTTTATGTGCTTCCAATCCTTCTGCTTCTGCCATTATTTCTATGGTTTCGCCTAATGACAGCATGCCTTTTTCAGATATTTTTTGAAAGGTGATACTTTTCATAAAGCTGTCAAGATTTACACCACTGTACTGTTTTGCATATCCATTGGTGGGCAAGGTATGATTAGTTCCGGAAGCGTAATCCCCTGCACTTTCGGGAGTGTAATTCCCAATAAAGACCGAACCTGCATTGGCGATATTATCCAAATAGAACTGTTCATTCTCAACACAGAGAATATAATGCTCGGGGCCATATTCATTGATCAACGCTACGGCTTCTGCATCGGAAGAAACAAAGATAAGTTTGCTGTTTGCGATCGCTTTACGTGCAATCTCTTTTCTTGGGAGTTTCTCCAATTGTACTTCTACTTCTTTCTCCACTTTTTCCAACAGCTTTGTCGAGGTAGATACGAGAATCACCTGGCTGTCAGTGCCGTGTTCGGCCTGACTCAATAGATCGGAGGCCACAAAACTTGGCTCTGCAGTATCATCGGCCATCACAAGCAACTCACTGGGCCCCGCAGGCATGTCAATGGAAATACCGTACTTAGTTGCCAATTGCTTGGCGACTGTTACATATTGGTTTCCGGGTCCAAAAATTTTATATACTTTGGGCACACTCTGAGTCCCAAATGTTAGGGCAGCTATAGCCTGGATGCCCCCAACCTTAAAAACCTTGGTTATTCCGCATAGATTGGCTGTGTATAGCACAGCTGGCGGTAATTCACCATTCTTATCTGGTGGAGAACACAGTGTTATTTCATCACAACCGGCTATTTTGGCCGGTATGGCTAACATTAAAATTGTAGAAAACAATGGAGCCGTACCACCGGGAATATAGAGTCCAACTTTTTGGATAGGTCTTTTTTCCTGCCAGCATTCCACTCCTGGTGATGTTTCTACCCTTACAGCGGGTGCTTTTTGAGCTTCATGAAAGCGTCTAATGTTCTTGTACGCTTTTTGAATTGCCTTCTTTAAAGGCTCCGAAAGGGATGCCTCAGCCATAGTAAGAGCGTCCTCGCCTACTTGCAGGTCTTTTATTGCCACACCATCGAACTTTTGTGTATATGATCTTATAGCCTCGTCCCCTGAATCCTGTACGGCCCTGAAAATGGCGTTTACAGTTTCCTCAATATCGCCAACCTTTTGGGTTGGTCTGGAAAGTATTCCTTCCCATTCATTTCGTTTCGGATCGTATATCTTTTTCATGGGAACCTTAAATTACCATTTTTTCAATAGGGCATACCAAAATTCCTTCGGCACCTGCCTGTCTTAATTCGTCTATTACCTCCCAGAAGGTATCCTTGTTGATGACCGTATGCACAGAGCTCCACCCTTCCTCTGCCAGAGGCAAGACGGTTGGACTCCTCATCCCTGGTAATAACTCTAAAATTGCATCGAGGCTGTCATTGGGTACATTCATCAATACATATTTGGATTGCCTGGCAGCCAGAACAGAACGTATTCTGAATTGTAGTTTGCCCAGGATTTCCTTTTGCGCAGCACCTATTTCAGGGGATACTGCCAATACGGCCTCGCTGGTAAGTATCTTCTCCACCTCTTTTAAATTATTTTTAAAAAGGGTGCTTCCACTAGAAACAATATCGCAAATAGCATCGGCCAAGCCAATGTTTGGGGCGATCTCAACAGAACCATTGATGATATGCATCTCTGCTGTAATACCTTTACTCTTTAGATACTTCTCTACTGTATTGGGATAAGATGTTGCTATACGCTTCCCCTGAAGGTCTGCTATAGAAGTATACTTTAGGGATTTAGGAACTGCTATAGAAACCCTGCACTTAGAGAATCCTAATTTCTCAGCTACCTCTAGTGTTTCGCCCTTTTCAACCAATACATTCTCCCCAATAATGGCAATATCTACCACACCATCCCGGAGGTATTGGGGTATATCTCCATTCCTGAGATAGAATACTTCCATAGGGAAATTACGCGCTGAAGCCTTTAACTGATCTTTGCCATTATCGATCGAGATACCACAGTCTTTGAGGATATTGAGAGAATCTTCATTCAGTCGACCTGATTTCTGTATAGCTATTTTTAAATTCATGTTTCTAAATTTTTAATGCTTTAAACGAAAAACAAAACCCGTTTGATTGCTCAAACGGGTCCGGATATTGTGTAAATACAACAATACATTCCTAACCTGCCTGAGGGCTGGTATCAGAATGATGATGTATATTATTGTTTCTCATATTGCAGCAAATGTAGAATTTATTTTGAATCTACAAAAATATACACCTACTAATTATTTCCTAAAATCAAAGGCATACCAGAATCACCGGATCCTACTATAACTACTTTTGAATTAGGTGATTGTGCAAGTATTAAAGTAGCTTCTATCCCTTTATCCAGAAGAATCTTATCCGTTAAAGATGCACTTAAAATTCGGTTGGCATCTGCCTTACCTTGGGCTTCTATGATCTGACGTTGTGCTTCTTTATCGGCTGTGATCAACCTAAATTCGTATTCCAGGGATTCTTGTTCCTGTTTTAATTTTCTTTCAATTGCCTCCTTTATAGTGGGTGGTAAGGTAACATCCCTAACCAGCACTTCATTAAGCTGAATGTACTGCCCATCAACAATTTTTTTGGTCTCTTCAAAGATCTCAGCCTGTATGGCATCTCTTTTGCTGGAATACAATTGTTCCGGAGTATAGCGGCCTACCACACTTCTGGCGGCAGATCGTATGGTTGGCAATAACACCCTTTGTACATAAGCTTCACCCTTTTCCTGGTGCAATTTACCAAGGTCTTCGTATTTAGGTTCAAACCATGCAGAGGCATCTAACTTTATTTCCAGGCCATTGGAAGAAAGAACCTGCATTTTTTCAAATACTTCTTGTTGTCTAACCTCATAGATAAAAACCTTATTCCAGGGAGCAACAATGTGAAACCCTTCACCGAGAGGAGGCTCATCTGTTACTACACCATCAGCAAAAGTTTTATATAATACACCGGCCTCTCCTGAGCCGATTGTGATAGCCGATTTAGAAATTAGGATCACCAAAACTATGATGATAAATACGGCTGGTAATGCTATTTTTGGAAGTTTGTCCATTCGTTTTTTATTTAAATTAAACCATTATATTTTCTGATAAACCATTCTGCAGTGAATGCCAAAATGATAATTCCTAGGATTATCCGGAAATCGATCAAAGATACGACATTTTCAACGCTTTTCTGCGTTGGCAGGTAGCGGGAATCAGAAGAAAGATAATCTATCAGTTTCTCTATCTCATTTGGAAAATACAAGCTGCCCGAACTTGTTTCTGCAAGTTCAGATAGTTTTCGGTAGTCACTTGAAACAAAAAGCTGTTCAAGATTAAAATCTTCTATAGAAAAACGGCCGTTTTTTGCAAAGTCGGTCCCCTCAACCGATACTGTAAAAGCGTATTCACCGGCTGGAAGATCATTTATATCTACCTCATATTCTGAATCTCTTAAGAACAATAGACGTTCATCAACAAAATCGTTATTCATACCTTTTAAACTTAACTTCAAGGTAGCATTGGCATCAAAGTCATAGGTAGCATCAAAAAAGGAGGCCTTGATATTTTTTTCAGTGATTCCCTGGTAGATCAACTCATTGGTCACTGAAAGTCGTTCATTCCTTTGATCGGTAGTGAGATAAAGGATCAATTTATTGATGAAGTTGTCAAAATTCTCAAAATTTTGATCGTTTCTAAAACTTTGTATGCGCCATTTCCAGATGTTCTCTCCAAAGAGATAAGCGTGCCGACCGGTTTCATCAGATAAAATAGGTAATAACGGATCTTGAAGAACAACACCTTTAATTTGTTGATCTAAGATGCTTTCATAAGGTCTGGTAATAAGTATATCGCCCAGGCTTCCCTTAAGCGGAGGAAAGTCGTCCACAGAAAAATCCGATAGATCGAAAAGATCAAATGAAGGATTTAAAACAGCTATTATATCCTCCGCCTGATTAAAGTTAGTACGCTCTATTCCTTTTTGTGCCCTATTGAGAAAATTCCAGTTTGTATTGGGTCCGGTGATTGTAAAGGTATTGACCTTGGCATCTTTTACGTATTGAAAAACCCCCGAAAAGGATGGTGCTGGCTGATACAGAATAAACATGTTGTACTCACTTAACTCCTCCTGTGATATGTTGGGACTCACCAAACCAACTGAACGTTGACTGTTGCTTTCTATAGCTTTTATCAGGGCCCCCAGATCCGGATGCATCACTTCAGAAATAAGACCAATTCTGGTTTTCTCATCAATGACCTCAATAGATAGTCGTCTTTGATTATTATAGGTATTTCGCTCTCCCGGGATAGGATCGAGTTTAATTTCTACTGTTTTTAATCCGACTGTATTTGCCTGAAGAGCAGTAACTATCTTCTTAGAATTCCGCTCACCCGAAAGATCAAAGTTCTCGCGATAAACAGTTATACCATCTAATTGAATGGAAATAGTACTCCTTATGGGTGCTTCGCCCTGATATGAGATAAAAACCTCTATAGGAAAAGTGTTCTTTAAAAAAGCATATCTATTTGCATTTACCTGGTTGATCTTAAGATCAGTATAGGTAGTTGTATCTCCTACCACTATTGCATTTACAGGGTAGCTAACTGCCTTTCCCATAAATTCATAGGCTTCCCCAATAGTTTGATTCCCATCAGACAGTAAAACCACTGAAGCGGTATTTCCTTTAAACGCTGAATTTACAGAGGAAAGCGCTTTTGAGATATTCGTTGCTTTTTCGTCAAACGACAAGCTGTCAGAATTCCTAAGTTCAACTCCAAAAGAATACGTGGAAAGATCAAATCTTTCGGCAAGCTCCTCGTTATTGATCAGTTGATCCCTCAGGCTTATCATTTGCTCCTCAGCATCCCCGGATTTAATAGAGTAGGAATCATCAAGGAGGATAATAAGATCTTGTTTTTCAGTTAGTAAGGAGGTTTTTGTAAAGCTTGGGTTTAATAACAAAAGGAAAACACCAAAAACGCCAATAAAGCGCAGAACAGCCAATGGAATTTGAAGCTTTCTGTTTCTTTTACTTTTATAAAAATATTGATAAAAGACAATTAATAGGGTTAGCAGCGCTGCAAGAAAAAGTCCTACCAGGGTAGTTGTTTGCATGTATCGCTTCTTTTAATCGCTTAATTCAATTCATTTAGTAGTTGCCATTGCCTCCATCAGAAGGAAGAGCCCATATTGTCGGTGGTTGTCTAAGTTAGCATACCCCCATCAACATGGAGAACCTGACCTGTTACATACCCTGAGAGATCTGAAGCCAGGAACAAGCAAGCGTTAGCAACGTCTTCCGGACTTCCACCTCTTTTTAGTGGAATAGCGTCTCGCCAGGATTGAACGGTTTTCTCATCCAATTTTTCGGTCATTTCTGTTTCAATAAAGCCAGGCGCTATTGCGTTGCATCTGATGTTTCTCGATCCTAATTCCAGTGCTACAGATTTTGTAAATCCTATTATCCCAGCTTTTGATGCTGCGTAATTTGTCTGCCCTGCATTTCCTTTAACCCCAACCACACTACTCATATTAATTATGGAACCATGTCTTTGTTTTAACATGGTTCGCTGAACAGCCTTGGTCATGTTAAAAACAGATTTCAGATTGATCTCAATAACCGAATCAAAGTCGTTTTCATTCATACGCATCAAAAGGTTGTCCTTGGTGATCCCTGCATTATTGATCAGTACGTCAATGCCGCCAAAATCTTCCAACACCGATACGATCAATGCTTCAGACTCCGAATAGCTTGCCGCATTACTTTTATAGGCTTTTGCCTTTACGCCTAATCCCGTTAATTCCTTTTGTAAAGCTATTGCCGGACCTTCACTAGAGCTATAGGTAAAGGCAATATTGGCTCCGTGATCAGCAAAAACTCTAGCTATACCAGACCCAATTCCTCTGCTTGCTCCGGTGATTATGACATTCTTTCCTTCTAATAGTTTCATATGAATGTGAAGTTACTTTAGATTCTATTCAAAGATACATTTTGTCTTGCGTAAGGCGAAAAAAAAATCCCGATACGTATCGGGATTTTTTATTGATATGGGATCTTAGCCCATTACTTCCTTTACTTTCTTTCCAATTTCTGCGGGAGAGTCTACCACATGGATACCGCAATCTCGCATAATTCGTTTTTTGGCCTGAGCCGTATCATCACTTCCACCTACGATGGCACCGGCATGACCCATGGTTCTTCCTGCCGGGGCAGTTTCACCTGCAATAAATCCGACGATAGGTTTTTTACTTCCACTGGCCTTATACCAATTGGCGGCATCTGCTTCTAACTGTCCGCCTATTTCCCCAATCATGACCACACAGTTTGTATCCGGATCATTGATCAACAATTCCACTGCTTCCCTGGTGGTTGTTCCAATAATGGGGTCTCCTCCAATACCAATTGCAGTAGTAATTCCCAATCCTTGTCGTACCACCTGGTCTGCCGCTTCATATGTCAGAGTCCCAGATTTTGATACGATCCCAACTTTGCCTTTTTTAAACACAAAGCCAGGCATAATACCTACTTTGGCTTCTCCAGGTGTAATAACACCCGGACAATTAGGTCCAACAAGTGTACAATCCTTATCCTTGATATAATCGTATGTCTTCACCATATCTTCTATCGGAATACCCTCTGTAATAGTAATAATGACCTTTATTCCGGCACTGGCCGCTTCCATGATTGCATCTGCCGCAAAAGCCGGTGGCACAAAAATGATAGTTGTGTCAGCTCCTACTTTTTCAACAGCTTCTTCCACTGTATTAAACACAGGCCTATCCAGATGAGTCTGGCCACCTTTGCCGGGCGTGACCCCTCCTACAACATTAGTACCGTACTCAATCATCTGTTCGGCGTGAAAGGTACCTTCACTACCGGTAAACCCTTGTACAATGACCTTGGAATTCTTATTGACTAATACACTCATGGTTTGTTTTTTAATTAACAGAACAAAAATATAGGTTTGAAAATGATTTGTAAAACAATCGTTCTTTTATTGTTGATTTAAATGTTTGATCAGATCAGGTATCTTCTTCACATTGGCTAGCTGCTTGAGCTTTTCTCTGGCCTCTTCCGCCGGACTACCAAAATACGTTTTTCCTCCTGCCAGTGATTTTGCAACTCCGGATTGTGCTAACACCACCGCATTCTTGCCAATTGTGGCAGCACTGGTTACACCTACCTGACCCCAAAGAGTAACTTCATCTTCTATTACTACACAACCAGCTATCCCGGTTTGTGAGGCTATTAGGCACTTTTTCCCAATGACAGTATCATGCCCTACTTGTACCTGATTATCTAATTTACTTCCTTCTTTGATCGTGGTGTCTCCTGTCACACCCTTGTCTATAGTACACAAAGAACCTATTTCTACATGATCCTCTATCACAACCCGTCCACCAGACAATAACTTGTCAAATCCTTCGGGTCTGTTTTTATAATAAAAGGCATCCGATCCTAAAACAGTACCGGCATGTATCTGAACATGGTTTCCAATAACACAATTGTCATAAATGGTGACATTGGGATGAATAAGGCATCCCTCACCAATGGTTACATGGTTGCCTACAAAAACATTTGGCTGAATGATGGTATCCTTTCCAATAGTAGCCGAAGTTGAAATAGAAGCCTTCGCACTAACAAAGGGACGAAAATGCCTGGTTAGCTTGTTAAAATCATTAAAAGGTTCATCGGAAAGCAACAGGGCTTTCCCTTCCGGACAAGGGACTTCTTTATTAATGAGAATTATCGTAGCCCTGGATTTCAGTGCTTTATCGTAGTATTTCGGATGATCCACAAAAACTATGTCACCCGGCTCCACCACATGTATCTCGTTCATTCCTAAGACCGGAAAATCCGCATCGCCTACAAAATTGATCTCCAGGAGAGAGGCGATCTGTTTTAGTGTTTGTGGAGTTGGGAATTTCATGTTTTGAACCTATTCTTTAGAACGCTCCATATAGTTCCCTTTATCAGTATCTACTTTGATCTTATCTCCCTCATTGATAAAAAGCGGGACATTGATCACGGCGCCAGTTTCAACGGTTGCAGGTTTAGTGGCATTGGTAGCTGTGTTACCTTTAACGCCAGGTTCTGTATGGGTTACCTCAAGGACAACGCTCGCCGGCATATCAACAGATAATGGCAAGCTGTCTTCTGTATTGAACATAATGGTTACCACTTCTCCCTCTTTTAAAAGTTGAGGTGCATCCAATGCACTTTCCTGTAAAGCGATCTGGTTATAATCGTCCGTATTCATAAAGTGATACGTAGCTCCATCGGCATATAAGAATTGGTAGCTTCTGGTTTCCACCCGTACATCTTCTATCTTATGCCCGGAGGAAAAAGTATTATCCAATACCTTCCCTGTAGTGACACTTTTTAGTTTTGTTCTTACAAAAGCAGGGCCTTTTCCAGGTTTTACATGTAAAAATTCAATGATCTTGTATATATCATGGTTATAACGGATGCACAACCCTTTTCTAATGTCTGAAGTATTTGCCATAAATTCTAATTTGTACTAAAATATCCCTTCATGATACCACGCTGGGAGTCGCGAATAAACTGTAAGATGCCATCACGTTCCGGAGTGGCTTCCATTTCAGCCTCTATAATCTGAACGGCCTGAGAATTGTTGTAATTTTTCTGATATAGAATGCGATAGATGTTTTGTATCTCTCTGATCTTGTCCGAGCTGAACCCTCTTCTGCGAAGACCTACGGAATTGATACCCACATAAGACATAGGCTCCCGGGCGCCCTTCACATAGGGCGGTACATCTTTACGGACAAGAGAACCTCCGGTAACAAATGCATGACTCCCAATAGAAACAAACTGATGTACTGCCACGAGACCGGCCAGCACAACATTGTCACCAATTGTAACATGTCCTGCAAGGGTAGAATTATTTGAGAAAATACAATTGTTCCCAACAAAGCAGTCATGTGCGATATGACAATAGGCCATAATGAGGCAATTCTTGCCTATCCTAGTTTTCATCCTATCTGCAGTACCTTTATTAATGGTCGCACACTCCCTGATGGTAGTATTGTTACCTATTTCAACGGTAGTTTCTTCGCCTTTATATTTTAGATCCTGTGGCGGCGCAGAAATAACCGCTCCGGGAAAAATATTGCAATTTTTGCCAATACGAGCCCCTTCCATGATGGTTACACTAGACCCAATCCAGGTTCCTTCCCCAATTACCACGTTATTATGAATTGTAGTGAAGGGTTCAACCACCACGTTTTTAGCAATTTTTGCACCTGGGTGTATATAAGCCAGAGGTTGATTCATATTATTTCTTTTTCGCTATTTGCGCCATCATTTCTGCTTCGCATACTAATTTATTATTGGCATAGGCATACGCCTGCATGTGACATATTCCTCTTCGTATAGGGGTTATCAGACTACAATGGAAAATTAACGTATCTCCCGGTAAAACTTTTTGTTTAAACTTTACATTATCGATCTTCATAAAAAAGGTCAAATAATTTTCCGGATCCGGAACCGTACTTAACACAAGGATCCCTCCTGTTTGCGCCATAGCCTCAACCTGTAACACTCCGGGCATTACGGGTGCTCCGGGAAAGTGACCCATAAAAAATGGCTCATTCATTGAAACGTTTTTCATACCCACAACATGGGTTTCCGAAAGCTCCAGGATACGATCTATCAATAAAAATGGAGGCCTGTGCGGTAACATGGCCATGATCTGATGTATATCCATAAGAGGTGGTACGTTCAGATCGTATTTTGGCACGCTATTTCTTTTCTCCAGCTTAATGATCTTAGAGAGCTTTTTGGCAAATTGAGTATTCACATAGTGGCCCGGTTTGTTTGCGATTACTTTACCGCGTATTCTGGTACCGGTTAGCGCCAGATCGCCGATCACATCTAATAATTTATGCCGAGCTGCCTCATTAGGCTGATGCAGGGTGAGATTATCCAGAATTCCGTTCGGTTTTACGGAGAGTTTCTTTTTCTTAAACGCCTTTTCCAGCTTTTTCATAGTAGATTCGGAGATCTCCTTATCTACGTAGACGATGGCATTGTTCAGGTCTCCACCTTTTATAAGCCCGTGCTCTAAAAGCATTTCCAGTTCATGCAGAAAACTGAATGTCCTGGCATCTGCGATCTCCTTTTTAAAATCCGATAGGCGCTCCAGGGTAGCATTTTGGGTACCTAAAACCTTGGTGCCAAAATCGACCATGGTGGTCACCTTATATTCATCCGATGGGATGATAGTGATCTCGCTTCCTGTAGCCTCATCCTTATAACTGATGACCTCTTTTACTATATATTCTTCTCTGTTTACCGCCTGTTCAACTATGCCGGCTTTTTCCAAAGCTTCCACGAAATACTTAGAAGAACCATCCATAATAGGTGGTTCGGGAGCATTTAGTTCAATGAGCACATTATCTATCTCCAGCCCAACGAGTGCTGCCAGCACATGCTCTGAAGTTTGGATCTTTACCCCTCGTTTTTCCAGGTTTGTTCCCCGTTGAGTATTGATCACATAATTGGCATCTGCCTCAATAATGGGTTCTCCCTCCAGATCTACCCGTTTAAAGGCATACCCATGATTCTCCTTGGCCGGAACAAACTTCATGGTTACGTTTTCTCCGGTATGTAATCCAACACCTTTGAGTTCTATTTCTTTCGCAATGGTGCGTTGTTTTGCCATATTCCTATTTTCCATTGTTTTTTTCAAAATCATTAATCTTTCCAACTATTTTGGTAAGATTTTTAAAGTGAACGTAGGATTTATTAAAATCCCCATAATTAATTGCCGGAGAGCCCTGTAAAAATTCATCATCTTTTACATTGCGACTAATTCCTGATTGTGCCTGAATTTTTACCCGGTCCCCAATGGTAATATGGCCAACTATGCCAACCTGTCCTCCTATAAGACAATTTTTACCAATCTTGGTTGATCCGGCTATGCCAGTTTGTGCAGCAATAGCTGTATGCTCGCCAATTTCGACATTATGAGCGATATGTATCTGATTATCTAGTTTTACACCTTTGTGGAGTATTGTTGAACCTAAGGTTGCCCTGTCTATAGTTGTGCCTGCGCCTATTTCCACATTTTCCTTTAATATTACGTTTCCTGTTTGAGGCACCTTTACATACTCTCCATTAGAATTAGGCGCAAAACCAAATCCGTCTGCTCCAATAATTACGGCACTATGTATAACACATCCCTTTCCTACGACCGATTCTGAATAAATCTTAGCGCCCGAATAGATGAGTACATTATCTCCTATAAAAACATTATCACCAATATATACGTTGGGGAATATTTTTACATTATCCCCAATTTTTACATTATTGCCTAAATACGAAAAAGCCCCTAAGTAAAAGTCGGAGCCATAAGTGACAGTTTCTGAAAGAAAAGCCGGTTCTTCAATCCCTGTTTTGTTGTTCTTAACCTGATTGTAGTATTCGAGCAGCTTTGAGAAAGACTTATAGGCGTCGTCTACCTTTATCAAGGTAGTGTTTAACTCTTGTTCCGGTTTAAAATCTCTGTTAACTATTGTTATAGAAGCTTCGGTACTGTATATGAAGTGGGTGTATTTTGGATTTGCCAAAAAGGTCAGGGATCCTTTAACTCCTTCTTCTATCTTCGCCAGTTTGTGTACAGAGATCTCTGGGTTACCATGCACCTCGCCTTCTAATATACCTGCGATCTGACTGGCTGTGAATTTCAAGAGTTGATTTTTTTGTCTTAGGTTACAGTCGGACAAAAGTAAGAAAAATTACGAAACGCTTTTCTTGGGATAACAGATATAATGCTTTGTCACTGTTTTAGACAATGCTTTTAAATTGAGGTGATCGGACGCCTTCGCTACATCGATGATCTTTGAATTCCCCATTAAGATGTTTATGTTCTCCTCCTCCTTGTTATAAGCGATGTTCGCGATAGTTCCTGTGAACACAAAATAACGCGCCTCTTCCTGTGTAAGATTATATTTTAAGGCACACTCCTTTCGCTGTTTAAGAATTCTCTGAGGCGCAATAGGATTCTTTTTGATCTTCACTTGTAACAATTCCCGATGCAAGATCATTTTGCTTAAGCTCGACAGGATAAAATCATCGTGATGTTGCCATTTTTTAAGAGCAGCTAATATGTCGATGTCATCCAGGGCCGAAAATTTTAATAGGATGTCTTGGGAAATAGTATCCTTTCTAACCGTATTATTTAGAAAATACAATAAGGCATCACTAGCCTCAATTAACACCTCTTGTGCACTTAATTCTCTGGCCCTTCGCAAGACGCGTATCAATAGTTGTTCTGCAACAATACCGGTTTTATGCAAATACACCTGCCAATACATAAATCTCCTGGCGATTAGAAATTTCTCTACGGAATAGATGCCTTTTTCTTCTATTACCAACTCCCCGTCTACTACGTTGAGCATGGTTATCAACCGTTCCGAATTAATATTTCCCTCAGCAACTCCGGTGTAAAAACTATCTCGCTTTAGATAATCTAATCGATCCATATCTAATTGACTGGATACTAACTGATTCAGGAACTTTTTAGGATAGGTCCCTTTGAATATATCAATGGCCAACGTTAAACTTCCGTTAAACTGCTGATTAAGACTTTGCATAAATAAGAGCGAAATATGCTCGTGACCAATGCCATCCACAAGACTGTGTTCCATTGCATGAGAGAATGGACCATGACCAATATCGTGGAGAAGTATGGCCGCTAAAAGACCATCGGCCTCTTCCTTAGTGATCTCAACATCCTTATAACGAAGTACTTGAATAGCCTGTTGCATAAGATGCATACTTCCCAGGGCATGATGAAACCTTGTATGATGAGCGCCCGGAAAAACCAAATACGATAACCCCATTTGGGAAATTCTCCGCAATCGCTGAAAATATGGATGTGCTATTAGTTGGAATAGTTGTGCGCTGGGAATTCTAATAAATCCGTAAATTGGATCATTAAATAATTTTAGCTTCCTGGTGGTGGCCAATGTTTCATACTTTAAGGGGTAAATATACGGACTAAATGAACAAGATTACAATACTGTGGGTAGATGACGAGATCGATATGCTAAAACCCCATATCCTTTTTCTCGAGGACAAAAAGTATTCGGTTGTAACCTGTAAGAGCGGGCAAGAAGCCCTGGAGGAGATAGAAAAGAATAGATTTGATATCGTTTTCCTGGACGAGAACATGCCCGGACTATCTGGCCTGGAGACCTTAACCGAGATAAAGAACGCTAGAACCTACCCTGCCGGTAGTGATGATCACGCGAAGCGAGGAAGAGTTTATAATGGAAGAGGCCATCGGTTCTAAAATAGCAGATTACCTTATTAAGCCTGTAAATCCAAACCAAATACTACTTGCTCTGAAGAAAACACTGGATCATTCCAGATTGATCTCCGAAAAGACCACCTCCAATTACCAACAGGAATTTCGGAAAATATCGATGGACCTTTCCATGGTGAATACCTGGCAGGAATGGGCCGACCTTTATAAAAAACTGATATCGTGGGAATTAAGGCTGGAGGAGATAGAAGATTCCGGGATGTTTGAAATATTAGAATCTCAAAAGACCGAGGCCAATAATCATTTTGGAAAATTTGTTGAGAAAAATTATGCCTCCTGGTTTAACCACGGGGATGGACCGGTAATGTCTCACACTTTATTTCAACAATGGATCAAACCAGAGTTAAAGGAACAGCCCACTTTACTTGTTGTGATCGATAATTTGCGGTACGACCAATGGATCTCTTTTGAAGATGCCCTTACTCCATTTTATAAAAAAAATAAGGAGAAGGCCTATTACAGTATTTTACCAACCGCCACCCAGTATGCGCGTAATGCTATTTTCTCTGGACTTACGCCTTTAGATATGGAAAAGAGATATCCCAAATGGTGGAAGAATGACACGGATGAGGGGGGCAAGAATCTGTTTGAAGACAAGTTTTTAGAATCGCAGCTGGCAAGGCTTGGGCTAGATCTGGAATGGGAGTACCATAAGATAAGCAGCTTAAAACAGGGAAGACATCTGGTTCAAAATTTCAACACTCAAAAAAAGAATGATCTAACGGTCATCGTTTATAACTTTGTAGATATGCTTTCCCATGCCAAAACGGAGATGGATGTCATTAAGGAATTGGCCTCTAATGATAAGGCGTACAGGTCCTTAACCGTCAGTTGGTTTAAGAATTCCCCTTTGTTAGAGATCATACAAAAAGCAAGGACGCTGGGGATGAAGCTGATCATTACCACAGATCACGGCACCATTAATGTGCAACATGCCTCCAAAGTAATTGGCGACAGGGAGACCAGTCTTAACTTGCGGTATAAGACCGGGAGAAGCTTGTCCTACGAAGCCAAAGATGTGTTAGAAGCCAAAGAACCGGCCAAGATCCATTTACCTAATATCACCATGAGCAGCTCTTTTATTTTTGCGAAGAACGATCTGTTTTTTGCCTATCCCAATAATTATAACCACTACGTGAGTTATTACAGGAATACGTACCAACACGGCGGTGTTTCCCTGGAAGAGATGATCATCCCCTTTGTAGTATTAGAACCGCGATAGAATTCTACTTAACATTGCAGTAATATCAATTATCAAGATAAGATCCGCCAAGGACCTCGGTGATCTCATCGTCTGTACCAATGGAGAGGGAGATTTGTAAGCTAAGACTAAAATTGTTTTGGTAGAAATAGGTTTTTCGTCCTCTGTCATATGCGATCATCGCATCAAAATCTCTGAGATAGTCTATAAGGTTGTAAATAGAGCGTTCACTTATGTTCATTTTACTGGCTAATTCGTATGGAGAACCGGTGCACTCCTTTTGAATAAGAGAATGAACCCTTTGCAAACGCTCTAATGTCTTTATGGTATTCATCCTATCAGGGATCTTAAGTAAGCGAACAAAGGCGCGCTTATAAATAATATATATAAGTATATAGATTATTTTCTATATTTCCAAATAATTGCCTGATAAATAATCAAATTATCGCAATCTATTCCAAATAAGCAATTAATTTCATGTATTTTCTTATATTTGTTTAAGATTTTATAGACTATTTACTCGACAATGCTAAAGACCATAGATCGTTTAATGCAATTCATCAAACATGCAGGCTTAAGCGCACGTCAATTTGATCTCTCCATAGGCGCCAGCAATGGCTATACACTGCGCATGAAAAAGAATAATGCCTCTGTGGGCAGCGATGTCATTGAAAACATACTTAGGGTGTATCCCCAACTCAATGTAGTTTGGTTGCTGACCGGGGAAGGATCTATGCTAAAGCGAAAAAAACCGGAAGAACAACTCGATTTTGATCAACTCTCCAGGAAAAAACAGTACGAGATAGAAGCGATTATAGAAAAGAAGATCAAAGAGAGGCACGAAAAAGATCTGCAAAAGCTAATACAAGAAATTCGAGCCGAGATCAAAGACGGCAAGTAAGTAATTCAGACTTTTTTCAATCCAAGCTTTAGGAATACCTCAGATTCTAGTTCTCTTAATTTGGCGTTGTAATACTCCTTGCCTTTACCCAAATTTACTTCTTTGATTTCCCTGTATTTTTCAATTAATTCACTTAACTGTTCCCCCTTTATTTCTTCTAATAATTCCTCTACTTCCTCACATATAATTTCATAGACCAATAATAGATCAGTTCTGTACTTTATCCATTTGGAAATAGCTATCACAATAATAATATTAAGTACTACAAGGGGAAATACCCGGACATTACTAAGGGCATCTAATTCATTTACATCCTGGAAAGCTTCCCAAAATTGGAAAGAGAACAAAATTAAAGGAGAGAAAATAGTATACTTCCACCAATGATCAGTGCTTATAAACCATATAGAAAGAAAAACTATTACAATAAATTTTCTGGAGAGAAACCAGAAGAATGTACGAACATCATTAAAACCATTACTATCAATTATAAACCCTCCCAAATTAAACTCCTTTGCATCACGTGGAATTACGCTCGGTAGATACCACAAAACGGTAAGAAAAATAATTAGCACAGGTAGGACTATATCCATCCCATTTTTACTTTCTTCTTGTTTAACACCTTTTGAATTGTAGATATTTCCTAGATTATTTTCGATTAAAAAATGCAAATAAAAAAGCTTCTTGAAGTAGTGGCTTAACGATATATTGCGCTTTTCTGCATGTAAGCTGGTAAGTTTCCCCTGTATTAGTTTAAGATCTAACTTAAGATCCTTTCTAATCATAAAATGAAGATTCGAATAGGTAGCTGCCTTTCTATATTTTGCAGCAATAAAGCGATCAAAAACAAGAATACATAATGTAATTATTAAACCATACAATATGGCTTTTAGTGAGAATATAGATTCTTGAAATGTTGGAAAGATATCCAAGGTCAATAAAATGGACAAAAAGTAAGAGACTTGCAGAGGAATCAGAAAATATTTCCACTTCTTTGTAAGAGTGAAAAACATAATTAAAATCAAACTAAATGGAATTATATCATTAAGTAAAATCCAAACAAAAGTTGCATTATCGTTCAACCAATGACTTAAACTATAGTTTAAAAAAACAAACTCTGAATTTACCTCACTAAATAATAAATGAGCATATATTAAAAATGGAAGAATAAGAATTAATATTGCTAAATATCTACCGTGGCTATATGCAAGCTCTTTTATTTTCATTATCCAAATTATTTCATCGCAGACCCAATAGTCAGTCGTAGAATAGGTAATTTAAAATTTCGGCATGTCAATTATATGAATCAAGAAAATGTAAATTATTAGAAATATACAATTTTTATAACTTATGACGAAAATATTCTATACAAAAAATGAACTCCTAAAAACAGCTTTGTTTTTGAAGAGTTCTCTAAAGACCAACTGTATCGTATGTTTCAGTGGACCTATGGGCTCCGGGAAGACCACACTTATTAAGGCTTTGGTAAAGCAATTAGGCGGAATAGAACAGGGCAGCAGCCCCAGTTTTGGGATCGTTAATGAATACCATTTCCCGGATGGAAGTGTTTTGGGCTATCATTTTGACTTTTATCGCCTCAATGATCCCTCGGAAGCCCTGGACCTGGGTTTGGAAGACTATTTAAACCAGGATGTATGGATCTTTATTGAATGGCCCGAAAAGGTGGCCGATCTCTTGCCTGCTAATTGTCAGCATATTACCTTAAAAATCGTAGACGCCTCTACTCGCGAACTTACGCTTGAATCTTCCAAATAAGTATATAATTGCATAAAATTTCTACTCGGTGAACTGCAGGTGTGTTCGTTCAAATGCATATTTCTTCGATAAAATGCAATATTTTTCCGATTAAACACATTTAATATGAATTCTATTTCTTATATTTGAGATGAAAATGAATGCGTCCTTAATTTAAAACCTATTTTACGATGAACACTAAAAGAATTTTATTTGCTTTAGCCGCCATGTTGGTTTTAGTAGCATCCGCCTGTACACCCAACACAGCAGAAGATGATCAATTATATGACCAAGGTGTAAAAAAAGAGAATATTGTTAAAATTTAAACCCTCTTAAACTTTGCCTTTTTTAAAATAAACTTGCTCAGGGGCTCAATATTTTGCCCCTTTTGGCGTTAAATCCAAATAAGGACTGATGCCAATGAATTCAGAAAACAATAATAAAGGCTTAGCTAGAAGGAGGTTTTTCATTGAAACACTGGGCTTAATCTTTATTGCCCTTTCACCTTTTATATTCAAATTTCACGACTATTTACCGGAAGATCCTAATGCAACCATTAATATTTTTGGTCTAGTTATAGATAGGAATAACTTTGCTGATATAAGCACTTATATATATTTCCTCTTAAGCAAGCTTATACCCCTTTATTTACTAGTCATTTGGTTCTTTACCTGTAAACACTGGTGGTATCATATTATTTTGATCCCCTTATGTATGTACGCTTTTCAAATTTTTGAAGTTGTATATTATCGAGATGAGTACGTTGACACTGAAAATGTTTTATGGCTTCTTCCTGTTTGTATGGTAGTAATTCCATTTGTCTATTTTGTAAGAATCAAACTGTATGACAAATATGTCCACGGAATAGACCTGGAGGCCATGGAAGCTGAATTACGATCCTTTAAAGAGAAGGAAAAACAGCATCGCCAAAAGTACAGTGAGCCTTTACAAAACTCGGTTGACAATATTGACCTTTCCGAAGAAGTCTCCAACAAAACCCTATCCAAAATTTTTCGTCAATTTCAGCATTCTTTAAAGAACCTCTTTAATTTTATGCTGTAGTTTTTTGATCTGCTTTATTTTCCATGCTTCTAACAACGTATTTGCGAACTATAGCATTTATAGTGCGGAAAGTGGCCTTTAGCTACCTTCCATTTTAGTCTAACACCTTCTTAAAATTTATTGTAATTTTGAGATACGGTCGGAAACACTTATATCCTATCCTCCTATGAACCAACCTTCTTCTCCTTTTAGCAAACAGGAACTACTGCCTCAGGAAGAAACGCTGGAATTATTAAAACAAAAAGGAGAGCTCTTTATTGGGATACCCAAAGAAAATCAATTTCAGGAAAAACGTATTTGTTTAACGCCAGATGCGGTCAACGCCTTAACAGCCAACGGCCATAGGGTGCTCATTGAGACGGGTGCCGGAGATGGAGCTAATTTTTCCGATATAGACTACACCAACGCAGGTGCCACCATTTCCCGAGATACCAAAAAGGTTTTCTCCTGCCCCTTACTCCTAAAAGTAGAGCCCCCTACCCTTTCCGAGATACAGTATATTAATCCGCAAACCACCATTATATCGGCCTTACAAATAAAGACCCAATCCAAGGAGTACTTTGAAGAACTGGCAAAGAAAAGGATCACGGCCATTGCCTTCGAATTTATAAGAGATGAGGATGGGAATTACCCTGCCGTTAGATCATTAAGTGAGATCGCCGGGATCTCCTGTGTTCTTATTGCCGCAGAGATCATGGCTGCCACCAATCTTGGGAACGGACTTATGTTTGGAAACATAACCGGCGTACCACCAATTGAAGTGGTCATACTTGGCGCGGGTACCGTCGGGGAATTTGCAGCAAGGTCGGCCATAGGCCTGGGCGCCAATGTAAAGATCTTTGACAATTCCATTACGAAACTGCGCAATGTACAAACTAACTTACACCAAATTGTGTATACCTCTACGCTGCAACCTAAAAATCTGCTTAAATCATTGAAGCGATGCGATGTAGCTATAGGTGCCATGAGAGGCAGGGACCGTTCTCCGGTCATCGTTACACAAACTATGGTAGAGCATATGAAAAAAGGCTCGGTCATTATTGATGTGAGTATCGATATGGGCGGATGTTTCGAAACCAGTGAAATTACATCTCACGATAAACCCGTCATTAATAAATTTGGCGTCTTTCATTATGGAGTACCTAATATTCCGGCACGTTATCCACGGACTGCTTCGGTTTCCATCAGTAATATCTTTACTCCTTACTTACTTAAGATTGGAGAGGATGGCGGACTCGAAAATTCCTTGCGATTTGATAAAGGCCTGCGAAACGGACTGTATCTCTATCATGGTATATTAACCAATAAAACTGTGGGTGAATGGTTCGACCTGAAATACAGTGATATCAATTTCCTAATTTTTTAGCATGGCCTTTCTAAAACGCCTGGGATACTTTATGGCAGGACTAGCCATTGGCATTCTTATCCTTACTTTTTTATTGAAAAAGAAAACCACGGATACAGGGACGGAGTTCTGTTACTTTCCCAATTGCCGGGTACTGAAGGAACTGCGCTCCAAACCTTTAGCGTATTCTCCTTCTATAGAGGAGCTCTTAGCCAGCAGGGCCTTAGATACTGCAGAAGTAAATATTCTATTGCGAGAAGGCGATGTGAATTTCACTAAAAGCAACACCAAATCTACCCCATGTAAAGAATTTCTTGTGGAGGGAACGATCAACGGAAAAAACGCCTCCCTCCTATTTAAGAATTGTGAGACCACCACCATAGTGGAATCTATAGCCTATGGCCCAAATTAGGGCTCGTATTTCCATTATTCATGCTGTTTTTGGTAATTTTTTATACGTCCCCATTAGTTGATCCCATATCCTGAAGTACAGACCATAATTCACACCTGCATTTTGATGATGATGATTATGATCGGCTGCCGTATTTTGCCATTTTCCCAGTCGCAGTTGTTTTAAATCGTACCCCAAATGAATATAGACATCATACAGCGTCATAAAGCTTATAAACGCAATCAACGCACTTTGATGCCAGGGAATACAAAAAATAATTATTGGAATTACTCCCATGCTTACAATGGCTTCCAGTGGATGAAAAGAAAATGCAGACCAGGGAGTGGGATTCGAAAACTGGTGATGAACCTTATGAATATGCCGAAACAGATGTTTGTGATGAATAAGTCTGTGTGTCCAATAAAAATACGTGTCGTGTACTGCAATCATAAGAAAAAGACTCAGTATGAAATAAGGGATCCCATAGTCTGAGATATTTTCATAGTACAGCGTATTCCCGCCCTCCAGCCACCCTATAAAAAGCCAAATTCCAGAACCATAAATAAGCAGGCTTCCCAGAGAATAGAATATCTCTTTTAAAATTTTCTCAACGGAAGGATTCTTCTTTTGGATCTTTCTGCTTTTAACTTCCTTGCTGCCATAAACATAAAAGACCAAAAATGGAATACCTGCCAGTAGAAAATAACGGGCCACAAAGAAGGCCGATACCAACAGCCAAAGTTTAAAGGATGATTCTTGAAAGTTCATGATTGAAATGTTGGGCAGCCGGCAGCTGTCATTGTTTCTAAGAGTGTATCAATGGACGGATCGAGGATACTTCCCGACTTCTTATGGCAAAATGTACAGGGATTAATATCACCATCTGTATCCACATAAAGGCCCTTTCTCCCTGCACTAAAACAGCCCTGTCGTCTCTGATAATACCCGTGATATGTAATTATAGGATAAGACAGATACGTGTCGGAAAAATTCATTTTTAGAAAAATACGTTCCAGTAATTCAATATCATCATTGCCAAGGGTAACATCTTTATTCTTATAATGCCCAACTTTCTTAGGTTCCAGAAACTGAACAAAATGCACCCCCGTATCTTTTGCCAGTTCCATAAACCGCCCTACATTCTCATCGCTTACAAATTCTCTTCTCATACATACCGAATACGCTACCACCAAACCATTATTAAGCGCATTCTTGGCTCCTTCTTGTGCCCAATAAAAAGCATCTTTGTAATTCCTGAAGGTATTATGTTCCTCTGCATCATAATGATCGAGACTAATAAAGACGCCGGTTAGTCCGGCTTTTTTTAATTTGCGTGCATTTTCTTCGGTAAGGTTAAGACCCGAGGTATTCATCCAAAAATTTGTCCCCGAATCTGCTTTTTCCATCAGGGCTATCATAGTGCCTACCTTAAGCATGGGTTCTCCCCCTGTAAAGTGTATCTGGGCCGTTCCCAGTTCTTGCACCTTATCTACTATCTCGTGTAAGGTAGCCGTACTTAGCACATCTTTCTGGTTTAGCGAATCCCATTCGTAACAATGTTCGCACTGCAACGCACATTTCTTGGTGATTGCCAGAAAAATATGATTAAACCGATATTTGAATGATCTATTTTCTTTGAAATTGTGTAACTCAGAAGCAATAAATTTCTCATAGGCAGCGCTATGCCAGCCGGGCGTAAACAAACCCATGTAGTATTTCCCATCTACAAAGGCCATTTTCTTAAGTATATGATCGCCTAAGAATCTTCTTCGCAATTTTATAAGATACTGCAATCCCCTAATCCAGTCTAATGGGTTATTGTATTCTCTGACAAGCACTTTTAAAAGCGTTATTTTGAGTTTTACATGAATCCAATTTTTTTCCAGGCCAAAAATTATCCTGCTTTTTGAATGGCCTATTGATCTTTCTTTCGCAATGCCGGCTCCCTGCTCGTATTTCCAATCTACGCTACCGGTAAAAGGCAGCGTTTCGGTATTTTGCTTTATTGAACAACATAGCTTTCTTTTTTTAATTGAAAGGCCTTTAGAATACTATGGTATTGATTTTCAGAGAACCTTGTAAACGTATTTGGTTCCCGGAATTTTTGTAATTCCGCAAAGTCGGGAATACCCTCGTAGTCGCGTATATACGTATAGTATCCTCTGTTTTTTAAGAAATAAGAATATTCCACATCTTCCATGTGGGAAGTTGTGCTATAGGTGATCTCTACTTTATCCCCTACTTGTCCCTGAGTCAGATACAGACCGTCCTGAGAGGTCAGTAAGTTGGTTACATCTTCTCCTGTATTGGTGATGGCAAGTTCCGGATCTAGCAATGTTACTTCATATGGAAGTTTCTCAGAATAGTCGATCCCAACGTAATCTACCTCCCAAAACATATAGCCGGTTTCCAGTTTTACTTCAACCACCTCTTCATCGATATCTCCAAGATCGAGCGTAATTCCTAAATCGCGAACAGATAAAGGTCCAACGGAATTAAGTTTTTCTACTTCTTTCCAGACACCCTTGCTCTTAATGGAAATGGTTAAGGGTATATTTTGTTCCCTAACCCAGGCCGTAGATTCCTCTGCAGAGGTCTGCTGTTGATTTTTCTGGAAAGTATTGTAATAGAGTCCAAATTTTTCATTGAACTTCCCAAAAGCATAATCTAGCCAGAGCGAATTTTTTGCGGTAATAAAAAGCTTGGCTTCCCGCGCATTGGCAGGTTTATTAAATGTAAATACCACATTTCGCTTGCTATCTGTACCATGAACAGGTGTATCGAACATAAAAGAATAACCATCCTTATTGAGACCAGGTTGCAAGTTTTTAATTTTGCTGTCTACTATTCCATAAACAGGGCTTTGGAGGTCCTGAAAGATCATTATGTCTCCTTTTTTGTCGGTTAAGGCCCTAGTGTTCTTTGGATGACTTACCACCAATAGCTGGGCAAGGTCTGTATGCTGTATTTCCAATAATTCATTGGTAATTTGGATCTTGAAAGCTCCGTCTATATCCTTTAAAGCGGGTAAGGGCAAATAATCTGTTTGCTGGGCATTTTTAATGATGTTCCCCGGGTACAGTTCTCCTGAAAACACAAATTCTTCTCCATTATTGACGTATATAAATGGACAAGAACTTTTAGTTAGGGCTACAATTACCAAAAGAAGTACAAATGCACCTAAAGTGCCTAGTGCTATGTTTATGAAAGTTAAGCCTCCGTTGTTATTTACAATCCCAATTTGCTGAATGTCATCAATAGGAATTACAATGTTGCTGAGGGAAAGCGGCTCACCTTCCTTTAAAAAAATATGCACTTCGTTTAAGGGCATGGTTTCGTTTCGTTTATAGCGGTACGATCTTCCAGGTTCAACAATTCGTTTTTCGGTATGCTCTTCAGCAAGCATAGTAACGGTACCTGATATTTCCAGGTTATCCTCATTTACCGTTGGATTGGCAAGATGCAGGGATGCATTGTTCTTGTGGAGAATGATATACTTATCAGCCTCATTAAATGCTTTTATTTGCTGGGCAGTTTCTTTGTAATCTTGCGGAGGCATTTTTTTAACACGGTAATAAGAACATCCGGTGGCAAGGTTTAAAAATGCGATTGCTAGTAAGACCGATAGGCCCGACCTAATTCTTTTGTGTTCCTGGAAAAAATAAAGAGGTCGGAAACGGGAAAGGGCTCTGGTTTTCATAGATGAAGGTATTTAGTAAATACTCCGTTACACCATGGCAATAAAAAGTGAGTCAATGCTATCAGAAATGCGGCATATTAAAAGTAGTAATTTACTATATACAGATGTCCGAAATTATTGTCCCTGCATAAATCCGGATAATTAGGCGAATTGTTCCCGGTAATCTGAAGGAGTCTGACCGGTAAATTTCTTAAAGGCAGTATAGAAAGTCGACTTTGAATTAAATCCACATTCTAAGCCGATAGCGACAATGGTATATTGTTTAAAGTCTTTATCAGACAATAATTTTTTAGATTGTACGATTCGAAATTCATTAATATAGTCTGAGAAATTATGACCACTATAGGTGTTGATCAACTTAGACAAATGACTCGTACTCATTGATAGAGCTTCAGCAAGTTTATCCATGCTTAACAAGGGATCTAAGTATTTTTGATTTTCGACAATGAATTTTTGAACATGCACAAAAGCTTCGTCGTGCTTCTCATTAATGAATGTTGATTTGCCGGGCTTCCTCTTCTGAATTGCTTCTTCCTCAAGAAATTTATGGCTGAATGATGTACGGAGCAGAATTCTATCTTGAACAATTGTATATCTGAACAACCCCTGATACCCAATCCAGTACAATAATACGGAGGTAGCCAGACGTAAGGGGTAATTAGCTGTTTGAGTTCCGCTTAAATTAGAACCTAAAATGGCAAAGATCCACAGAATCAATACTGTACTTCCTAAGATCAGAAAGATCTTTATCCATCTTATATCATCAAATGCTAATATATCCTGATAGAGATCAGAATTTCTAAAAACAAGATGGATGGCTTTGCCAAATATAAAAAGTGAAAATGCAGCGTTTATAATTTCTTCCCAGGCTGTATACTGTGCTAAGACAGAGGCATCCGTACTTTCGAGTGCAAACCAAACAAAACCAATGAGGCCCGTCCTGATAAGCAATTCCAGGCATAATAAAATCAATGCTGGCCTAAGGTAAGTCGCAATTTTATCTTGAACACCTAGATAATTTAACAGAAAGGAATAGAAAAAGGGTAAGACCAGCAGGTACCATGGAACCAACATGTGTTTTACATAAAAAAACCCTGAAGAGAAGCCACTATCTATTATCCAAGCCTGAAGATTGTTACATGAAATAAATAGTACCGTAAGGTTTAAGTAAAGAATGGCCGGCCCAACCTTTTTTTTAAGTAAAAAAGTGACCAGAAAAAAAATAAAGCCCTGTATAGCCCCGGCAATAAGTAAAAAATTAATGATGGCTATCCAGTTCAATCGGTGGATGGTTGGTTCATTTAAAAATATAAAAAAGTTGATTACCCTTGTTAAAAATATTCAGTGAATATAAAGGACTCCAATAGGCAGGGTGATAGGTGAAAAAATGGTATTTAAAATGTCCTATTTGATGGTCAAATGTGAAATAGATCGAAACAATCCGGGGTGACACACATCAAACTACTTGGTTGTTTATATGGGACAAAAGACGAATAGGTATTGGGATATAGAAATCAGAGAGGCATTCGGGATTCTGATACCAGGTGTTTACGTCTATATTTTCCTCCGCTTGCGTTCTTTTTTCAACAACTCTAATTCCCTGCTTGTTTGCCCGGCTACAGAGGTATTTTCCTCCGCTCTGCGAATTAGATAGGGCATTACATCTCGCACAGGACCAAAAGGCAGATATTTGGCTACGTTGTATCCTTCCGCGGCCAGATTAAAGGAGATATGATCACTCATTCCAAATAATTGTCCAAACCAGATCCTGTTGTCTTTTGGAGCAATTTGATGCTTTTCCATCAGTTGCATTAGTAAGAACGAACTAGCTTCATTATGAGTTCCGGCAAAGAGGGACATAGTATCTAAATGTTCTAGAATATAGGTAATGGTCTTATTGAAATTATCGTCTGTTTCTTTCTTGGTACCACAGATGGGTGTATTATAACCTTCTTCCTCTGCACGTTCATTCTCCTTTTCCATATACGCGCCACGCACTGCCTTAATCCCAATCTTGAATCCTTCTTTCTCTGCCTTCTCCTGAAGTCTTTTTAAATATTCTAATCGGTCCCAGCGATACAATTGTATGGTATTAAAAACGATTGCCTTTTCCTTGTTGTACTTGCGCATCATTTCCTCCACCAATTCGTCTGCGGCATCCTGCATCCAACTTTCCTCCGCATCTATCAAGAGACTTACATCCAGATCATGTGCCTTTTTACACGTTGCCTCAAAGCGCTTAACCACCCGTTCCCATTCTCTTTTTTCGGAAACTGTTAATTGCTCTCCGGCTCCTATTTTTTGATAGAGGTAAAAACGACCAAACCCTGTGGGTTTGAAAACCGCAAATGGAATGGCATCCTTCTCCTTCACAAAATCGAGTATATTCAAGGTTACGGATAAGGCATAATCCAGAGGATCTTCCGTATCCTTCCCTTCCACAGAATAATCGAGAATTGAAAACACGCCTTTCTCCCATAATTTTTCTACTGTTGGCATGCAATCTTTCTCATTGACTCCGCCGCAAAAATGATCAAAAACAGTGGCTCTTATCAACCCTTCTACCGGTAAATGTGTTTTAATGGCAAAATTGGTAACAGCAGTGCCGATCCTAACCAATGGCTGATTGCCTATTAATTTAAAGAGAAAGTATGCACGTTCTAGTTCGGCATCCGATTTAAGAGCAAAGGCCGTTTTGGTATTCTCAAAAATTTGTGCCATTTCTAGTATTTTTTTTTGTGTTCCAAAGATAATCACTGAAATTATATTCAATTGCTAAAAAATAGCCTTTAATTTGTGGACATATCACTTAAATTGATCCCCTAGCATATGGAATCGATCCTTACAGGCTCTTATGCCATTTATTTCAATAACCAAGCCTATATGGCGCTGAACAAGGTATTGAAAGAAAAGAATTACTCAAAGATATTTATCCTGGTCGATGAGAATACTCATAGGGACTGCTTGCCATTGTTCATCTCCTCAGTTGAAACCATGGCAGATCTTGAGATCATTGAAATGGAAGCCGGTGAGACAAACAAGACCATTGACACCTGTGTTCAAATATGGCATGCTCTGTCTGAACTGGATGCAGACAGGAAGAGTCTTTTGATCAATCTCGGAGGTGGCGTGGTTACAGATCTGGGCGGATTTGTCGCATCTACTTTTAAACGGGGTATGGATTTTATCAATGTGCCTACCAGCCTTCTGGCCATGGTAGACGCCTCTATTGGCGGGAAAACAGGGGTAGATCTTGGAATGCTCAAAAATCAAATAGGAGTTATCAAACAGCCAGAGATGGTGTTGGTAATTGTTGACTTCCTAAAAACACTCGATAAACGGCAAGTGAGCAGTGGCTTTGCGGAAATGCTAAAACACGGTCTTATTTCTAACGAATCTTATTGGAGTGAACTAAAAGGTGTGACAACTATAAAAGCGTTGGATCCCTTTATCTATAAATCTATCCAAATAAAAAATAATATAGTTCTACAAGATCCCTATGAACACAACCTGCGGAAGATCCTTAATTTTGGGCATACCTTAGGTCATGCTATTGAATCATATTTCTTGCAAAAAGATGAGAAAACTGCCCTTTTACACGGGGAGGCAATTGCCATTGGCATGATCCTGGAAGCTTTTCTATCTTATAAACTTTGCGGTCTGGGAAAACACCAATTAGAAGATATTAAGAATACGCTGCTGGAGCGCTATAAAAAGGTCTCCTTTAAGAAACAGGATATTGACGCGATTCTGCAACTACTGAAATTTGACAAAAAGAATTCTCATGGGCAAGTAAACTTTGTCCTCATAAAATATATAGGTGGCGCCCTAATAGATCAACGAGTGCCTTTAGATCTCTTTGAAGAAGCGTTCGTATACTACAAAGATTAAGCTCTTCATATACTAAATTTTGCCATTGACAACTCTTTCCTCCTATCGGTAAGAAAAAAGTATAGATTAGGATTGATTATAAACCTTTACTTATAAAGGCCATAAATAACCAACCTATGAAACGAATTTTAATCGATTACAAAAAATTAGATCACAATTTGGCTGCAAACTTAATTGATTCCTATCCCAATGGGTATGGGGACGAAGATATCGTAGCCTTTAAGAATCACAAAGGAGAATTCATTGAGGCTGTTGAACTCAGGACCCCAGATGCCTTATATCTGGTTAAGATTAGTCAAAGTCTTTCTCATTTCATTGCTAATTTTGATGATAGTGTAGTGAATGAAGTGGAAGAAGTCGCACAACCGGAATCTGAAGAGCCTGCATTAGAGCTTAATCTGGAAGCCGAATATGAAGGGGACGAAGATCTGGATTAGACGTCAAGATATCTTTCTCTCAGGATATTTCGGTGGTGTTTCTGATGACCGCACATTATAAATCCTATTGCCGCCACACTCATCGGTGAATTACTGGCAACCCCTTTTCGTTTCAGGGTAGCCGCATCAAAAGTTTCATACAAAGAAATAGTAGACTCCCTAATCGCCTTGTATTCCTTTATAAGCTGATCAATGCTTCTCAAATTAGCCCCAGAATTCGGCACATAATCATCCTGATCGAACCCGGGTAAAGGGGTAAGATCTTTCCGGGCAAATCTTAAGGCCCTATATTGAAAAACTCTTTCTGTGTCTAGGACATGTACGAGTACCTCTGCAACCGTCCATTTTCCTTCTGCATACTTATACGTAAGCTTTTCCTGAGGAATACTTGCCAGAAATTGAGGGTAATTCTTTAGTTGTTTGTGCAGGGTATCCATTAAGGTTACTTCCCCTAGCGCCTCAATATAGGGACGATAATAAGGATTGTATTCGTGATCCTTTAGCTCAGATGTTTTCATGGTTTAGGCCAAGTTGATTCTACAATTGAACGACTGTTATTTTCTGTCTATTAAAGCTCATTGAAGATAGTATGCATGAGCCTTTTTTTATCATTGATGCTTTCTTCCAAAGATATCATGGTCTCAGTTCTGCTGATCCCATCAATATCATCGATCTTAAAAATGATATTCTTAGCATGATTGGTATCCTTGGCACGGATCTTACAAAAAATATTAAATTTTCCGGTAGTGATATGCGCCACTGTAACATTTGGAATTTGATTTAGCCTTTCTAAAACAAATTTGGTCTGGTGGGTTTTTTCAAGAAATATTCCCACATAAGCAATAAATGAGTAGCCTAGTTTTACATAGTCCAAGGTCAGTGAAGATCCCTGAATAATACCCGCTTCTTCCATTTTCTTCACACGCACATGTACTGTGCCTGCAGAAATCAATAATTTCTTAGCAATATCTGTAAAAGGAGTCCTGGTATTTTCTATTAACATATCCAGTATCTGGTGATCTATTTCATCTAATTTAACTTTGCCCATATTGAGATAATTTTGAGCTAAAATAAACAATTAAGAAAATATATTTAATAAAATAGATGTTTTTTTGACATATACGCAATAGATATACCTATTTATTCCATAAACTAGAATTTATCAGATTGGCGATCTCCGGATGATTCTTAAGTGAAATCATGTCTTCATGCTTTGTGCAATCGTACGTAAGATGCCCAAAATATCCATCGAGAACACCTGTTTTGTCTATTAAAGGCTGAAGGTGAATACTATCCTTTATAAGCCGTTCTTTATATAGAATACCTATTGCATTACCAACTTCTAATTTACTATTCAAAAGATGGGCATTTTGAACAAGGATGTCGAAAAAATATTCTTTGTTTTCAGGAATACCGGCATAGTCTTTTTCACGATTAGAATCCAAAGAAACGAAAGCGACCGACTCAAGAGCCTTCCACAGAGCCATGAACACGTATTTTCTGGTTATTTCACGATTATAATCACCCTGAAAATGTCCGGCCTCAAACAGAATAGTGGGCGTTCCAAGCATTTGAAAAGCATCTCCAACACAATTGGCATTAAATGAATCGTCATACCTGCCAATCTGCCCGGGTATGAATTTTTGTAATTCTTCATTTATTGAGGCAATAAGGTTCATCCCTTTTAGACGATTTTTAGTAACGGTTCTATCTTTATCTGCTGCAGGAGACAAAAATGAGATAGTAGCAGGCTTGGGCTCTGAACCTGCACTATAAATAGTGCGCTGGTCATGAAGATTAAAACAAAAATTGGGGGAAAAGTCGTCAAATACAGATCTCAGTATCTTACTTTCCGGTTGGGTCCTGTCCTGAGCATCTCTGTTAAGATCAATACCATTTGTATTTACTCTGGTATAAGCCAATGCCCCATCCGGATTTAACATTGGAATAATTACCAGGCTTAACCTTTCCATTAATTCATTGGCTTTGCCATATCCATGTGTAAGTGCATTAATGAGATCAAAGACGGCTTTTGTGGTAGTAGACTCATTCCCATGCATCTGGGACCACATCAAAATTTTGACAGGTCCATGTCCCAATGTTATTTTTTCTATAGGCTGTTTATCGACAGAAGTTCCAAGTTCTTCAATTTTACTTATAGACCGTAATTTCTTCAGCATGGGAACTAAGTGGTCATGATGTATGTATCTACCACTTAAAGTACTCTCCTTTATCTTTTCATACCTCTGGTCCTTATCCATGAATTACTTATTGAATCACTTGCAAAAGTAAGGTCAATTTTAATTACAATTGTTATTAATTTAGTTACATTTGTATACATAAATCGCTGATAATTCAAAGCTATTTGTATACATTTGTATACAATTATTAATAAATATTTAAATTATATACCATATCACTATATATCAATTATATATAATATTTTATTAAAAGTTTTAATTTAATAATTAACCCGAATTTTATGCCTTTAAATTAGGCATATGGCTCATTTTAACGAATACAATGGTAAACTCTGAAGAATTCGTAATCAGGCTCGAAAAGATCCTCGCTTTTTACAATCTTTCAGCCTCATCTTTCGCAGACAAAATTGGCGTACAACGATCCAGCATCTCACATTTGCTAACAGGAAGGAACAAGCCCAGTTTAGAATTCGTCATGAAAGTTGTCACCACGTATCCTGAGGTAAATCTCTATTGGCTTCTAAACGGAAAAGGAACTTTTCCTTCAAAAAAAGAAAGCACTTCCTCCCCTTCCCCAACATCGCCTCCCCTTATTCAGAGCACAAGTCCCGAAAGGACGATACAAAAGATCGTTATTCTTTATACAGATGGCAGCTTTGAGACATACGAACCGGGTATGAAACCCTCCAATTAAGTTCTCATAATCTCATTCTTTAAAATGGCCATAATTCACTACTTTGCAAGTATGTTTAAAACCAGGATTTTTGGACTTATTTTGTTAGGGATTGTAACAGCGTGCTATAATTCCCCAAGAAATTGTGAGGATTACAAAGAAGGTGAATTTCGCTTCACAACCACTCTTGAAGGCAATGAACAAACTACTACGTTTGTGCGTACTAAGGATACTGAAATAGATTTTTTCGAAGGGAAAGCGGATACTTCCTCTGTTCGTTGGATCAATGATTGCGAGTATATCGTTAAGAAATTAAATCCGCAGACGCCTTCCGAGCAGAAATCGATTCATATGAAAATCCTGTCTACGACAGATAGTTCTTATACCTTTGAATACGGGCTGGTAGGAAGCTCTAAAAAATCGCGTGGTACTGCTTTTAAAGTGAACTGATTATGTTTGACATACTTACAAGTCCGGATGCCTGGATCGCTCTGCTCACCTTAACCTTCCTGGAGATTATCCTGGGAATAGACAACATAGTTTTTATTTCAATAGCCGCGAATAAGCTGCCCGAAAAAGATCAAAAGAAAGCAACCATGTGGGGTTTGGTACTGGCCATGGTACAGCGAATTATACTTTTATTCGCAGTTTCCCTACTTATTGGCCTAAGTAATCCTTTCTACTATATAGATACCAGTTGGTTGTCTGTTGGCATCAGTGGTCAGGCCCTGATATTGCTTTGCGGAGGACTATTCCTGTTGTATAAAAGCACCTCCGAGATCCATGAAAAAGTAGAATTGCCAGAACATGATGAAGACGCTATAAAATCAAAGAATATCACCACCTTTTCAAAAGCAATTGTTCAGATCCTTATTATTGATTTTATCTTTTCCATAGATTCTATTTTAACTGCGGTGGGAATGACAAACGGTATAGGAGATCATCCCAATGATGCTTTGATATTAATGATCATAGCTGTGATGATATCAATCGTCATAATGATGATCTTTGCCAATGCCATTCGTGTCTTTATAAATAAACACCCTTCCATGCAATTACTGGCCTTGTCTTTTCTTATTCTGATTGGGTTTATGCTTATTGCAGAAGCTGCACATCTCAGTCATGCCCGCTTCTTCGGATCCGAAATTGGAGCTATTCCAAAAGGCTATCTCTATTTCGCCATTTCCTTTTCATTACTTGTAGAATTCCTCAATATGAAATACCGCAAAAAGGAAGAGATCATTGAAGATTTGGAGGAAGAGGAAGAAGAGGCCGCTAAAAATAAGTAGCCCTCAGTATTTATTTTAATAAGCGAGACTACAGTACGGGCTTTTGTCCGGAATAAAATCTTACACTGTATTTCGGAAAGTATACTGGCACGCCCCTTAATTGGATTTAGAATAGTTTAGTCTGCCCCTCCTTGCTATCGTCTTCATTTTCATCATCTGCCTTCTGGGTTTTAGCCGTTTTGGAAATTGGAGTCACATTTTCTTCATCTACCACTTCTATATCCTTGGCCTCGTGCTTCTCCGGTGCTTCGTAAGGCAGAGGCTGCAGCGCATTGATCTCCAACACCTTTTCTTTGGTCAATTGATTGCCCATGGCCGTAATTCCCTTGACACCAATGAATTCTTCCAAATTCACTTCCTGGTTGTCTTTTCTTTCCTGCCCGCGGCTTTTCGCGAATACAAGTTGAGCAACTGGACGGTAATCCGTAAATATTTTCTCCAAATAAGATTTTGGGTGGCTTGTAATAATGGTCTCCTCTTTGTCCGGATTATCGATCAGGAAACGCTTTACGTAGAATAATTCCTTTTCCCCTTCCCAATAAATAGCCGTCAATGGCTTATTGGGCGCCCATTTTTCTAACACGATCATATCGCTATCAAAGCGCATGATAAGATCGGGTATAGCAGTTTTTACAACTCCTTTTTGATTTATGATCAGCAGACGATCATCACTTGTAAATTCACCTAACAATTCACCTCTGCCATCAACATTTAAGCGCTGTATAGTGTCATCGAACCATATCTTTCTGGGTTTTAAGGTTGATAGGCCCTTTTCTTTAAGTTCAATTCGCTTAACAGGATATTTGGTGACGATATTCCCTTTAGACCCCCTACCTTTGATGATGACATCTGCAAAGTCGAGATCCCATTTAACTTTTTTGATACTCCCTGCCTGACGAAGATTAACAGTAACCACTTCTGCCTCGCCATTTGGGTTGGCGGAAAAATAGAGTACATCAGATTGAGCCTTCCCGGTTGTTAAATCATACATTTTATCGCGGGTAACACCGGTGACATTAAATCTTTTAACATAACTGGCTCCACCACGTCCATCCTTGTAAATCATGTTATAGGTGGTGCGTTTATCCTTTTTCTTAAACACTGCCACATGAATTATATTCTTCTCAACAAAGATCTTGCTGTCTACCTTGGTGACCATCATCTGCCCACTTTTGGTAAAGACTATAATATCGTCTATATCACTACAATCTGTAACGTAATCATCGCGCTTTAATGACGTTCCAACGAATCCTTCCTCCCTGTTCACATAAAGCTTAGTGTTGCGTATAACTACTTTTGTGGCTTCAATCTCATCAAAGATTCGGATTTCGGATTTGCGTTCCCTGCCAGCGCCGTATTTACTTTTCAGGCCTTTAAAATAATTAATAGCATACTCTATAAGGTTAGCTAAATAATTCTTGGTTTCAGCAATCCTGTCCTCCAGACTTTCTATTAATTGCTGAGCCTTGTCAATATCAAATTTTGAGATCCTTTTGATGCGAATTTCAGTTAGTCTGACGATATCTTCCTCGGTAACAGCCCGTTTCAAGTGTTTAATATGGGGTTTTAATCCCTTATCAATGGCGCTTATTACTCCTTCCCAGGTCTCTTCTTCTTCTATGTCCCGATAGATTCTGTTCTCTATGAAAATTCGTTCCAGGGAAGCAAAGTGCCACTGCTCTTCCAGTTCTCCCAATTGAATTTCTAGTTCCGCTTTTAAAAGCTCTACCGTATAATCAGTGGAACGTTCTAACATCTCCTGAACCCCAATGAATAATGGCTTGTTATCTTCAATGATACATCCTAAAGGAGATATTGAAGATTCACAGGACGTAAAGGCATAGAGAGCATCAATGGTCTTATCCGGGGAAATACCACCGGGTAAATGGATAAGGATCTCCACCTCAGCGGCTGTATTATCCTCAATTTTCTTGATCTTGATCTTGCCCTTGTCATTCGCCTTAAGAATGGAATCTATTAAAGAAGAAGTATTGGTGCCGTACGGGATCTCATTGATTACAAGGGTATTTTTGTCTAGCTGTGAGATCCTGGCTCTTACACGGATCTTTCCTCCGCGCAACCCATCATTATAATTTGTTATGTCAATAATCCCGGCTGTAGGAAAATCTGGGTATAGTTTAAATCGCTGGCCCTTGAGATGTTTGATGGAAGCATCTATAAGTTCAATAAAATTGTGAGCGAGTATTTTTGTGGAAAGTCCGACGGCTATACCTTCAGCTCCCTGAGCCAATAAGAGCGGGAACTTTACCGGCAGGTTAACCGGTTCTTTTTTTCTGCCATCGTACGATGACTGCCAATCCGTGATCTTTGGACTAAAGACTACTTCAAGGGCAAATTTTGAGAGTCTGGCTTCAATATATCTGGAGGCTGCAGCCCCATCTCCTGTTAGAATATTACCCCAGTTACCCTGAGTATCAATAAGCAGTTCTTTTTGTCCTATCTGCACCATGGCATCTGCGATACTGGCATCTCCATGGGGATGGTATTGCATGGTGTGTCCTACGACATTCGCCACCTTGTTATACCGCCCGTCATCTAATTCCTTCAGCGAATGCATGATCCTGCGTTGTACAGGCTTAAAACCATCCTCAATGGCAGGAACTGCTCTTTCTAATATAACATAAGAAGCATAATCCAGGAACCAATCCTTGTACATGCCAGTGACCCTGGTAAGCGCGTCTTGTTGTCCTTCCTGACCCTCTTCTTTTGCTACTTGCTCATCTTCATGTTCCTCCATATAGAAAGACTCGTATTTATTTGATTTTTAATTATTCCTGATCAATGAGATCAACTTCTACTTTAAGGTTGTTGATGATGAATTTCTGGCGATCCGGGGTGTTTTTACCCATATAGAATTGCAATAGCTCTTCAATAGACAAGGCCTTATCTAACATAACAGGCTCTAATCGGATATCGTCTCCTATAAAGTGCTTGAACTCATCTGGTGATATTTCCCCTAAACCTTTGAAACGTGTTATCTCTGGCTTACCGCTTAATTTTTCCATCGCTGCTTTTTTTTCATCCTGACTATAACAATAGATGGTTTCTTTTTTATTTCGCACCCTGAATAAAGGGGTTTGCAAAATATAAAGGTGATTCTCCTTGATCAGTTCAGGAAAAAATTGCAGAAAAAATGTAATTAGGAGTAATCGGATGTGCATCCCATCCACATCCGCATCAGTAGCTATTACGATATTGTTATATCGTAGATCCTCCATGGATTCTTCTATATTAAGTGCTGCCTGTAATAAATTGAATTCCTCATTCTCATAGACGATCTTTTTAGACATTCCATAAGAATTCAGCGGTTTCCCTCTTAAGCTGAATACTGCCTGGGTGTTTACGTCTCTCGACTTTGTAATTGAACCGGAAGCAGAGTCCCCTTCGGTAATAAATAAGGTGCTCTCCAATCGCCTCTCACTCTTCATATTATCAAGGTGTACCCTGCAATCACGTAATTTTTTGTTATGAAGGCTGGCTTTCTTGGCTCTTTCGCGTGCCAGTTTGCGTATACCTGATAATTCCTTACGCTCCTTTTCAGCCATCATGATCTTTCGTTGGATCTTTTCGGCGGTCTCCGGATTCTTGTGCAGGTAATTATCTAGCTGTTTCCCAACAAAGTCATTGATATAGGTGCGTACAGTAGGAAAGTCGCCTCCCATTTCCGTAGAACCTAATTTTGTTTTAGTCTGGCTTTCAAAAACAGGCTCCATGACCTTAATGGAGATGGCTGATATGATACTCTTACGCACATCCGAAGCATCGTAATTCTTTCCGTAAAAATCACGGATGGTTTTAACCAGTGCTTCCCTGAAGGCCGATTGATGCGTGCCTCCCTGGGTGGTATGCTGGCCATTCACAAAAGAATGATATTCTTCGCTGTATTGAGTTTTACTATGAGTAATGGCCACTTCTATATCCTCGCCTTTTAAATGGATGATGGGATACAGCAGATCATCTAAACTATTATTATCCTCAAGCAGGTCTTTTAGGCCATTCTCTGAAAAGAATTTCTCCCCGTTAAAAAGAATAGTGAGGCCGGGGTTAAGGTATACGTAGTTTTTAAGCATGCGTTCCACATACTCATTACGGTACTTATATTTTTTAAAGATGGTCTCGTCTGGTGTGAAGATCACTTTGGTGCCCCGCTTTCTGGAGGTCTCCTCAAGAAACTCCTCATCAACCAGGTTCCCTTGTTGAAAATCGGCCGACTTTGATTTACCATCTCTGGTAGATTCTACCCTAAAAAAGGAAGACAAAGCGTTGACAGCCTTGGTCCCTACTCCATTGAGACCTACCGACTTCTTAAAGGCACGTGAATCGTACTTACCGCCGGTATTCATTTTAGAAACTACATCTACTACTTTTCCCAGTGGAATACCTCTCCCAAAATCTCTGACGATGACTCTGTCGCCGGGAATGGAAATTTCGATGGTCTTCCCTGCTCCCATGACAAATTCATCAATGCAGTTATCTATGGTTTCCTTTAATAAAATGTAGATGCCATCATCTGCGGAAGAACCATCGCCTAGTTTTCCGATGTACATTCCGGGGCGCATACGGATGTGCTCCTTCCAGTCCAGAGATCGGATATTCTCTTCAGTATATTGGGTTTGTGCCATTTATTTGGGGTATTCCCTGCTAATATAAAATTTCAAGGCAGAAATCAAAATGCACCTAATAGAAAGTAATTAACAATACGCTATCTATATTGTTAATAGCTGTTTTAATGGGATTCTACTCCAATTCCATGTAGTATTCTGAAAGAGCTAAACATTAAACCTGAAGTGCATTACATCGCCATCCTTCACTATATATTCTTTTCCTTCCACCCTCATTTTACCTGCATCCTTTACCTTGGCTTCACTACCAAAGGTAACATAATCGTTATAAGAAATGACCTCTGCCCGGATAAAACCTTTTTCAAAATCCGTATGAATTACACCTGCCGCCTGAGGTGCGGTAGACCCTACAGGAATGGTCCATGCCCTTACTTCTTTAACACCGGCAGTGAAATACGTATGTAAATTGAGCAAGTGATAGGCAGCCCTAATAAGTTTAGAAGAACCAGGCTCATCTAGCCCAAGATCTTCCAGGAACATCTGTCTTTCTTCATAGGTCTCTAATTCATTGATATCTGCCTCTGTCCCAACGGCAAGTACCAATACCTCTGCTTTTTCGTCAGCTACGGCCTTCTTTACCTTATCTACATAGGCATTCCCTCCTACAGCAGATGCTTCATCCACATTACATACATAGAGCACCGGTTTATCGGTGATTAATTGCAATGGAGACACAAATTCTTTTCTATCTGCCTTATCAATCTCAATGGCTCTAACAGAAATACCGGCTTCTAACTGTTCCTTAATTCTAGCTAAAATAGATTCTTCCTTTTGGGCCTCTTTATTACCTGTTTTTGCAGCCCGCTTTACTTTATCTAACTTCTTTTCAACAGTTTCGAGGTCCTTTAATTGCAATTCCATATCGATGGTCTCCTTATCCCTAATTGGATCTACGGAACCATCTACATGAACTACATTATCATCATCAAAACAACGCAATACATGGAGTATAGCATCTGTTTCCCTAATGTTGCCAAGGAATTGATTTCCGAGACCTTCCCCTTTACTCGCTCCTTTAACAAGTCCGGCTATATCAACAATATCTACTGTTGCCGGCAGTACCCTTTCCGGGTTAACCAGTGATTCTAATTTCTCGAGCCTGACATCAGGAACATTTACCACCCCTATATTGGGTTCAATAGTGCAAAACGGGAAGTTCGCACTTTGCGCCTTTGCATTAGACAAACAATTAAATAAGGTCGATTTTCCTACATTGGGTAATCCTACAATACCTGCTTTCATTCTTGAGATTCTGGTTTACGGGGTGCAAATATACTTTTTACTCCTATATTTATTGTAATAATCGGCTAGAGATCTGTACCATGAATAGACCTATATTACTGCAAGGCATTTTATTTGATGAGAAATCGTCTTTCTTACGAGGTCCGGCGAAAGCCCCTCCTGAGATAAGGGCTGCATATCACAGTTCCTCTGCTAATTACTTTGCAGAAAATGGCATAGAAGTTAGTCCGGAAATATTTGAAGATAAAGGAGATTTTAAAATAGACGAATACTTTGAAATAGAACGTATTACGGCCGCTAATATAAACAGGAATACTCCTGTCATTACCCTGGGTGGTGATCACTCCATAAGCTATCCTGTGGTCAAGGCAATACATAAGGAATATGGATCCTTAGAAATACTGCATATTGATGCTCACGGAGACCTTTATGACCATTTCGATGGGGATCGGCATTCCCATGCTTGCCCATTTGCCAGAATTATGGAGGACAAATTGGCCCATAGACTGGTACAAATTGGGGTGAGGACCATGAATACGCATCAGCGGGAACAAGCTAAAAAGTTTGGCGTTGAGATTATTGAAATGAAAGACCTGAACCTTAAAGATCTGCCGGTTTTTAAGAATCCGCTCTATCTGTCAGTAGACATTGATGCCCTCGATCCCAGTTGCGCTCCCGGTGTCTCCCATCAGGAACCCGGGGGATTGATGACGAGGGAGTTACTGCACATTATTCAGTCTATTAAGGTACCGATCATAGGGGCCGATATTGTTGAGTATAATCCGGATCGAGATGTCAATAAAATGACGGCCATGGTTTGTGCGAAGATATTTCGTGAAATTCTTTCAAAAATAATAGCAAATAACTAATGACAAGGTTATTTTTTGTTTGCAGGAAGGCGAACGAAGGCATGAGTATTGAAGGTGGCCAATAAGATCTTTTTTAACTGCACTAAATTTTGTAACAAATACTGCGGAAGCTCGTCTCAACATACAGATTGATATGCTATGACCCAAAGAATCACCGTATTGTTTTTATTGTTCTTACAATTATCATTTCATGCAAATGCCCAAAACATTAAAGGAAAAATTGTAGATCAGGAAACAGAGGCCGGTGTCCCCTATGCCACCATTCAGTTTACGCCTTACTATGGTACCATTACAAATGAAGAGGGTTCATTTGCCATAAAAATCCCTGAAAACAATCAAGATTCTCTGATTATATCTTCCATGGGGTATCGGCAAAAAATCATCCCTCTTGCGGCCATCACTCAAAACCTGATCATTTATCTTGAACCTGCCGTAATTGCGCTAGATGAGGTCTTGTTGCAAAATAAAATGCCAACTGCAGAAGATATTATTCGGAAAGTGAGAGCAGCTTATCCGGCTAATTATGTCAATACCCAACAAAAATACCAAATGTTCTTTCGAGGCTCGTCCTATATGAGTTTTGACAATTTGGATGCCACTATTAAAAAAGCATCTATGGTGAGTAAAAAGCAAGTAGCGCAGGCAAGTGTGAGACTCGACTCACTCACCGATGCCATAATGAGAAGCAGGTTAATAGAATTTGAGGATTACAATGGTCATATTTTAATGAAGGACAAAGATTCAAGCAAGATTGCGATAGATAAAGCCACTAAGTTAATTGATAGTAATAAGGATTTCTCAATAGAGAATGTACAGAAGAAGGCTCAAAACATCATATTGCAATATCTAGATACTACTTCAACTTACAAATTAAAATCAGGGCTATTTAAAATTGAAGACTCCCTTTCTCTAAATGAAGATGACTTTGGAAAAGACAAGGAAAATGAATTCTCTAATGATGGAATAAAATCTACAGTATTGAACGTATTAAAGGGTTCGCAATTCTATGAGTCTTCCTTTTTAGACAAAATTCTCAATCCGGATTCATATCGTTTTGCTCTTGATGGTTTCTCTTATTTTCAGGGAAATTCTATTTATGTGGTCTCGTTTAAACCAAGACGGGCAAAATCGAAATTTTCAGGCATACTATATATTTCTGCCACTGATTACGCGATCTTAAAAGCAGATTATTCCTTTAGCGAAGGAAAAGAAGGCAAGAAATTTAATCTGAAACTTCTATTAGGAATTAAATATATTGAGAATATAAACCGTGGAACCATTATTTTTAAACCAAGGTATGACGGGAGATACCATCCATACTACATAAAACGGGAATACGGAAATTATATCTATTTGCACAGACCCCTTAAGTTTATAGAAAATAGTAATGACAGAAACAAGGTCATTTTTGATTTTACCATAGAAGGCAGAGGTCGAGATAAGAAAGAATTGCTAATACTTTCAACCAATCCACTGATCCAGGAAGAGTTTGTCAGCTTCAAAGAACAAGATTCCATTCCCTACACGCTCTTAAAACAGTTTGAGCCATCCATATGGCAAAACAACCAGATTATTGAACCGCTGGAAGAAATGAAGAATTTCAAAGTGGATAATTAGTGATCCCTATCCGTCGGGATGCATAAATCGTTGTTTGCTTAACAGCACTTCCTCTGTTTCCACATGATCCTCATCCGGGACGCAACAATCTACAGGACATACCGCTGCACATTGTGGTTCTTCATGAAAGCCCATGCACTCCGTACATTTATCGGGAGAAATATAGTAGATCTCATCACTGATGGGCTCCTGTACTTCCTCTGCATTTACTTTATTACCGTTCGGCAATACAACATCTCCTTTTAGGGAGGTGCCATCGCTATAGCGCCATTCATCTGCCCCTTCATAAATAGCCGTATTAGGACACTCTGGCTCACATGCCCCACAGTTAATACATTCATCTGTAATAATAATAGCCATAATTCTCTTTTTCTTTTAACAATTTCAATGATCTAAAGGAAACCCTTCAGATTAGGTTTTACTTTTGTTTCAGTTTCATACTTTTGCGGCAAAGGTACAGCTGAAACATATTTCGTACAAATATAATGGGGACCCCGGAACAAAGAATACAAGCATTTGTTAAACTTGGCGAATTTCTTCGTGCGTATGGCCGTTATAAGCTTGGTGAGACCTCGCCCCCGGATATGGACAAAAGCTTTTCAGAGCTAGATGATATTGTCACCATGGCAGGTCATAAAAATGGGTGGTTTACAGAAGCAAATCTGTTGTTTGCCTTTAATGCCTGGGGTAAAGTGTTAACTCTCGAAGGAATAAACGATTGGCTTGCTTCCTATAAACTTCAAAACAAAGCATCTAAACAAGTTGCCATTATCATGGCAGGTAACATTCCCCTCGTAGGATTTCATGATCTTCTTGCGGTTGTACTAACCGGAAACATGGCTGTTATTAAACTGTCTTCCGATGACACAGACCTTCTACCCTTTTTTATCAATTTACTGGAAGCTTTTGAGCCGGCCTTAAAGGGGGCTATGATTATTACAAAAGGGACCCTGTCAGATTTTGATGCCGTGATCGCCACAGGGAGTAATAATACTTCGCGCTATTTTGAATACTATTTTGGTAAAAAGCCAAATATAATCCGGAAAAACAGAAATAGTATTGCCATTTTAACCGGTTCTGAATCCAAAGAACAACTAAACGCCTTAGGCGAAGATATATTTAGATATTTTGGATTGGGTTGTAGAAGTGTCAGCAAACTTTTTGTTCCTGAGGGGTATGACTTCGATCTTTTTTTTAAAGCGATAGAACCTTATTCATTTTTAAAGGATCATCACAAATACCACAATAATTACGATTACAACAAGGCGGTATATTTGATGAGCCAGTTTCCATTTTTAGATAACAACTTTTTTATGTTGAAGGAGGACGAACACTACTCCTCACCTATTGGCACTGTATTTTATGAGCAGTATACCTCACTAAATACACTGTTAGCTAAATTGGAAAAGGAAAAAGACCAAATACAATGTATTGTCTCGCAAGGGGTTATGGATAATGAGATTCCTTTTGGCAACACTCAGGCACCTCTGCTTACAGATTTTGCTGATGGCGTGGACACTGTTGAATTCTTGTTAAAAACATAAGACAATTATTCCCGATTTGTCCCTGCTATCTCGGGTTATTTTAGGACCTTTACAGCTGCAAAAATGGCAACAACCCTATGAAAAAACACAATTTTAGCGCAGGTCCTTGTATTCTTCCCGCCGAAGTAATGCAAAAAGCTGCCGCAGCAGTACTGGAACTAGACGGAATAGGTCTTTCTCTTATAGAGATTTCACATCGAAGTAAAGAATTCGTAGCTATAATGGATCAGGCCAGATCTTTGGCTCTGGAACTTTTAGGCTTGGAAGGAAAAGGATATCAGGCCTTGTATCTGCAAGGTGGTGCCAGTCTTCAATTCCCAATGCTGGCCTATAACCTGCTGGAAAAAAAGGCAGGCTATCTCAATACGGGTACATGGGCCACTAACGCCATAAAGGAAGCTAACATAATTGGCAATGCAATTGAACTGGCTTCTTCTGAGGATAAAAATTTCAACTACATTCCTAAGGGTTTTGATATACCTAACGATCTGGATTATGTACATCTAACCTCAAACAATACCATATTTGGAACTCAAATAAAGAACTTTCCAACTGCCAAAGTTCCTATGGTCTGTGATATGAGTTCGGATATCTTTTCACGACAGTTGGATTTTTCAAAATTCGACCTTATTTATGCCGGGGCACAAAAGAATATGGGTCCGGCTGGTACAACCCTTGTTATCGTTAAAGAAGATCTGCTTGGAAAGGTTACCAGAAAAATGCCTTCCATGTTAAATTATCAGGTACATATTGCCAAAGAAAGCATGTTCAACACCCCGGCAGTATTTCCGGTGTATGTTTGTATGCTTACCCTACAATGGTTGAAGGATATGGGCGGTATTGCCGCTATTGAAGAGATCAATGAGAAAAAGGCAAAACTAATATATTCAGAGATCGATCTAAACCCTCTATTCCAGGGGTATGCAAATAAAGAGGATCGCTCAAACATGAATGCCACTTTTACTCTCAAGGATGAAAAGTTGAAAGACACTTTTGATGCTATGTGGAAAGCAGCAGGCATCAATGGCCTTAACGGACATCGTTCAGTTGGCGGATACAGAGCTTCTATGTATAACGCCTTATCTTTAGAAAGCGTAGGCGTTTTAGTTGATATAATGAGCGATCTGGAACGCAAAGCCTAGATCAAATTAAAATCGTACAAAAATTAAGAGATCAGCAATTCTATGAGCAAAAAAATACTAGCTAATGACGGTATCTCCAACAGCGGGATACAGGCCTTGGAAGCCGCAGGTTATGAAGTTTTTACTACTACTGTAGCACAGGAACAATTAGCTAACTTCATAAATGAACATAAAATTAGTGGACTATTGGTTCGCAGTGCCACCGAAGTTAGAAGCGATCTGATAGATGCATGTCCCAGCCTGCGTCTTATTGGTCGTGGCGGGGTTGGTATGGACAATATAGATGTGTCTTATGCCAAAGAGAAAGGGATCCATGTCATCAATACACCGGCATCATCCTCTAGTTCTGTTGCAGAGCTAGTCTTTGCGCATTTGTTTGGGGGTGTTCGTTTTCTTTATGATGCCAACAGAAATATGCCTCTGGAAGGTGAGAAGAATTTTAAAGGTTTAAAAAAGAACTACGGGAAAGGAACCGAATTAAGAGGAAAAACACTCGGGGTCCTCGGTTTTGGCAGAATAGGGCAAGCCACTGCGAAAATTGCCCTGGGAATAGGGATGAAAGTTATCTTTTATGATCCGTTTATAGAAGAGGCCAAAATAGATCTGGTATTTTATGATGGGCAGTCTTTGTCCTTTTCCCTTCGCAATAGCACTAAGGAAGAAATTTTAAAAACATCCGATTTTATAACCCTGCATGTCCCTGCTCAAAATGAATATGTAATAGGGAAGAAAGAAATGGAGATGATGAAGCAAGGAGTTGGGCTGGTTAATGCGGCTCGTGGCGGGGTGATAGACGAAGTGGCGCTAGTTGATGCAATTGACCAGGGTAAAGTGGCCTTTGCTGGCCTTGATGTATTTGAATCGGAACCGGTTCCGGAAATAAGAATATTAATGCATCCAAAGATCTCATTGTCTCCTCATATTGGGGCGGCTACAGATGAGGCACAAGACAGGATAGGTACCGAACTTGCAGAACAAATCATTAGCCTGCTTACTTAAATCTGGAAAAAAGATATTTATAGCCTATATTCATTAAATACGAACAAATTCAAAAACTATGTCAGGATTATTAGATCTATTAAGCGGCCCAATGGGCAAACAATTGATTAGTGGTGTTGCCGGACAGACCGGTCAACCAGAAGATAAAACAGCGGATGTATTAAGTATGGCCATGCCTCTTTTGCTTGGGGCAATGAAGAAAAATACTTCCGATCCTCAGAATGCAGCCGGACTTATGAACGCCCTGTCTTCCAAGCATAATGGGAGCATTTTAGATAATTTAGGAGGCCTTTTCCAGGGAGGTGTAAACAATGATGTTATTAGTGATGGAGCAGGTATCCTGGGCCATGTATTAGGGAACAAACAATCCACTGTTGAAAATGCAATTAGTCAGAAATCTGGTGTAGATGCCGGTAGTGTGGCTCAGATTTTAAAAATTGCGGCGCCTATAGTTATGGGCTTTCTGGGCAGACAAAAGTCACAGGGGAATGTAAGTGATGCCAACGGACTTAGTTCACTTTTAGGATCTATGTTGGGGGGACAACCACAGCAAAATCAGAGCCTGATCACCAGTCTTATTGATGCGGACGGTGATGGTAGTGTGTTAGATGATGTAGCAGATATGGTCTTGGGATCTAAGGAGAAAAAAGGAGGAATTGGTGGTATGTTAGGCGGCCTTTTCGGGAAATAAAATATCCTTTTTTAACGATTTTTAACTGAACCGTCCGGACAACCCAGGCGGTTTTTTTGTATCTTAAAAGTACTATGCAAAAGAAAATAAACATCACAACAAAACGCTTGGCATTAATTGCTGTACTCGTTGCTTCCATACTATTTTTTGGCTGTGTTGGGACCAAAACAACTCCTGATATCTCTGAAAAGGAAAAAGAAGTGTTTACTACCAAGGTGGCAGATACCGTAGAGATCTCGGATCCTGAGTCTAATTACGAGATCATTATCATAGAACCGGGCTTTAATGTCTGGTTACAGTCTGTTGCCCGTCCTGAGGGATATTACGCTCAAACCTTTCTGGAGAACAGGAACCGCTTATATGTTATTGAATGGAATAATAGAGTAATGAATCCCTTACAATACAATCCACTTTTGTATGAACTTCAAATCAATTATGATCCATTTGTAGATTATGGCTACGAGGTAAACTATAAACTTTATAATTACTTTATTTACTTTCAGCGAAAGTACAATCAACGCCTCGGCCCTTTTGCTCCTAGAATCTAAATGAGTAACTTTGGCGCCTTAAAAGGCACATGAAAGAACGCTTAAAAGAACGCTGGGGAATTCACAATAATTGGCAATTACTGATCATATTATGGGTCTTTGCCATTACGGGCTCTGCCTCCGTCTATGTTGCGAAACCCTTTCTTAACTGGATAGGATTATCGCGCGATGCATTCCCAGAAATTTGGTTGGGCGGATGGGTTTATTGGAGTCTACGCATTTTAATTATTTTTCCTATCTATCAAATACTTTTAGTCTTTTTTGGTTGGCTTTTTGGGCAGTTTAGATTCTTTTGGGGTTTTGAAAAGAAGATGCTGCGGCGCATCGGGTTAGGATACTTTTTTAAATAATTGTAATTCTCTTAACATAATTTTAGCCCGGTAAATGATTATTTTGCAATGTGCGGCAGAATAATATTAATTACGGGACACTAATTACAGCCATTTTTCTATTTGGTCTGTTACTGCTTCCATCCATTACTGCCATACACCATGCCTTAACAAACCACACTTCTATAGTTTGCAACAGTGATATTTCTAATCACTACCACGAATCCGAATTCAGTTGTGAATTTCACGATTATGTACTAAACAAACAATTATATTCATCTCTTGTTTCAATAACCTGGACTAACCATCTATATAACAAGGATGTAGTGGTTGATTATTTTGAAGTTTCTATCACTGAACAAAGACCTTATTTTTCATTAAGAGCGCCACCTGTAGCTGTGTAACTGCGTTCAATTTTTATTCACTTTTTATTCATAATACTTTCAATAATGAAAAAACAGCTACTATTATTACTATTTATGTGTGGGTTCATTTCCTATGCTCAGAATTCCCTGGAAGGAACTGTATTAGACTCAGATACTCAGCAACCCCTGGAGCAGGTGTCTATATACTTTCCACAACTTGAAAAAGGCACCATTACGGACAAAGAAGGAAGATACATCCTTAATGATCTGCCTGAGGGCATGTATAAGATCATTGCATCCTATATCGGGTTTCTTACTTATTCCTCTTCCTTTACTATTCAATCGGGCACCAATACGCTCAACATTGTCCTTATGCCTAGTGCCATTGAAATGCAGGAGGTAATTGTCTCAACACCTTTTCACAAATTACAGCGTGAAAACGTGATGAAGGTAGAACAGGAAAAAATGGCAACCTTACGAACTAATGGTGCCATAACGCTGGCAGATGGGATCCGCAGTATTCCCGGGGTAGAAACTGTATCTACAGGTATTGGTATTGGTAAGCCCGTAATCCGAGGTCTCAGTTCTAACAGGGTACTGGTATATTCCCAAGGTATTCGTCTGGAGAATCAGCAATTTGGGGACGAACACGGCTTAGGGATCTCGGATGCTGGTATTGAAAGCATAGAAGTGATCAAAGGTCCGGCCTCCTTACTATACGGATCCGATGCCCTGGGAGGGGTCCTCTATCTTAATCCCGAAAAATATGCTATTAACGGAACCTCTTCCGGTGATATCAATTTAAACTACTTCACCAACACGGAAGGAATGGCCTCCAACCTGGGCTATAAAACCTCAGGTGAGAAATTTAAATTTTTAGTGCGTGCAGGTATTGCATCACATGCAGATTACCTTGCAGGCAACGATCAGAGGGTTACTAATTCCAGGTTTAAAGAATATGATCTTAAATCTGGGGTAGCCTACCAGAGTGGAAACTTTAAAACAGATCTTAGATATAATTACAACAAATCGGATCTTGGTATTCCTGAGGAAATAGGAGCACAAACAAAAAAAAGAACTCCGGACACCCCCTATCAGGAACTTCAAAGCCATATACTGAGCAGCTCTACCGATTTATTCTTCAAAGAGTCGAGCATCAAAGTGATCCTGGGATATATTTTTAATGATCGCAAAGAATTTGAAGAAGGCGAAGCGGATATTCCGGCCCTGGATATGAATTTATCTACCATAAATTACAACCTTCAATATCACTTGCCAAAAGGGAAGCACTTAGAAACTATTATAGGGGTGCAAGGTATGGATCAAACCAATAAGAATTTTGGAGAGGAAGTACTGATCCCTGATGCCACCACCAAAGATATTGGTGTACTAAGCACATCGCATATACATTTGGGGAGCTCGGATGTTCAAATTGGCCTCCGTTATGACCATAGAAACATCAACGGAGAAGAAAATGGGACATTTGGGGAAGAAGGATACATTGCTGCCATCGACCGGAATTTCAACAGTGTAAACGCCGCTATAGGCATCCGATCAGATTTAACTAAAAATCTGGTGGGAAGATTCAATATAGCATCCGGCTTTAGAGCCCCAAATTTGGCAGAGTTAACTTCTAATGGGATCCATGAAGGTACCAACCGTTTTGAGATTGGGGATCCCGATCTTCAAAATGAAAAAAATATTCAGCTCGATCTATCCTTTGAGTATTCCAATGAACACGTTGAAGTATTTATCAACGGATTTCACAATACGGTAAATGATTTCATTTATGTAGAACCTAATGGCGATTTTGTAGATCTTGATCCGGTGTATATTTACAGGCAACAAGATGCCAGCCTGTATGGGGGTGAAATAGGCTTTCATCTTCATCCACATCCGCTGGATTGGTTACACATAGAAAGCACTTTTGAGACCGTTACCGGAGTGTTGAAAAATGACGAAGATCTGCCTCTGATCCCGGCAAATTCATTTACCAATACTTTGAGAATAGAAGACAATGCGAAACCCACTTCCTGGCTTCAAAAGGGATACGGATATCTTACACTTCTTACTGTACTAGACCAGAACAAGGTGAGTGCTTTTGAAACCCCAACCCCCGGATATACCTTGTTGAATGCGGGTTTCGGCGGTTCCATTAAGGTATTTGGCAATGAAATGGAACTACGAGTAAGTGTAAATAATTTACTTGACAAAACCTATATTTCTCATCTTTCCCGATTAAAGATAGATGGTATTCCAAATATTGGTCGGAACATAAGTATAGGGCTTCATTATCCAATCTAAAAAAGGAAGTAAAAAAGCTTATTATGAGTTATTTGGATTTTATGACTTTCTTGGATCCCAGCTTGGAAAAGACATATGAATAAAGCCACATCAGGGTAAAACTTGGAATAATATCTAATCCGGGAACAAGTTCTTCTATAAAGGTGACGATTCCGGCTACCTGGCCGGAACGTCCCTTATACATTCTTGTCATCAACCAGGCGGCAAGCGGAGCCCAAATTACATCAGAAAACTCCCCTATTCCGGGAAGCATAAAGGATAACATGCCAATCCCATCGAAGAGCAGCCCAAGGAACAAGTATTTTATTTTATGTTCTTTCATCTAACCCTAAAAATACTTAAATCCTGGTTGATCTCCCAAAGGGAAAAAGTAACTTGAAGAAAATAGTAGGATTACGAAAGTTTAGAACTAATAAGTTTTAGAAACTCGTTTCGTGTCTCAATTTTTTCAAATTGACCTCTAAATCCGGAGGTAGTGGTAACTGAATTCTGTTTTTGCACTCCTCGCATCATCATGCACATATGAGAAGCCTCTATAACTACAGCAACTCCTTTTGGCTTTAAAGTGTCGTTAATACATTCTAATATATCATGTGTTAGTCTTTCCTGAACTTGTAAGCGTCTCGCAAAGACATCTACAACCCTGGGTATTTTACTCAGACCTACAATGTGACCATTAGGTATGTATGCAATATGAGCTTTCCCATAGAATGGCAACATATGATGTTCGCATAATGAATAGACTTCAATATCCTTTATAATGACCATTTCGTCATATGATTCGGCAAACATGGCACTCTTGAGTATCGCAACAGCATCTTGCTGGTATCCCTGCGTTAGAAAAAGCATTGCTTTTGCTGCGCGTTCCGGGGTTTTTTGCAATCCCTCACGGTGAACATCCTCTCCTATTTCATCAAGGATCTTGGAATAACGATCTTTAACTTCGTTAGTGATTGAAAGGTTGTATTCTTCTAAATTTTGATAAGGTGCCATAAACTTGCTGTACTTATACCGAAATCAATGAACCGATTCGTTTGTTTATTATTTTTACATTAAACTTAAACAAAGTTACGCAATTCTAGGATGTTTATGCTTTTTTAACGTATAATTAGCATTGCATCGCTCGTAACAATCTCCGCAAATATAGGGTGTTCAACCTGTCAAATAAAAACATTTTCACAGTAACTGAGAACCCACTCCTAATTTTGTAATAAGCAGCGTATTGTGTACTTTCAACCCCCAAAAGAAAAAGGAATGATCACCGCCGGGAATATTAAAAAAAACTATGGTAAGCTCCAGGTCTTAAAAGGGGTAGATCTAGCCATAAAAAAGGGCGAGATTGTTTCAATTGTTGGTGCTTCTGGCGCAGGTAAAACTACTTTACTACAGATCCTGGGAACCCTGGACCATCAATCTAATCCTAACGAAAGTGAGTTAAAGATCAACGAGGTTGAGGTTACGGCACTCAAGGATAAAGACCTGGCCCTATTTAGGAATAAACATATTGGGTTTATTTTTCAATTTCATCAATTACTTCCCGAATTTACAGCACTTGAGAATGTATGTATCCCTGCTTATATCAAAAAAACACCCTCTCTGGAGGCCGAAAACAGAGCTAAGGAACTACTCAACTTTCTAGGTCTAAAAGGCAGATATCATCACAAACCAAGTGAACTTTCCGGTGGGGAGCAGCAGCGGGTGGCAGTTGCCCGTGCTTTGATCAATAATCCTGCTGTGATCCTTGCGGATGAACCAAGTGGAAACCTCGATTCGGAAAGTGCCGATATCCTTCACGAACTTTTCTTCCAATTACGGAAAGAGTTTGGTCAGACCTTTGTGATAGTTACTCATAATGAAGAATTGGCAGACATGGCAGACAGGAAACTTACCATGGTAGACGGACAAATCGTAAATCAATAATGCTTAGACATGTTTGGCATTTTGTGCGTAAACCATCGTATGTCCCCTACTCCAATATACCTTATCGATTAAGGTGGAGTATTTTCCTCAATGTTTTAGGCTGGAATTTTGTATTTGGTATAGGCCTTGCACTGTTTTTACATGGTTTGGCTTCCTTTTTTAATATCGATATTGGGGACCATAAAGCGGATGAATTATTTGAAAAGTATTCCACGCTAAATATCTTTTTCCTGATGGTCATAATTGCTCCAATTATCGAAGAGTTCATTTTTAGGGGCCCTTTACTATTTTTTAGGAGATCATCCTACTTCCCATGGGTATATTATTTATCATGTTTGTTATTTGGATTAGTGCATTTAGGAAATTTCGATAATGCCAACGATCTCTTATGGTTAACTCCTATATTGGTTGCACCACAAGTTGTAATGGGTTTTTTTCTGGGTTTTTTAAGAGTACGACTTGGATTGCGTTATGCTGTCTTAATGCACATGGGTCATAATGGCATTATATTTCTTTTGATCAGTAGTTCCGATCTTTTATGAGCGAATCAACAAAAATTAACGCAGATTTACACGAGTTTCTGGATCTTAAGGTTGCAGAGTACAACAGGCCTGTTTTTCTCACTTCAGATCCCATTCAAATCCCTCATAAGTTCACTTTAAAACAAGACATAGAGATCAGTGGTTTTCTCACGGCCACCATCGCCTGGGGTAATAGGAAAAGTATCATCAACAATGCCACAATATTAATGGATCTCATGGACCAGGCACCTTACCAATTTGTCATGGGACATACAGATGAGGATCTGAGGTCGTTGGAAGCCTACGTACACCGAACTTTTAACGGTTCCGATCTGCAATATTTTATACCCGCTCTTAAGCACCTCTATACCAATCATCACGGTATGGAAGCTGTATTTAGTAAACATGCTCAGAAGAACACATTACAACCTGCCATAACTAAATTCAAAGAGTCTTTTTTTGAACTACCTCATGAACAGAGAACCAAAAAACATATCTCAGATCCCGGGAAAGGCTCGGCTGCTAAACGGATCAATATGTTCCTTCGATGGATGGTGCGCGATGCCAGTACCGGTGTCGATTTTGGGATCTGGAAATCTCTACGTCCATCTCAATTGTCTTGCCCGCTAGATGTTCATTCGGGTAATGTAGCCCGAAAACTTGGGCTCCTTACGAGGAAACAAAATGATGCAAAAGCCGTTGCAGAACTAGATGCCAATCTTCGTTTACTAGATCCGAATGACCCTGTAAAATATGATTTTGCCCTTTTTGGTCTTGGCGTTTTCGAAAAATTCTAAGTCGGGCATCTCAAGGAATTGCCTAAATCCTAAAGTGGCTTTTTAAGTATTCTCAAATCTTCTTTTTGCACGCAAATATCCTTCTATGTTTCTTATTTTGTAAATAAATACTTACAAAGGATAATCGGTATAGAATAATTTTTTTGTATATTTAAAATACAACAACCCAACTAATTACTATTCATTCGCATATAGTAAAGGCTAAGAATGGTAAGTAGTTTTTCTATTTTAGAGGACAAAGCATATCTGGTGATGACCATACAGGGTGTATACGATTACCCTAAATTTATGGAGTTTCCAGAACAGATCTTACATGAATGTGAAGATAATGGCTGTAATAAAATATTAGTAGACCTCAGCACAGTTATAGCTAATGAAATAGCCCTGATAGAGCTCTTTTTTATCGGAGAAAAAATAGCGCAGGTTATAGGAGATAAAATAATGATAGCAATGGTTTGGAAACGCGAGTCCTTATCCGACTTTTTAGTGGACGTAGCCAGCAACAGATCTGCCCGCCTTAAGGTTTTTGCAACCCAACAAAGAGCTGAGTATTGGTTGCTAAATAAGTACTAGTTTATAAATTCCTCCTCAGACCAAACCCATTGTACCTAGATCTAAAGGAATTGATTTGTTACCCTCAGCGATTGATCTATATATCGCCTCCACAATGATCATATCTCGTTTACCCATCTCCCCCGGAGCTCTGTTAATAGTTCCTTCAAGTATATGCCTGGCAAAATCATCCATTTGCAGCTTCTGTTGTGACTCATGTTGAAACTTGATAGGACCTTTTGATGTTGTTCCGGCTAGCGGGCCATAATTATTTGCCGGTTCAAGTGCGAACCAACCATTATCACAAGACGCATATAAACTATTTGCGCTTGCATTATGCGAGGTAAATATTGTGCCTTCCGCTCCTCCCGGAAATTGAAATTGAGCTGTGATCGTCTCATCCGTGTCTTTGAAATAGGCTGGCCTTGTACTAAACTCCTGTGCAGTAACACTTACAGGATTCTCCCCTGTGCAGTAAATGGCACTCTGAATACTGTAAACACCCATGTTCATTAGTGCGCCACCACCAGACAATGCCTTATTTAATCGCCACTGTCCGGGATTTCCCCCGGAACGATATGCTGCTTCCGCTGATACATTGTTAACTTTTCCAAAGGTCTTTTCCTTAACAAACCGCTTTATTTCCTGCGTATAGGGCTCAGAATGCAGACGGTAGCCTACACCTAATTTTACGCCAGCTTTATCACATGCTTCAATTATAGCATCGCATTCTTTCACGGAAATTGCCATTGGCTTCTCACAAATTACATGCTTTCCTGCTTTTGCAGCCCTGATGGAAAACTCAGCATGCATGCTATTGGGTAAAACCACATAAATAATGTCTATCTCTTTATTCTCAGCTATTTTGTCAAAATTCTGGTAATTGTATATACTACCGGCAGCCAGGTTGTACTTTGAAGCCCATATACTTTCCTTTTCTTTGGTTCCAGTAACTATTCCTGCCAAATGACAAAACCGGGTTTGCTCCAAGGCGGGTGCTAATTGATAGGTGCTATAACTCCCCAGGCCTACTAAGGCCACTCCTAAGGAGCGATTCTTTGAAGTTTCATTGCCCATAGCGAAGGCAATGGGTGCACTGCACATTAGACCGGCACCTAATAATCCCTGTGATAGCTTTTCATTAAATACTCTTCTTGAAATTTTTCCCATTATCGTATCCTTTAAAACCCTTTCTTTTCCGAAGATACTAACTAATCCTGCTAGTTTCAAATGAAGCAAATATGCTTTTCGTTAAGGGGGTTCTTACTCAACTTATTTTCCTATTTTTAAGGCTCATATTAAATAAAATCTAATGAAAATCAAGTTCCTGACAGTTGTTACGTCCATGCTCCTCCTTTATGCAGCTCATGGTCAAAATCGCTCAATTCCTGTAGATACTGCCGTAATAACACAACACAGTGTTTCCATTAATGGCACTAATTTTACATACACCGCCAAAACCGGTATGCAACCTGTTTGGGATGAATTGGGAAAACCAATTGCCTCACTCCAATATACTTATTATACCAGAAACGATGTTAAAGATCGTTCAACCAGGCCATTACTGATCTCATTCAACGGCGGACCCGGATCCGGATCGGTTTGGATGCATTTGGCCTACACCGGACCAAGAGTTTTGAAAATAGATGATGAAGGATACCCTGTACAACCATATGGGGTTAGTCAGAATCCATATTCTGTCCTCGATGTGACCGATATTGTGTATGTCAACCCTGCCAACACCGGATATTCCCGCACAATTCCCGAGACAGGGAAGGAAGTAGACCGAGAAAAATTCTTTGGGATCAACGCTGATATTAAATACCTGGCAGAATGGTTGAATACATTTGTGACCCGTAATAACCGATGGCGTTCACCTAAATATATCGTTGGTGAAAGTTATGGAGGTACACGGGTCATGGGTCTTTCACTTGCCCTACAAAACCAACAATGGATGTACCTCAATGGAGTTATTATGGTGAGTCCGGCCGACTATAAAGTGATCCGTGTAGGAGGACCTGTCAGCGAAGCTTTAAACCTGCCCTATTACACGGCTGCCGCCTGGCATCATAAGGCATTGCCAGCAGCACTTCAGAACAAAGACCTACTTGAAGTATTGCCGGAATCTGAGGAATACACCATCAATAAATTGATCCCTGCCCTTGCAAAAGGAGGTTTTATAAGCCCTGAAGAACGCAGTCAGGTTGCGGACAAAATAGCCTACTATTCCGGTATCTCCCGGGAGGAAATTTTAGCTCAAAATCTCTCGGTGCCTACCTCCTATTTCTGGAAGTCTTTGCTTAGAGATAAGGGATACACCGTAGGCCGTTTAGACAGCCGTTATTTAGGTATGGATAAGGAACTTGCCGGCGTAAGACCGGATTATAATGCCGAGATCACTTCATGGCTTCATAGTTTTACACCTGCCATCAATTATTACCTGCAGGAAGAGCTGAAATTTAAGACAGACATTAAATACAACATGTTTGGCCCTGTAAGACCCTGGAATAATGAAAATGACAATACACGTGACGATCTCCGGCAAGCAATGGCACAAAACCCATATTTAAATGTGCTGATTCAAAGTGGTTATTACGATGGAGCCACTACGTACTTTAATGCTAAGTATACCATGTGGCAAGTAGACCCTAGCGGTCGTATGAAAGACAGGTTTCAATTTAAAGGATACCGGAGTGGGCATATGATGTATCTTAGAAGAGAAGATCTAAAACAAGCCAATGATGACATCCGGGCCTTTATTCAAAGCACTCAAGCCAACGGAAAGAGTGCGAAATACTAGGTAATTATAACATCCGCAAGATGACTTTTTTGGTATTAAGGAATGTTGGGATCCCAGCCATCTTGCCCATAGTTTTTTTATCATATAATATGAGGTGAGCCAAAGTCTCTTATTTTCCAATAAATATTTGTGTTTCTGATACTTTTATGCGCTTTTGGGCGTTATGAATTCAGAATAATTTAGGATAAACAAACTAAAAATACAAGTATGAAAAATTGGAAAGTATCAGGTCTTATATTGACTCTGATCATGATCTTTGCCGCTTCTTGCGAGAAATCAACAGAACCAAATGAACAAGGAACATCTCCGGAATTGCCACCCTTTGAATCTATGGCGGTCGATTTTGGCGCTTTTGAGGACAATGGAAACTCAGGAAAAGCAACAACGCTAGTCTATGACAACAAGGCGCCTAACGGAAATTATGTGTTCTCTAGAATTGTAGTTGGCGTATGGAGTTCAGCACTTTATACAACCCTTGCAGTGCCGGTAGCTTCTTTTCAGGCTGCTTTTTCTCAAACGCCTGAGAAAATTTCAGATGACACCTGGCAATGGACCTACAGTGTAGATGGATTTGCGAGCCAATATACAGCCAGTCTTACAGGACAATTAACGGCAAATGGCGTGGAATGGAACATGTACATTACCAAAATGGGGCCGGAAGGTGAAGGCTTCATAGATTTTCTATGGTTTAGTGGAAATTCTGCCTTAGATGGAAACAGCGGCTCTTGGATCCTTAATCAAAGTCCGGAAAGACCAGATGCTATGTTACAAATAAACTGGGAGAGATCTGGTGATGAAATTGGATTTATACGCTATACCTGGGTACGTGAATTCGACGACCAGGAAAATGCGGATCCATTTAGAACAAGTACCCTGGAATATGGATTACAAGATGGTGCTTTTGATGCCTACTTCGCTGCTAATGTCTATGATACTAACCTCGAGGCATTCACAGAAGTAGATATAGAATGGAGTCGTGACACCTTTGAAGGTCGTGTTAAGGCACTCGCCTATTTTGAGGACGATCTTTGGCATTGCTGGGATAGCACTGGCGAAGATGTAGCCTGCGAATAGCCCATATAAAAAACTAGTAACCTTAAAACCCTGCTTTTTAGAAAGCAGGGTTTTTTTTGATGTATAACTATCTTATTTAGTATCTTTTCATGGTATATATTAATTCTCTTTTTTAATGAAAAGAATCCTGTTCCTTGCTGTCTTTTGCTTTATCCTCTCAACAGTAACTGCCTTTGCCCAGGATTGGGCACAACTAAAAGTATTTAAGCAAGCCAATCAAAAAGTAAAGATGATACCATCTGAAGAACGAGTAGTGTTTTTTGGCAACTCCATAACCATTGGATGGTTGCAAACCATGCCCTCCTTCTTTAAGGACAGGCCTTTTATTAACAGAGGTATTGGAGGTCAGACTACCCCTCAAATGCTGGTGAGATTCAGACAAGATGTTCTTGATCTGAAACCTGCAGTGGTCGTTATCCTTGCAGGTACGAATGATATTGCCGGAAACACTGGTCCTATGACCCTGGATGAGATTCTGGGCAACTTAAAATCTATGGCAGAATTAGCCATGGCCAATAACATTAAAGTGATCCTATGCTCCGTCTTACCTGCGTCTGACTACCCCTGGAGACCTGGGCTGGAGCCTAATAAAAAGATCCCGGCATTGAATGCAATGCTCAAAGAATACGCTAAGCAAACAGCAGTGATTTATTTGGATTATTATTCTGCCTTGGTCAATGACATGAATGGCATGGATAAAAAGCTTGCTCAGGATGGGGTACATCCTACAAAGGCCGGATATGAAATCATGGCACCTTTAGCCCTTATGGCCATAGAAAAGGCCCTTAAAACATCTGAATAAAGAATTAATTGGGTACACAAGCAGGAAAAGGATTTGCAAAAATAAATTACTCAATGTTTACTAAACTTTAAGACCATTTCCCTTTTAAAAGATGAGCCAACTCGTAAGTATTCTCATTCCGTTTAAGAATACAGCGCAATTCTTACCGGAGTGTTTAGCCTCTATTTTGGACCAAACATACTTGCAGTGGGAGGTAATAGCTATAGACGACCATTCTTCTGATAATAGCCTTCAAATACTTCGGTCTATCGCAGAAAAAGACTCCAGAATTAAAGTGTATACAAATAAAGGTGACGGAATAATCATGGCAATGCGAACAGCCTATGCAGCATCATCAGGCCGTTTTATTACACGCATGGATTCAGATGATATTATGAAGCCTGAGAAGCTCAGAATGATGGTCACTGCCTTACAAACGTCGGGGCCCGGACATATTGCCCTTGGGAAGGTTCGTTATTTCTCTGCAAGTGGCATTAGCAATGGTTACAAACGTTATGAAGAATGGCTAAATAACCTAACGCACACGGGGTCTAACTTTGAAGAGCGATATAAAGAATGTGTGATACCGTCACCCAGTTGGATGGTCCATAAAACAGATTTAGACCAATGTGGGGCATTTAAACCGGACCGTTATCCGGAAGATTACGATCTGGCTTTTCGGATGTTTGCCTCCGGACTAACTTGTTTGCCTTGTGAAGAAGTATTACATATGTGGCGAGATTACGATACAAGGACCTCGCGTACCAGTGAACACTACGCACAAAACTATTTCCTGGACCTGAAAGTTTACTATTTTTTAAAATTAGATTGGGAAGCAAATCGTCCTTTGGTACTGTGGGGTGCGGGAAATAAAGGCAAGACCGTGGCTAAACTGTTGAGTACGCAAAAAATTCCTTTTTATTGGGTGTGTGATAACCCAAACAAAATTGGAAAAGAAATTTATGGGCAAATGCTTTTATCTTACACAGAAATTGGAAAAATGAAAAAACCTCAAAGTCTGATAACCGTAGCCAATGCACAGGCTCAGAAACAGATACGGAGTTTTTTAGAAGATCATTCTCAGGAGGACATGCCCGACTATTTTTTCTTTTGCTAGGGTTTGGGGCTTTAATAAATTTCAGCTTCCTACATTTTCAATCAAAATTTCTAAGGCCCTTACTCCTCTCAAAAATTGCGTATATTTGTCAAATGTTTATTAGGAATGTTGTTTAAATATCCGCAACTACTTTGGGCCTTATGGCTCCTCCTACTCCCTATCCTAGTTCATCTTTTACAACTTCGAAAATTTAAGAAAACTCCTTTTACGAATGTAAAATTACTTCAAAAGGTGGTGGCCAAATCACAGCGAAGTCAGTCGTTAAAACGATGGCTACTGTTGTTCACGAGAATGGCTCTTTTTACTTGTTTGGTCTTTGCTTTTGCTCAGCCTTTTATGGCAAAATCCACGGCTTTGCAGCAGCAAGAAATGGTAATATATCTTGATAATTCCCATAGTCTGCAACTTCGAAAGGACAATAGTTCTTTATTAGACGAGACTATACAGGAGCTCATTGATGCCATCCCTCCGGAAGCATCGTTTACTCTATTTACCAACGATGAAGAATTCAAGGATGTCACTATAAATGACATTCAAAATGAGCTGCTTCAACTCCCGTTTAGCACTAATCAGCTTACGCTGGACGATATTTTACTTAAAAGTGAAACCTATTTTAGTCAGGGTTCAAACACCATTAAAAAGCGTATCGTACTCTCCGATTTTCAAAAGTCGATGGCTGGAAATATTCGTGATTCTGTTACGGAAATTGAGAATTATTTTGTTCCTCTGCGTGTGGAGAACATGAGCAATATATCGATAGACTCCCTCTATTTAGAAGCCGGTAATTCTCCTGAAAAGAATTTGGTGGTACTTGTCTCCGGTAGCTCGGAGTTTGAATCAACACCTATTTCCGCATTCAATGGAGAGTCGCTGATCGCTAAGGCCGCAGTAAAATACAATCCGGATGGGAAGTCGAAAATGATCTTTACCCTTCCGGCAAACGAAGAAATTAAAGGGAAAGTGAGCTTATCCGATATGGGTCTGGCATATGACAACGAATTGTATTTCAATATCAATACGCGGGAAAAAATAAAAATTATAACCCTTGGAAAGGGCGATGATCAATTCTTGCGAAAATTATTTAGCGATGATAGCTGTGACTATATTTCAACCAATGAAGAAGAACTGGCCATATCCTTACTTGCCTCACATGACTTGCTGATAATCAATGAGATGACCTCTATTTCAGCCCCGCTCGAAGCTTCTATAAGAGATTTCCTGCAACAGGGTGGCAGCATGGTGGTTATCCCATCCGAGGACATGAACACCGGAGACTTCAATAGTTTATTATCGGCCTATGGTTTATCCTATGGCATAAAACTGGTGGTACCTCAAGAAATTACTGGTATCAATTACGCACATCCTTTATTTGCTAATGTATTCAAAGATAGGATCCAAAATTTTCAATATCCCAATGTTAAGGAGTATTACACTTTAAATGGAAATGCCTCCAACATCTTATCCTATGCCAATGCAGCACCTTTTTTGGCAAGTAAAGGTGATGTTTATCTTTTTACCGCATCCCTGGCGTATGCTAACTCTAATTTTAAAAGTTCCCCACTGGTAGTACCAAGTGTATATGCCATAGCCTTACAAAGCAGAAAATTAGCCGCACTTTATTACAATATGGGTAGTGACAATAGTATAGATATCCCTGAACTGATGCAGCAAGACAGAATAATCAGTGTTCAAAAAGAAGGAAACGAATTTATTCCCATGCAACAGTCTATTGGTCAAAAAACAAGACTTTGGTTTTCAGACTTCCCTAAAGAACCCGGAACTTATGAGTTGAAGAACATTCAACAAAATAGGTCATTAAGCTTCAACGCTTCCAGAGAGGAGAGTGATCTGACATATCTGGAAATAGAATCAATGGAAGGAGTAACCATCAGAAAATCGGTCTCAGAGCTATTCATTGAATTTGAAAATGATAATGCAGTAACGAGCCTTTGGAAATGGTTTGCTATTTTAGCACTGCTTTTTATTCTGACAGAAGTAATCATTCAAAAAGTACTTACATGAACATACTGCTAAAATCAGCAACTATCCTCGACGAAGACAACCGTGGATTGCATCAAAAAGTACGAGATATATGGATCAAAAATGGAAACATTGAGAAGATCGCAGTTTCCATAAAAGCAGATTCAAAGACCAGAGTGATTTCTTTACCTAACCTCTTTGTGTCAAAAGGCTGGGTAGATAGCAGTGTAAGTTTTGGTGAACCGGGATATGAAGAACGTGAAACACTTGCAAATGGAATAAAGGTAGCAGCCTATAGTGGCTTTACTGATATTGTCTTAAACCCCAACACCAAACCCCTTCCCGATACAAGCGGAGATGTGGTCTTTTTAATGAAAACTGCCGGTGAAAAGGGAGCAAAGGTACATCCCATGGGGGCTCTTACAATGGACAGTGCAGGTAAAGATCTCGCCGAGTTATACGACATGAAGAATGCTGGGGCTGTGGCCTTTTACGACTTTAAAAGGCCGGTGATGAATGCTAACTTATTAAAGATTGCATTGCAATATGCACAAGGATTTAATGGCTTGGTCCTATCCTTCCCTATGGACTCATCAATAGCAGCTAACGGTATGGTTAATGAGGGAGCTATGTCTACAAAACTTGGACTTAAAGGAATTCCTTCTTTATCTGAAGAAATACAGATAGCACGCGATCTTTTTATACTGGAATACACGGGAGGTAAGCTCCATATTCCAACCATTTCGACCGCTAATGCAGTAACGCTAATTACTGAGGCCAAAAAGAAAGGGTTAGATGTGAGCTGTAGTGTAGCGCTGCATAACCTTTGCTTTACTGACGAAGTTCTGGATGAATTTGAAACAAATTATAAGGTATTACCTCCACTTCGTACAAAAAAAGATACGGAAGCCTTAAAAAAAGGTTTAAAGAATGGGGTTATCGATATGGTAACCACCGATCATCTTCCAATGGACATAGAAGAAAAACGTATAGAGTTCGATCATGCAGCCTTTGGATCCATTGGCCTCGAATCGGCTTTCAAAATTCTCAATTCTATTTTTGATACTGAAACTTCTGTTAGGTTACTCACTAAGGGAAGGGAACGATTTGGTTTAACAGCTGTAAGTATAAAAGAAGGCCAGCCAGCTAACTTAAGCTTGTTTACTCCGGAGGGAAAATCAGAAATCAAGAAAGAAAACCTTCGTTCAACCTCCAAAAACAGCATGTTCATTGGTCAGAAAGGAAAAGGAAGTGTTTATGGTGTTATAGTGAACGACCAATTATTAATGGCCTAGAAACATAATACTATGACCACACAAGAGATTAAGGAAGGAAAAGGGACGGCAATAGCGGCCTATATAACCATTGTTGGGGCATTGATCGCCATGTCTATGAACTCAGAACCTAAGAATGCCTATGCCAGATTCCATACACGTCAGGCTTTTGGATTGCATTTGCTTTTTCTTGGCTGTGCACTTTTCCTTAGTGTTTGGTTCTCTAAATACGCCTGGATAGCCCTTTACATTTTTTACTTTGTAATGTGGCTCTATGGATTTTTGGGCGCTATAAGTGGCAAATTGAATCCGCTACCCATACTAAGTCCCTATTTCCAAAAATGGTTCACTTTTATTCAATAACATGACTACCCACCCCTTGTCTTTAGAGCATCTTGTTCGTCCTCCAAAAATAAACACCAATAAAGCAGCAGCCCTCTTTTTATTTCACGGCTATGGTAGTAACGAGGAAGATCTATTTTCCTTTGCACCGGAACTTCCGCCTGAACTATGCGTTATTTCTGTAAGGGCACCTTATCCCATACCTCCTATTGGGTATGCCTGGTATGCCATTAATTTTGATGCTAATTTTGGTAAATGGAGCGATGTAGAGCAGGCGAAGAAATCTGTTGGCAAAATGGTGACCTTTATTAAGGAGGCTATTGAAGCTTACCATTTAGATGCTAATAAAATATCGCTCTTAGGATTTAGCCAGGGAACCGTACTTAGCCTTGCAATTGCGCTTTCATATCCTGATATGGTACAAAATGTAATAGGCCTCAGTGGCTATATAGATGAGAAAACGCTTGTGGGATCTTATGAAAAAAAGGATCATAGCCATCTAAAGATGTATATCTCACATGGGCAAGCAGATCCTGTAATCCCTTTCTCGTGGGCCCAAAGGACGCCTCCAATACTAGAAAAGCTGCGTATAGACCATACCTTTGAAGAATTCCCAACGGGACATGGGGTGTCTCAGGAAAACTTCTATGCTATGAATGCCTGGCTAAAGAAGCATATTTAATTGCTGCGGGTATATAACAAATAATCTGCAAGCTTAAAATCAACAGACAAATTATCCTTTAACTCATATTGAATAAATAGCTCTCCCCAGTATTTACCATCCGAAAAGTCGGCTATGATCCATTTGTGATTTAAAACTTTGATCTTGTTGATCTTAAAATCATTTTCCATCCCTTCATAAGGAATCAACGGATTATCTCCTTTAGCTTCATTGGTCTCTATTAATTTATCTGCAATATAATCGGCAGGATCTTCCAGTGATAAATGATCATAATACACAAGGGCATCGTCATTGTTTTCTAAAGAAAAATACTGCAGGTCTATTGCCTTCATTTGTGTAGTCCTGAGAGAATCTTTCAATTGGTCTATAGTAAGCTTTAATTCAGTATTCTTTTCATCACCGGCAGCTACTCTTTTAGCACCGCTTACGTAGAGGTAAAGCGCTATCAAAGCAGAGAAAATAAATAAGTATAAAAAAATCCTTGTTTTCATTTGTCTATAGTTACTGTTAAATTATCGTAGGCTAAATGTACATTCTCAGGAAGTGTTTTTTCTACCTCTTCATGGAACCCCATAAAATGACTAATGTGGGTAAAATAAGCCCGTTCTGGTTGTACTTTTTTAACAAAGGCAAGTGCTTCTTCCAGATTAAAATGTGAATGATGAGAATCTATTCTCAATGCATTAACACACAACACTTTAACCCCTTTTATCTTTTCTATTTCTTTATCATCTATAGATTTTACGTCTGTGAGATAGGCGATGTCTTTTATACGATATCCGAAGACTTGCAAACGGTTATGAAAAGCTTCAACAGGATGGGCATATAAATTCCCCACCTCAAATGGATGTCCATTTTCCACCTTATTAATTTTAACACCGGGTGCTCCAGGATACCGGTTGTTTTCAGAAAAGATATAGTCGAACCGAATTTTCAAAGAATCTATTACCCGTTGGTGAGCATAAATGGGGATATCTCCCTGCCGAAAAAAAAAGGGTCGAATATCATCTATACCGGCGGTATGGTCAGAATGTTCGTGAGTAAATAGAATACCATCTAGTTTGGTAACCTTATTTCGTAACATTTGCTGCCTGAAATCGGGGCCGCAATCGATCACATAATTAAAATTGTCCCAGGAAATCAGGACTGAAACGCGTAGTCTTTTGTCTTTTGGATCTTTGCTCAGGCATACCGGATGAGTGCTCCCAATAACTGGGATTCCTTGTGAGGTTCCTGTTCCCAAAAAAGTCAATTTCAACAGCTCATCTATTTTATTCAAATTTATGACTTATTTATTTAAAAGATAGCCCATTCTTGTTAACTTTGTTTACCGTAAAACACCTTGAATGTCTTCAGTTTTAAATCAAGATCCTGCATTTGAAAACATACCTTCCATAAAGGCCAAAACTCTCCGCATAAATCTCAACCCGGTTATTTACGGAACCTTTGCAGAAATAGGAGCGGGACAGGAGACTGCCAGGCATTTTTTTAGATCTGGTGGAGCCTCTGGTACCATTGCCAAGGCGATGAGTGCTTATGACAAAAAGTTTAGCGATGCTATTTACGGAATAGAAAAGGATGGGAGATATGTAACTCAAAGCAGATTGGAAAAAATGCTTGGCCATGAAATGCAATTGATGGAAGAGCGTATTACGAGGGAGGACCATCCGGACCGACTCTTCTTTACCTATGCCAATACTGTGGCTACCATAGATTTTTCAAAACGCTATAAAGGTCATGGTTGGGTTGGGATCATGTTCCAATTAGATCCCAATCAAAAGGAATACGACGAAATTATATTACACCTTCGGTTCAAACAAAATGAAGCTCGACTACAACAAGAAACGTTGGGTATTGTTGGTGTAAACCTCATTTATGGGGCCTTCTACAAATACAACAAGCCAAGAAAACTCTTAAAATATCTCTACGATCACCTGGACAGGGATACGGTAGAGATCGATATGGTGAATTTTAACGGTCCAAACTTTAAGAATGTGGATAACCGTTTGATGAGCCTGCAGTTGATCAGGAATGATATGACCGATGCGGTTATGTTCGGCCCAGATGGAAACAACCTCTTGCCAGCTGCTGTATTATACAAAAAGAATATTCTGGCCTTACGAGGTAGCTTCAGACCGGTTACCAAGGTGAACATGGACATGTTTCAGAAATCTTATGACATTTTCATACGGGAACAAACCGTGGAGGAGGAAAATACCATAGTAATGTTCGAAATTACCCTCTCAAATTTGCGGGCATCGGGGGAAATAGATGAACAAGATTTTATGGACAGAGCAGAATTACTATGCTCTCTTGGCCATACAGTACTTATTTCAAAGTTTCAGGAATACTATAAGCTTGTGGAGTACCTCGGGAACTTTACGAAGGCAAAGATTGGCCTTACCATGGGTGTGAATAATTTGGTGGAAATTTTCGACGAAAAATACTACAGGCACTTGAGTGGTGGTATTCTGGAGGCCTTTGGAAAACTTTTCTTTAAGGATCTAAAGGTGTATCTCTACCCTATGAAAAACCCTGAGACCGGGCAGATCATGACCAGTAATAATATTAAGGTACACCCAAGAATGAAGGAACTTTACAAGTTCTTTAAATACAATGGCAAAGTAATGGACATCATTGACTACGATACTGAAATAATGGATATATTTTCCAGAGATGTCCTTAAAAAGATCACCAGTGGTGAGCAAGGTTGGGAGGAAATGCTTCCGGAAGGAGTTGCAGATATCATAAAGAAGAAAAAGCTCTTTACCAAACAGGTAACCACAGAAAAAGAAAAAGTATAAAAAAAACCCTGACAACGATCAGGGTTTTTTTATGATATCAATTTCCTTATAGGATCTGCGCAGCGTGGTCTTTGGTATTTACTTTATCAATTACCTTTTCTACAGATCCTTCGCCATTCACTATAAAAGTTTTTCTGTGGATCCCGTCATATTCTTTCCCCATAAATTTCTTCGGCCCCCAAACTCCGAAGGCATTGATCACCGAGTGATCCTCATCTGCCAGTAACGGAAATGGGAATTCATACTTGTCCCTAAAACTAGCTTGTTTCTTTTGTGTATCCTCACTAACGCCCAATAAATGATAGCCCTGCGCCTGTAACTCTTTATAATTATCCCTTAAATTACAAGCCTCAGCCGTACAACCCGGGGTATTGGCCCTGGGGTAGAAAAAAACCACGAGTTTTTTTCCTTTGTAATCGGAGAGTTTAATTTCGTTTCCGTCTTGGTCTTTTGATGTAAATTGGGGTACTTTGTCCCCTTCTTGAAGTGTTTTCATTCGCTTTTTTTTTAAACTGTGGCCGTAAAAGTAAACATATATGACCAAATCTGAAAAAGTTGACTTTACCATTAGAACCCTGAATGAATTTTACCCGGTTATTCCGGTTCCTTTGGAGCATAAGGACCCCTATACCCTGCTTATTGCCGTCTTGCTTTCCGCACAAAGTACGGATACACGCGTCAATAAGATTACGCCAAAATTGTTTGAAAGAGCTGATAATCCCTATGATATGATCAAATTATCTGTAGAGGAAATTAGGGAGATCATAAAGCCCGTAGGTCTTTCCCCTATGAAATCGAAAGGTATCTACGGACTGTCTAAGATCCTGGTGGAGGAGTATGAGGGAGAAGTTCCTCAGGATATTAAACTATTAGAAACTTTTCCAAGTGTTGGCCATAAAACAGCCAGCGTGGTTGTTTCACAAGCTTTCGGTATTCCCGCCTTTCCGGTAGACACGCATATCCACAGATTGATGTATCGTTGGGGATTTTCAACGGGTAAGAACGTAGTGAAAACTGAAAGTGACGCTAAACGATTGTTTCCCAGAGAATTGTGGAATGATTTGCACCTTCAGATCATTTGGTATGGCAGGGAATATTCTCCTGCCCGTGGATGGGATCTGGAGAAAGATATCATTACCCGTACTATTGGGAGAAAAAAAGTACTTCAGGAGTACGCAAAAAAAAAGGCCCGCTAATGCGAGCCGTAGTTCTTAGTTCAGGATCATTTCGAAACTGAATTGCCTGTGTTTTACAATTCTAAGTGCTTTAGAATACGCCAACAGAAATTGGATCGTTTCCGGTCCTACTCTGGGAATGGCAAAGGCATTTTTTTTAGTTGAGTAAATTTTTTCCATATGATTTGTGATGTCGTTATGATAAGATAACGCAACCTATATGGAAATATTGTAAATAGTGTTGTGAACTATGAATTCGTTAAAACGATGTTGTGCCTGTCAATGATTTTTCTGAGATTGATTAATGCATAACGCATTCTGCCCAGGGCAGTATTAATACTTACTCCCGTGTTTTCAGAGATCTCTTTAAAACTCATATCCTTATAGATACGCATCAACAAAACTTCTTTTTGATCATCCGGTAATTCCTCAATGAGCAAAGTTAAGTCACTGTCTATCTGATCTTTAATGAGTTGTTTTTCTGCATTTAATTTGTCATCCCCTATTACGGAAAAGATATTAAAGTCGTCACTGCCTTCAAATTTAGGCATACGCTTATTTTTTCTAAAATGATCTATAATAAGGTTATGTGCAATACGCATTACCCATGGAAGAAATTTTCCTTCTTCGCTGTAATTCCCTTTTTTTAGTGTTTTGATCACCTTAATAAAGGTGTCCTGGAATATGTCTTCAGTAACATCCCGGTCCATTACTTTCGAATAAATAAAACTACTTATTCTCTGGTTGTGTCTGTTGATCAAAATCTCTAATGATTTTTCATCCCCGCTGATGTAATCATTAACTAGTAGTGAGTCTTCCTTTAGTGGTTTCATAGTTAGATAATCTTTTGGTTTCTTTAAAGTTCGTTAGCGATACTTTTGAACTCGCGTTGTTATATTAATTTGAGCTACTTGTTTTTCAATAACAATTTAAAAGTACCCAAACAACGCACCTCAGGAAAAACTATGTTGTCAAACGCACGATTCTTGATGTGAACATACGTATTCGTATTTGGCAGCCTATTAATTCAGTATAGAATGGCTCTACCCCTGGAAGTAATTTTGGGCAGGTTACAGCATAAAAAAAGGCACCTTTGTTTAAAAGTGCCTTCTTTATACGAACTATCTTTTACGAATCGCTATGGAATGAAAGATTGTTGGCTTATCAATTTAATATATTTTCAATGGTCATCCCCTTCACCTTACTTATATGTAAAGATTTTGAATAGTTGAGAAGATAATCTACCGTGCTGGGTTTGGCGGTGATAAGCTTACAATGGTTTGGATGTTTTGAGTAAATCTTTTGCATAATATCTGTGGTTACCCCTAAATAACGGCAGATATTGAGCAATGATGGAATTCTTCGTCCTAAGCCCTATTAATTCGTTAAAACAATTTGATTCTTCTCAATGATCTTGCGCAGATTGATCAAGGCATAACGCATACGTCCCAAAGCTGTATTAATACTAACCTCGGTATTCTCAGCGATCTCATTGAAACTCATGTCTTGAAAAATCCTCATTCGAAGAACTTCCAGCTGATCTTTGGGCAACTGCTCAATGAGTACCTCCAGATCCTGGTCTATTTGCTCTTTGATAAGCTGCTTCTCAGCATTTAGTTTATCATCGGTGAGTACAGAGAAGATGTTGAATTCTTTATTCCCCTGATATTTTGGCATCCGTTTATTACGCCGAAAATGATCTATGATCAGATTGTGGGCAATACGCATGATCCAGGGTAAGAATTTCCCCTCTTCATTATAGCGGCCTCGTTTTAATGTGCTTATTACCTTAATAAAGGTATCTTGAAATATATCCTCGGTAATGGACATGTCATGTACCTTGGAGTATATATAGCTGCTTAGGCGCTGATTGTGTTTGTTTATGAGAACTTCAATGGCTCGTTCATCACCATTGATATAATTTCTAATGAGAATAGCATCGTCAATCGTTGTTTGCATACAATTACTTTTTTGGTTCAATTCAGGGGTCGCAATATTTGTGTAGGATGCGACTTTTTTTAATCCTTTTCAAAAAAGTAATGTTGCTATATAGGCAGTAGTTTATTCGATTAACATTTCAAAGATAGAAAAAATATGAGTTATCAATGATAAAGGCTACGATTTAACATTTTTCAGTTCCTTCTTTTATTCAACTGGCGTTTGGTTTTAACATATTGTATCTTTGCAACTTTCTGATTCTTATGACCACAATTACAGAGGTAGATCCAAAACACAACATCATTATTAAAGGGGCTAAACTCCACAATCTAAAAAATATTGATGTGGTGATCCCCAGGAATAAATTGGTGGTCATTACAGGTCTTTCCGGTTCAGGTAAATCTAGTCTGGCGTTCGACACTCTCTATGCGGAAGGTCAAAGACGTTATGTTGAAAGTCTTTCCTCCTATGCTAGGCAATTCCTTGGAAAATTAGATAAACCCAAGGTAGATTCAATTAAAGGTATTGCTCCGGCAATTGCCATAGAGCAAAAGGTGAACTCCACCAATCCCAGGTCTACCGTTGGCACAAGTACTGAGATCTATGATTATTTAAAATTATTATTTGCTCGTATAGGCAAGACCTATTCCCCAATATCAGGTAAAGAAGTTAAAAAACATACGGTGACAGATGTGGTCTCGTTTGTAAAAAAGTTTGAAGAAAACGCTAAACTTCTGTTATTGGCTCCCATTACCATTCCGGAAGACAGGGATAAGAAGAAAACACTGCAGCTTTTATCCAAGCAGGGATATGCCAGGATTAAAGTACGGAGGAACTATTCACAGAATAGATGAGGAGCTGCATCAAAAAGTAGGTGATCAGTTATACCTGGTGGTAGATCGGATCGTAAAAAAAGATGATGAAGATTTCTACAACCGTTTGGCGAATGCCATAGACACAACCTTCTTTGAAGGCAAAGGTGATTGTATCATCGAAGAAGTAGCCACGGGAAAAGAAACACCCTTTAGCAACGCTTTTGAACTAGATGGCATGACCTTTTTGGAGCCTAACGTCCATTTATTTAGTTTTAACAACCCTTACGGTGCCTGTCCTAAATGTGAAGGGTATGGAGATGTAATAGGTATCGATGAAGACCTTGTGATTCCCAATACTTCCCTTTCAATATATGAAAATGCTGTCTTTCCCTGGCGAGGGGAAAGTATGAGCTGGTATAGGGATCAGTTGGTAAATGCAGCCTACACCTTCGATTTTCCCATTCATAAGCCCTGGTTTCAATTAACCGAGGAACAAAAAAATCTTGTTTGGGAAGGCAATGAGCACTTTATAGGAATAACGAAGTTCTTTAAACAACTTGAGGACAAAAGCTACAAGATCCAAAACAGGGTAATGCTCTCCCGTTATCGTGGCAAAACACGCTGTCAGACATGTAAGGGAAAAAGATTGCGCAAAGAAACGGCCTACATAAAGATCAATGGAAGTTCAATATCAGACCTGGTCGAAAGTCCGATCATACACCTAAAATCCTTTTTTGAAGATCTTATTCTTTCAGATCATGACCAGAAGATCGCCAGCAGATTGCTTAAGGAGATCAACACTCGACTGGGCTTTCTCGAAAAGGTTGGATTGGGATACCTAACCCTCAATCGGAAATCTAACACCCTTTCTGGCGGTGAGAGTCAGCGAATTAACCTGGCCACATCGCTTGGTAGTAGCCTTGTAGGATCCATGTATATCTTAGATGAACCCAGTATTGGACTTCATCCAAGGGATACTGAGAATTTGATAGATGTGCTTTGCTCTTTACGTGATCTTGGTAATACGGTCATCGTAGTAGAGCACGATGAGGATATCATGAAGGCAGCAGACATAATCATAGACATAGGCCCGGAAGCTGGTACCTTTGGGGGCGAAGTGGTAGCGTGCGGCACTTTTCAGGAGATCCTGATGGCCAATTCCTTAACGGCAGACTACCTCAATGGAAAGCAAGAAATCGCAGTACCAAAAACACGCAGAACAAGTCCTAATTATGTTAAGGTCTTAGGGGCCAGGGAGCACAATTTGAAGAACATAGATGTGACCATTCCCCTAAACATGCTCACTATAATCACAGGCGTATCCGGAAGTGGGAAAAGTACCCTGGTAAAAAAGATCTTATACCCGGCTCTTTTAAAAGAGTTGGGGGGATATGGGTCTAAGGCAGGGCAACATACCGAGATACAGGGGAAATACAAGGACATAAAACATATAGAATTTGTAGATCAGAACCCTATTGGCAGATCATCACGGTCTAATCCGGTTACCTATATTAAGGCATATGATGACATCAGGAATCTATTTGCATCCCAGAAACTGAGTAAGCTCAGAGGCTACCAGGCCAAGCATTTTTCTTTTAATGTAGACGGCGGCCGATGCGAAAAATGCAAAGGCGAGGGAGAGATTACGGTAGAGATGCAGTTTATGGCCGATGTACATTTAGAATGCGATACTTGCGGAGGCAAACGCTTTAAAAAGGAAATTCTGGAGGTCAACTTTGAAGGGGTCAACATAGATGACGTCTTACATATGACCATAGACAATGCACTCAACTTTTTTCAACTTCATCAGCAAACCAGGATCGTTTCAAAACTTACCCCATTGCAAGATGTTGGGCTCGGTTATGTTACCCTGGGCCAGTCCTCCTCTACCCTTTCCGGTGGCGAGGCACAACGCATAAAGTTGGCTACCTTCCTGGTAAAAGGTGCTTCCAAAGAAAAAGCGCTGTTTATTTTTGACGAACCAACAACGGGTTTACATTTTCACGATATCCAAAAATTATTAAAATCCTTAGATGCGCTTATTAACAGTGGGCATTCCGTATTGGTCATTGAGCATAATCTGGAAATGATCAAATGCGCAGATTATTTAATTGATCTGGGACCCGAAGGTGGAGAACAGGGAGGCAATCTGGTCTCAGAAGGCACTCCGGAAGAAGTGGTAGCCGCCAAAAAAGGGTATACCGCAGCCTATCTTGGATCGAAAATTGGATAGACCAACTTACAATTGAAAAGCTTCTTTTTTTTCTAATCCAAGTGACACCTATCCTTCCACAATTGAAGTACTCATAGGATCTTTTCTAAAACTACGAAATCATAATTATCTGTATAACAATACGTTAAGTACATTTTTTATTTTCTGGCACGCTGTTTGTAATATCCATGAAGAATGTAAATAGTTGCATTCTGAATTATTAAAATTTGCGTCATGAAAAATCTACTACTCATTTTAGGAGCCTTTGCACTGAGCAGCTCAGTAGGGGCCACGACCTTGGAAGAAAATATTGCTATCAGCAATACATTTCGAAATAATAACTCCGTGATTTTTGTGGAAAATGGAATTACCTTTTCTGTTTATCGCGATGGTGAGTTCGATTTTTACATGGACAACCAGGTAAATATTGGAGCCAACTTCAACGTTGGCAGGGCCAATGTAACCTTCAATTCAGGATTTGATTATAGCCCGTTTGTTCAGTACGATGACTATGGAGCCGTGATCCAGGTAGAGAATGTACCTATATACTATGACTATTACGGTCGTGTTTCTCAAATAGGCGGAATCAATGTTTGGTATAATAACGGCAGGCTTAGACGTGTTGGTGGCTTATATGTATACTATAACAATAGAGGTATGTTCAGCAGATTCAATGGGTATATCAATGTGTACAACAGGTATTATACCTATAACCCATATCACTCATATTTCGCGAGACCTGCCCTTGGATTTTGTCTGGTATATAACAGACCATACAGAAGGTATTATGCTCCGTTACGTTATACCTATTACAGGCCTTATCATAAAAACTATAGAAGAGCGTATGCTAAGGTGGGCAGGAACTATCGCTATAACAATAGACCAGAGAGAACCTCAGTTTATCGTAACGACAATAGAGTAGTTGCCAGAAATAATAACAGCAGAAGAAATGATGGATATGCAAGAAGTAATGGGCAACTTAGGGATACTAAGAGCGGACGTAGCAATAAAATAGCCAGTAACGGCAGAACTGCCTCCAGGACTGAGACAATGCGATCTAACAGAAGTCTGGATAGTAAAAGATCTAACAGAAGTCTGGATAGTAAAAGATCTAACAGAAGTGTAGATAGCAAAAGATCTAGTACTCAGACAAGAGGTACAAAATCTACACAGGTGAATAGGAAATCCTCAGGAACCATGGGTAGAAGTAATGTCAGTAAAGCTGTCACTCAAAGAAAAGTGGTACGTACGCCAAACAAAAATGTCGCAAGCAGAAGTAAGACTGTTGCCAAGCGTCCCGAGCGTGCACAGAGAACAACTGTTAGTCGCAAGACAACAAGTATAAAAAGAAGTGGTCCTAAAGCAACGACAAGATCTGCAAGTAAGACCAATGTAACTCGAAGCAGAAGCCGAAGAGTACAATAAGATAGTTTTTTAGGTTGGTTAGTTGGTTAACCCCGCGGTGGATTCGTCCCTGCGGGGTTTTTATTGTTACTGCACCCCAAGTTGTAAACTATATTTAAAAAAGGTACGTGTTCTTATTAGATTATTTTGGCCCTAAATATTTAGACAAAACACCAAACACATCATCCGATATTTTAAAGCGATAAAGAACTCCAATGTACATCACGATGATCAAGAAGCTTTTTAGGCCAATATTGACCAAAGGATGAAAAGGGAATTGAAGAGCATAGAAAATAGCACAGACCAATAGTATAAGAAAGAACACCTTAAATGTTTCTTTCGTAAATGGCTGAAGATCTAATTTTTGCTTTACATAGAGCAGTTTTAAAAGATTATAAATAAAAACAGCGACAAAAGTGGCAAGTGCAGCGCCCTCTATCCCGATCCGTGGAATCAGATACCAGTTAAAAAGAATGGTACAAATAGCCAGGAAAACCCCCAGAAACAAAATGGCCCTATAGTGATCAGAGTTGTAAAGAATGGCGTTGTTATTCCCCAACATGGCATCGAACAACTTCGCCATCCCTATCAGCAATACAATGTTAAATCCACCCCTGTAATTTTCAGGAAGGAGTAGATACAGATCTCCAAGGTTCAAAAGGATCAGCACAAAAATAAGACCTGAGATGATAAAAAGAGTGAGGGAACTTTTATGGTATAGGATTCCTAAACCCTCTTTATCTTTTTGATTTAAAAGGGCCGCTGTCATCGGATATGTTATCTGATGCATAGCGCGCGAGGGTACAGAGATCACTGTAGCAATAAATACGGCTACGGTATAATAGGCAACTTTCTCAATTTCAATGAACTGGTTGATCATAAATTTATCGACCTCCAACAAAACCACCGCAGTAGAACCTCCTAATATGATCAGAAAACTATAGGTAAGTATACTTCTGAAATTATGAGGAAATATTAAATTAAAGGAAGGCATCCTAAGCGAATACGCATAAATTTTCATGATCAGTGTTCTCAGAAGATAAACACCAACAAGGGCCTTTAAGAATGTGTCAACAGAAATATAGTCCGCATAAACACCAAAAAGCAACAACATCACTCCCACCCTCGCAAAGATCTCTTTCATGAAATTTCCAAAAACGGATCTCATATGAATTCGCGACCAGGAATAAAAGATCTCGAAATAGGCCATCGCCATAGCAATAAGGAAAATGTGCCAAACGTAGTCCTTCACGATCAAATTACGTTGCCCTATAAAGTTACCAATAGCATCATTCGCAATATAGCTGAGCAATCCAATAGGAATAATTAAAACAAGCGGCAATACCAACATAAAGGTAAGAAACCCATTCTGTGCTTTTTTCTCGGTATACCCACTAAAAAACTTGATCATGGTATTAGGTACTCCGAGGGCTAAAACAGGCATTAGGATGGCCGAGGTAGCCAAAATTACGCCCACAAGGCCATAATAGGTATCCGTTAGAAAACGCGCATAGAGAAACAGCGTATTGATGGCCCCAATGGCAAAACCTATATAGGTAATGACCATGTTGCTCAATGACTGTCTAAATACGATTCCCATTATAGTTGCGCTGCTAGTTTTTTGGTCAATTCCTTTCTGCTGAACTTCTCAATGCCGGTGATTGGCATTACAAGAGTTTTGTTTTGGTAGGCTTCAAACCATCCCCAAATGGCTTCTTTGAGCTCTTTTTCATTTTCATATGTAAATACTATTCCGGCCCCGGTGTCCCGGACCAGTTCTCCTGCCTCCCATCCGGCAGGACCAATCGCCAATACAGGGCGTCTGGCTGCCAAATATTCAAATAATTTCCCGGGAATGATCCCTTTGGTCTCCACAGAATTGATCTCTGCCAATAACAAGACCTGAGAACGTCTTTGGGCTTTTAGAGCCTCCTCATGGGGAAGATATGGCAACACCTTTAATGCACTCCCTAAGTTGTGTTCGTTGACCTCCTTTATCACATCTTCACTTACCACGCCTATGAGTTGTATTTGCAGAGCTTTTCTAAAGTTTGGATGTTCCTTTACCAATTCTGACAAAACACGCCAGAGTACTTTCGGATTTCTTTCTGACAAAAGAGAACCAATGTGAGAAATGGTGAAGTCAGCATCGAGTTCTGCCCTGCCATCATAGTTGGTATCGAACCCATTCGTTATAACCGTTATTGGTCTGTTAGTTAGGGCGCTGAATTCTCGTTTAGTGGTCCTGCTGGTTACAATGATCTCATCTGCATTATTAAGTACATTTAGTTCTAAAGCCTTGTGTTTCTTTTGCGAACGCTTAGTTAACCTCAATTCCTTATGGTAGCCTATGGAGGTCCAAGGATCCCTGAAATCGGCTATCCATTTAACTGTCTTACGCTGTTTTAATCCTATACCTATAAGGTGCAAACTATGAGGCGGACCAGAAGTGATCACGGTCTGTATTTGTTCTTTGTCAATGATATCAGACAAGTATTGAATGGACGGTTTAACCCAAAATGTACGAGCATCAGGGATAAAGAAATTACCCCGTACCCAAAGAAATACACGTTCTAATAAAGATGGTTTTTTGGACTTAATGATCCCTGAACTTATTCGACTAGTTTTACGACTTGAAATTAATGAAGCCAGCTTATAGGGTTCCCATATAGCATTGCGATAAATCGTTAGCCCTTCCGGAACCTCTTTTATTAAACTGTTATCTTTTATTGGATAATGTGGATCTTTTGGAATATATAAAATAGGTTCTACCCCGTTCTCCGGTAAGTATTTGATAAAATTAAGCCATCGCTGAACTCCCGGTCCGCCTGCAGGGGGCCAATAATAGGTCACGATGAGTACCTTTTTCATGTTTGTTGTTTCATTTTTCTACGTCGCCAGTACGTGAAAAAACCTCCTCCTATAAAAATAACCACTAATAGCATAGAGCTCGCCAGCGAAATAGTACTTCCCTGGGCCACCACTTCAGGTTCAAAGGCAAATTGGATCTCATGTACACCGGCAGGTAATTTTAATGCTCTCAAGCCATAATTTACGCGGAAATAAGGAACTTTTTTGCCATCTAAATAGGCATTCCACCCATTGGGGTAATACAGTTCTGAGAATACTACTACTCCTTCATGATCATTGAACGTTTTATAACGGAGCTTATTAGGTTGGTACTGTTGCAGTAGTACGTTAGATGTTGAATCTACCTGGTATCTAAATTGATTTATTAATGGAAAATCTTGAGTATTTACAACCGCCTGACTACTTAGATCTAAGCTATCCAAGGCCATGATCTCCTCATTGGCAGAGCGAACAGGTAGCAGGAGCTCAACAAACCACGCATTGCCATTAGCCCCGGGATTGATGGAAGCTACGCGTTTTCCTTCCTCATTTTGCTGGAGTACGTACTTTACATTCAGCATATCGAGTACCTGTCTGTTGTTTTGATAAATGTGATAATCAAACAGATCTTGAATAACAGCAGGTTTAGCTGCATGATAGCCGCCAATAGACTTATGGAAATAAGACGTCCTGGCTCCATTAAGGCCCTCTGAAGTATCATACACCCGGTATACTGTGGTGTCTGACATGATCTGTTTATCAACGGCCGTCTCCTGAAATGGCTCATTCATCATTCTTCTCGACACAAAATCATCTGTATTTACATAACGAAGTGCAACTCCAACAAGATCTAAGCAGATCAACAAGCCAAGGATTCCGACCAATATTGACTTGCTTATTTTTGTTTTGATAAAGAGCCAAAGTGCCGCTGCCGCAAGAATAACATAGATCAAAGATCGGAGGCTATCGTTGAGATAGACGGCTTCTCTGTCTCTTTTGATCATAGCCAACACCTCATCTCCAAAATAACGCAGATAGGCGCCATCATTAAGTCCGTTGAAATCGAACATTCCCTTTAATAACAAGATGGCAATGCCTAGACCACCCGTAATAATGACCGAAAACTTTAGTGCCCTTAACTTTTGAGTAGTCGAAACTTCTTTTTTTAGCAGGGCTGAAAGTCCCAAAACTGCAAGTATAGGAACACATAATTCCAGTACAACCTGTATGGAAGAAACCGCCCTGAATTTATTATACAATGGAAAATAATCGATCATAAAATCGGTCAGAATACCAAAATTCTTGCCCCAGGAGAGTAAAAGAGACAACAATGTGCCCCCTAACAACCACCATTTGGTTTTTCCTTTTACCAGAAAAAGACCCATTACAAAAAGGAAAACCAGGATTGCCCCAACATAGGCGGGCCCGGCCACCCCGGGTTGCTCCCCCCAATACAGAGGAAGCCCACTTGAAAACTCTAAAGCTTGCGATCTGGGCAGTCCCTGGTTCGTCAAATACTCGTATGCCTTCGACTTTGTTCCAAGGTCCTCGCTATTAGACCCTCCAAACATTCTGGGTACAAACAGATCTAATGACTCTACTATTCCATAGCTATATTGGGTGATGTATTCTTTATCTAGTCCTTTCAATTGTTCTTTGGGTGAACCATCTGGATTTATGGTCAATTCTGAAGTACCTCGTGTGCTCCAATCTGCATATTCCTTTGTTGCCATAAGGGCTGTAGCATTCACGGCTATTCCCAGGACCACTGCCAGAATCAATATTCCAATTGAGCTAAAATAAGCAGCCAATGTCCTTTGCTTAATAGCGTCTATCAAGAGTGCCAATCCCAAAACAAGCACCAACAACATAAAGTAATAGGTCATTTGATAGTGGTTGGCATTGATCTCCAGTGCCATGGCTATGGCGGTAAGTATAAAGCCCCAGAAATATTGCTTTCTGAAGGTTAGCAGGATACCTCCCAGGATCATGGGGAGATAGGCTATGGCATGTGCCTTTGCATTGTGTCCAACACCAAGGATGATGATCAAATACGTAGAAAAACCAAAGGCGAGTGCTCCTAAAACAGCTAGCCGGTAATCGATCTTCATACAACACAACAGAATATAGAATCCAAGAAAATAAAGAAACAAGTAATCTGCCGGCCTAGGAAGGAATCGCAATACCCGATCGAGTTTTTTTACATAATTATGAGGGTAGTTTGCTCCGAGTTGATAGGTGGGCATTCCACCAAAAGCACCATTGGTCCAATAAGGTTCTGTTTTGTTGGTCTCCCTAAAATCATTTTGCTCCTTGGCCATCCCGGTGTATTGGATAATGTCCGATTGTTCTATTACCTTTCCCTGTAAAACAGGGTTGAAATAGGCCAAGGCTACTACCACAAAAAAAGTGATGACAAAAAAGTGGGTGAAAAATTCTTTGGAGATACCCTTCATTGAAAGCTTGATACTTAAATTATTCTATTTCCTCAAAATCTATGTACTCCCCAACTTCTTTCGAGGATCCTTTGGAGCCGGTTGTTTTATTTGAATTATGTAGGTCGTTAACTTTCTTATTGCCGGTGTTTCCACCCATGTTTGCTTGCTCGAAGACATCTCTGAAGTGCCTCTCAGTCTTTTTCGCCGCATAATTGAAAACCTTTGGCGCTAACCATCTTCCAATTAACTTGAGAAGGTAGTACACCAAAATGATGATCAATAGTGTCTTTAAAAAACCCATATTTTATTTACTATTTATATCAAAAGTACAATTCCAGCGTTGTAATAGCAGCACAAATGTCTTAAAAGTTTAATAAAATAGCGCCTAATGAAAGCATGCTTTAAAACCTATCCTGCTCACTTTTATCTCATTTTTCTCTGTTCTGCGCTTCCTTTTTTAGGGACAAGTCAATATACCGATGTCATAAATTCGAATAGACCCGGACTCTCTGTAAGTGCTTATGCCGTGGGGAAAGGAGTGATTCAAGCTGAGATGGGATTTCTTTACGAGCAAAGGGAACATGTGGATCTGTCACAGGAATCAACCTTTATGGGAGCCGATCTTGCCCTTAGATATGGTTTTTTTCGTGAAACACTAGAGATTTCCTACGAAGGGACCTACGTGCAACAAGATATTACGTATACCGCTTTCGATCTGAATGAAAAAAGAACTGATTTCTCAAGAAATAGATTGGGTATAAAGTACTTATTGTATGATCCTTTTAAAAACCCGGATCGTACAAAACCAAATTTGTATAGCTGGCGAGCTAACAATAAGTTTCAACTTAAAGATCTGGTTCCTGCCATCTCCGTATATGCAGGAGCAACTTTTAACCTAGGTGATAATCCGTTCTATCCGGAAGATCCAATTGTTGCACCCAGGGCCATGATCGCTACTCAAAGTAGCGTTACCTCTAGATTGGTATTGATCACAAATCTTATTTACGATAAAATAGGCACAGATTACCCGGAGATGGAGTATCTGATATCTCTGTCCCATGCCTTTAAAAATCCTAAATGGAGTGTTTTTATAGAGAATCAGGGTATTAAAAGCGACCGATATGCTGACATCTTATTTAGGACCGGTATCGCCCATCTGTTTAGCAAGAGTTTTCAGGCCGACATAAATGTAGGTGGTAGTATTAAAAGCACACCCAGTAGATTGTTTGGAGCACTTGGTTTCTCCTATAGGGTAGATTTCCATCAGGACGAGATCATATCTATCGATGATCAAAAAGCTGGTGAAAATGGTGATTTTATCAAAAAGAATGCGTTTAATAAAGATGATGATAATAGCTTACCGGGTATTTCTAAGAAAAAAATGCGAAAATTAGAGCGTAAGGCAAAACGCAAGAAAAATTAAACCTTTGGGGGCTCTTTTCCCCTTCGTTCTTACTATCCCTGCATAAAGTGACTCCAAGTCTTTATTCTGTGATCAATAATTCCTAATATTGAGCACGTAAAGCAGGTAACATGGTAACTATTAAACAGGCTGAAAATAAGTCTGAGCTAAAAAAATTCGTAACCTTTCCTTTTTCATTGTACAAAGATTCACCCTATTGGGTACCTCCTTTGATCAAAGGCGAGATGGAATCCTTTGACAAATCCAAAAATCCTGTTTTTGAAAATGCAGATGCCTGGTTTTTTCTTGCCTATAAAGATGGGAAGATAGTGGGTAGAGTAGTTGCTATGATCAACTGGATTGAAGTAAATCAACAAAAACTGCGCAAAATGAGGTTTGGTTGGTTCGATTTTATAGATGATCCTGAAGTCACCGATGCTTTAATTGCCAAGGTGGAAGAATTAGCCATAGCGAATCAGATGGAATTCATGGAAGGTCCGGTTGGATTTTCAAATCTCGATAAAGTAGGGGTTTTGGTAGAGGGTTTTGACCATATTGGAACTATGATCACATGGTATAATTATCCATATTATCAGGCACATTACGAACGGATGGGCTTTGTAAAAGAAAAAGGGTTCGTAGAAAATAAATTTCCCAACAGTAATGTGGATCCGGCCCTCTTTAAAAAATTACACGTTCTGATCAAGAAACGCTACGGACTAAGGGAAATGAATTTTACAAAGACCTCGGAAATTGTGCCCTGGGTAGACCAGATGTTCGATCTGTTTAATGAGACCTATGCAAAACTATCTTCTTTTGTTCCTATAACGCCTATTCAAAAGGCCCATTTTAAAAAGAAGTACATAGGCTTTATTAATCCGGAGTATATAAAGTTTATAGTAGACAGCTCAGATAAACTTGTGGCCTTTGCCATTGTGATGCCTTCATTTTCTGAGGCATTGCAAAAAGCAAAAGGAAAACTCTTCCCTTTTGGCATATTTCATTTGTTAAGAGCCAGAAAACACAGTAAGGATGTTATTTTCTATCTTATCGGGATACTACCTGAATATCAGAATAAAGCGGTAACCTCCATTATTTTCAATGAATACTACGAGACCTTTAAGATCAAACAGGTTGAAACCTGTTATAGAACACCCGAATTAGAGGATAATATTGCGATCAGACAATTGTGGAAGCATTTTGACCCCGTTATCTACAAAAGACGGAGTACGTATAAGAAAATGATCTAAAATAGCCTAAATCGACCTGCAGCTATTCTCCCATTGCCGCAGCTACTGCAGCTGAGAGCCTTTTGTAGGTGCCGTTTTCCAATCTTTCCCTTATGGCTGAAAATGCGTCCAGGGTTATCGAAATGTCTTCAAGCGTGTGTGTGGCTGTTGGGATCATTCGTAATAGGATCAACCCTTTAGGAATTACCGGGTATACAACTATAGAACAAAAAATACCATAGTTTTCTCTAAGATCTTTTACAAGTGCCATGGCCTCCGGAATACTTCCGTTAAGATAGACAGGTGTAACACAACTGGTAGTGGTACCAATGTCAAAACCTCTTTCTTTAAGTCCTTCCTGAAGAGCATCTACATTTTCCCAGAGTTTTGCTTTAAGTTCTGGCATGGTTCTAAGCATATCCAGGCGTTTTAAAGCCCCTTTTACGTAGATCATGGGTAACGACTTTGCAAACATCTGCGATCGTAAATTGTATTTTAAGTAATCAATGATCTCTTTATCCGCAGCTAAGAAAGCACCAATTCCTGCGAGGGATTTGGCGAAGGTGGCAAAATAAACATCTATTTCATCCTGTATGCCTTGCTCTTCTCCTGCTCCTGCTCCCGTTTTACCTAATGTGCCAAATCCGTGGGCATCATCTACCAGGAGTCTGAAATTAAATTGCTTTTTAAGGGCCACAATCTCTTTTAACTTCCCTTGCTCTCCTCTCATCCCAAACACACCTTCCGAGATAACCAAAATACCTCCTCCGGTTTGTTCTGCCATTTTAGTAGCTCGCTCCAGGTTCTTTTCCAGACTTTCTATGTCATTATGCTTAAACGTGAACCGTTTTCCCATATGCAAACGAACCCCATCAATGATACAGGCGTGAGAATCCACATCGTAAACAATGATATCATCCTTAGAAACCAAGGCGTCTATCGCAGACATTATTCCCTGATATCCAAAATTTAGGAGATAGGAAGACTCTTTACTGACAAAGGTCGCTAATTCCTTCTCTAATTGCTCGTGAAACACAGTGTGTCCGCTCATCATTCTGGCACCCATAGGATAGGCTGCGCCGTATTCCAGGGCCGCTTCTCCGTCTACCTTTTTGATCTCCGGCAAGTTCGCTAAGCCCAAGTAGTCATTAATACTCCAGGTGATGACCTCTTTCCCCTGAAATTTCATTCGGTTAGAAATAGGGCCTTCCAATTTTGGAAATACAAAGTATCCTTCAGCCTGTGAAGCCCATCTTCCTAGAGGGCCTTTATTTTCAATAATCCTGTCAAATAGATCTCTCATTTAACCGTGTTTGGTTTGTGCAAAACTATGGATTTTTGACCACGAATCATAAATTAATTTAAAGGCACAAAAAAAGGCAACGAATTTTAAATCGCTGCCTGCATATTATTGTATGGCAGGATCCTTATTTTAGGACCTCCATCTTTTTTTCCTGAGCTACTTTTACCTCATCCATAAAGCCTTGTGCTTCCATCCATTTGTCACTGTACACTTTACTCATATATCGAGAGCCGTGATCTGGAAAAATAACCACTATGTTGCTATTCTTTTCAAACTCGCCTTGTGCATCTAGTTGTTTAACAGCTTGTATGGCTGCTCCGGAAGTGTACCCGGCAAAAATACCTTCAGTACGTGCAATAGCTCTGGCTGTATGGGCACTGTCTTTATCCGTAACCTTAACAAATTCATCAATGATATTAAAATCTGTTGCATCCGGGATAAGATTTTTACCCAAACCTTCAATACGGTATGGATAGATCTCATTCGCATCTATCTTTCCGGTTTCATGGAATTTTTTTAGTACAGAGCCATAGGCATCTACTCCAATAATCCGGATATTCGGATTTTGCTCCTTTAAATAACGAGCTGTTCCGGATATTGTTCCACCGGTACCACTACAGGCGATCAAATGTGTGATCTGACCGTTTGTTTGATTCCAAATTTCTGGTCCTGTAGAATGGTAATGTGCTTCAATGTTCAATTCATTGAAGTATTGATTGATATAGATAGAATTTTCGGTTTCATGATGCAGGCGCTTGGCCACTTCATAATAAGATCGTGGATCATCTGCGCTAACATGCGCCGGACATACATAAACTTGAGCTCCCATCGATCGAAGCATGTCTATTTTGTCCTGTGAAGATTTTGAACTTACGGCAAGAATGCAGTCATATCCTTTAACAATACTCACCATGGCAATACTAAAGCCTGTATTTCCGGATGTAGTCTCAATAATTGTACTGCCCTTCTTTAAGATCCCTTTGCGTTCTGCTGCTTCAATAATATGGGCAGCTATTCTGTCTTTGGCAGAATGACCTGGATTAAAGGCTTCCATCTTGGCATAAAAATTCCCCGATAGATTTTTGGTGATAGTATTCAACTTCACCAGTGGGGTATTTCCAATAAGATCAAGGATAGAATTATGGGCGTTAATCGATTGTTCCATATGGTTTGGTTCTTGAACTACCTAACTAATGAACGGTAATTCAGGGGCAAAATTACTACTTTTTTTTTATTATTGTTCTTTTCCCTCTAAATCGAGTATAAATGCATACTCTTTTGCCGTCTCTCTCAGAGCTTCAAATCTGCCTGATGCACCCCCGTGACCAGCATCCATATTGGTATCTAAATAAAGAAGATTCTGATCTGTTTTTAACTCTCTAAGCTTGGCTACCCATTTAGCGGGCTCCCAATATTGTACCTGCGAATCATGCAGACCGGTTGAAACATACATGTTAGGATAGGCTTGCGCCTTTACATTATCATAGGGAGAATATGAAAGCATATAGTCGTAATACACTTTTTCATTAGGATTTCCCCATTCATCGTATTCTCCGGTTGTCAAGGGAATGGAATCGTCTAACATAGTGGTCACCACATCAACGAAAGGTACCGCTGCAATGACCCCATGATAAAGTTCCGGCGCCATATTTACAACCGCCCCCATCAATAATCCCCCTGCAGATCCTCCCCAGGCATAGAGGTGATCAGCACTCGTATACTTTTGTTCAATTAAGAATTTAGAACAATCTATAAAGTCGGTAAAAGTATTCTTTTTGTTAAGCAACTTCCCGTTTTCATACCAGGGCCTTCCCAGGTACTCCCCTCCCCTGGTATGGGCGATTGCATATATAAACCCTCTATCTAAAAGACTTAATCGTGCTGAAGAAAAATTGGGATCTATAGTGGCACCATAAGAACCGTAGGCATATTGAAGCAAGGGGCTGTTTCCATCCACTTTTGTGTCCTTGTGATATACCAAAGAGATCGGGATCTTTGCGCCATCACGGGCGGTTGCCCAAAGTCTTTCCGATCTATAATTTTCCTCCTTAAATTTCCCGCCAAGCACTTCCAATTGCTTTAATACGGTCTTCTCCTTTGTCCGCATATCAAAATCGATAATAGAGTAAGGAGCTGTCATGGAATTGTACAAATATCTTAAGGTCTCCGTATCATAATCCAGATTTACGTAGGGAAAGGCTACATAGGTCTCACTGCTAAAAGGCAAATAATAGGAAGCCTTCCCATCCCATCGGGTAATCTTCATTTTGTTCAGTCCGTTATCCCGCTCAGAGATCACCAAATACTCTTTAAAGATCTCAATATCTTCGAGTAAAACATCTTCTCTATGGGCCAAATATTCTTTCCAGTTCTCTGATGAAGTTGCATTTTCGGAGGTTTTCATCAATTTAAAATTGGTTGCGCCGTCCTTGTTGGTCATCACATAAAAGTCCTTTCCAAAATGGTAGATCGAATATTCCAGTCCCCTTGTTCTAGGCGAAAAAATAGAAAATGTACCATTGGGGTCGTCTGCTGATAGTATCCTGTATTCTGAAGTTAGGGTACTATTAGAACCTATAATGATATATTTCTTTGATTTTGTTTTATACACATAGGTATTGAAGGTTTCGTCCGTTTCATGATAAACGAGTTCATCATCTTCAGATGAAGTGCCCAGTACATGCTTATAGATCTTATCGGAACGCAGCGTAACCGGATCCTTTTTGGTATAAAAAAACGTTTTGTTGTCATTTGCCCAGACAGATCCCCCGGTGGTATTGTCTATTTTATCATTTAAGAGTTCTCCGGTCGCAAGATTTTTGATCTGTATAACATACTGACGCCTGGAAATGGTATCGGTTCCAAAAGAGGCCAAGGTGTTATCAGGACTAATAGATATGCCATTCAGACTATAGTATTCATGTCCTTCTGCCATAAGATTAACGTTGAACATGATCTCTTCTTCTGCCTCAAGGACTTCCTTTTTCCTGGAATAAATTGGGTATTCCTTCCCGGTTTCATAACGTGTTATGTACCAATATCCATTGCGTTTATAAGGCACAGACGAATCATCCTCCTTTATCCTTGCCTTCATTTCCTGAAAAAGATTTTCCTGAAATTCTTTTGTGTGAGCAGTTTTATTCTGATAGTATTCGTTTTCCTGTTCCAGATATGATATAACCTCAGGATTTTCCCTGTCATTGAGCCAGTAGTAATCATCTACACGTACATCTCCATGTATTTCCAGCTGCTTAGGGATTTTTTGAGCTATCGGGGCACTCACTGCGATCATATCTTTATTTTGGTTTTGACAAGAAACCGCAAAAATAGTACTAAATAAGAAAATCAGGGACTTTTTGGATATATGCATGATGCTTTGTTTATGAATCGCGGCAAATTAGTAAATTTGAGCAACGTAAACTAAAAAATATGTTTGGAGATTTAATGGGCATGATGGGAAAGCTTAAGGAAACGCAAGCGAAGGTGGAAGCAACAAAAAAGAGGTTAGATTCTGTTTTGGTTGATGAAAATTCCGGAGACGGAATGTTAGAGGTTACACTAACCGCAAATCGGGAATTAAAATCTATTCAAATAGATGACAAACTTCTCGAAGACAAAGAACAATTGGAGGATTATCTGATCCTGACGTTAAATAAGGCCATAGCCAAGGCAACAGCCATACAGGAGGCAGAATTGGCCGCAGTGGCTAAAGAAGGTATGCCCAATATCCCCGGGATGGATTCCTTTTTAAAATAGAGCTCCAGTGTTTACTAAATTATTAACTGCAGAAAGTATAGATTCGAAAACTAGCTATGATCGATATAAAAAAGGAGAAAAATAATAGTTACCGCTTCGTTGTCACCTCTGAGGAAGGAAATGCTTTATTGAAAAGTATTCCATTTCAAACTAAAAAAGAGCTAGATACTACCGTAAATAATCTGTCTCCTTTAATGAAAAGGCCCTCTGTTTTCGAAAGAAAGACCAATCATAATGGCAAATTTCAATTTACGCTTAAAGACAGCAGTGGCAGTATTATAGGCTCTAGTAATACCTATACATCAGAGGCAGGGATGGAAAACGGGATCACCAATGTGCGTAAAAGGATCGCATTCTTAAGCCGATCAAAGCCCCTTTAAGGAAGCTATTATTTTTAAAGTGTGGGTATGCATTTCCGCTGTATAATCCATATGGGTCACCATGCGCAGCTTCCCCTGACCCATTCCTATGATCTGAATATTGTTTTTAGACAAAGCATCCAGGAATTTTGCCGTAGAACATTTTTGCTCATTAATTTCAAAGATGATGATGTTGGTTTCAATAGGCTCAACTTTTTTAATAAACGACAGTTTTTCTAGTTGTTTCCCTAATTCTCTGGCTTTGAGATGATCTTCCGCCAGGCGATTTAATTGATGATCCAGAGCATAGATCCCGGCGGCTGCCAGAAATCCGGCCTGCCTCATTCCGCCGCCCAGTACTTTTCTAATTCGCAAAGCATTATCCAAGTACTTCTTCTTTCCCACCAATACAGAGCCTACCGGGCAACCCAGACCCTTACTCAGACAAACACTGATGGTATCGAAAAGGGCTCCATAAGCCTTAGGATCCTCTCCTTTGGCAACGAGGGCGTTCCATAGTCGGGCGCCATCCAGATGATACCCCAAACCATGAGCATCGCATACGTTACGGATCGATATTAATTCTTCAAAATCCCAACAGGCACCTCCACCTTTATTGGTTGTATTCTCTATACAAACCAGCGAGGTAAGCGGACTGTGATAAAAATCGGGTGGATTTATAGCAGCTTCAACCTGGGAAGCCTTCATCATACCTCGTTCACCATCCACCAACTTACAGGATACCCCACTATTGAAACTCACCCCTCCCCCTTCATAATTGTAGACATGCGCATATTTATCGCAAATAAGCTGGTCTCCGGGATTGGTATGCAGTTTTATGGCGGTCTGATTGGCCATCGTACCGCTGGGAAAAAACAAGGCGGCTTCCATCCCAAATAGAGAAGCAACTTTTTCCTCCAGGGCATTTACAGATGGATCTGCCTTAAAGACATCATCCCCCACTTTGGCCGTCATCATGGCCTTTAGCATTCCCGGGGATGGCTTTGTAACCGTGTCACTGATAAGATTGATCTCCATAGCGCTAACTTACATTCTTAATTCGCACAATCCATACCTATGGGTGACCCGTCTGGTAACTTAGGTGCGGCGATTACTTTAAATTCGTCTGGTTCCTCCATAAAGATCCCGATCCTTCTTGCCATTTCCTTTAAATCGGCATCAGAAGAACTCATATACTTAGATTTAAGATTTCTGAGTACATCATTAGCAATCGCATTGACCTGCGGATGCACCTCTTTATGGGCCGCAAGGTTCATAATATGAAACAGGACCCGATAATTGATAGTGCGCTGAACCTGCATTTTATATGGATCCTTATGGGTCTTCATCAATGTGTTTTCTTCCAGATCTTTAAGTACTTCTTTTAAACCCAGTTGATCAGGGTCTAAACTTTTTTGCTGAATAAGCCGCGATGCCCTTTCCGGATGGAGTAAAAACCCTAAGGTCATATCAGCCGCTGTTTCAGGTGCCGAAAGGGCATCGAAAGAAACTCCGGTTTTTCCGTTAAATGATTCACGCGTCCTGTTAAAGCCTATTGCTCTGGGTGGAAATAAGCCCAGCTTATCCGAAGGGATAGCAATTTCAGCAGCATCTAAGGTCTTAAAAATACTACTCAGTGCTTTTTGTTGGTCTTTTACCGCCATTGGGACCACCACCAGCTGTCCGTCTCCTTTCACCGCGTAGTTATAATTGAGTCCGCCAATAGATTTTGTTGCAGCTTCTGTTTGGTATCGATGAAAGAAATACAAAGGGACAAAAACATCTTCCAAAACAGAATTGGCCTCACCGGTACGGATGTTATCAATACTGAAGTTGTCAATGGCCTTAGCCCTAACGGTAAGCATTCTGTCTAATTCCGCACTTGCGCTACTTCCGTTATCCCACAAATGTCCCAGAACATGAGCACTGCCCATAGGGCGTGCATCTTGATCTGAAATATATCGCAGTCCCTGTTCTTGAGCTTTTTCCAGAATGCTGTTTAGTCCGGCTTTTTCTGAAGTACCCTCCGGAAAATCGGCATACGAATACGCCACCGTAACTTTGTCCCATGCTCCAATACCTGTATCATAGGCCTGAGAAAAATCGATGGTGCCATTGTTAAGGGTTATATACGGATGCGGGTAATCCATCACCGCGGCCCTGTTATTTGTACTGGCAGCAAAATTATGGGCAAACCCCAGGGTGTGTCCTATTTCATGCGCCGAAAGTTGTCTGATACGAGCTAGGGCGAGCTCTAACATAGGTTGAATATTGTCATCACTTTCTGCAAAAGGTTTGTCCATAAGGGCTTGGGCGATCAGAAAATCTTGTCTGATCCTTAAACTACCCAGGCTTACGTGGCCTTTGATGATCTCTCCGGTTCTTGGGTCTGTAATACTGCTGCCGTAACTCCAGCCCCGTGTAGAGCGATGCACCCATTGAATTACATTATACCTAACATCCAGAGGATCTGCATCATCTGGAAGCATTTTAAGCTGGAAAGCATCTTTGTATCCTATTGCCTCAAACGCCTGGTTCCACCATCGACCCCCCTCGAGCAAGGCAGAACGCACAGGTTCTGGTGTGCCGTTGTCCAGATAATATATAATTGGTTCTTTAGCTTCACTTACAGCTGCATTTGGCTCCTTTTTTTCTAGTCGGTGACGGGTTACAAATCTTTTTACGAGCGATTCCTCTACCGGAGTTGCATAGTCATAGTACGTAAAAGGATACGAACCTGAACGGGGGTCAAATTCCCTCATTTTGAAACCGCTATCCGGCAATTCAATAAATGAATGGTGCTGTGAGACAGTTACAAGTTCGGGGTTAGGCGAAACCGATCTTATATTGCCGCCTTTCGGATCTCCTTTAAAGGTCAGCATAAGGTCAAATTCTATATTTTTAGGAAACGCCCTCGTCCGGGATAGATCGAATGCGCTTTTTGAGGTATCGAGGCTATATGTACCCTGATTGGTTCGTTTTAATCGCTCAGATACTCCATGTGCATCCTGCATTAAAAAATCGGTAATATCTATAATATAGCTACCGTCTTTTTCCTCTTCTATCTTAAAGCCAAAAAGGATGGATTTAGCAAATGCCTGCTCTACAGATCTCTTCTCTAAAGTATTCTCAGTAAGGGCTCTGTACTTTAGGTTCGGCTGTATCAATAAAAGTTTATTTCCAGCCCTTTTAAAATACACAACCTGCTCATTTCCAAGTTGTCCCCTATCCAGACCTATATCATTACTTCCTATTCCGCTACTCAGGGAATATACATATAGAAATTCTTTCTCCAGTTCATTTACCTCCAAAAAGACCTTATCATTTTTAGCATCATAATAAAAGGAATACAATCCTTCATATTTTGCAAAATCCTTACTTTTTTCCGCAAACTGGCCAAAGCCAACCATACAGAAAAAGTACGCCGTAAGTAGTAAAGTGTATTTCATATCTAAAGTTTAGGAGCTAAATTTATATAAATTAGAATGAACCATCACTGCCACATAAAATAAAATCCTATTTATGCTTTTCTCAAAACGGCAAACCAATGCCTGGTAAATTAGCAATTTTGATATTGAATAATTGTTGATTTCCAGTTCTTATTTCACATTAAATCTGCTATATTGAACCAAAGATTTTACCATGCCAAAAGAAGACAGCACTATATTTTCTTCATACCAACGAGATCCATCCCTCTTTGATGAGATTTATGATAAAAAGGGGCAGGTAAAAGAGGTTTACAAAACCCTTTTTCAGTTATATGGCGGGCATTCTATCCCTGATTATATGACCTTAAATGAAAAAGCGAGATCTTCCTTTTTTAATCAAGGGATCACTTTTCAGGTATATGATGATAAACAGATGCAGGAAAAGATCTTTCCATTTGATCTTTTTCCGCGTATTATCGATAGTAAAGAATGGGAGCTCATTGAAAAAGGGGCCATTCAACGCAGCAGGGCCCTAAACCTTTTTTTGTGGGATATCTATCATGACAAAAAGATCTTAAAGCAAGGGGTTGTACCGCTAGAACTGATCAGTTCTTCCGAAAACTACCTGCATCAGATGATGAACGTTGATCCGCCCGGCGGTATCTACAACCATATTTCGGGGACAGATGTTATAAAACACAACGATGGCAAATACTATGTGCTGGAGGATAATATCAGATGCCCATCTGGTGTCAGTTATGTAATTTGTAATCGCACTGCCCTTAAGCGAGCCTTATTTGGTGTATTCAATCATTACGAAACACATACGGTCACCAATTATGCCGAAAATCTACTCGATCTTCTGGAATCCGTAAAACCCCATGGAGTTGACGTTCCCAATACCGTGGTTATCACACCCGGAATGTACAATTCGGCCTTTTATGAACATTCGTACCTGGCAAAGACCATGGGTGTTGAATTGGTAGAGGGACGCGATCTTTTTGTTGAGAACGATTTTGTTTATATGCGCACTATTAAAGGTCCTCAAAAGGTTGATATCATTTACAGGCGTATTGATGATCAATTTTTAGATCCCCTAGAATTTAGGGCAGATTCGTCTTTAGGAGTCCCGGGTTTGTTTTCGGCCTATAAAAAAGGAAACGTAACCCTTGCTAATGCCCCGGGAACAGGAGTTGCAGATGATAAGGCCGTATATACGTATATGCCGGAGATCATTAAATATTATTTGAATGAAACTCCTATCCTGAACAATGTACACACCTATCACTGCAGCAGGCCGAAGGAATTGGCCTATGTATTAGACCATATTCACGAATTGGTTATAAAACCTGTGGATGAAGCGGGAGGATATGGCATTTCTATAGGCAACCGACTTACCAAGGAAGAAATAGCGGCCGTAAAAAAACAAGTACAGGAACATCCCAGAAAATACGTGGCTCAGCCAATTATGTCCTTATCTGTTCATCCTACTTATATAGATGAAACAAGTTCCTTTGAACAACGACATGTAGATCTTAGGACGTTTACCATTTTAGGAAAGGATAAGGATTTTGTCTTAAAAGGTGGTTTAACCCGTGTGGCGTTGAAAAAAGGAAATTTAATCGTTAATTCTTCTCAGGGTGGAGGGTCCAAAGACACCTGGGTATTAAAATAATAATATGCTAGCAAGAGTTGCCAACAATCTTTTTTGGATGGGACGTTATATTGAACGTTCCGAACACATTGCGCGATATATGCATGTAAATTACTTTTCTTCTTTAGATGCACCCAATGAACTCTCCAGATCCAGACAATTCGTCCTAAATTCAATGTTGCGGATGATAGGCGATCCTGAAGCCAAGGAAGATGAAGTACTGAATGAGGAGGAGGTTCTGTTTAAACTCGCCCTGGATCCTGCGCATCCCTTCTCTATTCTTAGCAATGTGAAGTATGCCAGGGAAAATGCCAACAGCGCCCGTGACCTGATCTCAACTGACCTCTATGAGTCTATTAACAAGTTCTACCATTTTGTCCTGAAATATCCTGAGCAACACTTTCTGAAAAAAGGGTTGTACGACTTCTGTATCAATATAATAGAGATGTCGTCTATTTTAAGGGGAAGGATTAGGAGCACTCTATTGCACGATGAGGTATATGCTATTATCATGCTTGGTGTTAATTTGGAAAGAGCCAATCAGCTTATCCGTATCATAAATGCCAAATACTACGACGCATTAAACGCACAGGGCAGTTATGGCGATAAGTTCAGTAAAAGTTTTGAGTGGACCACCCTTCTTAAATGTGCAGAATCCTATGACATGATGCGTCGATTTTACAAAAAAACACCCACGAGTTTAACTACCTTAGAATTCCTGATCCTAAACCCTAACTGTCCCAGGTCCATGATGAACAGTTTAAACCAGATCTATACACATATAAGAGTTTTGGATAATTCCTTTCGGTATGATAAAGATTCCACGGCCTTCTTGGTGGGGCGCGTACGTGCCGAATATCAATATAAGTATATTGAAGAGATCGAAGGTAATATCAAAGAATATATTGAAGCCATGTTGCAGAATTTAGCCGATATTGGCAATAAAATGGAAAACGAATTCTTTCATTATTAAACGGGCCTCTCCTTTAGTCCCCAAAAATTTATGTCGCTAGAATATAACATTGTTTACAAAGCAGAGAATGTGTACGACCATCCTGTAAAGGAGGCGCGATGGCAATTCCTTATTATTCCTGAGGAGAATTACAATCAAAAATTGGAGGCCATTACTTTCAGGAACTCAATGGATTTTCCTTTTGAGTTCTCAACAAATGCCTATGGTTTCAAAACAATACGAATATTAGCGAAGTCGCTATTTAAGGCCATCTCTTTTGAGGCCAGTTTTAAACTTCTAAAGGAGCCGTCCAATCCATTCGATTTTATTCTTCCTATCAACCAGGAGGATGAGTATTCTAAATATCAACAGCTACAATTTAAGGTGGACCATGAGCCCTTTTTGCGTAAAACTCCATTAACTTCTCTGTTGGAACATCACAGTCATTTTTTTGACTATCAACATGATAAATTTGTGTTTGAAAATCTTCAGGCCTTAAATAAATGGGTTTTCGAAAAGATATTTTATACACCGGGATCTACAGATGTAGACACCACTTTAGATGAAATGCTGGAACACAGGAAAGGGGTATGCCAGGATTTCGCACATCTGTTTTGTGCTATTGCCCGGAAATATGGGATTCCTTGCCGCTATGTTTCAGGATATTTGCATCAGGGGAATGGATTTTTTGGCGATTCTCAAATGCATGCGTGGACGGAGGCTTATATTGAAGATGTTGGATGGGTAGGTTTTGATCCCACCAATAATTTAATTGCCAATGAGAACCACATCAAAGTAGCACATGGGAAGGATTATTCGGACTGTTCCCCATTGAAAGGCATTTTGTATTCCCAGGGCAGCAACACTACTATCCACAGCGTACAGGTCCACGGTCAACAACAGCAATAAAATCATTTTTAATAATTTACTACTCCATAAAAGTGTGGTACTTTTGAATGAAAATTTAATACAATGACTACGACAGATCAGCAAAAAGATCTTATAGAGCGCCTTGGTGCGTTAAGGAGGTATCTTTGACATAGATGCCAAATTAATTGAAATAGAAAACGAAGAAGAAAAAACGCTCGCTCCTAATTTTTGGGACAACCCTCAGGAAGCCCAGGAAAAAATGCGCCATCTTCAATCCAAGAAAAAATGGGTGGGGGATTATAATGACGCGCTGGTTTTGGCTAATGATCTGGAGGTACTGCTAGAATTCCACAAAGAAGGTGATGCAACTCCAAAGGAAGTAGACACACAATATCTCAAAGCACTGACAGCGGTAGAAAAACTCGAATTCAAAAACATGCTTTCTGAGGAAGGCGATGACATGACGGCTGTTCTGCAGATCACTGCCGGGGCCGGTGGTACGGAGAGTTGTGATTGGGCTGCCATGCTCATGCGTATGTATCTTATGTGGAGTGAGAAAAATGGTTTTAAAGTAAAAGAGCTCAACTATCAGGAGGGGGACGTGGCAGGCATTAAGACCGTTACCTTAGAAATAGATGGGGATTATGCCTTTGGATGGTTAAAAGGAGAAAATGGGGTGCACAGACTGGTACGTATTTCGCCTTTTGACAGTAATGCCAAGCGGCACACCTCCTTTGCATCAGTCTATGTCTATCCGTTGGTAGATGACAGTATAGACATAGAGGTTAATCCGGCAGACATAGAGATCACTACTGCACGCTCTAGTGGTGCAGGAGGACAGAATGTGAATAAGGTGGAGACCAAGGTGCAACTGGTTCACAAACCTACCGGCATTCAAATATCCTGTTCCGATTCCAGATCACAACACGATAACAGGGCAACCGCTTTGAAAATGCTGAAGTCGCAGTTGTACGAGATAGAATTGCGCAAAAAGCAGGAAGCACGGGCAGAAATTGAATCTTCCAAGATGAAAATAGAATGGGGTTCTCAAATCCGGAATTACGTAATGCATCCTTATAAACTCGTAAAGGATGTGCGAACCGGTGAAGAAACCGGTAATATAGATGCGGTTATGGATGGCGATCTGGATCTCTTTTTAAAAGCATACCTTATGATGATGGGACAACAACAAGAAAATTAAGTTATGATCAAAATTTATCACAATCCAAGGTGCCGAAAATCAAGAGAAGGTCTCGCATTAGTTGAGGCCAGTGGTCAACCCTTCGAGATCGTTTACTATCTGGATACGGTTCCAAGCAAACAGGAACTTAAAGAGATCATCAATCAACTGGGAATTTCGCCTATGGAACTGGTAAGGACCCAGGAGGCCATCTGGAAATCTGAGTATAAAGGAAAAGAACTTTCTGAAGATATGATCCTCGGCGCTTTAAGTAAGTATCCCAAGCTTATTGAAAGGCCCATAGTTCTTAACAACCAGAGAGGTGTTTTAGGAAGGCCTCCGGAAAAGATCTCAAAATTCCTGACCAATTGAACCAGTTTATACCAAATTCATGTAATAATTCTTAATGTTTTCAAAAATGTTTAATGAAGATTTGTCTTTTAACAAACATTTAACCGCGCCGCCTTTTGCTTCGGTTTACTTTTGAAAATATCAAACTGATGAAGGCAATTCTTACGTATCTAACTTTTTTCATTCTATTTTTTGGAATGGTTCCTGTTCTACAGGCGCAGTATTCTACCTATGGTTCAACCGGAAGAAGAAGATCTATAGCTCCACAGTCGCAAGAACCCATAGAAAAGGCGGGGCCAATGACGGCAGATGAAATGGTTGCTGCAGAAATGCCAAAGATCACAGAAGCTCTAGCACTGAATGATTTTGAACAAGCCATACTCAAATCGATACTTACCAAATACGTCCAACAACGTATAGAAGTGCAGATACTCAATTTGGGACCGGAAAAAACACATGAAGCTTACGAGAATATTAATCGGAAGCAGGACGAAGAATTTAAAGCCAGTTTGCCTGCAGATAAATATAAAGCCCTGGTTGAATACCAGCAGAATGGCGGCAAAAAAGTAAAATCAAAAAGAAAGAAAAAGAAAAAAAATAAATCCTAGATGGAAAAACGCATTGTATTGCCATTATTATTAATGGCTTTTTTCTTGTCATTCTCTCAAAGACCCTCAGGGCAGGGGGCAGAACGCATCACAATATCTGGCACAGTATTCGACAAAGAAACAGGTCAACCCCTTGAATACGCAACCCTGGTATTACAAAGTGTACGCAGGCCCGAAATGGTAACCGGCGGGATCTCCGGATTAGATGGCAAGTTTTCGGTAGATACCAATCCCGGGCAATATAATGTGCGTGTAGAATATCTTTCTTATAAGACATATGAGTTAAAAGCTCAGACTTACCAGAGCTCAGTAGACCTGGGAAATATTCAACTAGAGATCGATGCAGAACAATTACAAGATGTGGTAGTCGTAGGAGAACGTACCACGGTAGAACTTAGATTAGATAAAAAAGTATATAATGTAGGGCAGGATTTAACAGTAAGAGGTGGTTCCGTGACTGATGTCCTGGATAATGTTCCTTCCGTAACGGTAGATGTTGAGGGAAATATTAGTTTAAGAGGAAATGAAAGTGTTCGAATTTTGATCAATGGTAAACCTTCTGCTCTTTCAGGACTGAGTCCACAGGCTCTCCAACAATTGCCTGCAGAGTCTATTGAACGTGTAGAGGTAATTACCAATCCTTCTGCCCGGTACGATGCCGAAGGTACTGCAGGGATCCTGAACATTATTTTAAAACAGAGCAAAACTGTTGGTGTCAATGGGTCCGTAAATGTTTTTGCAGGATATCCGGACAATTTTGGCGGCGCTTTAAGTTTGAATCTACGCCGTGAAAAATTTAATATTTTTACGACCACCACCTTAAGGTATAGAGATGCCCCTGGAAATGCAGAATTTGATCAGGAAAATTTTGATGATGCCGGAAATACCGTCAGCTTTCAAGATGAGATTCGGCAATATCAAAGACAGGACAACAGCTTTAATACTAATATAGGATTCGAGTACTTCTTTAGTGACAAAAGCAGCATTACTAATTCCTTGGTAATCAGGAATTCAGACGGTGGGAATACGGTAGATATTGATTTTTTCAATTTCGATGAAGTAAGAAACCCCACCATACAAAGAAATCGTTTTACCGAAGAAGATGAAACGGACGAGAATGTGCAGTACTCAGTGAACTATAAAAAGACATTCGATAAAGATGGGCACGAACTTACGATAGACTATCAATACTCTACCGGAAATGAAATTGAGAATTCTATTATTAATGAAATTGTCTTAGGGGAAACTTTAGAACTACCCACGGAACAAACTATTAATGATGAAAGACAGGTAAATCAACTGGCTCAATTCGATTATGTCTTACCCTTTGGAAAAGACAACCAGTCCCAATTTGAAATGGGCTACAGGGGTACTTTTAATAATTTTATCACGGATTTCGATTTTGGGATCCTGGAAAATGGCGTTTTGGACAGGGATCCAAATTTCAGCAATGAATTAAAATATAAAGAATACGTAAATGCTGCCTACATGCAGTTAGGTACCAAAATTAATAAGTTTAGTATTTTAAGTGGACTTCGGATGGAAGCATCGGATATTGGCATTGAATTAGTGGATACCCAGGAAGTGACCAATAAGGATTATGTAAACTGGTTCCCATCACTCTTTTTTGGCTATGAATTCTCCGAAACTGAACAATTAACTATCAGCTACAGCCGCAGGCTTCGACGACCACGATCCAGATTTATCAATCCTTTTCCTTCCAGATCCAGTAACACAAACTTATTTCAGGGGAATCCTGATCTGGATCCCACCTTTACGAACTCCTTCGATCTGGGGTATTTGAAACGATGGGACAAAATCACCTTTACAACATCCGGTTACTTTAACAGATCTACGGGCGTATTCCAGTTTATTACACAGGAAACGGGCGACTTTGTACAGATAGAAAATCCTGATGATCCGGATAATCCGGTTCTGGTACCTGTACAGGCACGGACACCCATAAACCTGGCTACGGATAAACGTCTTGGGATAGAGTTCACAACAACCTATACACCCAAACGCGATTGGAGATTAACATGGAATTTAAACCTTTTCCAACAACAGCTGCGTGGTGATTATACATACACGAATTTCCTGGACGAGGTCATTACTCAAAATTTTGATGCGGATAACTTTACCTGGTTTACCAGAATTAGTGCAAAAGTGCCGTTACCTGGTGATATTGATTTTCAATCCAATCTGTTTTACAGGGGACCCAACAAAGATGCCCAAAACACCAACAAAGGAATTTTAAGTACAAATCTGGCTTTTAGCAAAGATATAGTTAAAGACAAAGCTACCTTGTCATTAAATGTGAGTGACTTGTTTAATTCAAGAAAACGCCGAACGGAGACTATTACCAATACGGTTGCAACTTATAGTGAATTTCAATGGAGGGAAAGACAAATTACCTTATCCTTTTTATATAGATTCAATCAGCCGCAAAATCAAAGAAACAGAAACGGACGTGGTGGAAGTGAGGAAGAATATGAATTCGAAGGTTCGTAAAGAGATCTACTTTATGTAAAACAAAAAAGAAGCCATTTGGCTTCTTTTTTTATGTATTGCGCTTAGCTCTTCTTGCTTCGCGTTTTTCTTTAAATATCTCCATGAGATTTCCTCCCAACCAATAAGGCACTACAAAAAGCAGTAAAAACATCATTAACCAAAATCCGATGGTTACGATGGTTAAAAAGGCAAGAAATCCTAAATATTGGTCAAATTCGAACATATTGTGTGCTTTGCTAAACAAAGATACTTGGAAAATCTCAAAACTTGCAAATCTAAACTCAGAAATTTTATGCATTCCATAAAAAGAAATTAAACCTCCAAATCGTACCTTTGATAGGATTAAAAGTAAAGACATATGGAATTCAGGATTGAAAAAGATACGATGGGTGAAGTACAGGTGCCTGCAGACAAGTATTGGGGTGCACAAACAGAACGATCCAGGAACAATTTCAAAATAGGCCCTTCGGCCTCTATGCCCCTGGATATTATTTACGGTTTTGCACATTTAAAAAAAGCCGCAGCATATACCAACCATGAATTGGGAGTACTTACGGCAGAGAAAAGAGATCTGATCGCCAAAGTTTGTGATGAGATCTTAGCAGGGAAACTGGATGATCAATTCCCGTTAGTGATCTGGCAAACCGGATCCGGAACTCAGAGCAATATGAATGTAAATGAGGTAATTGCTAACAGGGCACATGAATTAGCCGGGAAAAAAATAGGCGTTGGCGAAAAGACCATTCAACCCAATGATGATGTAAACAAATCACAGTCCTCTAATGACACCTTTCCAACAGGGATGCATATTGCGGCCTACGTTAAAATAGCAACAGTTACCATCCCAGGGGTTACCCAGCTCAGGAATACACTACAAAAAAAGGTGAACGAGTTCAACGATATTGTCAAAATAGGAAGAACTCATCTAATGGATGCTACTCCGTTGACTTTAGGTCAGGAGTTTTCTGGTTATGTATCTCAACTAGACCATGGTTTACGTGCACTTCAGAACACCCTGGACCATCTAAGCGAGTTAGCGCTGGGAGGTACAGCTGTAGGTACGGGTTTAAATACCCCTGAAGGGTATGATGTATTGGTTGCAAGCTACATAGCGAAATTTACAGGTTTGCCTTTTAAAACAGCTGCAAATAAGTTTGAGGCTCTGGCGGCACACGATGCCCTGGTTGAAACGCACGGTGCTTTGAAGCAACTAGCTGTGTCACTTAATAAAATTGCAAACGATATTAGAATGATGGCCTCCGGACCACGCTCTGGTATTGGCGAGATCACAATTCCCGCAAACGAACCGGGAAGCTCTATCATGCCCGGAAAAGTAAATCCTACCCAATGTGAGGCACTTACGATGGTGTGCGCTCAGGTATTAGGCAATGACGTTGCCATTAGCGTGGGTGGTGCACAGGGTCATTATGAACTAAATGTTTTTAAACCGGTCATGGCCGCAAATCTGTTACAATCTGCAGAATTAATCGGGGATGCCTGTGTTAGTTTTGACATCCATTGTGCAGCGGGGATAGAGCCTAATCATAAGGTGATTAAGCAATTACTTAATAATTCCCTTATGCTGGTAACCGCTCTTAACACAAAAATAGGCTATTACAAAGCCGCAGAGATAGCCAACACTGCCCATAATAATGGAACTACCTTAAGGGAAGAGGCCGTTAACCTGGGTTATGTAACTGCAGAAGAATACGATGAGTGGGTAAAACCTGAAGAAATGGTAGGATCCTTAAAAAAATAAGGATATCCCATAAAAAAAGGGCCTTCAATTGAAGGCCCTTACTATTTGATTTGTTACGCTCTTATTTCAAAGTGAATTTAGAGGTACCAAGAAGTTTTAGGTTATCGTCATAAACGTTCACCATATAGTTTCCTGATTGGAAATCACCAGCTGGCTTGTTGATAAAGTCACAAACATCAAGATCTTGATTTTCGTAATAAAAATCTGTTCCCTTGCTGTAAGCTACAGAGGCACCTTCATCATTTGTTTTAGTGCTTCCGCCACCAAGAACATTTCCTTGAGGATCTAATACCTCAATAAGGAATTGTCTGTCTCCGGCTTGTGCGATCACGTTATCAGCAACTGTAAAACAAACTTTTAATTTGTCTGTTCTTCCGGCTCTCTGAGTAGAAACCATTTTTCCGCTAGATCTTTCTCTAACTGCATCTACATTAAATGTTGATAGATTAAGTGCTGAACCTCTTTCTACAGCTTCTGCTAATTGAGTGTTTTGAACAACCAAAGAATCATTGAATACAGCTTGCTTTTCCAGCTCTACGAACGTACTGTCCCTTTGCATAGCTAAAAAAGAGTTAGATCTGGTTAAAGAATCTACTTGCTGAAGTAATACTTCTCTTTCTTGTTTTAAGACAGCAACCTGATTTCTGTATCTTCTTAAAGAAGAAAGGTCAGTCTTCATTGTTTGTACAGAATCGATGTACTTAGCGATTCTATCTCTGGCTTCTACCAATTCTTCATTAGTAGCATTACTCTCCAAAATTGCTTTGTCATACTCAGATTTTAGGTTGTTAAGGTCTTCAACAACCAGGTCCTTTTCCTGAGTAAGTTCAGTTTGCACTTTTTTCTTGTCTTGATAAAGACTAACGGTATAGATAATAGTACCAAGTAGTACTACACCTAATAAACCGGCAATTACTTTTAATCCGTTATTGTTTTTTGTTTCAGTCATAGTGTAAAAGTTTAATACCTTTTTTTTACTTTTTGTAAAGTGGTTACATGCTATATACGGACAAACCTTCTTTTTAGATTATTGTAATAAAAAATAATTGTAATTTTCTTTAAGATATGTTCGAAAAGATCTGAAAGAACAAGAATTTCTGACTAAAATAAACAGATGTCTGTCCGCATAATCCCTTTCCAGCCCCATCTGGCCGTAACTTTCAAGGAATTGAACATTGCCTGGCTAACTGAATTCTTTTATGTAGAACCCAAAGACTCCGATTTATTGGATAATTGCCAGGAAGTGATCATTGATAAAGGTGGAGTAATATTTTTTGCAGAATTGAAGGATACTATCGTTGGTTGCTTCTCACTCCTTCCAATTGATACCAATACTCTTGAATTAGGCAAAATGGCCGTGCGAGAAGGGCATCAAGGACAGAAAATTGGGCACTTATTATTACAATATGCTATCGATTATTGCAAAAAGAAACAGATAACCTCCATAGTACTCTATTCTAATACGGTTCTTCAACCTGCCATTCATTTATACAAAAAGTTTGGCTTCGTTGAAATACCAATGGAAATTCCGCCCCCTTACGAACGCAGTAATATTAAAATGGCATTAACTACCTGATAAGTTTTTTATATTTCAAGCGTTTTGGGATGAGATCTCCCCCCAGGCGTTTCTTTTTGTTTTCTTCGTATTCTGAGAATGATCCTTCAAAGAAATAGACTTCAGAATCACCTTCAAAAGCAAGGATATGTGTACACACCCTGTCCAGGAACCAGCGGTCGTGCGATATGATCACGGCACAGCCGGCAAAATTCTCCAGGCCTTCCTCTAAAGCTCTCAGAGTGTTCACATCAAGATCGTTCGTTGGCTCATCCAGCAACAGTACATTGCCCTCTTCTTTTAAGGTCATAGCCAAATGAAGCCTGTTTCGCTCACCACCGGAGAGCATATTCACCTTTTTATTCTGCTCACTACCCGAAAAATTGAACCTGCTCAGATAAGCTCGTGAATTTACTTGCCTGCCTCCCATCATCACCAGCTCTTGCCCATCACTAAAATTCTGCCAAATGGTTTTATCGGGATCAATATTGGAATGACTTTGATCTACATAAGCGAGCTTGGCGGTCTCCCCTACTTTAAACTCCCCTTTATCCGGAGATAGTTCGCCCATGATCATCTTAAAAATAGTGGTCTTTCCTGCTCCGTTTGGACCAATGATCCCAACAATACCAGCTTGTGGCAAATTAAAATTGAGATTGTCATAAAGCAATTTATCTTCAAAGCCTTTACTTACTCCTATAGCTTCAATAACATTGGTGCCCAGACGGGGACCATTGGGAATATAGATCTCAAGTTTTTCGTCTAATTTTTTTTGATCCTGACTTAGCAATTTGTCGTAGTTATTTAAACGGGCCTTTTGTTTGGTTTGACGTCCTTTTGCGCCCTGACGGACCCACTCTAGTTCTCGCTCCAATGTCTTTTGCCGTTTTGAGGCCACTTTACTCTCCTGTGCCAGTCGTTTAGATTTTTGATCGAGCCAACTGCTGTAATTACCTTTCCATGGAATACCTTCTCCCCTATCTAATTCAAGGATCCATCCGGCCACATTATCCAGGAAATACCTGTCGTGTGTTACCGCGATTACTGTCCCTTTATAGGTTGCCAAATGATGCTCTAACCAGTGCACCGATTCAGCATCCAAATGGTTTGTGGGTTCATCCAACAATAGTATTTCGGGTTCTTGTAAAAGAAGTCGGCATAAGGCAACTCTTCTGCGTTCCCCACCGGACAAGACACTTATTTTCTTATCGGGTTCCGGAGTTCTAAGGGCATCCATAGCGATCTCCAGCTTTGTATCTAGCTCCCATGCATTGGCAGCATCTATCTGATCCTGAAGTGCCGCCTGTTTGTCCATCAGCTTTTGCATCTTATCAGCATCCTCATACACTTCCGGAAGACCAAACATATCATTGATCTTATTGTACTCATCAAGGATGGCTACGGTTTCGGCCACCCCTTCTTTTACAATATCCAGGACCGTTTTAGATTCATCCAGCACTGGTTCCTGCTCCAAATACCCCACCTTGTATCCGGGAGAAAAAACCACATCTCCCTGATAATTCTTATCCGTTCCGGCAATGATACGGAGTAAGGTTGATTTTCCGGAACCATTGAGTCCAAGGATCCCGATCTTGGCCCCGTAAAAGAAACTGAGGTAAATATTCTTTAATACGGGTGTATTGGCATTCTTGTAGGTCTTAGTAACTCCAGACATGGAGAATATGACCTTTTTATCATCTGACATCTGCTAAAATAGGTTTGTAAAATTAGTAATTGTGGAAGTATAAAATGAAGAATTATACCCGACCCTTCAGTGCATTAAACACCCAGGCTATGGCAAAGAACCCGATCCCCACTGATGCAAATCCGTAACCGGCTATATCATTATATCTAAAAGCACCAAGCGCTATCAAAGCTATACCTACAATAATCATAATTAATGTTGCCCACGCTAAGACGGTATTTTTATCCATCGCCATAAAATTTCATTTAGTTATTCTCAAATATCGTAAAAACCGTCGAAAATTAATCCTATTAATTAAACTTTATCATTCAAATGGAAAGGTAATACCGGCCTTCGCACGAATCTTATCTAAAAGGGCAATCAGTTCTAAACTATTTCTATGAGACCACAAATTGCTCTCAATCTGTTTGTTAACGAGACAGCGGTGAACTTCTTCAATTTCGTAAGTATATCCCTTCCCAACAGTTGGAAGGTGTATTCTTTCTGTTTTATTATTCTTAATTACAGAAAGACCTTGAGATTCATGCCATCTGGAATGGATGACAATAGTGCCGTCGCTCCCAGAAATACTGGCCTCCATCGAACTATTGGCGCTTAAGCCGCTAAATAAAATAGCATGTGCAGAGGGATATGTAAACTGCATGGCAATCTGTATTTCTGCGCCCGTTTCTATAAATTTTGCCGAAGTCTCAATGCTATCCGGGATACCCAATATTAAATAGGCAAGAAAGACAGGGTAGATACCAATATCTAGTAATGAACCTCCTGCCAATGCCGGATTTAGTAAACGACCTTCCCGATCCCTGTCTAACCCATAAAAGGCAAAATCTGCATGCATATAACCAATATTCCCTATTTCACCTTCTTCAACCAGCTCTTTAGCATTTTGTATGGCCGGTATAAAACGACTCCACAACGCCTCCATTAAAAATACATTGTGCTTTCTGGAAGTATCTATCATTTGTTGTACCTGTCCAAGGTTCACTCCCATAGGTTTTTCACAGAGAACGTGCTTCCCGTGTTCCATGGCCATGATACTCCAGCTTAGATGTTCGGAATGAGGGAGCGCTATATAAACCACCTCTACTTCTTCACATCTAAAAAGTGCCTCATAACTATCAAAAGCATTGGGAACCTTAAATTCATCTTTAAAAGTGAGTGCTTTTTGAATTGATCTGGAAGCCACCGCCATAAGGGCAGCATCATTTACCAAGGCAAGATCCTTGGCAAATTTATAAGCAATATTTCCAAGTCCAATGATACCCCATCCAACGCTATTAGCCATATTTCCTTCTTATTTTTATCAAAGTTAATGAATATTACTGCTTATCTTTATGGGCCAATAGAAACAGTAAAAATTAGATGGATATTTCCTTCAATATCAACGAAGATCATAACAAACTAAAGAATTCAGAATTAAAAAAGCTACTGGGGAAAGTGGCCCTCGGTGGAGGAAAATCCCGGATAGAAAAGCTTCATTCACAAGGTAAATTGACCGCCAGGGAGCGGATCAACTATTTAGTTGACAAGGATTCAGAACAGATCGAAATTGGCGCTTTTGCCGGGCAGGGAATGTATTTAGAACACGGTGGTTGCCCTTCAGGTGGCGTGGTAGTGGTCATTGGCTATGTTCAGGGAAGGCAATGTGTCATTGTGGCTAATGATGCCACAGTAAAAGCAGGAGCATGGTTTCCCATTACGGCCAAAAAGAATTTAAGGGCACAAGAGATCTCTATAGAGAACAGACTGCCCATCATATACCTTGTAGATAGTGCCGGAGTTTATTTGCCCATGCAGGAACAAATTTTTCCGGATAAGGAGCATTTTGGAAGGATCTTTCGCAATAATGCTGTCATGAGCAGTATGGGTATCCCCCAAATATCAGCCGTTATGGGCAGTTGTGTTGCCGGAGGTGCCTATTTGCCTATCATGAGCGATGAAGCACTGATCGTTGACAAAACCGGAAGTATCTTTTTAGCGGGTAGTTACCTTGTAAAGGCGGCTATTGGTGAGAACATAGACAATGAAACACTGGGCGGTGCAACGACGCATTGTGAAATAAGTGGGGTTACGGATTATAAGGCTAAAGATGATAAGGATGCCCTTGATAAGATCAGGACATTAGTTGATAAGTTTGGTGAGTCGCCTAAAGCCGGATATAGTCGCACTAAGGCCTACTCTCCCAAAGAAAAGCAAGAAGACATATTTGGGATCTTGCCAAAGTCGAGAACCGATCAATACGATATGCTGGAAATCATCAAACGTTTGGTAGATAATTCAGAATTTGAACAGTATAAGGAAGGATATGGAAAAACCATTCTAACCGGATATGCCAGAATAGACGGTTGGGCGGTAGGCATTGTTGCTAATCAGCGGAAAGTGATCAAGACAAAAAAAGGAGAAATGCGCTTTGGAGGCGTCATTTATTCCGATTCTGCGGATAAGGCCACCCGATTTATAGCTAATTGCAATCAAAAAAAGGTCCCTTTGGTATTCTTACAGGATGTTACCGGATTTATGGTAGGTAGTAAAAGTGAACATGGGGGTATTATTAAGGATGGCGCTAAAATGGTGAATGCCGTAAGCAATTCGGTAGTGCCTAAATTCACTGTCATCATTGGAAACAGTTATGGAGCAGGAAATTATGCCATGTGTGGCAAGGCGTATGACCCCCGACTTATAGTTTCCTGGCCAAGTGCTGAACTGGCCGTTATGAGTGGGAATTCGGCAGCGAAGGTACTCTTGCAGATAGAGACCGCATCCCTGAAGAAACGAGGCGAAAAGATAACCGCTGAAAAAGAAGTAGAGCTCTTCAATAAAATAAAAGAACGATACGACGATCAGATCTCACCCTATTACGCTGCGGCCCGGCTATGGACAGATGCTATTATAGATCCGTTAGATACCAGGAAATGGATATCAATGGGTATTGAGGCTGCCAACCATGCCCCTATTGAAAAACCATTTAATATGGGAGTGTTGCAGGTCTAGAAGCTGAATTCTTCTAAGATCGTTCTAGCCTAATGTTGATAAATTTCTTTTTCAGGATCTTTACTGTAAGTTTTTTCATGCCCTGCGCTTTGAACTGTAACAGATCGCCTTCGGCAGCCTCAATTTGATAATTCCCTTTTTCGTTGGTTTGAACCGCAATACCCTTACTAAGATTACTAACTTTTACATCAGGCAGGGAAATGTTTCCATGAAACACAAAACCCGAAATAAATGATTCAACTACCTTTTTTGTCTTTTTCTTAGAGACCTTTTTCTGTTTTTTGGAATATAAAGTAGACTCTAGTTGATATGCCATTGCTACATCTATCATTATTCCCCATTCATCCTGACTGGCATATTTCTTAAAAGAATCCGTATATCGATTGTTAGCCCCCGCCAGGACAAGGCCTATTTTACTTTTTCCGTAAACTTTTAATAACTCCAGGCTCACAATGAAATCGTCACGAACAAACAGATCTAATTCACTCAGGTTTACTCTGGCCACTCCCGGGGTCGATTTTATGGTATGTAAAATATTTCTTCCGCTGGTATTGAGGTTTGTTCCCGGGAAGCCATCATTTCCGTCGGTTTTGTAAAAGTTGATTCTCACCAATACACTATCGGAGGTATTGCCCCAAACCTCAAAAGTAAATTCATCCAATTTGCGAAGCCCTTTTTTAACTCTGATCTTGGTGGCAAGTTCACCACCCAGGGCAACATTGTCTTTCCAATATCCGTAAAACTGGTGACCCCCACTTTTATATCCTATAGATTCTTTAGACTCGAATAAACCCGCATCTGTTACTACCACCGCGTTTAACTGCTCGGCCTCGGGTGCCATAAATATTTTCGGATATTCGTTATAACTGAACTGGAGTTCTGACACCTTCTTGTTTACAGAGCTATAGCCTAAGGATGAAAATTGAAGTATGTCTGTAGATCTAAATTGGTCTGCCTCGAATTCCAAATGAAACAGCCCTTGTTCATCACTAACCGTTCCAACGCCCTTATTTGGAAAACCGATATTTACATAAGGGATAGGCTCATTGGTATCCTTATCTAAGATGAGACCTTTATAATCTCGCTGGCCATACCCAAATTGCAAACTCCCTGTAAGGATAAATAAAAATGTAGCAATCTGCTTAGTTAGACACAAGAGATAAGGAGTTTTGGACCTTAAATAATTCCTGGTTCACATTCTTGAGCTGCAATTTAAACACCTTTACCTCCTTGCGCTGTGATCTCGTTCCATAGTTAGAATAAATAGTGACCTTAAAAAAGGTTGGTGTTAGACTCTTATTGCCAAGGTATTTTAAATTTACCTGCCAGGTTCCTGTTAGACTGCCATCTATGAGGTATTCCTCACATGAATACCCTTTTATTTTCTCTTCCTTAATTCTATTGGGATCAGCAAGCAAACTGTGCTCCCAATTAAAGTATTTATTTTCAGGATTTACAAATTGCAACTCAAACTCTGCCTCACTATCACTCCATTCAAAGACGAGTCTGGTGCCTTCAAAATCACTATTTAGAGAGGGACCCTTGGAAAAGTCTTTCCCAGTAAGTTCCTTACCATAAAGCTGCAATAAATTACTAAATTCTCGTTCCATAAGCGGTGTAAAATTGACATCCTCTGCCCGGATAAACCCCTCCCCGATAAGGTAATCATAGCGCGCATAAAGTGATGCCGCTTTCTTGTAGTCATTAATATCTAAATAACTCAGGGCCAGATCCCTGTAAGACTGCGCATAATTAGGTCGTAGGATAAACACTTCTTTAAACAAATTGTGCGCTTTTTCCGTCTCACCTAAGACCTGGTAGAGATAGGCCAGTGACTTAAGACCTACCGGATTATCTTTGAACAAATACCAGTGCTTCTCAATGAGCTCGTTTGCAAATTCTTTATTTTGCCATTTGGCTGAAAAATACCCGAAAACATCCAGAAAATAATACAGGGAACTCCGATAGGTTTTGGATTGGGTTTCATACAGGGCCCTTGCCTCTTTTTCTGAGGTGGTTGCATATAAGGCATTTAAATATTCCGGGAGATTCTTATCTGCCTGTTGTTTTGAAATAGCAGTGCCTTCATAGATGTTATTTCGCAACAACGCCTGATCATAAGGTCCGCCTGATCTGGGATCACGGTATGTATTGGCACCTTTTGTATTGATTACGATAACTCCCCCATTGGCTTTTCCACCGTATTTAGTTACCAAACCAAGACCACTTAATATAGCCATGCGTTCTACATTCTCTATCATTACAAAATCCGGAAATTGATCCGTGATCATACCATCTATGTCATAGATTGCAGGAAAAAAGCCCTGCGAAGAACCTCGCAAGTAAATAATGGGTTTTGAAAAAGATTCAGGGAGACGCTCTACCCGAATTCCCGGAAATCTGTATTGGATAGCAGAGGCAAGATCTATTCCTCCATAAATGAATTGTGATTTATCCAATATGCGCACTGCGAAACTAGTAATGTCCTTGTCCAAGATTCCGAAGGCGGTTTGGATCAAATTCTTGTTGCTGCTGTATTCCATTCTCAGTTGCCGCTGACTTTTGATCTTTGTTTTTTCAACCACTACCTCGTCCAGCACATTCACTGCAGCATTCATTTTAATATTGAGAATAGACGTTACATCCTCTACGACGATCTCCATATCAGCAAGACCTGGATAAGAAAAGCTAACTAAATCTCCGGGGCTTGTCTCTAATTCATACCTTCCTTTAGCATCTGTTTGCACCACCTCCCCTGTTCTGTCTGATTGAATTTCAGCATTGATCAAAGGAGTATCCATATTAGTGACCTTCCCACGAATAGTGATCTTCTTTACCTGCGCGTTAATACCGATTGAAAAGCATAAAAAAAGAAGCATTAAAATAACTCGTTTCATAGCAATATAATTTGAAGTAATCTGTGGTTAATACCACAAAAACCTGACCAATTTTTTTTAAAAATACATTTTTTTTTACCTATTTCACAATGAGTGTTTGCAGTTGTTTGGTCTCATCCTGTGTGGTAAAATGCACTACAATCTCTTCCACTGACTGATCCGGATATCCAAAATTCTGGTAGACGGTGCATTTTAGTACAAGTGGCTCTTTTTTTGTACTATCAATATTCCCAAGATAGGTGGCATTCAGAATCCATTTGCCTTGCACTCCTTCCCCATAAAATTCGAATTCCTCTGAGGTATACCCGTTTAAGATCTCGTCCTTCATGCGCTCAGCTGCAGTTACGCTGTTATGTTCCCAATTGAAAAAACGTTTCTGTGGGTTTACAAACTGTAGATTGAATTCAGCCTCAGGATCGTTCCATTCAAAAACAAGGCGCACATTGTACTTCAAATTATTTAATAATTCGGTAGGGAGTTGGGAGGCATTCAACCCATTTCGCTCCATATGGACCAGATTTCGCATTTCTCTCTTTAAGGTTTTCTTAATACCGGCGGTATTGAGAGATGGAAACTTCTGACCACGATCTAAATCCAGTAGCATGTCAATGGCATCTTGATGCTCATTAAGTCCACGTTTTGCCAGAGCAATATCCAAATATGCCTGAACATTGTTTTTATTAGATCTTAAAATTTCATTGTTGATCCGTATAACCTCCTCATGATACCCTAAAGACGAAAGGGCAAGAGCTACACCCCTAAGTGTGCTAACGTCATTCGGAAACAGTTCAAGAACGGAGGAAATAATACTAGCAGCTTTACCAGGGTCGCGTGTTTTAAAATAGTCATAACTTTCATAAAAGAAATTCATATTGCTCTCATTTGTAGAACGCATTTCTATATACACGCTATACGCTTCCGCTAATGATGAGGTCCGCTCCAGCTTTTTTCGAATTTCAGAAATAGAGATTGCAATCTTTTCATTAGACTCCGAGTAGATATTGTCCGTAAGCCTTGCCAGGTCGGTAGGTGCTCCTGATTGTTTAGAAGCCATGGCGCTCTTGGTTGTTATCAGGATAACACCATTAGCTCCTAGACTACCATATTTATTGGTGGCAGCATATCCCTTCAGTACAGAAATTGACGCGATGTTGTCCGGATTCACATAATCGAACTTTGTTTGGCTATTTTGCCGCTCCGCGAATTGCTGCACCCCATCGCGAGAAGAATCTGATTGCCTTTGTGGCACTCCATCTATTACCACTAAACCATAATTATTGCCTAAAATGGAAGTATTAGAGCGCATGGTTGCTCTGCTCAGATCTTGATCATTCTTAAGGGCCACGTTAGAAAATTTATTTAATACCGCCTGAGAAACATCCGTCTGTATGGGTGTTATGTCCTCATCGTCTATGGTTTGTACTGCATAGCCAATCTTATCTTCACTTTCTTTCCCATAGGCGGTAGTGATCTCTGCCGCTGCCTCTTGTCTTTTCTCCACCAAAACCACTTCCTCTAACGAGACAACATTTGCATCTAAAAAAATAGATAATGTCTCCTCCCCGTCAATGGGAATTACTTTATAGGTGTTGTTGGCCCTACTAGATACCAATAAGCTGTCCCCAGCTTGTGCCTCAATACTAAAACTCCCATCCGCCAGGGATCTAATGGCATTGGAAACCCCTTTAACCGATATGACGACGTCTGGTTCAGGAGTATCATTGATATAGACCTTCCCTTTGATCATTATTGTATTGCTGGTTTCCTTCTTCTTCAAACTGCCTATATTTTCAGGGAGAATGGCAGCAAAATCCATCAATCGGTTGCGATTGATCAGAGCAGTTCTTTTCAGGAATTCTTCATCTCGATTTGGGGAACTATTGATCAAAAAACTTTTTGCGGGCAGACCGGGTATATCGTCATCATACACTCTGTTTCCATCCGTAAATAAATAGATGTTGGGATATTTTGCCACATCATTGATGATGTCATAAATATTAGCCCCATCGTACACTACAGCTTTAAGCTCATTTTTTATTGCCTGCCAGTCGCCATCTTTGATCTGATAGGTTTTCTCTTGAGTAGCTATATTAAATAATACCAATTGTACTTCCTGATTGGGAACCCTCGCAAAAATTTTGTCCAAAATGGAAAAATCCTTTTCCAGATCCCGGTCTTTCATGGAAAGTGAAGCATCCCAGATGATGGTTGTATTCTTGGCATCTGTTTCCTGCCCAAGGAGGCCAGGACCGATAAAGACAAAAAGAATAAAAATCGCAAAAGCTTTCATGAGTTTAATTTCCTTGATGCGTTTGAATTCGCGGGATTAACAATAGTTCAGTTTGTCTGCCATTTACATATCTAAACCCCTCGGGCCCGTAAAATCCGGCTTCTTCCAGCATTATTCTGATGTCTCGTTGCCATTCAGGAATGTTCACAGTTGCATTTAGTTCAATAGCATACACCGTATTTGGGTTTAAAGGATAGTTTTCTCCATCATCTTTCATTACGCCTCCTTGTGCATCCCACATTCCTATGGTGGTGCCTGCAGAATGTCCGTATAGACCCAAGGGGTGCGTATAAATTGCAGGACGCAGACCAGCCGCCTTGGCTTCAGCCAGTGCCGTAGCCAGAATTTGATTCCCTGTCAACCCTTTTTTCATATTCATCGTTAAAAAATCCTGAACTTTATTCCCTTTTTTTAAGGCTTCCACAAGGAATTCTGGAGGCTTAGTTTCTTCCGGACGGAGTACATAGGCCAATTCCTGACAATCTGTATTGAGTCTAAGATACGTGATCCCAAAATCGCAATGCAAAAGATCCCCTGGTAAGATGATCATATCTTCCGGACGTCCGGAAAATGAATAAAGATGGCTTACGAGTTCTTCCTTAGATCTTTGGATATCTACGGTAGGGTGAAACCAGGTCTCTAATCCCATATCCGTCACTTTTTGGCGCATCCACCATTCTACTTCAGAAGTTGTTGTAATCCCCGGAGTGATCACGGCTTCTGAGAATGCTTCCTTTATAATTGTATGGGTAATGTTAACCAACTGATTGTAAATGACCATTTCCCGCTCCGTGCGTGTTTCTATCCAACGGACGGCCAATTGCTCGGCGGTACCAACTCTTTTTTGGTATTTAGAAGGTAAATACCGCATAAATTCATCAAAATCTGTCTTATCTAAACCATCCGCAATATTGTGATCCATAGAATAGTTGAGGCCAATTTTCACCGGATCGCGCTCTTCTATAAGCTCTATAAGACGCTTCCACTGGTCTGGTTCTTTTTCCTTATCCCAGGCAGATTCTATATTTTTTCCAACATTATAACGTGCCACAGCCAGTTTTTCAATTGTATTTTTAGCTTTGTCTCTATAAAAAAGTAGAATGGTCCTCCTGCGTGCATTAAGCCATGTAGCCGGTAACATGGTCCTAAGCACAGGATCTTCATTGTATTCCCTGGAAATGACAATCCACATATCAATGCCGGCATCATCCATTAATTGAGGTAAGAGAAGATCAAAACGTTCTGCGAGGATCTCATCCACCACTCGTGCCCGTTCCTTCTCAGGAAGGATATGTTGAGAGCTGGTAATAATTGGTAATAAAAGCATAATTGCGCACAGAAAATATCTCATTGGAGGAGCTGTTTTATTCTTGTTTATATTGGGCAAATGTTAAAGCCATTTACACTCTAAGCTTAGGTTGAAAATACATCTTTTTAGGCTGAATCTAAAATTCTGTATCTTTCCGTATGAAGAACACTTTCGTCCTCTTATTTAGCACACTTCTTCTTTCTCTGGGATGTTCACAGTCATCTGAGACAGACCCCAAAGACAATGACAATATAGATGCAGTTTTTCAACCCGCTCAAGTGCTTTTTATTGGGAACAGTCATACCAATTATAACAATGGCGTTTCCTTTCATCTGCAGGGATTTTTAAATGAGACGGACCTTCCTTATTCAACTTTGGTTGAGAAGATGACCATGGATGGATATACAATGCAACAACACGCAGAAAATGCTTCTACACTTGCTAAAATGGATGAAAGGGACTGGGATGTGATAATCTTTCAGGAGAACACCTCAGAGGCCGCCAATAATCCCATGGCTGCTACCGTTGGCATGCAGGATCTGCGCTTTAAGATCTCAGGTTCTGAGACACACTTGTTCCTTTTTATGACCTGGGCATATGAAGCACAGCCGGGAATGCTTGCCTCAATAAAGACCACCTATGAAAATACCGCGCCTCTGGTGTCTGGAACTATTGTACCTGTAGGCCTTGCTTTTCAAAATATTCTTGACGATCCTGAGAATGTAATTTCTTTATACGACCCGGATGGGATCCACCCTAGTTTGGCAGGTACCTTTTTGGCATCGGCCATGTTCTATGCTGCCATTTATGAGGAAGACCCCAGACTCAACAATTATACTGCGGGACTAAGTGTAGAAGATGCAACCTACCTTAAGGAAATGGCGTATGAGGCCCTACTGAACTATTCAGAATGAGCTAATACTGCTGCTTTAATATCTTTTCGGAGTAGCTTTCCGCTTTCTGAGCATAAGAAATTTTCAAATTCATAGATCTCTTTGGGCTTTTCTAATTTCCCGAGAGTTGTCAAACCTTCAATTGCTGATCTTATTAAAGTTTTATTGACCTTACCTTCTGCGATAAGTACTAATTTTTCGCCCAATTCCTTGTCAGGAATGCCGGTAACCATGAAACGTCCTTCTATGACAGGCCTTAATTTTTTTTCGATCTGCTCAGGAAATAGTTTAACTCCTCCTGAGTTTACAACATTGTCCCAACGACCCACCCAAGCAAATTCAGTTTCAGAAATCAGATCCACAATATCATTAGTGCTCATTGAATCAACGTTTAATGAAGGCGCATGTATACGCAGGCATTTTCTGTTGTCTTGAGAAACTGTGATCCCCGGCAAGGTGTGAAAAGACTCTGAGGTCTCTTTGTCTTTTTTAGAAATGGGCAAATTCAGTGGTCTTACTGCAATATGAGAACAGGTCTCTGTCATACCATAGGTCTCGTAGATCCTCGTTGACATATTCTGCACTTTAGTACGTAATTCAACTGAAACAGAAGCTCCACCGACCAAAAGGATTTTAATTTTTGAGATATTATTCAGTGATTTTTCCAATTGCAATGGAACCATAGAACAAATATCGTATGACTTCAACAAACCACTTAAAGGGGCAGATGAAGGGGCAATATGATCTAGAGACAATCCTAAAACTATGGCCCGTACGAACATCATTTTTGCAGCGATATGGCTTGCAGAAAGACAAAGTAGTGAGGTATCCTTCTCCTGTAATCCAAAATAAGATCCTGTAGCCAAAGCAGAGTTTACCATGGCTTGTTTGGATAGCGATATGTTCTTTGGAGTCCCCGTAGATCCCGATGTCCTTACAATTATTGAATCATGCGGAGAGAGCCAGTCCATTAAAAAGTCGCCTATTTTCTGTTCTTCCTCATCTCCTTCTTTTATTAGACTGTAGGCCACATCGTTTAACTCGGAAGGAGAAAAATGACTCCCCTGAAATTTAAAATCTTTGTGAATGGTCTTGTATGATCTATCCATTTGTATGACTTTCTAAATATTCTTCTCTTGACGCTACTTTGCCTGTCAATCTTTCTTTCCAATCCTTCCATCCGTATTTACGGGAAAAGAAGAAGAGCAGCAGGGGAAAGATGACAAAGACAGGAATCAGGATATCCCATCCCATAACAGGCTCTGAAATATCCCTGTAAATTGAATGTGTCTGAAAGGCTGTCCAGTCTGCAGTGACCAGGAGCGCCCCAAATAGATTGTTAGCGGCATGAAAACCCAAGGCAAGTTCCAGGCCTTCATCCATTAAGGTAATGATCCCCAGGAAGAATCCAGTACCTATATAAAATACCAAAACACCATAACCTAATTTATCTACCTCTGGATTGAATATATGCATTAAACCAAATAATAATGAGGTAAACAGTAACGGAAACCATCTGTTCTTGGTCATAATACCCAACCCTTGCATCATATAGCCTCTAATAAAATATTCCTCCATACTCGTTTGTATTGGAATCATTAATATGGCAATTATAGAAAGGATCAAAAATGGTATAGGCTTAAAATTGAATTCATAATCTTCTGGATTTAGGAAAATGTCCAGATAAATAAAAATCACAGAAATCATGGCCCAAATAGAAAATGAAAAGAAAATACGTTTCCAATCAACCTTTTTTCTAGCTGTTGTTAAAGAATTTATCGTTTGTTTATGTAAGAATTTTACACACACAAAAACCGATAATAAACCTATCACAAATGTCAAAAGCAATAAAAACATAAATGTGTTAGATCCTAGAACCTTTGACATTGATCCAAGGTCGCCGCTCATCATAGCAGACAATCCACCTTCTTTTGAAGCTAATGCACCTAATAAAGGAATTGCCCCAATGAACTGCCAAACTATAAATACACCAAATATTCCAATTAAATAACGCCAACTATCACTAAGACCCTTATATGCCTGCTCTATATACATAAATTCTTCATTAAATTATTCTTCCATTTTTTAGACTTATTGTAAAATAAACTTCCTCTAGCCACTTCTAAAGGACTCTCAAAATTATTTGTGAACAACGAACCCGTTCCGAGTCCTTGTGGTAATGAATTTTTTTGGGTAAAGGTCCATTGCGCAATTGCATTTAACCCAATGTTGCTTTCAAGGGCGCTGGTTATCCACCATTGTATCCCCATTTCTTTTGCTAAAGTAATCCATTCCATACTACCCCTATACCCACCGATTAAACTAGGTTTTAGAATAATATACTGAGGTGCTACTATTTGTAGCAATTCTCGTCTTTTTGTTTCATGAACTACCCCAATTAATTCTTCGTCTAGTGCTATATCCATAAATCCGGAGGCGCATATTTCTTTCATTAAGGCCAGATTACCTGGTTTTATGGGTTGTTCTATAGAATGGATAGCTAACCTGGAAAGTTCCTGTAACTTAAAAAATACATCTTCTTTCCCAAAGGCTCCATTGGCATCTACCCTCAGTTCTATCTCATCCGGGGAAAATCGTTCCCGTATACCCTTTATAAGGGATAATTCCTTGTCAAAATCGAGCGCCCCTATCTTTAGTTTAATACAATTAAATCCCTCTGCTATTCGCTGGCGAATCTGTTCTTCCATAAAATCCTTATCGCCCATCCAGATTAACCCATTGATAGGGATAGGCTTTTCATTTGTAGTAAATTCGGAAGGGAAAAGGAGAAACGGATCTTCAGCAGCAAGTGATCTGAATGCCTGTTCGAGCCCAAACTGAATGCTTGGGAACATAACAAGAGCAGATAATAAGGACTCTAAACCCCTATCTATATGATCGCATACCCATTGTAATTGCGTTTCATACTCCGCTACATCATCCATACTAAGACCCCTGAACATGGCGCATTCGCCTATACCTATTTGCTCGTCTTCTTTTAGAATCAAAAACCAGGTTTCTTTTTGTGTTAAAATACCCCGGGAAGTTCCACCGGGTTTCTTAAAGGTAAGTACGTATCTTTTGCAGGTAGCTTTCATACAGAATTGACACAAATTTAGCTATATTTTGCCTCTAATAAATGAAGATATGAAAAGTATATCCGGGCAGGTTATTTGGATCACTGGTGCTTCCTCAGGAATTGGAGAAGCCCTGGCGTATGAATTGAGTGCAATGGGAAATACACTCATCCTTTCTGCACGAAATAAAAAACGTCTGAAAGAAGTTAAGACCCAGTGTAATAATCCGGCTAAGGTCCATATTATACCCATGGATCTGGGAAATTTCAATGTAATGCCCGCAGTTGTTTCACAAGCTATTGCGGCAACAGGACATATCGATATCTTGATAAATAATGCCGGAATTAGTCAGCGTTCATTGATTGCCGACACTCATTTTGATGTTTACAAAAAACTTATAGACATTAATTACTTAGGCACTATTGCATTAACCAAGGCAGTATTGCCGCATTTTATGGCACAACAAAAGGGTCATTTTGTAACGATCACGAGTTTAATGGGCCGTTTTGGTTCTCCGTTCCGCTCGGGATACTGCGGTGCCAAGCACGGCCTCCATGGATTTTTTGATGTGCTTAGAATGGAGCATGAGAAAGACAGCTTACAGGTTACTTTGGTGTGTCCCGGTTTTATTAAAACCAATGTGGCTATGAACGCACTCACCGCTGACGGCAGTCCGCAGAATATTAATGACCATGCTACCTCCAAAGGCATGGAAGTTAGCATTTTCGCAAAAAAAATGATCAATGCTGTAGCTAAGAAGAAGTTTGAGGTTTATATTGGAGGGAAGGAAATTGCAGGTGTTTATTTAAAGCGTTTCTTTCCCAAATGGTTGCACTATGTAGTACAGCGAAGCGAAGTGGTATGATCATATATTCATAGATTCGCCTATCGCAAGCAGGTGAAGTTCCTTCCCCGCTTTCTCAAAGGCTTGTTTCGCCTTTTTATGATCAATTTCTATATACCCAAAAGTGTCATAATGATAGCCAAGTACCCTGTTGCATTCTACAAAATTGGCCGCCAACACCGCATCTTCAATGCCCATTGTAAAATTATCTCCTATAGGAAGTACGGCTAGATCTAAGCTGTGCTGCATGGGGATCAGTTTCATATCCATGGTGAGTGCTGTATCTCCGGCGATATAGATGGTTTTTTCGTCCGCATTTAGAACAAAGCCTCCGGGCTGACCCCCGTAGGAACCATCCGCAAAGGATGAAGTATGAACGGCATGTACATATTTTACATTTCCAAAAGGGAAGGTCCAGCTACCTCCATGATTCATGGGGTGTACCCGCAGCCCTTTTTCCTCAAAATACATCGCAATTTCATAATTACTGATGATCAATGGATCCGATTGTTTTGCTATTTCTTCTACGTCCAGCACATGATCCTGATGTGCATGAGTGAGCAGGATGTAATCTGGTTTTAACCCTTTTATAGAAATGGTATCGGCTACCATTGGGTTACCAGTAATAAAGGGATCTATTAGTAAGGAGTGCTCCTCCAATTCTAACAAAAGAGTTGCATGCCCAAGAAAGGTGATCTTCATTATGTTCTATTTAGTGGTTCTAATTTATTTAAAATTGAACCAAAAACGAACACCTTCTGTAGATTTATCAATATTTAGTGTGGATTGTAACTGATTTACGAGTCGATTCATAAGTCTGATACCCATAGAAGAATTAGCACGTTCTTCTGAATCCTCCGGAAGACCTATACCGTTATCGGTGTATTCAAAAAAGCCTTGATCGCCATTCTTTCTAAGATGAATATAGATCCTCCCATCTTCTTTATCCTCCGGGAAAGCGTATTTAAATGAATTAGAGACCAGTTCATTAAGAATAAGTCCAAAAGGAATAGCCCTGTCAATATCTAGCTCTACTCCTTCTGCATCAATTGTAATATTTATGCTGTGCCCCCCTTTTTTAAAGACAGATTGTACGCTGTTCACAAGGCTTTCAATATACCCTTGCATTTCGATCACGGACAGATCATCATTCTGATATAATTTCTGATGGATCAGTGCCATGGCTTTCACCCTGCTCTTTCCTTCTTCCAGGGCTTCAATGGCAGCTTTACTACGTGTATTCTTTGTCTGAAGACTTAACAGACTGGAAACCATTTGTAGATTGTTCTTAACCCTGTGATGGATCTCTTTTAGGAGAGAATCCTTTTCAACAAGAGAATTTTCAATGATATGCTTTTGTTCGGCAATAAGTCGTTGGTTCTTAATACTTTTTAAGTAGGCGAATACCAGTCCGGCAAAGCCCAATAAGGTAAAAATCAGCGAAATGAATACCAGATTGGTACGTTCATCCATAGCTTCCATCTCACTTCTGTTCTGTTCCATTTCCAATTTCATCAGATTATTCGTCCTGCGGGAATCCATAAGATTTTCCTCTGCAACGATCGCCGCTATTTGTTGTCTTTTAATGGAAGATTCTTTTACCTCAAGAGAATCCTGAATGCGAACATTTTTTTGAAGGTAATTTGCCTGATTCCTGAAATCACCAATACGGTCATAGTAGGCAGCAAATAACCTGTTTTTCTTAACGATCTGATTGGCCTTGGTAAGTTCCAGATCAATGTCCAGATAGTCCTTGGCTACTTTTAACCGATCCATACGCAAATGACTTTCGGCCAAAGCCAGCACATTTTCGTTTACTTCTGAGGAAGTTCTGCCAATATTGTTTTCCTCTATAGTTGAAATGCTTGTTTCCAGATAAGGAATAGCCTTATCGAACTGGTTCATTTGCACATAGCACTTCCCAATATTGCCATCTATTATCCCTTTGAGAAGATTACTTTGAATGATCTCACTCTCCGTCTTTACCGAACTCATGTCATTGATGTAAACCTCAATGAATCCTTTTGCCTTAGAGAAGCTAGTAAGTGCCGTAGAAGTTGATTTATCTAGTAATAGGTAATTTCCAATGGAATTGTGGTAGTTAGCTAATCCAAAAAAATCATTATCCTCCACGGTCTTCTTATTTTCCATGATATAATCCTCCATGGCTTGCCGGTGAAGACCTAAATTGGAATAGATGTCGTAAAAAGAGATATTATTCTTTAATCCCAGTTCTCTTTTTTGTTTTCTTATCTCAACCTGTTTGTCATATAGTTCTAATCGAGAATAGTTCGCATCGAGTAGATCTAGTAATAGCTCTTTTGTTGTAAGATCTAATTTATGCTTATCGCTATATAATTTGGTAGACAATGAAACACTCTTTTTATAGTCGCCAATATCAAAAAAGATCTGTGACCGTATGAGCTTGTATTTTTTTATGGCAAGCGAGTCTTTCGCTTTTTCAGAATTCTTAATATAGCGGTCTACCGTATCTAGCCAGTCATACGCAGAATGACTATTATACCGATTAACCGTAGCGAAGAAATAAGTAAATCTATCTGATACCGAGGATTCGTTTTGGAATTGAACTAGCGCATCGTCCTCAAGAGGGTCTATTTCCTGAGCGATCCCCATGCAAACCGAAAGGGAAAAAAAGTAAAATACTAATGTGCCAAGCCTTTTTGCCATAACATGCCTAGAACTTTGTAATGCTGTGTTTGTCAAAATTTATGAAAGAAATACTCCTTTAAAATGTACCTTTCAAACTTACCATAAATTAACGGTCTTGCTAAATAATTGTTGTAAACCAAAGGGTTTGTGTGGTTATTTCTACCTCCCCGGCTTATTGCCTCTTCTACACCTTCTATGTGAAATAGAAATAAGGTAGCAGGTGCGATGGCTAATTTGCTCTTCAGGAAATTAAAACATAAAAAAAACCACACATTTCTGCATAGCCAGTGGTTACGTAAACAATAGGTAAGATTTGGGACGTTCTGGGAACTTTTCAAAAGTAAGAGGAAGCAGTCAAGTATTTTGTGATTTGTTGTAAATACCATGTTTTATGTTGTGAAAGACCACTTGCTTGTATGTGAAATGCTTTTTGGCCTTTTTTTAGTTAACTGAAGACGATTTTACTCATCCTTGAGAAGGCACCGACAGGTATCATAAAAAAGGGCCTTGACTTTGCAGACAAGACCCTTTTACGAGAACACTATATGAAAATGAAAAAAATTAACTTCTATTGATGAGTACCAAAGTACCATCTGGAAGTTATTAGATAAAAAGATTGTTGTAAAAGTGTATTAAGCTGTTGTGAGCAATGTTAAACCCGGTATTCGAGGAAAGAAAATCTGGACTTCTCTTTAAACAAACCTATGAATTCATCGCAGAGATGATAAATTCTTTAAATTCCTTGGATATGGGGATCAGGGTATTGTTGATCATGATGTCTTTTGAATTGATAGCATCAATATGATCTACATTCACGATATAGGATTTATGAGCCCTGTAGAACTTATTTTTTGGTAGCTTGTGTAAATAATCCTTTAGCGGAGACCTTACCAGGAACTTCTTGTCTATAGTATTCACTTCCAGATACACATTATCTGCTTTGATGAATTGTATATCCCCAAATTGAATACGGTAATAAAGATGTTGTTTCTTAACGAAAATTGAATCTTTCAGAACAGAATTGGAAACAACCTCTTCTTCTTTCTGCATTGCAGATCCTTCTCCTGAGCCTTTCTCAGAATAATCAAAATTGGATAAGGCTATTTCTATAGAGGTATACAGATCTTGTTGCTCAAAGGGTTTTACCAAATAGCCATTTGGTTTTACCGTTTTCGCATTTTCTACAGTAGCTCTATCTGAGTTGGAAGTCACAAATATGAAGGGTATGTTATATTTTTCCCGGATATGTTTTCCAAGATCAATACCTGTTTTGTCTGAAGCCAAAATTATATCTATCAGGACAAGGTCTACATGATTGTTCTTAAGCACTTCTTCAGCTTGTTCGTATACAATCACATTGTCTACGATCTCATAGCCTATTTCTTCGAGCATCGATTGCATATCATCAGCAATGATCACGTTATCTTCAACAATAAGAATCTTGATGGCTTGTTCCAAAATGGATGGGGTTTTACAAAGGTTACGGTTATCAAATTTACAAAAAAATATTAAACCCCAGATAAAAGAGTAAGGCCATAAAAAAGGTGCTCAAAGCCACTTTTTTAAGTTCGGGATCAAAGGCTTGAGGCTCTTTTACCCGGATCACCTTTCTAAGATGTACCCCTAGGGGTACATACACCACAAGACATAAAGCCTGAAGCCAAAATGTCGCAGAAAGCGCTAAAAACAAGGCCATGCAAAGAAAAGAACCCAGTAGGAGCATATAATGATATTGCTTCGCCCTGGGAATTCCCAATTTCACAACCAAGGTATTCTTTCCGGCCCGTACGTCGGAATTATGATCTCTTAAATTATTTAGATTTAATACTGCCGTGCTTAAAAGGCCTATGGAAATAGCAGGCAGAACAGCTATTAGGGTTAAGTACTTGGTAAATAGGAACATGGACCCTAAAACACTTAACAGTCCAAAAAAAGAAAAAACAAAGAGATCACCCAATCCTTTATAGCCATAGGCAGAGTCACCAACCGTATATCGTATAGCCGACCAAACAGCCAGCGCACCTAATAAAGAGAACAACAGAAAATATTGGGGTAGACCATCAAATGCCCGATATAAAAGCAGCCCTATAACACAAAGGGTAATTATCACGGATATTGAAATACCGGTTTTTAGTTCCTTTCTGGAAAGTGCTCCTGATTGATAAGCCCGTTTTGGTCCTATTCGCTCTTCATTATCTGTTCCTTTTATACCATCCCCATAATCATTGGCAAGATTGGATATGATCTGTAATCCAAGGGTAGAGAGTAATGCCAGGAGAAAAATAGGCCAGTCCTTAAACCCATACATTGCTGCCAGACCGCTTCCAATGAGAATTCCGGATACAGATAAAGGCAGGGTTCTAAGACGAACCGCATTGAGCCAGGCTTTTGCTTTCAAGGATACTAATTGGCGGGTTCTATCTTCAAACGTTTCCCCTCTTTATAGGAGGCAACGAAGGCATCATCAAATCCCATATTTACAAGTTGTTTTCTAAACTTTTGCGCTTCCTCCAGGGTTTCGAAGTTCCCCAGGGAATACGAGTAGAAAGGATTTGTCTTAACAAATAAGGTGTTATTCAATGACTGCGAAGAAAGAGTTAGATTATTCTCCACAAACGATTTGATCTGAACGGAATAAATGGTCTCCTTCTCCAGGAAATTCCTAGCCAGATAGAACTCATTTACAAGGCTCAATTCACGATTCTGTTTCTTTAAATTGTCAATTCTATCAAGCACCACTTGCATACTATCTACAGGAACGTTTAAACTAGTAGATTCTAAATTCTGTTTATTGGTAAAAACCCCTGCAGTAAATGAGGTAATTGCCAGAGAGCCAATTAAAAAAAAGGCAGTGACCCCGGCGAAGATATTACGCTGTATCTTCCTGCGCTTCAACTCTTTATTCTTGTACTTTATTTGATCGAGTAATCGCTCATTTATTATCTGAGCTTTATCAATGTCTTTGTGAAGCTCCAGTAAATCACTCTCTTCAATGAATGGCATATTAGATTTTTTTAGTAAAAGTGGGGGTTAAATATAACTAAAAAGCTAACAATCAAAAAAATAAAACACAGTATTTAAAGAATTAAACTCACTTAACACTTTAGGATGACAAAAACGGCTACGGTAGACTAATCTTAATCGGCTCTTATACCTTGTAAATACCGTCTTCTTTTATGGAGATCTTATGATCTTTATAAAGGGTTCCTATCGCTTTTTTAAAGGTCTTTTTACTCATGGCAAACCAGGTCTTTATTTCCTCGGGGCTCGACTTGTCATGAAGCTTAAGGTAGCCACCCTGTTCCATCAACTTTTCATAGATCATTTGTGCGGCAGGCTCCAGGGCTTTTACTCCAATTGGCTGCAGTGCTATATCCAATTTTTTATCTGGCCTGATGTGTTTTACGTAACCTTTTAGTTGATCTCCTTCTGCTAAGGGCTGAAATACATCACTGTGAAAGATCAGACCTCTATGACAGCCATTGACCACCACATCCCAACCTAGTTCTGAACGCCGGTAAACAAGCAGATCTACCTCATCATTTTCTGCAACTTCCAATGAATCATTATTCATGAATTTTGAAAGTTTACTTGATCCAACCAACCGGAAAGACATCTCATCCAGATAGCAATAAATCACCTGCCAATTGCCTTCTATCAATTTAGTTCGCTGTTCGCCATAAGGTACAAGCAGGTGTTTTTCGAGGCCCCAATCCATAAAAGCACCAATATCATTCACTTCGGCTACTCTTAAAAATCCAAATTCATTTCTTTTTACAAAAGGTTTTAAGGTAGTTGCGATAGGCCTTTCTTCATGGTCCAGATAACAGAAAACATTTATCTCGTCTCCAATTTCAAATTCTTCAGGAACATATTTCGTGGGCAGCAAAAGGTCATCAACATCCTTATCCCCTAAAAAAAGACCCACACTGGTACTTCGCAGAATGGTAAGTGTATTGTAATTGCCTAATTCTATCATAGTTTCCTTGAGGTAGCTCCATAACACCCATCCTATTTACCGGACAGTTGTCAATGAGTATATTTTAATTATTATATACTTTTTCTCTACCAAATTTTTTGGTGAGCAGGTAGTAGATCACCGCACGATATTTTGTGCGTTCAGAAACACCATAAGTGACCATTATATCATTGACCGCCTCTTCCAGGGGCAGTTCTTCGGAAAGACCCAATTTCTTAATCAGGAAATTATTCTTTACCGTCGCCAGTTCTTTTTGGTCCGTCCCAGACACATTTGCAGAATCTCTGTTGTAAATAGAAGGCCCCAAACCAATGGCAACTTTCTTTAACAAGGCCATGTCTGGTTCCAGGTTAAATTTTTCTTTTAAATGAGCGGCGTATTTTATAATTAATTCGTCTCGTTTATTTGCCATGGTATTTCTTTATGCTATATGTAATTGTTTACTCTCAAGATATAAAATCAAAATAAGTGAGCAAAATTTGATCATTGACATCGGAGGGCGTTTTGATCTCCAGGAGTTTTGGTCTGTCTGAAGTATCGTAGAATTGCGCCAGAGCCTTTATAACTTCATCTTTTTCCGTGGCCAATTGATAGCCTATATTGTACAAGCTGCAAATTGGTTCCGCATTAAGCGCATGGGATGTTTCAAAAAACGTTTTAAAATTTTCAGAATCTTCTTTTCCGGGCAAGATCCTAAAAATGCCTCCTCCCCCATTGTTGATCAAAATGATCCTGAAATCTGGGCGAAGGTATTGATTCCACAATCCGTTACTGTCATATAAAAAACTAAGATCCCCGGTGATCAAGACCGTTGGTGTTTCGTTATGCAAAGAAGCTCCTGCGGCTGTAGAAGTGCTGCCATCAATTCCACTGGTGCCTCTGTTACAGAATACCTTTAGGCTTGGATCCATATCAAAAAGCTGAGCATAACGCACTGTTGAACTATTGGCAAGTTGCACCATCGAATTTACGGGAAGGCTTTGGACTACCTTATCATAGACCCACATGTCTGAGAATGGTATAGACTCCAGATATTCCTTTCTGCGCTTCACATAGTGATCTCTTGTGCTTATCCATTGATCGCGGTAAGGACTTGTTACATTCTTTATACCTGGTACAAAACCCTTCAGAAACGTGTTAAGGCCAACTTTAAAATGATGTGAGAGTCCAAAAAATGTATCATAGGCCCTGTTCTCGTGAACATGCCAATGCGCTGCTGGTTTGTACTGCCTGAGATAGGCTTTGATCTTCTTAGAGACCACAAGTCCGCCAAATGTTAATAATATATCTGGTTGTAGCGACTTAAAGAGCTCATCTTTCCTGGCTGATTTTTCAATAGGCGCAATAATGCTATCTATGCTTGGCAAAATATTGGCATTATGAAGGTTAGAAGTGGTTTCAGTAAAAATAAGCACCGAAGGATCGTTAGCCAATACCTCCAACCATTTGGATTCAATTTCTTCAGGAGATAAAACTCCTACCAATATCATCTTTCTCCGGGCAGCATTCCATTGAGCCGTAAACGCTGAGATGTCTCCCAATGCATTATCCTTATTCTCTAAAGCAATCGTCGTGTGTACCTGAATATCGCTAAAATCCTGAGTGTTGTAAAGCGGTTCTTCAAAAGGAATATTAATATGTACAGGAAGACACTGCGTAAGTGCTGCACTCAGGGCTACTGTTATTTCCTTGCGGTTAAACTCCATGATCGTCCCCTGTATATCTTCAAGAGAAACTTCTTCCGGTATCATCGAAGGGTCGAGTTTTTTTATAGTATTACTAGCATGTGTAACGTCTTGTCTTAGGTTGGCAGAATATCCTATGTGACGCTCAAAAACATGGTCTTGTCTAATAGTCTGACCATCGCCTATATCAATTTTATACAGAGGTCTGTCTGCTGAAATAACCACAAGGGGATGGTTGCTATAAAACGCTTCTGCAACAGCCGGATAAAAATTAAGCAACGCACTTCCCGAGGTACAAAGGACAACAACAGGATGCTTTAATTGCTGCGCCATTCCAGTGGCGAAAAAGGCAGCACAGCGTTCATCAACAACACTGTAACAATCAAAATACGGATCTTCAGTGAAGCCTATGATCAGAGGTGCATTTCTGGAACCCGGAGATATGACGATCTGGGAGATCTCCACAGCCTTGCAATACTGTATTAAGAGCTGGGCAGAAGGTATACTCGGGTGTCGCATAGGCCTGCAAAAATACGATTCAGGTAATTGCTTTCCCAATGATATCTTATAATTCTACACCACCTGAAGCATGGTTTTGCTCTTGGCTACTGTTTCTTCCCATTCCAATGTAGGATCAGAGTCTTCAGTGATTCCGCCTCCCACATAAATAACAGCTTTTTGATCTATTAACTCCATACACCTGAGATTGACAAACAAACGAGTATTCCTTTCCAATCCAAGATTTAATTCTCCCAGATACCCCGTATAAAAACGTCTGGGATAATTCTCATGTTTAAGAATAAAAGATCTTGCTACTTTTAAAGGCAGACCGCAAACTGCGGGCGTGGGATGTAAGGCTCGCAAAATAGATCTGGTCTTCTCCGGTAAAGCCTCCCCTTTAATAGTAGTCTTTAAATGCCATAAATTTCCTGCTTTTACGGTTTCCACATCAGAACTTTGCATTTTTTCAACCTGATCTAAAAGTACTGTTTCAATGTAGGCAGTGACCATCTGTTGCTCTTCTTTTTCTTTGGCTCCCCAAACAGGATTGGTATGTTCTGATGCTTGAAGCGTCCCTGCCAGTGCAACGGTTGAGAATTTATTCCCTCTTTGTTCCATCAAAATTTCCGGTGTAGCTCCTACCCAGGTCCCAACAGAGGGGTGATACCAATAATAACAGAATGCGTTGGGATACCTTCTGAGGAGTCGTTGGAATATTTCAATAGGCCTTCTTTTGGTAGCTACTTCGAGTTTCCTGGAAAGTACAACCTTCTTTAACGTCCCCATCTTTATACTCCGAACAGCATCTTCTACAAGTTTTTTATACCGGTTCTCTTCAGAAACAGCTTCTTTAAAGGAAATATTTTGAGGAATAATATGATCTTCGTTGTTTTCGAGATCCGCAGAGATTACCGCATCTGGGCGTATTAGAACCGGCAAGGCATCATCCAGAAATGGTCCAAAGACAAAACCAGATTCTGTGAAATCGGTTACCTCCTGCAAGCTGCCATCATTCTGTAAAACAGCCCGTACACTGTCTTCATTGGGATTTTTATAGAGTACTCCCGGCAGTTTATTTTGAAAGTGGACTGCGGCTTTCTCTATAAAGTTTTGAAAGGAACTATTTTTTTGGTAAGGCAATGGTGGTGAGTTTACATAGCGAAATTAACCGATCTTCCTCGTCCGTGATGCGGATCTCCCATAATTGGGTGGTCCTCCCCTTGTGTACGATTGTTGCCCGTGCAAATACAAATCCGTCCTTTATGCTCCGAACATGGTTGGCCGCAATCTCGATCCCTCGCACAAAATAGGATTGTCCATCTAAGAAGACATAGGAAGCGGCACTCCCAACACTTTCAGCCAGGGCTACGGAAGCTCCTCCGTGCAATACCCCATCAGGTTGATAAACCTTGGGGGTTACCGGCATTTTAGCGGTCAGAAAATTTACACCTACATCTATATATTCTATATCAAGGGTCTCCATTAAAGTGCCTTTACGAATATCATTACAGACCTTTAGTATTTTCTCTTTGTAGTCGTCCATTTCCTTATTTTTGGTAAAATTAAGCATTCAGCAGCAACTAACCCGACACCTAATTGCGAAATGGTTATGGAAGAAAAAAATATCTCCTACTTAGCCCAGAATACGTATACAACATTAAATGCGCTTACTCCAAAAACAAACTATATCTGGGTGATCTTTCACGGGATAGGGTTTTTAAGCAGATACTTTTTAAAATACTTTGATGGTCTAGATCCTGATGAACACTACTTTATTGCACCTCAGGCACCTTCAAAATACTATCTCAACGGGCAATACAAGCATGTAGGGGCGAGTTGGCTTACGAAAGAAAATACAGCCACCGAGATCAACAACCTGATGTCTTACCTAGATGGCGTTATGGCCAACGAAGAACTGCCCGGGGATTGCCGACTTGTAGTCTTTGGGTATTCGCAAGGTGTGTCCGTAGCCATGCGCTGGGTGGCACATAGAAAAATACAATGTGACCATTTAGTACTTTATGCAGGTGGCATTCCTAATGAACTTACCAAGGATAACCTTAGACACCTCAGCAACCATTGCAAGGTAAAGATCATAATGGGAGATAAAGACGAATATCTTACTGAAGAACGCATGGCACAGGAGCAGAAAAAAATAGCCCTCCTTTTTGAAGGACAGGCTCAATTACAACTATTTGACGGCGGCCACGAGATCAAAAAAGAAATAATCAACAACTTGCCATGATACTGGAGGATATAGCACTGGAAAATGATTTTGTAAGACTTTTTCCACTTACGCTGGATAATTACAGCCAATTGATACCGATAGCACTTCAACCCAAACTTGTTCAGTACTCCCCTTCAGACATAGAATCTGAAGAGTCCTTAAAGGATTACGTGACCATCGCACTTGAACAAAGAGCGCAAAAAACTTCTATCCCCTTTATGGTGTATAGTAAAATACATAAGACCGCTGCCGGTTGTACCCGGTATATGAATATTGATTGGAAAAACAAGGTACTACACATTGGAGCAACTTGGCTGGGACGTGAATTTCATGGAACAGGCATTAACACTCAAATGAAGATCCTAATGATCAATTATGCCTTTGATTCGCTTCATTTTGAAAAAGTAGAATTCCGTATTGACGAACGAAATATGCGTTCCAGAAAAGCGGTTGAAAAGCTAGGAGCAGTCCTGGAAGGTGTTTTGCGCAAAAATGTCTATCTCCTCGACGGATTTAAACGAAATACCTGCTGCTATGGCCTCTTGCCTGAAGAATGGCAAAGTTCCAAAAAAAGATTATAAGTAAGTATCTAAGTCTGTTCTTCCAAGATTGAACTTCGATGCGCCAGATCCTTTATAAATAGCTGATTAAAGGCAATATATAGGTTGCTTTTGGCGTTGTATGGACCCATATAAGATCTATTCTTATGCGGACCCCAACCTGAACGAATTTACTTATGAAAAATTACCTGGCTTTTTTTGCTTTTTCCCTTATTTCTATGGGAATGCACGCCAACTGCACCAATGCATATGCCTCCGCAGGATACAGCCTTTCTCATGCAAAAAAATCGTTGAGCGCAAATAATTTTGAGCATCAACAATATTACGCGGAGCGAGCTTTGATAGCTTTTGAAAAGGCCCAAGCCCAAATTGAGAACTGTGGATGCCAAGCTTCTATGAATCCAATTTTAGATGGGATCGAAAATCTGGAGACTGCTTTACAGCAGACAGAATGGGACATGGGGCGTTTCTACACCAAAAAGGCTCTAGAGAATGCAGAAGAATTACTTAATAGTCTAGATGTATGTACTACTACCGCAACCCCTGAATTTGAAACAGGTTCGGAAGAAGCTCAAGAGGCGGTTTCGGATGAGATGATTAACCCGGGGGAAAACCCGGAAGAAGTAAGTTCTTTAGTGAAGCAATTAGATTTTAAACGAGTAGCTGAAATAGATATAGCTTCACTGGAAAGGTCGATTAGAGAATTGGCGACCCTTTTTCATTGTGAAAAGGCAGTGCATATATTAAAAGATCGGAAAACAAGAACTGAAGAGGAACTTAAGGCAGAAAGTATTGAGGAGACCAAGGCATATTATTTGTCACAGGTGGTTTCCATCCACAATAAGGCACTTTTTGCATTGATAGAGTGTTCTAAAAAATAAGGGCGGAACATTTGTCTTTTTCCTATGTTTTAATCCCGCCTATTCCTTTGGCACCTCATCTTCATAATATACTATTCTACGTGTGGTATAACTGTTACTTGGCGTAATGATCTGTTTGATCCAATTAGGGGGTTGATGAGCATCTAATTGGTAAATGTATTCCTGTTTTATTTCCTTATTATTTGCCAGCGTTTTCTTTTTGGAAAGAAATCCGTGTTCTTCGTACTCGTATAGAAATTCTTTAGACAAAACAAAAGTAGCTTTCACAGGATCATAGGTAAACTGTAATTCTTTCTGTTTTCTACCTAATGAATCCTGAAATACTTCAATGGCCTTATATGGCTCACCATTTACATATTCCTTCTCCAGGATATTTTTTTCATTTTTTTTATCCAGAAAAGACAGGCGTATGCTCTTATCAACAACCCCGTTCACGCTTGTCGTTTGGGTGCTTTCACCGTCAATACTGTCATAAGATATCAGCGTCTCATCTAAACCTTCATTATTCTTCCTTCTAATGGTGGTAAGTGCTCCGGAGTCGTTATAGAAATAGTCATATTGCTCTAAAAATTCTTTCTGGTAAGAATAAATGAGTTCTTTTATGATCTTGTTTCGCAACGTATCTATGAAATATATATTAGCTATGGATGTTTGCCTGTCCAGGCTATCCTCACGATAGTTTTCCAAACGCTTTTCTTTTAACAGTCCTTTGGAATATTTATAGTAACTAATATCATAATCCGTAGCGCTATACAGGGTAGTTACCTTCGTAAGCATGCCTTCTATATTAAATTCATAGGCTTCTTTACCATAATCGGTTATGACCAAACACGACTTCACCTTTCCCCTCAGGTTAAGATCGGTCTTTGTAAAAACCTTTGGTAGTTGCCCATAGCTAATGCTAATCATCAACAGGAATAGCAATGTGAGCATTGGAATCGACTTTAAGGCTCTTGGATTGTAGATCTTCATAGAAGTAAAATTACAGCTTCTTTATTCTTATAAAAACAAAATACATGCCGAAAAAAAAAGAGGCAGTAAAAACTGCCCCTTATATAACTGAAAATAAAACGTATTATTTTACTTCTTCAAAATCAACGTCTTCTACATTATCACCCTCTTTTGCACTATCTTCAGTGGGTGCTTCTCCATTAGCCGATGGTCCTTCCTGTGCCGCAGCCTGCGCTTTGTACATTTCTTCAGAAGCAACCTTCCAAGCCTCATTGATCTTCTCTAAAGCCGGAGTAATTAAGTCAAGATCCTTGCTTTCATAGGCCTTTTTCAATTCTTCAAGAGCACTTTCAATCGGTTTTTTCTTGTCTTCAGACAATTTATCACCAAACTCCTTCAGTTGTTTTTCAGTTTGGAAAATCATACCATCAGCTTCATTCAGCTTATCGGCTGTTTCCTTGGCCTTTTTATCTGCCTCGGCGTTGGCCTCAGCTTCTGCCTTCATTTTAGTTATCTCCTCTTCTGTAAGACCTGAAGACGCTTCAATCCTGATATCTTGTGTTTTATTAGTTGCTTTATCAGTAGCAGAAACCTTGATTATACCATTGGCATCAATATCAAAGGTTACCTCAATCTGAGGAGTACCTCTTTGTGCTGGTGGAATTCCATCCAGGTGAAATCTTCCAATGGTTTTGTTATCACCTGCCATTGGTCTTTCTCCCTGAAGTACGTGGATCTCTACTGATGGCTGATTATCTGCAGCCGTTGAAAAGATCTGTGATTTCTTAGTAGGGATCGTTGTATTGGCATCGATCAACTTCGTCATTACGCTACCCATGGTCTCAATTCCCAATGATAGAGGAGTTACATCTAATAGAAGTACATCCTTAACGTCTCCTGTTAAGACCCCACCCTGGATAGCAGCACCTATGGCTACAACCTCATCCGGGTTTACCCCTTTAGATGGTTTTTTTCCGAAGAATTTTTCAACTGCTTCCACTACTGCTGGTATCCTTGTTGAACCTCCTACCAAAATGATCTCGTCGATATCACTTTTAGACAGACTGGCCGCTTTTAAAGCAGTTTCACATGGTTGAATGGTTCTTTTTACCAAGTCGGCGATCAATTGCTCAAATTTAGCTCTGGTAAGTGATCGCACTAAGTGTTTAGGTCCGGATGCTGTTGCAGTAACATATGGTAAGTTGATCTCGGTCTGAGTTGAACTCGATAATTCGATCTTAGCTTTCTCAGCTGCCTCTCTTAAGCGCTGCAATGCCATCGCATCTTTCCTAAGGTCTATTCCTTCATCCTTTTTGAACTCTTCTGCCAACCAGTCAATGATCTTCTGATCCACATCATCTCCTCCCAAATGGGTGTCTCCGTCTGTTGAAAGGACTTCAAATACACCGTCTCCTAATTCCAGGATAGATACATCGTGTGTTCCACCTCCAAAGTCGAACACTACAATTTTCTGATCTTTGTGTTTTTTATCTAAACCATAGGCTAGTGATGCTGCTGTTGGTTCATTAATGATACGCTCTACTTTTAGGCCAGCAATTTCTCCGGCTTCTTTAGTAGCCTGTCTTTGGGCGTCATTAAAGTAGGCAGGAACAGTGATCACCGCTCTGGTTACAGCTTGTCCTAAATAATCCTCAGCCGTCTTCTTCATTTTCTGAAGGATCATGGCCGACAATTCCTGAGGTGTATAAAGACGTCCGTCTATATCAACTCTGGGAGTATCATTATCTCCTTTAACCACTTTATAGGGAACACGTTCTGCTTCTTTCTTAGATTCAGAATATTTATTACCCATAAAACGCTTTATGGAATATATGGTCTTGTGAGGGTTGGTCACAGCCTGTCTTTTGGCCGGATCCCCTACTTTTATCTCACCACCTTCTACAAAAGCAATTACAGATGGTGTAGTTCGTTTTCCTTCGGCGTTTGGAATTACAACGGGCTCATTACCCTCCATAACGGAAACACATGAGTTTGTTGTCCCCAAATCTATCCCAATAATTTTGCTCATTTTATCTTTTTTAATATTAATAGTATCTTAAATCAAATCGGTATTGAAATGTCAAACATAATGCCAACTACAGAAAACTGACAGGATGTCACCCATGACTAAAGAGATTGGCGTCTAAAAAGAACTGAAGTACAGCTAGTAGTGGTAGTTCACGCTTAAAAAGCCTTGGGTTTGGCAAGAAGGTTCAATCTTGCTTTCCAGGAAATTTAATATAACAATCTTCCTTTCGGCGTGTATCCATAATGGAAAGGATCTTCCATTCATCTCCTTCTTTAAAAAGCTGAAATGAATTAACACCGCAATGACTAAAAGTGTCATTAAGCCAAAATTCATAAGGAGTCCACGCATGGGCCATGCTCCCATCTACCTGAATACTGTATGACATTAGTCGTTCTTCGAAATGAACTGAATCCGGGATCTTAACAATAGAGTTCAAAAAATTATCGAATGAAACGTTTCTGACACTATCTCCCCCTTCCTTGTTCTTTCCTATGGTTTGCATAAGAATAGCGGAGCTTACAGTTTCTCTTATTGCAATAGAATCTTGTTTATGAAAGCCTTTGAAGAATGCATTGATGGTATTCTTTACTTTTAGTTCATCGGTTTCCTGAGCATTGATCACCGAGAAAGAAAACAGTAGCAGAAGGGAAAAAATTACGCGCATTCCGATAGAATTTAATGGGAGAATTAGACCTAAAGTAAGGAATTTATTAAAACGAGGAGCTCTCCATAATTCTGAATTAACCAATTCTCCTTACATTTAACGAGCAAAACTATTACTATGTCTATCGCGAAGAAAGAATACAAAAGGGTTACGGTAAAGTCGCTCGTAGAAATGAAGAAGCAGGGAGAAAAGATTTCTATGCTAACAGCCTATGATTATTCTATGGCCAAGATAGTGGATGCCGCCAATGTTGACGTAATTTTAGTAGGCGATTCTGCCAGTAATGTAATGGCCGGACATGAAACCACCTTGCCCATAACCTTAGATCAGATGATCTATCACGCTTCTTCAGTGATCAGAGCGGTACATAGGGCCCTGGTGGTGGTAGATCTGCCGTTTGGCAGTTATCAGAGTGATCCAAAAGAAGCATTGCGCTCTGCAATCCGAATCATGAAAGAAAGTGGCGCTCATGCTGTGAAACTGGAAGGTGGCGAGGAAATAAAGGAATCCGTAAAACGCATCCTTAACGCGGGTATCCCCGTAATGGGCCACCTTGGTCTTACGCCACAGTCTATCTATAAATTTGGCACCTATAGTGTCCGTGCAAAAGAAACAAATGAAGCAGAAAAATTAATGGCTGATGCCAGTATGCTTCAAAAAATAGGATGTTTTGCTGTGGTCTTGGAAAAGATCCCTGCCGCCTTAACAAAAAAAGTTTCCGAGAGTATCTCCATCCCTACTATTGGAATAGGAGGCGGGAAACATGCTGATGGTCAGGTCCTTGTTATCCACGACCTTCTGGGCATGACCCATGAATTTAATCCCCGATTCCTAAGGCGGTATATGAATCTTTATGACGAAATGAGCGAGGCCATCTCCAAGTATGTCCACGATGTGAAAAGCAAGGACTTTCCAAGTGATGAAGAACAATATTAAGACGAAACTGTTACCTTTTTCCTCCTATTATATAAGTAGGTATAATCCTGTTCAAAGTATTTAGCAAAACTACATTCTATTGACGGCCAATAAAATAATATCGAACGCTCAAAATCTTCAGGTCTTGTATGAAGACAATCACCTTATTGTAATCAATAAGAGGGTGGGCGATATTGTGCAGGGCGACAAGACCGGCGATACCCCGCTCAGTGAGCATGTAAAGGAATACATCAAGAAAAAATACGATAAACCCGGGCTGGTATTTTTAGGCGTAACCCATAGGTTAGACAGGCCCACCAGTGGTATCGTAGTGTTTGCAAAGACATCAAAGTCACTTAGCAGAATGAATAAATTGTTCGCTGAAAAAGGGCCGGAAAAAATATATTGGGCCATTGTTAAAAACCCACCAAAAAAGAAAAAAGACACTCTAATTCATTGGCTGAAGCGAAATCCTAAGCAGAATAAATCATATGCGTATCCCAAAGAAATCCCGAATAGCAAACGTGCCGAATTAGATTATACCATCTTAAAAAAATTAGATAATTATGTTCTTTTGCAGATCTTGCTTAAAACAGGGAGGCATCATCAGATAAGAGCCCAGCTGGCATCACTTGGTTCCCCTATTAAAGGGGACTTAAAGTACGGTTTTGACAGGAGTAATCCGGATGGAGGCATCCACCTTCACGCCAGAAATTTGAGCTTTGAACATCCGGTAAAAAAAGAAATGATATCCTTCACGGCGCCACCTCCTGCAGATGTCCTTTGGGACGCGTGTCTTTAAAAAATAAATACCATTATCGAATACTGGCCAGGGCCTTTTCACGAATTACCTGCGAAACCGGTTTATTTTCCAGATGACTTTCTAGCCATGACAGTATATCTAAATACAAGAAGGCTCTTTTCTCATAAGGATGATCTTCATATTTCTTGAGTCTATCGTATAATTTTTGAAATTCAGCCCTTAGTTCATTGGGATAAATTGATCCCAAATTTCTCAAGAATGTAATCATCTCCTTTTGAACAGCATGCAGATCGTTCATCTTTAAAAGGAATTTGTAAGTGCTTTTTAACTGAACTTCCAGATGATAATCCATCCCCGCCTCATAATGAGCCACTAAACTTAGTACTCTGGCGAAACACATAAGATCTTCCCTCATTTTAAGGTTTTTGTTTGAGATGATCTTTTTGAGGTATGCAATACAATTCTTATTATCTCCCACTCCAAAATACAAGCAGGCTATTTTGTAATAAAAGATCATAATATGATGCTCATCAATACGGTCTCTGTGCTTATTGATCCCGTATTCTATGATCCGCACCAAATACAATCCCTTTTCAAATGTCCCTTTAAGAAAATGAAGATTTAGCTTGTTTGAATTGATATATAAAAAACTCAGAGAACTTATGTTATCATTGGAAGGAAAGTCTTTTTGAGTTACTGTCTCTTCTAAATTAGCAAGTACCAACTCAAATTGTGAGGCGTATTTTACATAAAAAAGCGACTCCAGGAGATAATGATTACCCTTTAGAAAAAAAACCGGGTTTAATTGGATCATCTCCTTATACTCATAAAACAGATCAACCCATTTACTGGCGTATTTGTAACACGACAGAAAATCTTGTATTAAAAAGCTATACCATAGATGCGCCTTGTACAACCATAGTTTCTCACGAAACCCAAGCTCATTGATATCGTATTTGGGAAGATGAGATTCAAAGTACTTTTTTACCTTTTGTAGGTCATCATTACTTCGCACATAGCCTACCTTCAGCATCATACTGTATAACTGAAGGGAAAGATTAGACAACTTGCTGGTCATCACATTCTGTTCAGACAACTTCTTGGCTTGTAAAGCGAGCTCATCTGCCCTATCCGGAATACTTCTGGTGATGTATTGGGTTTCTATGATCTTTTCTAATTCTACAATCTCATAGGCAATATTCTTTTCTTCATTTTCAATGGCTGTCGACTTCACCTTATCAAGGATCTTAAGACTTTGCTTGTAAAGACCTTTCTGATACAAAATGGTTGCAAAGTCTAGTTGTTCGCGGATCTGGACCCTAATATTTTGATTTACAGGGTTTAAACGAAGGCTTACCAGGATCTGTTTGTAAAGGTGTGCTTTGAGGTTAGAGAGTTGCGCTTTCTTTACAATGCCACTAGCCAAAATGATTTTTTCCTCATACCGTTTCATCTTATCCAACAGGTTGAATAAGGCCAAAAATTTGGCATCTGTATTCACCCCTAATCTTCCTACATATAACTTGAATTGGCGTTTCTCCGATTTAGAAAGAGATTTCACCAAAACAAATAAGGCATCTTTATTTGCATTTGTCATCGTAAAATAGAATACTTATTGCGCTGTATTTCAATGTGTTAACTACCTTAAAAAGTATATTAACGTTGTAAATGCCTCACAGTCATGAATTTGGTTCTAATTGGTTGTGATACATTCGTTATGGTGACTAAAATTAAGTAATTATAATGAGCAAAGATAAAGTATACATTTTTGATACTACGCTGCGTGATGGGGAGCAAGTTCCGGGTTGTAAATTAGATACTAAACAGAAATTAGTAATTGCAGAGAGATTAGACACCCTGGGGGTGGATATTATTGAAGCAGGTTTTCCAATTTCCAGTCCGGGCGACTTTAATTCAGTGTATGAAATAGCGAAAGTTGTAAAACACGCAACGGTCTGCGGACTAACGCGTTCTGTAAAAAAGGATATTGAGGTGGCCGCTGAAGCATTAAAACATGCAAAAAGACCACGAATTCATACTGGGATCGGTACTTCAGATTCTCATATTAAGTATAAATTCAACTCAACACGGGATAAAATACTGGATAGAGCCATAGAAGCTGTTAAGTACGCAAAGACCTTTGTTGAAGATGTAGAATTCTATGCAGAAGACGCCGGGAGAACAGACAATGAATTTTTAGCCAGGGTATGTGAAGAAGTGATAAAAGCAGGAGCCACTGTCTTAAATATTCCGGATACCACGGGGTATTGTTTGCCAGAGGAATACGGGGCCAAAATGAAGTACTTGCGAGAACATGTAAAAGGTATAGACAAGGCTATTCTTTCTTGTCATTGTCATAACGATCTTGGCCTTGCAACGGCCAATTCCATAGCCGGTGTCATCCATGGAGCCCGCCAAATAGAATGTACCATAAACGGCATAGGGGAACGAGCTGGCAATACCTCCTTAGAAGAGGTTGTGATGATCTTAAAACAGCATCCTTATCTGAATCTGGATACAGGCATAAACAGTAAATTATTATACAGCACCAGTCTTATGGTCTCTGAAAAAATGGGCATGCCAGTACAGCCCAACAAGGCCATTGTAGGATCTAACGCCTTTGCACATAGCTCTGGCATACACCAGGATGGGGTGATAAAGAAAAGGGAGACCTATGAGAGCATAGATCCCAAAGAAGTAGGGGTAGATCATTCTTCCATAGTGCTTACCGCTCGCAGCGGTCGTGCCGCTTTGGCTTACAGGGCCAAGAACATAGGATATGAACTAACCAAAGTGCAGTTAGATACGGTCTATGGACAATTCTTGCGATTTGCCGATAGAAAAAAGGAGGTGCTGGATGAGGATATTCATCAAATTATTGAATTAGCCAATATTAACATAGAGAGCATTGCCTGAAAATGAAAATAAAAATTGCTTTATTACACGGTGATGGAATTGGACCTGAGGTTACCGCTCAGGCCGTTAAGTGCCTGCAGGCTGTTGAAGATACTTTTGGGCACGAATTTATTTTTACTGAAGCAAAGGTAGGAGCCACGGCCATAGATGCAACGGGAGATCCACTTCCGGAAGCCACCTTGGCTCTGTGCAAAGAATCTGACGCAGTACTTTTTGGTTCTATAGGTGATCCTAAATATGACAATGACCCTAATGCCAGTGTACGACCAGAACAAGGGTTGTTAAGACTGAGGAAGGAATTGGGCCTTTTTTGTAACATACGGCCTATAAAAGTGTTTCCAACCCTCATGGAAAAGTCACCCTTAAAAAAGAAGATCATTGCTGGTACTGATTTTGTGATCTACCGGGAACTTACAGGAGGGATCTATTTTGGCGAAAAGTCACTAAGCGAAGATGGCACATCTGCTACAGACAGTTGTACCTATACGGAAAATGAAGTAAGTAAAATTGCCCATTTAGCCTTTAAAGCGGCTAAAAGTCGCAGGAAAAAGGTAACGCTTGTTGATAAGGCCAACGTATTGGAATCTTCCCGTTTATGGAGGCGTGTTGTAAAGAAAATTGGAGAGAGTTATCCTGAGATTACCCTCGATTTTATGTTTATTGATAATGCGGCCATGCAACTATTGCTGAAACCTACGCAATTCGATGTGATCCTGACAGAGAATATGTTTGGGGACATTCTATCTGATGAAGGTAGTGCCATTGGAGGTTCCATAGGCTTACTGCCCTCAGCATCTATTGGAGAGAACTATGCTTTGTTTGAACCCGTTCACGGATCGTATCCACAAGCCAAAGGGAAGGATATTGCCAATCCGGTAGCTTCAATCCTATCAGCGGCTATGTTACTTGATCATTTTAAACTAGACGAAGAGTCGAGAGCAGTGGTCATTGCAGTGCTCAAATCTATTAAAAAAGGGATTGTCTCGCCAGACCTGAGCACTTCCAGTAAGTATGGAACCAATCATATCGGCGATTTTATTTCAGGAAATATCAGGGATTCTGATGACTATCTGATCCTTAACAAGGAGAATATCTGGTTGGGTAAATCAACCATCATTTGATTATTTAATTTTTGCCACCCAAGAAAGGCCTTTCGTAACCCGAAAGGTCTTTTTTATTCCGCAAGAAGCGAGTTGACGATTTCTTTGAAGTCTTGCTTAAATTCTACGTATTTCTCACCTGTAGCCGGACCATTGAACCCGGTATGAATTTTGCGTACCTCGCCTTTTTTATCTATAAAAATGGTAGTAGGGTACGAAAGAATATGGTTGAGCATGGGCAATTTTTCATTGGCAGTTTTCTTGTCAGCACTGCCGTACTGTGCCAAAAGTACAGGATACGATATCCCCAAACGGTCCTTAAGTCTTGTGATTCCCTTAAAGGCCGCTTCCTCTGTTTTGGCATATTCAAAAGCTAAAGCAATAACCTCCAGATCATCCTGTGAATTTTCTTTTAAATATTCAACCAGGAATTTGGATTCGTCCAAACAATTGGGACAGTATGTTCCCATGATCTGTATGAGCACAACCTTATTCTGAAACTGAGGGTCTTCCAAAGAAATATAATTCCCATTGACATCCGGAAAGGAAAAAGCTAGTTTCTCATACCCGTCATTAAGAAATGTAAGTGTCATGGTATCTGCTAATTCATAAGAATCATTTCGTACAGCCTCAAACGGTTCCTGGTAATGGTTCCCCGAATAAAAGGTGCCATTCATGATACCATTATCAATTCTGGCTAAGAAAAGAAAGACATGAGCCCCATCAAAAGTGGATAGTTTTAGAGAATCACCATCTACCAATCCTTCCAGATATCTGTAGTCTCCCGTTGTAGTGCGTATAGTCCCTGTTACCCTTTCCCCATCTTGTTTAAAAATACCTTTAGCAACATACGCATCTTCAGTTCCTTTGCTAAATACAGCCTCCCAATTGCCCTGAACATTAACAGCAGCTTCCCTAGAAGGCACAAACCGGGTACTATCGTTATAGTTTGCAGTAAAAGGCACTACTCTATCGAGGCTTTCCTTTATAAAGTTCCCCTCCATACTGGTAGAGGTAAACCTGCCGGCTATATACCCTTCAAAAACAGGCATTCTTATGATTATGGAGTCGCTATCTATCACTATCTCATCGATGATCAATACTTCATCTGCGTTATAAACTTCCATACTGTAACCCTTGCTTCCATTTTCTATGGTGAAATTGAAAGGCAACAACTCCCCGTCCTGTACTTCCATAGTACCCCGCCATATACCTTGAGACAAACTTGGAACCGTCTGATCCCTGCATGAGTTCAGGATGATAAAAAGTATAAATAAGAAACCTAAATTTTTCATTTTTACAGATTGAACTGCAAATATCGTAATAACCCAGAAAACAAGTTTTGTAAAAATTGTGATGAAACGCACAGTGGGAATTGACTGTGTTAAACCATTGTTTTATCTTTGACCGCTTAAGACTAACCAATGCAAATTTCTTTTAACTGGTTACGACAGTTCCTACAGATAGATTGGGAAGCTACTCGGATCGCAGAACTTCTAACTGACCTTGGACTAGAGGTGGAAGGCATCACTGATTTTGAGTCTGTACCAGGTGGACTTAAAGGCGTTGTTGTTGGCCATGTACTTACATGTATAAAGCATCCAAATGCTGATAAATTAAAGCTCACTACGGTTGACATAGGTGAAAAAGAACCTGTACAGATAGTTTGCGGGGCTCCTAATGTTGCCAAAGGACAAAAAGTGCCTGTGGCTACCATCGGAACTACGCTTCATATGAACAATGGAGAGTCCTTACTTATTAAAAAAGGAAAAATCAGAGGAGAAATAAGTGCCGGGATGATCTGCGCAGAAGATGAATTAGGACTAGGCGAAAGTCATGATGGTATTATGATCCTTGAAGCAAGTATAGAACCCGGAACCCCGGTGGCCAGTCTTTTTGATATTGAGATAGACCAGGTCTTTGAAATTGGCCTTACTCCTAACAGGGCAGATGCTATGAGTCATTATGGCGTAGCTAGAGATCTAAAAGCGGGATTAAGGCAGCAAGGCATACAGAAGGAACTAATGACCCCGTCCATTAGCAATTTTAATGTAGCCAACAGGTCATTGAAAATTGCTGTCAAGGTAGAAGATAATACAAAGGCTCCCAGATATGCGGGAGTCACCATTAGCAATCTAATTGTTCAACCATCTCCTAATTGGTTAAAAAACAGGCTTAAAGCAATTGGTTTAAAACCCATTAATAATGTGGTGGATGCTACCAATTATGTGTTACATGAGTTAGGACAACCTTTGCACGCCTTTGATGCCGACAGGATCTTCGGAAAAGAGATCATTGTAAGGAATGTAAAAGAAGGCACTCGCTTTATGACCCTAGATGGAGACGAACGTATCCTCGATAAAGAAGATCTAATGATCTGCGATGGCGAAAAAGCCATGTGTATTGCAGGAGTCTTTGGCGGGATCAATACCGGTGTCACTGAAAATACAAAAGCGATCTTTTTGGAAAGCGCCTATTTCGATCCGGTATCTATACGAAAGACCGCCAAACGGCATGGTCTCAACACAGATGCTTCCTTCCGTTTTGAACGCGGTATAGATATCAACAATGTGGAATATGCCTTACAGCGCGCTGCTTTGCTCATTTGTGAGCTTACTGGCGGGGACATTACCTCAGATATTGTGGATCTCTACCCAAAAAAGATAGAAGATCACCAGGTCTTCCTAACATTTGAGAAGATCAACGCCCTAATAGGACAGGAAATTCCGCGCGATGTGATCAAATCGATCCTGACTTCCCTGGATATCAAAGTAAAAAGTGTTACCGAATCTGGATTGGGCCTTGTTATTCCGTTTTACAGGATAGATGTACAGCGCGAGGTGGATGTAATAGAAGAGATCTTGCGGGTATATGGATATAACAATATCCAGTTTGAACCAAAATTAAACGCCTCTGTTGCTCCTACCTCCAGATTTGAAGATCATAAATTGCAAAATAATATTGGGGATCTGTTGGCGGCTCAGGGCTTCTACGAGATCCTTTCTAATAGTTTGACCAACCCCGACTATTCAAAAGCTTTGGATCCGGAATGGGAAAAAGACGCGGTTACCGTTCTTAACCCTCTAAGCTCTGATTTATCTGTCCTTAGACCTTCAATGCTATTTTCTGCTCTTGAAGCAGCAGCCTTTAATATTAATAGAAAGCGTCCTAATTTAAAGTTATTCGAATTCGGGAAGACCTATCATAAAACTCCATCTGCTCATCTGGAAAAGGAACACCTAACCCTATTGGTAACCGGAGATAGAGTTGAGGAAAGCTGGACGATGAAATCTAAACCTTCAGATTTTTATTTTCTGAAAGCAGTGGTAGAGCAGATCCTGGAAAAGATGGGAGTAGGTGGATATCAAACTACCGGAATAGAATCTGAAGAATATGGAGAAGGTATCCAACTTATAAAGGATAAAACTCCGCTTGTTAAATTAGGGGTGATTCAGGGGAGCTTTTTAAAGATCTTCGATATAAAACAGGAGGTGCTGTTTGCCGATTTCGATTGGGCAGCGCTTCGTAAAATGGCATCCAGAAAACAAATTAGCTTTACCCCCATACCAAAATTTCCGGCAGTACGAAGAGATTTCGCACTATTGCTAAATAAAGAAGTGCCTTTTAAAGAACTGGAAGAGATCGCCTATAAAACCGAAAAGAAACTACTAAAGGATCTGTCTTTATTCGATGTCTATACGGGCGATAAATTACCTAAAGGCAAGAAGTCGTATGCGATTAGTTTTACACTACAGGACGAAACCAAAACACTGACCGACAAGCATATAGAAAAGATCATGAACAAGATCAAAAATGCATACGAGAAACAATTGGGAGCAGAATTACGCTAGTAAATTCATAGAGGTTTTGGCGAAATAACACTGTCAATGGTATGAATAATTCCATTGCATTGATCGCTGTCTGCTACCGTTATCTTGGCCTTATTTCCCTGTCCGTCTGTAAGAACAATATCTATTCCATCAATGGATGCTTTGATCTTTTTACCCTGTACCGTAGTAAAGGTAGCATTGCCGTTTCCGCGGTTTAGTGCATTAAGGATCTTTGAAGCAGAAAGTGAACCGGCTACCATAAAATAGGTAATCATCTCCTTGAGTTCCTTTTTATTCTCTGGAAGTAACAGGCGTTTTATCTTTTCAGAAGAAAGTTTACGAAAGGCACGATCTGAAGGCGCAAAAATAGTAAAGGCTGCATCCCCATCGAGGGTTAAATCCAGATCTGTTGCTTTTAAAGCAGAAATAAGCGTGGTGTAGTTCCCCGCTTCTAAAGTAGTTGTGTAAATAGTTTTCTTGAAATCGGTATATCCCTTAGACGATTGTGCTTTTATTGATCCTATGGTACAAAGGGTCAATAGAACAATATACAGGCGGTATTGCTTCATAGTTAAACTTTAGGGACTTTAAAATCGATAAACGGTCAAAAAGTTCGACAATATACAATGTAGGATCTAGAAAATGAGGAGGGCTTGTGGTAGTAGAACGAATTTAACATAATATTAACATTCAAAAATTAGATGAAGGGTATTGCATTGAGAAATCCTAATCTGTATTTTTGTTGCAATTGCTAAAAGAAAAAGAATGTTTTTAAAGAGAACTAATATTGAGGAGAAACTTTCCTTGATTGCCCAAAAAGAAACTGCCCAGGCAGACTTGATCAAAAATGTCTATGAACTTCTAAAAAAAGACACGGAGAGGGAAGAACGCATTGAAAAAAAACTTGCAGGAACTTCAAAGGGTATTCATAACAATTTTGATTTTGACCAGCTCGAAACTGACAAGATCTATCACATAGATCAAATAAAGCGGATATGTATTGAATACCGTCTTCGTTTTCTGGATTCAAAGTATTTTAAGGGAGAGATTCCAGCAGAGGGGATATCAAAGATAAAAGCCTTAGAAAAGTCACATAATATTGATATTGATGGGTTTAAGATCATTGCTCCCTCCAAATTATTCAGATTAGAGGATAAGGACGATCCTTTACTATTTGCTCCAATTGGCAACAATTATTACTATTTGATCCACCGTTGGGGAAATGATCTTCATCCTTTACGCAGAGCTTTCGCATGGCCATTTAAGAATATCGTCAATCTCACGGCGATCGTTCTTCTAGTTGCTTATCTGATCACATTACTGGTGCCAGAAGGGCTTTTTTCTAAAAATAGTTCGAGTGCAGAATTCTGGATCATTTTCTTCTTTATGTTTAAGTCTATTGCATCGGTGGTGATATTTTATGGATTTGCGCTAGGCAAGAATTTTAACCCTGCTATTTGGAATAGCAAATATTTCAACTCTTAAGAAGTTCCCAAATAAAAAAAAGCATTCTTTCGAATGCTTTTTTATTTGGATAAACATTGCCTTACACTGGCACTGCATACATTTTTTCACGCTGCTCCCTGATACTTTTATCAGACATATAGTCATCAAATGTTGAATAGCGATCAATGGTCTGTTTAGGAGTGAGTTCTACGATCCTGGTCGCAACTGTTTGAGCAAATTGATGATCATGGGTCGTAAACAACACCGTTCCCTTAAAATTCTTTAGAGAGTTGTTAAAAGCCGTAATGCTTTCCAGATCCAAATGGTTGGTAGGCTCATCCAACATTAAAACGTTTGCTCTTAGAAGCATCATTCTGCTCAACATACACCGTACCTTCTCACCTCCGGATAAAACTGTGCATTTTTTTAGTGCTTCTTCTCCGCTAAAAAGCATTTTTCCAAGGAAGCCGCGAATATACACCTCTTCCTTTTCCTCTTCGGTCTTTGCCCACTGTCGTAGCCAGTCCACTAAATTGATATTCTCTGTAAAATAAGAAGCATTATCTGCAGGCAGATACGATTGAGTAGTTGTAACTCCCCATTGGAATTTACCACTATCTGGTTTTCTATTCCCGTTCAGGATCTCATATAAAGCAGAGGTAGCCCTTGAATCCCTGGAGAGTAAAGCCACCTTGTCTCCCTTGGCGAGATTTAGGTTTAAATTATTAAATAACAAGGTGCCATCCTCGCTGGTAGCAGACATGCCTTCAATATGCAAAATCTGATCCCCTGCCTCGCGTTCCCTGTCAAAAATAATGGCAGGATATCTGCGGGAGGAAGGTTTAATGTCTTCAATCTTAAGTTTTTCAAGCATCTTCTTTCGGGAAGTTGCCTGTTTGCTCTTGGCCACGTTGGCACTAAAGCGCAAAATGAATTCTTGTAACTCTTTGGCTTTCTCCTCTGCTTTTTTATTCTGCTGTGCCCTTTGCCTTGCAGCTAATTGACTACTCTCATACCAGAAAGTGTAGTTTCCGGAATACAGATTGAGCTTGCTAAAATCAATATCAACCACATGGGTACATACCGCATCTAAAAAATGCCTGTCGTGAGATACCACGATCACCGTATTCTCATAGTTGCCGAGGAAATTCTCCAGCCACTCAATTGTTTCATAATCCAGGTCGTTCGTAGGCTCATCCATCACCAAAACATCCGGGTTACCAAACAAAGCCTGAGCTAATAAGACCCGTACTTTTAATTTAGCATCCAGTTCAGACATTTGTGTGAAATGATACTCTTCCTTAATTCCCAAACTAGACAATAATGCAGCAGCATCACTATCGGCATTCCAGCCGTTCATTTCTTCAAACGTGACTTGTAATTCCCCTATTCTATCAGCATTTTTATCCGAATAGTCCGCATACAAGGCATCAATTTCCTTTTTGATCTTATACAAGGGCTTATTTCCAATAACTACTGTTTCCAGAACACTGTGTTCATCATGGGCATTATGGTTCTGTTCCAGAACAGACATCCGTTTACCATGTTCCAGATGAACATGTCCGGAAGTTGGGTCTACAGATCCCGAAAGAATTTTCAGAAATGTAGATTTCCCGGCCCCATTAGCTCCTATGACTCCATAGCAATTACCTTGTGTAAAGCTTACGTTTACATCATCGAATAAAATTCGTTTTCCAAATTGTACCGATAAATTTGATACTGAAAGCATATCAGATTCTTTAAATTTTTTGCAAAAGTAGACAAATTTAAGGCGATGTACCAATAAACCTTTAATTGATCCTATTCATCGAATGTTCTTCTTAAGTGTTTATTTTTAACGCCCTATTAACAACCCCTACCCTCTGCAATGCTTAGTTTTGTTATCATATCTAGTGGTTCTAATACATGAATAAACAGTTACTTTATATTCTTGTTGGTTTGATCGCGGTAAGTTGCCTTAAAAATAAAGGCGACGAGAAGCATGTTATTTTTGCAGGCGAGATCGTAAATCCTACTAGTGAACAAATAGTACTCTTCAAAGGCGAAAATGCTGTTGATTCTGTAAAGCTAGATTCTGATAACCGTTTTATTTTCAGATTAGATTCTGTTTCTGAAGGGCTTCATCACTTTTACCACAACCCAGAATTACAATATGTGTACCTCGAAAATGGGGACAGTCTTCAAGTTCGATTAAATACTGCCGACTTTGATGAATCATTGGTGTTTTCCGGCAAAGGTGAAGAGATAAATAATTTTTTACTGGAAATGTTTCTTGTGCGTGAAGAGGAAGAATTCCTGGTAAACTCAATATACCAAGTAGAGCCGGAAGTATTTCAGCAAAAAATTGACTCTTTAAAAAACAACAAATTGTCCTTGCTGGAACAAACCAAAGCCGAATTTGAAATTTCTCCTAAGGCCTATGACTTGGCAAAAGCCTTAATTTACTACAGTGCTAATATTTCCATGGAAGCCTATCCATTCTTTCACAGAAGACGAAGTGGAGAATCTAATATGCATGAATTACCCGATTCCTTTTATGAGTACCGTAAAGATGTCAACTACAATGACAAGGATCTTACTTACTTAAGACCCTATTATAATTTTATGAAGTTTCATCTTGGGAATTTGGCCTACACCATGTGCAAAGCTGATTGTGGCGAAGGAATAGATAGAGCCAGCAGGCAATTACACTTTAATGAACATAAATTAAAGCTTATAGACAGCTTAATTACTCAGAAAGAACTTCGTGATAATCTATTCAGAAATGTGGCGATCGATTATCTTCTTAAGCACGACACAGAGGAACACAATAAGGTTTTTATAGAGGATTTCAAGAAATTGTCGTACAATAACATCCATAATAAAGAGATCATTACCCTGTATGAGGGGATCATCAATATGCAACCGTCCAAGTCTTTACCAGATTTCACCTTGTATTCGTACGATGATGAGGAAGTTAAGATCGCTGATATAGATAATAAAGTTCCTGTGGTTTTCTATTTCTGGTCGGGTACAGATCCGGGGCATTTTAGAAACATCATGAAACGGGTGACCGAATTGAAACTCGAACATCCAGATCATCGTTTCGTTGGCATTAGTCTAAGAACAGATAAAGCCAAATGGAAAGGTATGGTAGACAGTAATAATTTGGATAGGTCCGAACAGTTCTGGACAAGTAATTATGAGCAGGCGGTACAAACACTTATTGTCTATAACCCCAACAAGACTATCATTGCGCGGAACGGTGTTATTATAGATGCCTTCGCCAACATTTACAGATCTTTTTAAAGTCTGGAACAGTCTCCTTTTTAGTTTCCTTTTTTGTAGTCTTCCAAAAACTTCGCTAGTCCAATATCCGTAAGGGGGTGTTTCAGTAATCCTTCAATGGCTGACAGCGGTCCTGTCATTACATCGGCCCCTAATTTTGCACAATCTATAATATGCATGGTATGCCTAATGGAGGCAGCAAGGATCTGCGTTTGATAATCGTAGTTGTCATAGATAAGCCTTATTTCGGCTATTAGATTAAGTCCGTCTGTAGAGACATCATCCAATCTTCCAATAAATGGGGAAACATAGGTGGCTCCGGCTTTTGCAGCTAATAAAGCCTGACCTGGTGAAAAAACCAGGGTGCAATTGGTCCTGATCCCTTTATCTGAAAAATATTTTAGTGCCTTCACTCCGTCTCTGATCATTGGGACCTTAACTACAATTTGATCGTGTAAGTCCGCCAGCTCTTCCCCTTCTTTGATCATGCCCTTTAAATCCGTAGCAATCACCTCTGCAGATACATCTCCATCAACAATATTACAGATATCAACATAGTGCTTTAGGATATTATTCCGACCAGTGATCCCCTCTTTGGCCATTAGTGAAGGATTGGTAGTTACGCCATCTAACACTCCCAATTCCTGAGCATCCCTTATCTGATCTAAATTTGCTGTATCAATAAAAAATTTCATAGGTTCTTGTTTTGTTTAACGATTTATATTGACATTTTGTTAATGCCTTACAAAGCTACAACTTATAATGATTTCGCAGTAAATTCTCATAAACTTTACCCGGAAGAATCTTTTTAAGGACCAAGGAGAATTTTTGCATAAAGCTGCCCACTTTGTAGTGTACTTTTGGAGCTCCACTCTGTAAGATTTCGTATACTTTTTTTGCAACTTCTATGGGATCGCCCGCCTTATCCACATCATCATTGATCATCTTCAGCGTTTGTTCGTAGGGCTCTTTGTAGGGAGATTCTTTAAGAACGGGAGCGTGAAAGCGACCGGCTGCAATATTGGTGGCAAAATCGCCCGGGGCAAGGGTTGAAATATGAATTCCAAATTTCTTGGTTTCTAGTCGGATTGCTTCTGTAGCCAGATCTAGTGCTCCTTTGCTGGCCGAATAAATTCCCCTGTATGGGAGTCCCATCTTACCGGCAATAGAGGTAATATTGATGATGCGCCCATGCTGCTGTGACCGCATGATGGGCATACTTGCTTTCATCATGTTCAAGGGCCCAATAAAATTTGTGTCAAAGGCATTTAGAATGGCCTCGTTGGGGGTCTCCTCAACAGGTCCGGTGATCCCGATACCGGCATTGTTGATCAGGATATCTAGTTTGCCTTCTTTTTTTAGCAACAACTGAAGTGCTGTATGGATGGTCTCTGTCTCACGCACATCGAGCTCTAAAAGCTCAAAATCTGTAAATCCCTGATTTTTTTGAAGATCCCGTGTGGTACCGTAAACGGTGAAACCCTTATCCTTCAGGTAGTTCCCAATAGCTCTCCCGATCCCCGAAGAACCTCCTGTAACCAGTACTACTTTCTTACTCATACGTCTTACAAAGAAACAAATAAATGACAGCGGGGACAAACAAGACAGAACATAAAAAAATTATGAAGTTTACTCACTTTTGGGCATAAAAAAAAGGCAAGCTACCTACATCGCACCGCTACAACCATATACCCTTGCTGCGTTCCCACCCTGGGGGATTCTACAGGAGCTGGTCGTGTAGGACTTGCCTCATGCAAATATACAACCTTTTAAATATGAGACAATCGTTTTAGAATCTTAAATTATTAAATTAACTTGCTCTAAATCTACTCTTGTCTATGAATTTCATTAAGTATTTTATCCTTAATGGCCTGGTGCTATTTTTCCTGAGTTGCGGGGGGGAGAAAGATCCCTCTTCACTTTTTTCCTTGCAATTATTGTCGGGTGAAAAGGAATTTCAGCAATTCGATACTATCCGTCCTGTCATTGGCAATAAAAAAGGATTTCCCATAGATTCGGTTCGGTTTTCTATCGCCGGAGAAGACCTGCCGTATACTGATGATCAATTAGTTCTGAAAGTATCTAAATTAGGGGCACATACCTTAAAGGCACATTTCAAATCTGAAGGAAATTCAATAGAGATCAGCAAGGAAATAAAGATCCTGGCTCCTGTAGCCCCTGCATTGTACACCTATGAAATTATAAATGAGTATCCACATGACATGAGCGCGTTTACCCAGGGGCTGGAGTTCTACCAGGATACTCTTTATGAGAGTACAGGATCTGGAGGTGGAGCAAAATCGTTTATTCGCAAGCTAGATTTTAAGACAGGAGAGGTTTTTAAACAAGTAGATCTCGATACAAAGTATTTTGGAGAAGGTATTACCGTACTCAATGACAAATTATATCAACTTACCTGGCAAAGTAAAGTTGGGTTCTTGTACAATGTATCCGATCTGGAACGAATAGATCAATTTCAATATGGCCAGAGTAAGGAAGGATGGGGCCTTTGCAATGATGAGACACACATTTTTAAAAGCGATGGCACTGAACGCATTTGGTTGCTTAACCCTGAAACACTGGAGGAAGAAGACAACATACAGATCGTTACCAACAAGTCTATCTTTAACAAAGCGAACGAACTGGAATATGTGGAAGGAAAGATCTATGCCAATGTTTGGCAAAAAGAAAGTATGATGATCATAGACGCAACCAGCGGAGCAATTGAGGGAGTGGTGAATCTGGGCGGACTTAAAGAAAAGGTGAAGCAACATCCAAAACTTGACGTACTCAACGGCATTGCCTATCACCCCACGCGAAAAACGTTTTTTGTGACCGGAAAGAATTGGGATACATTGTTTGAGATCCAACTAAAAAGAAAGGAATAAATGACCTTTGAAATGACCAGGGTAGTAACGGAAGAAGATCTTGATGATCTGGATCATGTAAACAATGTTCGCTACGTTCAATGGATACAGGATATCTCAAAAGAACATTGGCAAACGTATGCCCCCGAATCGCTGCGTACCCAAGCCATTTGGGTTGTAAAACAACATCTAATTCAATATAAGAATTCAGCTAAGCTGGGCGATACAATAAAAATGAGCACTTATATTGAGAAGTCTGAAGGAGCCATATCTACCAGGATTGTTGAAATGAATGACCAGAAAACGAATGTACCCTTGTTGCGCTCTGAAACGGAGTGGTGCCTGCTTAATGCCACTACACTGCGTCCCATGAGAATATCAGAAGAGATCCGTTCCGTTTTTATTGATGAGCCAAGTACCTGATCCCGTTCTATGCGATACCTACTTCCCATACTATTAGTGTTAAGTTGCCTTTTTTGGGTAACCTCTTGCAGAAAAGATTTTGAATATGAAGCAAGTAACGGAGATCTTCAATTTTCTAAGGACACTGTTTTTCTAGATACCATCTTTACTAATATTGGAAGCAGTACCTATAGCCTAAAAGTGTATAATAGAAGTGGGAAAGACATAGAAATCCCCAGTATTTCCCTGGAAGATGGTGAGGATAGCAAATACCGGCTCAATGTTGAAGGTGTGGCAGGGAAGGCATTTGAAAATATATCGCTTTATGCCGGGGATAGCTTGTATATTTTTATTGAGACCACCTATGATATTGCCCCTGCCAATCAAAGCGAATTCTTATATATTGATAACTTACTTTTCGATTCCGGGGCAAATGAACAGCGTATCCCCTTGGTGACCCTTGTGAAAGATGCAATTTTCTTATTTCCCTCTACTCTGGCCGATGGCAGTAAAGAAAATTTGTTGCTTGGGATAGACGAGCAAGGGAACGAGTTGAGGATAGAAGGCTTTGTTTTAGAAGATGATGAACTTAATTTCACCAGCGAGAAACCCTATGTGATCTATGGATATGCCGCAGTTGCTGAAAACAAGATCCTTACTTTACAGGCTGGATCCCGACTGTATTTTCACGAAAATTCCGGGATCCTTGTGGGTAACGGAGGAAGTCTCAAGATCAATGGTTCGCTTAGTGAAGATCCGGAACTTTTAGAAAATGAGGTGATCTTTGAAGGCGATCGATTAGAGCCCGAGTTCTCTGATGTGCCGGGACAATGGGGCACAGTTTGGCTGGCACCCGGAAGCGTAGAGAATGAGATTTCGTATCTCACACTAAAAAATGCCACGGTGGGCATCCTGACTGAAGGCAATCCGAATGGCAGTTCCCCTACACTATCAATAAAGAATGCCCAGGTTTACAATAGCTCAGTAGTAAATTTATGGGGCAGAAACACCTCAATAGAGGCAGAAAATCTGGTCCTGGGGAATGCTGGAAATCACAGTTTGTTCTGTGCCCTTGGCGGATCTTATGGTTTTCTTCATAGCACTATCGCCAATTATTGGAGCAATGGCTTTAGAACAGGAGCAGCAATAAGGATCTCTAACTTCGAAACAGATGGTTCAGGAGAAATTAACGGAGCTAATTTGTTAAAAGCAGATTTTATCAACTGTATCATTGATGGGAACACTAGCAGGGAATTAGACCTTGAGAATACCCAAGGATTTGATTTTAACTATTTATTTTCTCATGTGCTTTTAAAATTTATAGATACCGGCGGACAATTCGCCAATGATCCCCTTTATGATTTTAGTGATGCCGATTTTTATGAAGAGATCTACCTAAATACAGATGCCAATTTTTTTGATCCATTGCGAAACATTTTCAAAATAAATGAAAGCTCTTCTGCTCTGGGAAAGGCAGATTTGGATACTGCCATCCTGGTACCCTACGATCTCCTTGGCAGGGATCGATCTATAGACCCCGCTTTGGGAGCATATCAGCCCGAACCCTAGCAACAAAAAGCAACATTCATCGACATTTGTAAGAATATTCTTTCTTTTATATTGATTTTCAGTATATTAGCCACTAAAACCATATATATTCTAAGGGAAATATATAGTACTCTCTCACAAAGGTTTACTAATTTTCCCACAAGGTTCGGTCTATGGAGTATACTTACACCATCATTGATGCAGACGCCACTTCCAATTTGCAATTACAGCATTACCTGGAAGATCATGGCGATTTTATCTGTGCGGACAGGGTAAGAGATAGCAGGGAAGGCATAAATTCCATTTTAAAACACTTACCAGACCTGGTTTTCATCAACTTAACTGATCTGGCCATGGATTATTTCCTGATGGTCTCGGAATTGCATCAGTACATGAACGAACTCCCTTTGATCATTGGGATCGCGAAAAGCAAGGAATACGCCTACCATGCCATAAAGAATGGTTTTTATGACTACTGGCTAATGCCGTATAATGAATTGGACATTCGCAAAACGTTACTACGACTTAAAAAACAGCACCCTAAAGAGGTAAGCTCTCATACCATTTGTTTAAAATCGTACAAAGACTTCCAGTATCTGGACACAGATGAGATCTTGTACCTGCAGGCAGATAACAATGCAACCGATTTTATCATGAAAGATGGAAGTGTTATCAGTGCTTATAAAACCTTGAAGACCTTCGAAAGAAACTTGCCTAAGAATTTTATTCGGGTTCACCAGAGTTATATCCTTAATATGGACTATGTCTCCAGGATCAATTATGGCAAGAATATCTGTGCCCTGAAGACAGGTAAAAAACAACTCCCCTTCTCCAAGACCTATAAGGAGAACATAGACAGCCTAAAAAAGGTGCTCTCCAGAAACGCGATCTCTACCCATAAATAATAAAATTCTTACAAAAATGGTGGTTTCCCTCACAGAAGTGATGGGTTTACTAAAACATTGTAGCTGAATACAATAGGCTTCCACTACTCCGTTAGTTTAGTAGAAAATAAATTAATCCACTAAAACGAACGACGATGAAAAAATTAGCCTGTGTTTTTGCCATAGCCCTTTTAAGCTCCACCATGTTCTCCTGCACCAATGATACAGCCGAAGACCAGACCCTGTATGAACAAGCCACCGATGGGAATGATGATGGTGGTTCAGCAGGGGCGAGATGGATAGACCAAATAAAATTTAGTAAAGCATAAGGAGTCTTAGTATACTAAGGCTCCTTTTTTTATCTTGTATACTTTAAATAAGATGAAAAACAACTTCATGAGAAGAATTTCCTTGGTATTGCTATTTATTTATGCTACTTAGATTTCATGCAAAAAAAGTAATAGAGAGATTAAGTGAACAAAACTATCAAATCTTAAAAGATAGTATGGACTAGCTGGATTGCCGTTGTTAAAAATCCAAATAGCAATAAAGATATCAGGCAACTTCAAATTTCAAAGATTTCTGAAGTCATAGACACTATCTCGGTTGACTCCCTATAAAGCTTAAATACCTGTCACATTTGTCATTATGCTTATTACTATAGTCAGGACACCGTTAATTTTCTAAGTGCAAATAAGAAATTAGAAGTATTTGCAATTGAAACAAATGATTCAATAAAATTAGCGGAAGCCTATTGGGATAAAGGGGCTTACTTTGACTTGGTTACAGGTCTCGAATGAGAGATAGTGCCTTTTATTATTTATTCAAAAGCTCAAAAAATATATCAACTATTATCATGATGATTTGAATTCGGCAAAATTATTAAGAAGTATGGCCCTGATTCAAACTGATATTCATGATAACACCGGTGCTTTAGTTGCCCTAACCGAATCATTAAAACTTCTAAAACCGCTTGAGGATGATCGTAGAACCTTATACTTAGCTTATAATACCATGGGGATAGCAGCAACAGGCGCTTGAAGAATTCGACGAAGCTTTGGAATACTATAACCTGGCTAGCCAATACCTTAATAAAACAAAACCTGAAAATACAGATCTTGCAACGCTTTATAATAATATTGGGCTATTGTATTATAACAAAGGTGATTTTGAAAATGCCAAAATTGAGTATGAGAAAGCAATTAATCTTGATAGTCTATATCTATTAAAGCCCGGACTTATGCAAAAGTTATTAGATCATCTTGCCATGACCAATCTAAAATTGGGCGAAACCACCTCGGTAGAGAACGATCTTACAAGAGCACTTTACATCCGCGACAGTATAGGTGACCTGGAGGGCCTTTCCCTTAATTACTATAATTTGTCACTTATTTCACAAGGAATCCGGAAATATAATAGATGCCTTTGTCTATGCCCAGAATTCGAGGGATATTGCCAAAGAGATCGACAATAACCTGCGGTATATGGAATCCCTGAAACTATTGGCCGAACTGGATCCCGACAATGCAGCTAGCTACAATAAGGAATATATCCAGATATCCGATAGCCTGCAACAGGAAGAACGGCGGATCCGAAACAAATTCAATCGAATTCGTTTTGAAACAGACGAAACCTTAGCCCAAAACCAGCAGTTATCCAAACAACGCCTGATATGGATAGGAGTTGCCACCGGAGTAGTGCTTTTAGCAATGGCACTTTTTATAATCGTTATACAGCGGATCAAGAACCAACGACTTAAATTTCAACAACAACAACAGGAAGCCAACCAGGAGATCTTTAACCTTATGCTGGCCCAGAAACAAAAAGTGGAAGAAGGGAAGCAATCTGAACAAAAACGGATCTCAGAAGAACTGCACGATGGAGTGCTGGGGGAAATGAATGGCGTACGGATGATCTTATTGGGCCTCAACAAAAAAGCAGATGAAGCTGCGGTAACACTGCGCGAGCAGGCCATTGAGAAACTTAAAGAAGTACAGGAGGAGATCCGGTCTATCTCCCACGAACTCAATGATACTTCCTACCAAAAGTTAAATAACTTTATGAGTTCCGTTGAAGAATTATTAAAGAATATTTGCGAACCTGCCGGCATCCAATACCATTTTACCTTTGATCAGGACCTGGACTGGGACAATCTGGAAGGGATCACGAAGATCAACCTCTACCGAATAATGCAGGAAAGTTTGCAAAATTGTGTAAAACATGCCGCTGCCACCATGGTATACATTTCCTTTGATACCAATGAAAATAAGATGGTGATCAGTATTCAGGACAATGGACGTGGTTTTGATACCTCAAAAGGCAAACCAGGGATTGGCCACAAGAATATTAAATCGCGCATGGAAAAAATAAATGGAAAGTGGTACCTGAGGAGTGCTCCCGGTATTGGAACGACGGTTCTACTGGAAATCCCGATGGAACATATTTCGCAGGATGCAAAAAAAGAAATATCTTTACCTAAGGACCTGCAGAAAGTTTAAAATTAAACGTATGAAGACGGTAAAGATCTTAGCGGTAGACGATCATGAAATGACCACCCTCGGGTATAAGTTCATTTTGGAGGATACAGAATTCGATGATTTCAAAGTGCAGATGGACACTGCCAAAACCTTTGCGGAGGCTACGAAAAAAATTGAAGAAGCCGCAAAGGGTATTACCTATGACATTCTATTATTAGATATTCAGCTTGCTAATCCAACTGATGGCCCGGCAAAGACCGGAGAAGATATCGGGATATTTGCCAGAAAGAAGTCTCCGGAATCTAAAATAGTATTTATGTCTTCCTTTAGTGACAATTACCGTATTAACAGCATTATGCAAACGGTAGATCCTGAAGGATACATGGTGAAATCGGAGATCGATCAGAAATCACTGCAAGCCATGGTAAATACAGTTCTTACCTCTCCCCCCTATTACACTCAGAAAGCACTGGTAGCCATTCGTAAGAAGATGGCACAGGACATCTCATTAGATGACAATGATAAAAAAATACTGTATTACCTCTCTATAGGTACAAAGACCAAGGACATGGTGAATTTTATTTCACTTTCCCTCCCGGGAATTGAGAATAGAAAGCGCCAGCTTAAGTCACTTTTTGGTGTTGAAAAACAGAATGATCAGGCTTTGATCACCGAATCTCGAAACAGAGGCTTCATTTAATTCTTCATTTTTTTTAGCGGAAAATAAAACGATTATTCGCCATAAAGCGGTCTTTTTGTAGTAAAACCTTATAAAGTCTATGGTTTTTATATAGTACTCTGCTAAAAATTAACATTAATTTTACATAAGTGAACCTTCAAATGAGTTGCTATGCCTCACAGGTCCAATAAAGATAAGGCTCAGTTTACAACTCGAAATAATGCGAGCAGGGATATTCTTGGCCTGGAGTCACTTAAAAACAGTCTTGAAAAGGACTACTTCTCACATGTAACCATACGAAATTCCTCCGTTTGCTGCGAACAGAACAATCTGGTTATTGAACTAAACTGCGAACTGGGCCTTCATGAAGTTCTATTCCATATTCAACAGGGAACTTGGGGCACCGACCAGCCTATGCTGGTAAATAAAGGGCTCACAGTTCTAAGTAAGCACATGCAAAGCATAAGGGAGTTAAATAATACATTTATCGATTTAGAAGAACTTTCTTTTTTACTGAAAGACTGCAGTATAATTATTAAAAAGCTAAGACCGGAGAGTGTAGAACACGAATTGGATACAATACTAAGCACCTTGGCAGAAAACTATGTCTATCTCACCCGTAATCTTTCAGAAACACCCAGTGAAATTTTTATTCCCGTGTATGAGGAAGTCTCCTCCAAAGATCAAATTACCAGATTAGCCGGGCCATTAATGTTAGATCAAAAAGGATATTACTCCTATTGGGGATTATACTTTGATAGTGATATAGAAGCAGTTATTTACGACCTCAAGAGTAAAGATATTATTTCTGGAGATCTAAGCTTGCTAAACCTATAAAAAGGGGACGTTTTTTCATCATCTTATTTACATTTTCCTTTACACCCAATATCACTTCCTCATCGTTCGGATGACTAAGTACTTCATCTATAAAGGATACGATGATCTTCATATCATCTTCATTCAAACCACGTGTAGTAACCGCTGCGGTTCCAAATCGTATACCTGATGTAATAAATGGTGATTTATCATCAAAAGGAACCATGTTCTTGTTGGCAGTAATATCTGCCTTCACCAATACATGTTCAGCTTCCTTCCCGGTAATATTTTTATTGCGAAGATCAATAAGCATCATATGGTTGTCTGTACCGCCCGATATTATTTTGTAATCCCTGGCCACAAAAGCCTCAGCCATTGCAGCAGCATTCTTCTTTACCTGAATCATATAGTGCAAAAAGTCCTCTGTAAGGGCTTCCCCAAAAGCGATGGCTTTTGCAGCAATGATGTGCTCTAACGGGCCACCTTGGTTCCCGGGAAATACCGCTAAATCAATAAGAGCCGACATTTTTCGGAGGTTTCCGTTCTTTAATCGAATTCCAAATGGATTTTCAAAGTCTTGCCCCATCATAATAAGCCCTCCCCTTGGACCCCTAAGTGTTTTATGAGTGGTTGTGGTCACAAAATGAGCATGTGGCATAGGATCGTTTAAGATACCCTTGGCGATCAAACCGGCCGGATGCGCAATATCTGCCAGCAATAAGGCGTCTACACTATCCGCAATTTCTCTAAATCGCTTAAAATCCATATCCCTGGAATACGCTGAAGCACCCGCAATAATCAGTTTAGGCCTTTCCTTAAGTGCGATCTCCTGAATGATATCATAATTCAACATTCCGGTCGACTCTTCTACTCCATAAAAGGTGGGGCGATATAACTTCCCTGAAAAATTTACAGGCGATCCATGTGTTAAATGACCTCCATGAGAGAGATCAAATCCCAGAATTGTATCGCCGGGCTGCAAACATGCTTGAAAAACAGCGGCATTGGCCTGTGATCCGGAATGGGGCTGCACATTGGCATAGGCAGCGCCAAACAACTCTTTTGCACGTTCTATAGCAATGGTTTCAACCTGATCTACAATTTCACATCCTCCGTAATATCGCTTCCCAGGATAGCCTTCTGCATACTTATTTGTCAGAACAGATCCTGCAGCTTCCATAACCTGTGGACTGGCAAAATTTTCGGAGGCTATGAGTTCTATCCCATTTACCTGACGTTCTTTTTCGGCGCTGATCAGTTCAAATATTTGCGTATCCCTTTTCATAAATAATGTTTTCTTTCAATTGAAGCGTAAAAATACAAATTGCTCATTGTTAATGATTAGAATATAATATATTTGATCAGGAATTTATCAAATATCAATTAACAATTATACCATGCCTCTAAAAGCCAATGACCCTTCTCTATCTTCCTGGTTAGCTGTACCGGAAAATTCTGATTTTCCAATTCAGAACATCCCCTTTGGAGTATTCCTCACAAGAGATGACGTAATCACAATAGGAACGCGGATAGGAGATCATGCCATTGACCTTGGGGCCTTACATCAGCTAGGTTATTTTAGTGAAATTCCTTTAACAGATGATATCTTCTTGCAGGATACGCTCAATGACTTTATATCTGATGGAAAAAAGACCTGGCGACTGGTAAGAAATCGGATAAGTCAGCTTTTTGAAAAAAATAATCAGGAATTACAGAAAAATAAGGATCATCAAAAGATCGTCTTATTCACCATGGACGAAATAGAGATGCAATTACCTGTTCAAATTGGCGACTATACGGATTTTTACTCCAGTAAGGAGCACGCCACCAACGTAGGTAAAATGTTTCGCGATCCTGAAAATGCTTTATTACCCAATTGGCTGCACTTACCTGTAGGTTATCATGGTCGTAGTTCAACCATTATCCCTAGCGGAACTCCGGTAAGGAGACCTCACGGGCAAACACTTCCTAAAGGAGCTAAAGATCCTGTTTTCGGCCCGTCCAGGCTGGTCGATTTTGAATTAGAGATGGCCTTTATTACTACCGATGCCAATGCGCTGGGAGAGCCTATCTCTGTAGACGAAGCAGAGGAATATATCTTTGGTATGGTATTGTTTAATGACTGGAGTGCCAGAGACCTTCAGAAATGGGAATATGTACCCCTGGGACCTTTTTTAGCTAAAAATTTCGCCTCCTCTATCTCTCCATGGATAGTAACCTTAGATGCCCTGGAACCTTTCAGAGTAGCGAGTCCAAAGCAAGATCCGGAACCACTGCCCTATTTAAGACAAAAAGGAAATAAAAGCTTCGACATTCATCTCGAAGTGGATATTAAAACTGAGGATGGCTCTGTGACAACTGTCTCTAACACCAATTTTAAATATATGTACTGGACCATGTCACAACAGTTGGCGCATCATACCATTAATGGATGTAAGATCAATAGTGGCGATATGATGGGAAGCGGAACTATTTCTGGCCCCACCCCTGATTCTTATGGCTCCATGTTAGAACTTTCCTGGCAAGGAACCAAGGAGATCACCCTTAAGAATGGTACTACACGTAAATTCATTGCGGACAATGATACTGTCATCATGAAGGGCCATTGTGCAAAAAATGGTGTACGTATAGGATTTGGAGAAGTTTCCACAAAAATTCTACCTGCCGTAGACCTTACTAAAAAATAGCAATTCCACTTTTTGATTGTGTATTTCATCGGAGGTATACGATATATCAACCTTTTTCGTTATGATTTTGGATTATTTTGGCACGGCTCTTGGATATGTCCTGCCAAACCATAAAACAAAACATCATGAAAAGAGCAATACTTTACCTTTCGGCCATTGTTTTTTTAATTGCCTGTGGAGGCGTAAAAAAAACGCAAGAGGCAATCAATACAGGGAATTATCAACAAGCAATTAATAGTGCCCTGAGAAATCTGGCAGAGAATAAAGACAAAAAAGGTAATCAGCCTTATGTCCTGATGTTGGAAGAAGCCTTTAGCAAGAACATGGAAAGAGAACTGCAGAACATCTCTTATCTAGAGAAAGATGGAAATCCGGCAAATCTTGAGGCTATCTATAAAGGATATGCTCAGTTGAAGAGTATTCAACAACGTATAAGACCTTTGTTGCCTCTATACCTCAGGGATGAAGGCAGGGATGCCAGGTTCGCCTTTAAAAATTTCGATGAGGATATCATTGATTCTAAAGACAGACTATCAGACTATTTATATGACAACGCCTTGTCTTTATACAACAATGCCTCTAGTAAATTAGATTACCGAAGGGCATATGAAGATTTCAGGTATTTGGATGAGATCAATCCCGGATTTGGTAATACCAAAGAACAAATGGAACTGGCCCATCAAAAAGGACTGGATTTTGTAAAAGTAAAGATGATCAATGACACCGAAATGGTGATCCCAAACAGATTGGAAGAAGAACTGTTGAATTTCAACACCTATGGTTTGGATGATCTTTGGACTCAATATCACAGTAATCCATTAAGTGAAATTAAATATGATTACGAAATGCAGGTTGCCTTTAGAGACATCAACATTTCTCCTGAACAAGTGAATGAAAAGCAATTCATTAAAGAAAAACAGGTGGTAGATGGATACAGGTACCTGGAAGATGAGAATGGGAACCTGGTAAAAGACAGTCTTGGCAACGAAATTAAAGTAGATAATTTTAAGACCGTGACCTGTAACTATTATCAATTCACACAACAAAAGCTGGCTCAGGTAACAGGAACCGTAAGCTATATAGATCTGCAATCTAAACAGCAATTGAATACCTATCCGCTATCTAGTGAGTTTGTGTTTCAACATGTATATGCCAATTACAATGGGGATAAAAGAGCCCTAGATAATAATCTGGTAGCCTTGTTAAACCTGGGCGCAGTGCCTTTTCCATCTAACGAACAAATGGTGTATGATGCGGGGGAAGATCTAAAAGCCCGACTCAAAGATATCGTCGTCAGGCACAGATTCAATTAAATATATATACCCGGAGGCATCACCTCCGGGTTTTTTTTTAAAGATACTTCTCTATCGATACTGCGGAAATTGCGCCATGAGAAGCATCCTTTACAACACTTCCGTTTTTAATGACCAGGAGCTGTGGTGATTCGTGCCGCACATGGAACCTTTGAGCGATCTCATTAGAAAGTGGTCTGTTGTGTTGAATGTGCAACATATAGAGATCTGCCTGCTCGGCATTCAGATCGTACTGCGCTTCAAATGACCGCAAGGCCATACTGCTAATTCCACAACTCGTAGAATTTTTAAAGATCAACTGTGGTCTTTTCATCGATCTACTTACCAAAGTATCTAATTCTTCCTCAGAAATAAGCGGAATCCATGGAATCCGACCTTTCTTCTCCGTTGATGCTGTATCGTTTCTTTTGAATAAATCAAATAATCCCATCCTGTTCTTGTATTGTATTAGGTATACCTAAATGGTCTACCTGCCTAATTGTCTGTGTTTTAGCTTAAATATCGGTCATTTTGTCTACTCTGTTTAAATGGTAGGATTGTTGACCTATTGATTGCAAAAGTAGACATAACAACTAAAAATACACAACAATGAATATCAACAATTTTACCATAAAATCACAGGAAGTTATTCAAATGGCCCAGCAAATGGCTCAGGAGATGCAGCATCCTCAGATAGAGAATGAACATCTATTTAAGGCCTTAACAGTAATTGATGAGAATGTTCTTCCCTTTATTCTAAAGAAACTGAACGTTAACCTCAACTTGGTGGAACAAATTCTGGCCAAAGAGCTGGAAAGTATCCCCAGGGTTTCCGGAGGCGAGTTGCAATTCTCAAAAGAAGCAGGCAAAACCTTGAATGAGGCGAGTATCATCGCCAAAAAAATGAAGGATGAGTTTGTTTCACTTGAACATATTTTACTGGCCATTTTTAAGTCCAAAAGTAAAATTGGTCAGATCCTGAAGGATCAGGGAGTTACAGAAAAGGATCTTTTAGCTGCCATTTCCGAATTGCGAAAAGGGGCCAAAGTAACTTCCCAAAGTGCGGAAGAAACCTATAACTCCTTAAATAAATACGCGCGAAATCTAAACGAACTGGCAGATAGTGGAAAGTTGGATCCGGTAATTGGTCGGGACGAAGAGATCAGAAGGATTTTACAGATACTATCTAGACGTACCAAGAACAATCCAATATTGGTTGGTGAACCAGGAACAGGTAAAACTGCTATTGCAGAAGGCTTGGCTCATAGGATCATTCAGGGCGATGTGCCCGAAAACCTAAAAGACAAAGTGATCTATTCTTTAGATATGGGTGCCCTTATTGCAGGAGCTAAATACAAAGGTGAGTTTGAAGAGCGACTTAAATCTGTGATCAAAGAGGTGACCTCCAGTGATGGAGACATTGTTTTATTCATAGATGAGATCCATACGCTGGTAGGTGCCGGCGGTGGCCAGGGAGCCATGGATGCGGCCAATATCTTAAAACCCGCACTGGCAAGAGGTGAATTGCGCGCCATTGGAGCAACCACCCTGGAAGAATATCAAAAATATTTTGAGAAAGATAAAGCACTGGAACGCCGCTTTCAGAAGGTAGTTGTAAATGAGCCCGATACTGAAAGTGCCATATCTATTCTGAGAGGAATTAAGGAAAAATATGAGGCCCACCACAAAGTTCGTATTAAGGATGAGGCTGTAATTGCTGCCGTAGAACTTTCTCAACGATATATCACCAATAGATTCCTACCTGATAAGGCGATCGACCTTATGGATGAAGCCGCGGCTAAACTAAGAATGGAGATCAATAGCAAACCTGAAAACCTGGACGTTTTAGACAGGAGAATTATGCAGTTGGAAATTGAGATCGAAGCCATAAAACGGGAGGAAGACCATGCAAAACTAAAAGCCCTCAATATTGATCTGGCAAATGTAAAAGAAGAACGCAATGAGGTCTATGCCAAATGGGAAAGTGAAAAGTCGGTCATAGATGCAATTCAAAAGACGAAACTCGACATTGAGAATTTCAAAATGGAGGCTGAGCGTGCTGAGCGTAATGGCGATTACGGCCTGGTAGCCGAACTGCGCTATGGAAAGATAAAAGAAGCACAGGAAACGGTGGAGAAACTTCAAAAAGACCTGGTGGAGGCACAAAAAGGCGGCACTTTAATAAAAGAAGAGGTCACCAATGAAGATATTGCCGAAGTAGTTGCCAAATGGACCGGTATTCCTGTAACCAAGATGCTTCAAAGCGAGCGTGAGAAACTGTTGAAACTAGAAAAAGTACTGCATAAAAGAGTCGTAGGCCAGGATGAAGCCATTGAAGCCGTCTCAGATGCCATTAGAAGAAGCAGAGCCGGCCTGCAGGATGCGAAACGCCCAATAGGATCCTTTTTATTCCTTGGAACCACCGGGGTTGGGAAGACCGAATTGGCTAAGACACTAGCAGACTATCTCTTTGATGATGAGAATGCCCTTACCAGAATAGACATGAGTGAATATCAGGAAAGACATTCTGTAAGCAGGCTGATAGGAGCTCCTCCGGGATATGTAGGTTATGACGAAGGTGGTCAGTTGACCGAGGCCGTAAGAAGACGCCCTTATTCCGTTATTCTACTCGATGAGATTGAAAAAGCACATCCTGATACATTTAATATTTTGTTGCAGGTGTTGGATGAGGGTCGACTAACCGATAACAAGGGAAGGGTAGCCGATTTTAAAAACACCATCATCATTATGACCAGTAATATGGGTGGTCATATTATTCAGGAGACCTTTGAGAATGTCAAAGACCTTCACAGTGCAACAGAAGCTGCAAGGGTCGAGGTTATGGGATTATTAAAACAAAACATTCGGCCCGAATTTTTGAACCGGATAGATGATATCATCATGTTTACTCCTCTGAGTAAGGAAAATATTGTTGAGATCGTAAGATTACAACTAGAACACCTGAAAAAACTTGTGGACAAACAACATATTACCATTGATGCAACTGAGGAAGCAATTCAATATCTGGCTGAGAAAGGGTATAACCCTCAATACGGGGCTCGACCCATTAAGCGAACTATCCAGAAAGAGGTATTGAACAATCTCTCTAAGGAACTATTAAGTGGTTCAATAAGTGCAGAGAGTATTATCCTTATCGATTCTTTCGACAATGGATTGGTATTTAGAAATCAATCCGAACTGGTGCAATAATTTATCTAATAAACCCTAATTGACAGGCATCCGAAATCAAAAGACTTCGGATGCCTTTTTTAATCAAAATATATTCGGTGCAGGAATTAGATTTTTTATATTCGTAAAAAATTGATCCTTCATGACCACCAAAGCCGAACGGACCTCCGCTTATATTATTGAAAAAGTGGCGCCTATTTTCAACAAACAAGGCTACGTGGGCACCAGCATGAGCGATCTTACAGAGGCCACAGGCCTTACCAAAGGAGCTTTGTACGGGAATTTTGAAAACAAGGAATCCCTGGCACTGGCGGCTTTTGAATACCACAGCAACATATTATTGACTGCCATTGACGAACGCTTGAATGGATCAGGCAATGCAATAGATACCCTTTTCCGACTTACAGACTTCTACCGGCACTACGATGAATTTACAGCACCCATGGGTGGTTGTCCAATCCTGAATGTTGGCGTGGATGCACAATACAATAACAAGCTTTTAGAAGGTGCAGCGAGAGAAACTTTGCGAACCATTGAAGGAAAGATCGCTTTAGTTTTAGAGAATGGTGTGAATAAACGAGAATTAAAGTTACCCGTACCCCCTTTGCAATTTGCTAAACAATTATTTACAATGATCCAGGGAGCAATTGCCATGGCTACCATTTCGGGAGACAGGAAATACCTGATCAATACTATAGCGTATCTCGAAGTATTGGTAAAAAAAGAGATCAGGAAATAGGCCTATTCTGCTTTCACCCTAAAGATCCAAATTGTCTCCGGGTATTTTCCAAAAAACTTACTATCCCTTGCCTTTCTGGCCTCCTGCATACTATCATATCTCTCAAGATACACGTAATTATGCTTCCTTGAAGTCCGGTAAAACGATTTGGGAGCCAGACCTTGGTCCTTTAAAGTCTGCATAAACCTATTGTAATATGTTTTTGTTCCAAAGATATTTACAATTAAATAAAATCCAGGTCGTATATCCTCTGTAAGAACAGCTTCTTCAAAACGTTCTCCCTTTTTAGGTCGTTCTTCTGCGGTTAATTCTTTTGTAGCAGCCTCTTTTACCTTGGCTAGGGTCTCCAAAGAATCCTTTTTTCGTTGTAATTCCTTTAATCGCATTTCCTCTGCAACTGCCTCAGCCTTTGATTTGGCCACGGCCAAGGAATCTCGTGATCTTATAACTAATATAAGAGAATCTTGTGTCTTTTTTTTCTGGGCCAAGGCCAACGCCTTTCGCTCTTTTCTACTAAGCTTCTTTTCCTTTACTATTTCCGTTTCTTCTTCTGCTACTATTTCTTCTTCCTTTTCAGCAGGTTCTAGGGTCTCTTCCTCTTCTTCTTCTAATTCCGAGATTTTATCCCGCAATACAGGGACCGCAAATTGATACGAAGTAACGATCTCAAAAGTTGGTTCTTTTCCATCAAGATCTGAAGAGGTTCCCATTTCCACCAAGGCCCCTATAGAAAATTTATCAAAAAAAGTGCCCCCTACTCCTCCTGATATCCCGTAAAAATTGTGATAGCCGGCTTGTACCCATAATTTTTGAGTTGCAAATAGGGTATTCATTCCGTATTGGGTATCCAGGGTAGGAACTGTTTTTAAATATGCCATTGGTCTAAGATAGGCTCCTTCAAATATTCCTGTACCCGGAATAGGAAACTGATAGCTTGCATGGCCTACAAATATCTTCTCGTCATATCCATTATTTTTCTCACCAGATGTAACATTGTAATCCACTATATTTTCGCCTACAAATCCCAGACGAAAATTTTTGTAACCAACCTGAATCCCGGGAGCTGCTTGTAATACAAATGAAGGACCATCGTTTAGAAAAGGTAATCCAGGTCCCTGCTGAAACCTGTCATCCGCAAGTTCTTGTTGAAATCCAAATAAGTTTAATCCCAGGGAAATTTGAAAATCCTCATCAATATTAAGTTGATAGGCATAATTGAGCACCCCACCAGTTTGCAGCAAAACACCGGTATTCTGTTGTAAAAAACCAACACCAAAAGCGGCATTACCCTTCAATCTATGGGTGTAGTTCACAAAGACAGTGGTAGGGTCTGCATCTATTTGCTGCCATTGCCATCTCGTCCATAATGAAAGGGATTGTGGATTATTTCTATCTAAGGTAAAAACAGGGTTAAGCAGACTGCTATTGTATTGTGTTAGATTGTATTGCCTGAAATCTGGTGGTAAAGGTACTTCCTGAGCTATCAATGTTCTGCTGATCAGAAGCGCAAAGAAAATAATAAGTAGTTTTGGCATAGAAGGATACAAAAAAGCAAAATTCATACTATTTTTACAATAGTAAAGTTACATAATAGATCGAAACCCACTAGAAAAACCAAATTAATATGAGACCAAGAATCCTAATTATTCTGATAGCATTGTTTACTGCCATCTATGGCTGCAAGGAAGAATCTAAGGTTGAAGGTACTGAGATTGGTCCGGAGGTTTCTACTTTTTACTTTATAAGACATGCAGAAAAAGACAGGAGTGATCCGGAGAACAGTGATCCGGAATTAAATCAAAAAGGACTTGGAAGGGCTATGCACTGGGCAGAGATCCTAAAGGAAGCTAATATAAATGCCATATATACCACAGATTATGCGCGTACTACCATGACCGCAGCCCCAACAGAGGTTAAAAACGATCTGATCCGCCAGTACTATGATCCCTCTATGATAAATATCGCAGAATTTAAAGCCGAAAATCTGGGAAAGAATGTATTAGTAGTTGGTCATAGTAATACTACTCCCGATTTTGTGAACAAGATGATCGGCGAGGAAAAATATCCAGCAATGGATGATATGGACAATGGCAGTCTGTTTATAGTGCAGCAGATTGGAGACATGACAACCGATATTCGGTTGATATTTAATTGTAATTGCCCGGACTAACCTCAATACTCTCTAGTTCTATATCAGAAAGTAATTCGAGTTCCCCTTCTTCATACAGTGCGTCTATTTGGGTGATCACAGCTTTACCCCTAGGTTTATAATTGTGGTAATCTACAAACCGTATTCCGTTCACATAACGTTCATTATAAGCTTCTCGGAAACGTAGTCCGCCTCCGTTTACATGGAATTCATAGGCCAAATAAGTGGGCTTAAAGGTTATCTGATCTATCCAATAGAGGTAGACATCCTCAAAATCGTTACCGCCTCCTTGCTGATCAAAAGTTACTTTAACCTTATAATAGTCCTTTCCTTTGATCTGTCTTTTACCTAATAATTCTTTGCGAACGGCAGGGTCGTTGAGTCCATACGGCAACAGGGCGAAGTAATGGACAGAATTAACAGAATTACCATACACGGTTGCCATACTATCGGTAACCTGTACAAGCTCTTCGTTTCGGAAACGTTTAAAATTATTACCCTGCTTTATATCCGTGACCATCCCTGAATCTGTATACTGAATCCTCTTCAGGGTTCTTTTACCTTTTTCTTGTTCCAAAACATAATCTATATCCCGAAATCTAAAGCTAATATTACTGGTCTTATATAAGTCCCCACCTGAAACCTCAATAGAAGTATCAATGATATTTTGTACTTCCCCAAGGTGCGTTCTATCCTTACAGGATAAGATAAAGGTTACTAAGAATACTAAAAAATAGTTTTTTAACATGGATGATTAAATCACATTTTCGATACAAAGAAACAGGGATTATTCCACAAAATGGTCATAGGAGCTCGAAGAATTGTTCTTATTTTTGTGCCACCATGCAGAACAAGATCAATATTAAGAACAAGAAGGCAACTTTTCAGTACGAAGTACTCGATACCTATATTGCCGGTATTGTTCTGGCCGGCACCGAGATAAAATCTATCAGACTTGGAAAAGCGTCCATTACGGAAAGCTTCTGTGAATTTAATGAGCAGGGAGAATTGTTTGTCGTGAATATGCAAATAGATGAGTATTCTCATGCCTCTCATTTCAATCATCAACCAAAAGCGGCGCGTAAGCTCCTGTTGAACAAAAAGGAATTAAAAAAATTATACAAGGAGGTGAATACAAGCGGACTCACCATTATTCCCTTGGCCGTTTTTATGAATGATAAGGGTCTCGCCAAGATGAAGATAGCCCTTGCTAAAGGGAAAAAACTATATGATAAACGCGAAACTATTAAAAATAGAGAAAGCAAGGTACGCTTAGACCGGATCAAAAAAAGCTTTAACAAGTAAGGTTCATAGGAGAAGTTCTTCCCTCCTGCCCGGATCATTTCTTTAATTCTTATCCTCCAGCAGTGGCACAAATCGAAAAGTGCCAAACTCTTCCTGGGCAAATTCTGTATCAGATTTTCTTGTAATACGAAGCATTTCCTGATCTCTCTCCCCAACCGGGATCACTAACTTACCTCCTATTTTTAATTGACCTAACAACTTTTTAGGAACTTCCGGTGCCCCGGCTGTTACAATGATCCTATCGAACGGAGCGTGTTCGGGCAGGCCTTTATATCCGTCACCAAAAACGAATTTTTTTGGCCTGTATCCCATTTTCTTAAAGAATAAATTAGTCTTCTTAAAAAGTTCCAGCTGCCTTTCTATAGTATAAACTTTGGCCTTGAGATGCAATAAGACGGCGGTCTGATATCCGCTGCCTGTCCCAATCTCCAACACTTTGTGGTCTGGTTTTACCTCTAATAATTCGGTTTGAAATGCAACTGTATAAGGCTGTGATATTGTTTGATCCGCAGCAATTGGAAAGGGCTTATCCTGGTAAGCATGGTCCTCAAAACTGCTATCCATAAATAAATGTCTGGGGATGGTACGGATGGCCTGAAGGACCTTTTTATTACGAATGCCCTTGGATTCAACCAGTTCTGCCAGCTGATTCCGCATTCCTTTGTGTTTGAAGGTGTCTTTCAAAAAGTTCTTAATTTCTTTGGTTTAGTTTGATATCGGTAAAGTTACCACATTTTGTATTTCTCAGCTTGGTTTGTTTTAGGATTAATCTGCGTATTTTTGACAAAATTGAAGATATATGCTCAAAGTTGGAGTGCTGGGTGCGGGCCATCTTGGAAAAATACACTTACGGCTCTTAAAAGAGTCCTCGAAATATGATTTGATTGGTTTTTATGATGCCGATGCCATTCATGGGAAAAAAGTAGAAGCAGAATTTGGATTCCGGTATTATGACAATATCAACACATTGATAGATGACGTTGAAGTTGTAGACATTGTGACTCCTACCCTTTCTCATTTCGATTGTGCCAAAAAGGCCATGGAAAAAGGGAAACACGTCTTCCTTGAAAAACCGATCACTAAAACACTGGAAGAAGCCGAAGAACTTATTGTTCTTGAGAAAAAACACGGAGTTAAAGGCCAGGTTGGGCATGTAGAACGTTTTAACCCTGCATTTACAGCCATTAAGGATTCCATTCATAACCCCATGTTTATTGAAACACACAGATTAGCGGAATTCAATCCGCGGGGCACAGATGTTCCTGTTGTTCTGGATCTTATGATCCATGATATTGATGCCATTTTAAGTGTGGTGCCATCAGAAGTAAAGGAGATCCATGCTAGTGGTGTATCCGTAGTAAGTAAATCCCCGGATATAGCGAATGCCAGAATAGCTTTTAAGAATGGCTGTGTGGCCAATCTTACGGCAAGTCGTATTTCCCTCAAAAACATGAGAAAATCCCGGTTTTTTCAACAAGACGCTTATATTTCGGTCGATTTTCTTGAAAAAAAGGTTGAAGTAGTTAAAATGAAGGATGCTCCTGATACACCCGGTGAATTCGACATGATATTACAAAACGCCGAAGGGATCAAAAAACAAATCTATTTTGAGAATCCATCCATCGAAAACAATAATGCCATCCTGGATGAACTAGAAACCTTTGCCGATGCCATTACTCAGGATACCACACCTTTAGTGACCCTAACCGATGGTACGAAAGCCTTACGAGTGGCATTGCAGATAATAGATTCGTTTTAAAAAATTATAATAGTCAAACTCCTATATATGATAAAGAATGTAACTGTGATAGGCGCAGGGACCATGGGAAATGGAATAGCGCATGTCTTTGCACAAAACGGCTTTAAGGTAACTATTGTGGATGTCTCAGAACAGGCATTAGAAAAGGGTATGGAAACTATTACCCGGAACCTGGATAGAATGGTGCAAAAGGAAACCATTACTTCTGAGGTTTCTATATCTACCTTAAAAAATATTGTGACAAATACCAATTTAAAAGAAGGAGTAGCTAAATCGGATCTTGTAGTTGAAGCTGCCACTGAGAATCTCGAACTTAAACTTCACATTTTCAAGGAATTAGATAGTACTTGCCCCTCTCATACTATCCTGGCTACCAATACTTCTTCCATATCAATAACGCAAATTGCTTCTGTCACCAAAAGACCGGAAAAGGTCATTGGGATGCATTTTATGAATCCTGTGCCCATTATGAAGTTGGTAGAGATCATTCGTGGGTATTCCACTTCTGCTTCGGTGACTGAACAGATTATGGCCCTTTCCAAAGAATTGGGTAAGACCCCAACTGAGGTCAATGACTATCCGGGATTTGTAGCCAACAGAATATTAATGCCAATGATCAATGAGGCCATAGAAACCCTCTACAATGGTGTGGCAGGTGTATCCGAAATAGATACCGTGATGAAATTAGGAATGGCACACCCTATGGGGCCTTTACAGCTGGCAGATTTTATTGGCCTGGATGTTTGCTTATCGATCCTGAACGTGCTGTACGATGGCTTTAAAAATCCTAAATATGCGCCATGCCCATTACTTGTTAATATGGTAATGGCAGGTAAATTAGGTGTAAAGTCGGGTGAAGGTTTCTACGATTACACCGAAAGCAGGAAAGCAGAAAAGGTATCTTCCCAATTTAAAAATGCATAATGGCAATTGTAAAACCTTTTAAAGCCATAAGGCCGGCCGCTGATAAAGTTGCTCATGTAGCATCTCGCTCTTATGAGGATTATTCCAGGGAGGAATTACAAGCCAATTTAAAGTTTAACCCATTCTCTTTTCTGCATATCATTAATCCCGGATTTAAATTTCATAAGAAAGTATCCGGAGATGAGCGATTTAAATTAGTGCACAACAGATATATGGAGTTTCTGGAGGAGAAGGTCTTCGTAAAAGATACCGAGGCAAGCTTTTATCTTTATGAAATAAATAAAAAGGGAACTCTATGCTGTGGAATATTTTGTGCTACCAGTGTGCAGGATTACAGGAATAACCGAATTAAAAAACACGAAAACACCATTGAAAGCAGGGAACAACTCTTTGCACATTACCTTGAAACCGTAAAGTTCAATGCGGAGCCCGTTTTGATGACCTATCCAGACCACCCAACATTAGCCAGTATAATTCAGCATACTAAAAAAGAAGATCCGGTATATCACTTTACCACTCCCGATAGAACTTCACACCGACTTTGGATAATTTCAAATGGGAAAACCATTAAGGAGATCACAGATGCCTTTGCCAATATAGAAAGTCTGTATATAGCAGACGGACACCACAGAAGTGCATCCTCAGAACTTCTGGCACAATGGTGCGAGAAACGGAATGACAAGCACAATGGGAAAGAAGCGTACAACTACTTTATGAGCTATCTCATTCCGGAAAGCGAAATCAGGATCTATGAATTCAATAGGCTGGTAAAGGACCTGAACGGCCATTCTAAAGAGTCATTCCTCGTGAAGTTAGACGAGCTCTACAGAATTAATAAGATAGACATGGAGCTTTATAAGCCTACACACAAGCACCATTTTAGCATGTACCTGGATGGGGAATTCTATTCGCTTTATTTGCGTAAAAATGTCTTACCTCTGGAGGACCCTCTGAGCAAGTTAGACACCCATATTCTTTATAAGACAATTTTGGAACCCATCTTAGGTATCAAAGACCTGCGCAATGACAAAAGAATTCAATATGGTTATGGCAAACACAATGTTCTTCGAATGAAAACCGAAATAGACAAGGGGAGTTTTAAGGTTGGTTTTAATTTGGTCCCTATCACTATGGATGAAATAAAGGCCATTGCAGACGCACAATTGGTAATGCCCCCGAAGAGCACCTTTATTGAGCCCAAGCTCAAAAGTGGAATAGCAATCTATGAGTTATAATTAGCCCTATGTCTATCGCAGATAATATCAATAAAATCAAAGCAGAGATTCCTGCAACTGTAATCCTGGTAGCTGTCTCCAAAACAAAATCAAACAAGGAAATTCTTGAGGCTTACCATGCCGGGCAACGAGTTTTTGGGGAGAATAAAATCCAGGAGATGACCCAAAAATGGTCAGAACTTCCCAAGGACATTGAATGGCATATGATAGGTCATGTACAAAGAAATAAGGTGAAGTATATGGCTTCATACGTAGGATTGGTCCATGGGGTAGACAGTTTAAAACTGCTGAAGGAAATAAATAAGCAGGCAAAAAAAGAACACCGTGTGATCCCTTGTCTATTACAGATGCATATTGCCGAAGAAGAGAGTAAATTTGGTTTCGATGCGGATGAATTGAACGCATTGATAGATACCAAAGTTTTACAGGAATTAGAGCATGTTCAAATCAAAGGTTTGATGGGGATGGCCACATTTACAGACAATACTTCACAGATACGAAAAGAGTTTAAAACACTAAAGGCCACATACGAGGCAATAAAAAAAGATCTCCCCGGGATCACGATACTTTCTATGGGAATGAGCGGAGACTTCACTATTGCCATAGAAGAAGGGAGCACCATGGTACGCATAGGAAGTAGTATCTTTGGAGCTAGAAATAAGACTTAAGAGGTCTAAATGAACAGAAAGAAGCAATGAAGAGTACCTTATGTATGCAATTCTAGATATAGAAACTACCGGCGGCAAGTACAATGAAGAAGGCATTACAGAAATTGCTATTCATAAATTTGACGGGCAGCAGGTCATAGATCAATTTATCACTCTGATAAATCCGGAACGCGAAATACAACCCTTCGTTGTAAATCTTACAGGCATCAATAGCAAAATGCTGCGAACTGCACCTAAATTTCATGAAGTTGCCAAACGCATTGTAGAGATTACAGAGAATACTGTCCTTGTTGCTCACAATGCACAATTTGATTACAGGATACTCAGGACGGAATTCAGGCGACTAGGTTATAATTTTGAACGCAAAACCCTTTGCACAGTAGACCTTGCCAAAACATTGATACCCGAGGCTGAATCGCATAGTCTTGGCAAATTGGTGAGATCTCTGGGCATTGCCGTAAGTGATCGTCACCGTGCCAATGGAGATGCTTTGGCTACATTGAAGCTCTTCAAGATCTTATTGACCAAAGATCTCGAAAAGACAATCATAACGGAGGTTACAAGAGCAGAGACGCATGGGGAATTATCGCACAGACAATTAAAGATCGTTGATCTCATGCCCTCAGAAACTGGGGTTTATTATATGCACAATAAGGACGGAAAGGTCATTTATATCGGGAAAAGTACAGATATTAAGAAACGTGTAAACGAACATTTTACTTCCAATGCTAAGCTGGCAAGAAGCCTGCAAAAGGAAACACGGAAGATTACTTTTGAATGCACCGGCAATGAACTCATTGCCTTCTTGAAAGTGAGTGAAGAATTAAAACAAAATACACCAAAATACCCAACTCTAAAAAAAGAGATATCCATATCACTGAGTCAAAATGGCAAAAAGATCACCGAGACGGAAGCTATCAACCTGGCGGGGAAAGACCTTATGATAGTGGATAAGGGCAGAGAATTGGGTGAACGAAGTGCAATTCTGATCAGAAATGGCAAGTTAAAAGGAATGGGCTTTTATGATCTTAATTATCAAATCAATAATATTCATATCTTAGAATCCATTATGACCCCAATGGAAGGCAATGCGAAGATCGTACAAGAAGTAGAGGCGTATTTAAGCTATAAGAAAGTATTGAAGATAATTGAACTCAACTAAATAAATTGGAACCACCTAAGCCCATAAAAGACTGGAAATACAAACTGCATGAGATCATCTATGGTACTCATACGCCGGCAGGCAAGCTATTCGATATCGCACTACTGGTCGTCATTGTATATAGTGTCATTGTGGTTATGCTGGAGAGCATTCCCAGTTTCGATGAAAAATTTCACGGATTTCTCAATGTCTCTGAATGGATAGTTACAATTTTATTCACCATAGAATATATTTTACGGATCATTTGCATTAAATCCCCCAAGAGATACATATTCAGTTTTTTCGGTATCATAGATTTTCTCTCAACCATCCCAAAATATTTATCTTTCTTTATAGTAGGTTCTCAATATATAACCGCCTTCAGAGCTTTGCGCTTATTGCGGGTATTTCGGATCTTAAAACTGGTTCGATTCATAGGAGAATCTAATAATCTTTTACGGGCGCTAAAGGCCAGCCGAACCAAAATATTCATTTTTGTATTTTTTATTCTGGTTGTATCCGTGCTTTTGGGAACAATCATGTATTTGGTAGAAGGCCCGGAACACGGGTTTAATAGTATTCCCCATAGTGTGTACTGGACCATCGTTACCCTAACAACGGTTGGCTATGGTGATATTTCTCCTGAAACCGGACTGGGACAAATAATTGCTACCATCATTATGATCGTTGGTTATGGTATTATTGCCGTTCCTACCGGAATAGTTAGTGCAGAATATGTTACTGAAACAAGAAAGAACAAAAAGAATAAGAAGAATAAGGATGAGAAAACCTGTGCAGAATGTGGCACTGTGATCTTACGGCCAGATGCCATGTATTGCCGGGTATGTGGTTTTAGGTTAAAAGATGAATAAATGGTCCCTAAAACCCTTCTGGTAGTCATAGGTCCAACTGGAATAGGGAAAACGGCCCTGGCAGTTCAACTTGCTAAACATTTCAAGACAGAGATCCTCTCAGCAGACTCCAGACAATTCTACAGAGAAATGTATATCGGTACAGCCGTACCAAATAATGAAGAGCTGCAATTGGCAACTCATCATTTTATTCAACACAAGAGCATTCGTGATACTTATACTGTAGGCGATTTTGAGCGGGAAGCTTTAGCATTACTAGATCAGCTTTATAAAGATCACGATGTAGTGATCATGGTTGGCGGCAGCGGTTTGTATATCGATGCAGTACTTAATGGCATGGATTCCTTTCCAGACATTGAGCCTTCCATTCGTGAAGTTCTTAACAAGGAATTAGACCAACATGGTTTAGGTATTCTGCAACAAGAGTTGACTACCGTAGATCCTGTTTATGCCCAAAAAGCAGATCTGCAGAATCCGCAGCGTGTTCTCAGAGCCCTGGAGGTTTGGCGGGCCACCGGGAAACCCTATTCTTCCTTTCTGGGGCACAAAAAGACTGCCAGACCCTTTAAAACAGTTATTATTGGCATAGAAGCAGCCAGGGAAGTAGTTTATAAAAGGATCAACGACCGAGTAGATAGTATGATGGCAGCCGGACTTCTTCAAGAAGCTATAGGTTTGAAAGAATTCAAAGCCCTGAATGCCTTACAAACTGTTGGGTACAAGGAGTTATTTCAATACCTTGATGGGCACTGTACATTGGAGGAGGCTGTAGAAGAAATAAAGAAAAATACAAGGCGTTTTGCAAAAAGACAGGGCACCTGGTTCCGCAAAAACAAAGCAATTATTTGGGTGCCCTATAATGTTTCATTCAATTTGATCCTGGATAAGATAGATCAAGAATTGAAAAAAAAACTATGAAAGTACCATCTAAAAATATATTTATGATCATGGGCGTCTCCGGTTGTGGAAAGTCGACCATTGGGCGTATGCTGGCAGAAACCCTTTCACTTCCTTTCTTTGACGGTGACGATTATCATCCTGAAAAGAACATCGAGAAGATGTCTAGAGGAGAACCCTTGAATGATGAAGACCGATACACCTGGCTGGAGGCCCTGAATACACTTGCAAAAAAACATCAATACAAAGGTGCGGTCATTGCGTGTTCTGCTTTAAAAGAAATGTATAGAGACCTTATTGAGAAAGATCTAGATCCTGTTCCGATTTGGATCTATCTGGAAGGCAGCTATACTATGATTCTAAAACGCCTGGAACAAAGGAGCGGGCATTTTATGCCTGCCAACTTATTACGGTCACAGTTCGATGTCTTAGAACCCCCCACAAAGGCGATCTGCATTTCTATTGAACTAGAACCTGTGGAGATCATCACCGAGATCCTGAAGAAATTAGGGCAATAAAAAAAGGCATTCGTTTGAATGCCTTTTTTAAATTGGTACTATATTGTCTATTGAGGGGTTTTTACGACCAATCGGAATCCCTCTCCGTGAATGTTCAATATTTCAACTACATCATCCTTCTTCAGGTATTTTCTCAACTTGGCTATGTATACATCCATACTTCTGGAGGTGAAATAATTATCATCTCTCCAAATTTTTGTAAGCGCTAATTCTCTGGGCATCAGATCATTTTCATGCAGGGCCAGCAACCTGAGAAGTTCATTCTCCTTTGGAGAAAGTTTTGCGGGCTCTTCATCTTTATATTTTAAAAATCTAAGCTTGGAATTTAAATGGAAGTTGCCAATCTTAAATTCAAATTGCTTACTATCTGCCAGAGTACTAGATGCCTTTCTTTGAAGTATTGCTTTAAGTTTCATAAGAAGGACCTCTGAATCAAATGGTTTGTTCAAATAGTCATCAGCTCCCGCTTTATATCCTTTTAAGACATCTTCTTTCATGGTCTTGGCAGTGAGAAAAACGATAGGCACATTTTCATTTTTTTCACGTATCTCCTTGGCCAGGGTAAATCCATCTTTATAGGGCATCATTACATCTAAAATACAGATGTCATAATTGTCCTTTTTAAATTTCTCAAATCCCTCCATACCATTCTTGGCGAGAGTGACATCAAAATCATTCATAGACAAATAATCCTTTAGGACGATCCCAAAATTTGGATCATCCTCTACCAATAATATTTTCTTATTTACTGTTTCCATATCGTTTAAATTAAAGGCACTTTTATATAGAAAGTGCTGCCTTTTCCTTTTTCACTTTCAGCATAAACCTCACCTTGATGGTCTTCTACTATTTTTTTAACATAGGCCAATCCTAATCCATGGCCTTTAACATTATGTATATCTCCTGTATGTTCTCTATAGAACTTCTCAAATACTTTTTTCAACACCCCTTTACTCATACCCGCACCCTGGTCCTCGATCTTAATAATTAGATAATTATTAGCTACCTCCGTATAGATGTCAATCTTAGGTGCCTCCGGTGAATACTTAATGGCATTATCTATAATATTCACCAATACGTTCCCGAAATGCATTTCATTGGCTAATACCTCTGAACGTTGCGCATCCAGATGAGTATGTATATATCCGCCACGGTCCAAAACAATGAGATCTAAATGAGAGATCGCGGTCTGTAAAAGATCATGAGCATCTACCCTATCCTTTGATATATCTAACTGGTTTCTTTCCAGTTTAGATATCCGTAATACATTTTCTACCTGAGCGTGCATTCGTTTATTTTCATCCCGAATCATTTGAAGATACCGTCTCACCTTCACCTCATCCCCAATTATCTTGGGATTGCGAATAGCTTCTACTGCCAGATTAATTGTCGCTATTGGTGTTTTAAACTCATGCGTCATATTATTAATGAAATCTGATTTAATTTCAGAGATCTGTTTCTGACGAATTAGTTGATAAATAGCACTGGCGTACGCAATTACAATCACCAAGGTAAAAAGTAGTGACAAAAATGCCATGCCCAGGACAGATTGCAATAGAAATTTCTTCTTACTCGGAAATGAAAGCAGAAGGGCAAAATTACTACTCCCTTCACTATTTTTAAAGATAGGTGCCTTGTAAATTGTAGACTCTCCGAACTTGAATCGTCTAGATTTTATTTTTGTTGGCAATCCCCTGCTGTAAATACCGTATTGATAATCGGTATTTATCGCCATATTGCTCAATTCCTGATTTAGCAATAATTCTATTTCTTGCTTGGAAACGCGTTTGTGAATAGGAACATTTTCCGCATACTGTCTGTAAACGTCATCAAAAACTGCTTTATCCACAGATGAAAGTCCGCCTATCTTCTCGAGTTTCTGAATCGGATTAAGGCTATAAGCCTTGCCATCTAAGCCATATTCCTCCTTAAAAATGGTTTTTGTACGCTTACTGGTGATGTTTTTGATTGATGTTGTATCCCCGGTAACGCTGTCAAAGAACGTGGATGCTATATTGTAATCTTCCTCTAGTATTCCATGCGAATAAAAAAGGATCTCGTTTGAATTAATGTCGCGGTCTATAAAAAATATATTGCTGAGATGAGAACTCTTAAACTCACCCAGACTATCCTTCAGGTTCAGGAACCTATCGGAATAATCTCTCATTTCACGTTCCTCAATCTTGTCTGTGACCCTATTGAGAACTTCCGCTATCGCATTTGAGAATTGCTCTTCTTTGTCGTCTACAGACCTTTTGATCCAGTATAATTGAACCGAAATGATCCCTATAAGGGACAGGCTCATTAAAATGACAAGAAAAACAAATAATCGCTTATTCATTTTGACGTAAAATTAAAAATTTAACATTTAGCGGATTGCTTGTTTAACCTAACCTTAACAAAAATGTTAAAATTATTGATTAAGAATTTTTTTGAAGGATTTGATCGTGAATATTACGCACCTGTTTACGCGTATCCTCTAAGTTCTTATTTTTGATCACATACTGCGACAGTTCCTTTTTTTTCTTATCGGGCCATTGATGCTGCATACGCTCCAGAATTGCCTTTTCCGTTAGGTCATCGCGTTGTTTAATACGAGCGATCCTAACTTTCTTAGGGGCCGTAACCAAGATCATTTTGTCCAAACCCTTATATCCTCCATTTTCAAATAGGATGGCTGCTTCTTGTATCACGTATTGACCTTCTTGCTGCTCAACCCAGGTCTTAAAATCTTCTCGTACGGCCGGGTGTACAATTTTATTTAAAGCAATTAGTAGCTCTTTATCCTTAAATGCCTTTTCGGCAAGCAATTTCCTATTCAAGGTATTGTTTTGATATGCTCGCTCTCCGAAGAGAGTTTTAATTGCATTTCGTAATCCGGGATCTTCATTCATCAATCTTTTTGCCTCCTTATCTGAGTTATAAACTGCTATACCCAGATCTTCAAACATTGCAGCTACTGTGGTCTTACCACTTCCTATACCTCCGGTTAGCCCTATTTGTATCATTCTCTTTTTAAAATGAATTCTACCTGTGATTGCCTCATCTGAACACTTGGAAGGCTGTCTGGTTGTTGAATTAAATACAAAGGTAAGAAGGGTGAATCTTCTTTGATATCTGCCAGATCTGCAATTATCCTGAAATCTGAGGGAAGTATCTCCTTAAGTCGCTCTATTCTTGCCTTACACAATACTTCCACGGTATTGGGAAAAGTTCTTATTTGTGTTCCTTCCGGCAGATTAGCCACCTCCACAGGCACCTGAAATATTTTTTCTGAAAATCGGAATACCGTTGCAGACAGCGTTACACTATTAGGTTGGTAAACCGCATGAAGCAGATCCGAAGGTTTTAATAGCGACAGTGTTCTTTTAAAACTAGTAGTGATCTCCGAAAGGACGACAGGCTCTGAATACGCCCTTTGAATTGTATCTATTTCCTGGAAAGGGCCCCTCAACATTACAGAATCCGGAGAAAGTACCAGATCTCCATCCAACAGGTAATTTTGTGCAAGATCTATTGTGACATCAGCATGAACGGGTACTTTCTTGCTGATCATACGTGTGAAATTAAAATAAAGTGTGTCCTGATCCATTTGCAGGATGGTCATGGCTTCCGGTAGCTTAGATTCTATTTGTTTCCTGTATTCCTGTTCAGACAGGTAAAATTTATTTCCACGATTCCCCATTTCACTGAGATCTATTGATAATTTCCTCGTTGCAAAGCGGGATCCCAGAAACTGCCATCCGCTGCCACGTACCGTAATCGATAAATTATCTTTAGATGCACCCAGAAAAAAAAGAGAATCAGGAACGTTTTCATACTCCAAATCAAAAGTGGTCTTATCTGTATGTGTATCGGATAGTTTGCTGACAAACCAGGCTAGAAATGAACAAAATAGCAAAATCACAAAGACTTTCACTTTTCGCTTTGTAGCACCTTTTAATACTTGTTTTGCAGCCATTATTATTTAAAAAATAAGAAGGGAAATAATTCCTGAGGTTTCTTCCTACTAAATGTAAGTAAGAATGTCGATTTAAAAAAACCCAGTCCGTAGCCTGTAAATTGTATTATAACGGCCCATAAGGACAAGAATGCAATTCCCAACTCTTTGTTCTTGTACCATGAATCAATTAAGACTACCGCAAAGTATAGCAGATATAGATACAAAAACCAATGTATTTGAACGATAGCAAAAAAGATAGCTGCCAAAAGACCCGTAATAAAAAAGAAAGGGAACCAATAGGTAAGTTTGGCCGTTTTAGGATGCCAGCTATTTAATATGGGCCTTACCATTCCAAATTTCTTTACCTGGGTGTAGAATTTATTAAAATCTACGCGTCTCTTGTGATATACAAAAGCCTCAGGTATGAGACGCGACTTAAATCCAAGTCCCCATAAGCGTATACTTAGGTCCGGATCTTCCCCCGGATGTATCTTTCCAAATCCACCGGTCTTTTCAAAGGCCTCTTTTGAGATCCCCATGTTAAAACTCCTGGGTTGAAATTGTTGAGCAGCTTTTTTATTTCCTCTGATACCTCCTGTAGTAATAAAGGACGTCATCGCGTAATTTATAGCCTTTTGAGTTGTGCTAAAACTGGGGTGCGCTGTGTCCGGACCTCCAAAACAATCAACATAATGATCCTTAAGTGCCTTTGAGGCGCTTTCCAGGTAGGTCGGAGGGAGTAAACAGTCTGAATCAAGAATAATAAAATAATTACCCTTTGCCTTTCGCATCCCATAATTCCGGGAATCCCCCGGCCCACTATTCTCTTTAAAATAATAGGATATCGGCAATACTTTCTGAAAGGAATGTACCACTTCTTCAGATCGTTCTTGAGACCCATCTTCAACGATCACTACCTCGTATGGGTTTTGATAGGTTTGTTCCAAAAGACTCTCTAGCAGCTCCCTGATTTCTTCTGGTCTGTTATAAACGGGTATGATGAACGAAAAGAAAAGGTCCATGGTTTTGTGATAAAAGAAAAGCCATCCCAAATAGGATGGCTCATTGCTGTTGTATATTTTTTTATTCTGAAAATCGCTCAATTACTTCCTGACTCACACCGGTCGTGGAAAAGCCTCCATCATGAAACAGGTTTTGCATGGTCACTTTTTTAGTTAGGTCGGAAAAGAGAGAAACCGTATAGTTAGCACAATCTAATGCGGTGGCATTTCCTAAGGGCGACATTTTTTCTGCATATGAAATAAAGCCGTCAAAGCCTTTAACTCCCTGACCTGCTGTGGTAGGCGTTGGTGATTGGGAGATGGTATTGACCCGTACTTTTTTCTCTTTCCCAAAGAAATACCCAAAACTGCGTGCTACCGATTCCAAATAGGCTTTGTTATCTGCCATATCATTGTAATCCGGGAAGGTACGCTGAGCTGCCATATACGTAAGCGCAACAATACTACCCCATTGATTCATAGCATCTGCCTTGTATAAACTTTGCATCACTTTATGGAATGATAGCGCAGAAACATCCCATCCTTTGGTCGTAAAATCGTATTTCTCGTCAGTATATAAGCGACCCTTCCTAACGTTGACAGACATTCCAATAGAGTGCAGGACAAAATCTAGTTTGCCTCCCAAAATTTCCATTGATTTGGCAACTAAATTGGCAAGATCTTCTTCACTGGTTGCATCGGCAGGAATGATCTCAGAATTTGTCTTTTTGGCCAATTCATTGATCTGTCCCATACGCATTGCGATTGGTGCATTTGTCAGAACAAAAGTCCCCCCTTCTTCATGTACCCTTTCTGCAGTTTTCCAGGCTATTGAATTCTCATCTAAAGCTCCAAATATGATTCCCTTTTTTCCTTTAAGTAAATTGTATCCCATTGTTTAAATCTTAGGTTTATGTTGCCCTTAAATATATCTAATTTATTCTTAATTCAGTAATTGCTTGGCGTGTGCCATGGCCGAATCGGACAAGGCCTTTCCCCCCAGCATTTCTGCCAACTCAACCACACGTTCGTCAGGAGAAAGCTTTTTCATGCGTGTTCTGGTCACTTCACCATCATCTTCTTTAAATACTTTATAATGATGATCTCCTTTTGAAGCTACCTGTGGCAGGTGGGTAATTGAAAAAACCTGCATATTGGAACTCATTTGGTGCATAATGTCTCCCATATTGTTAGAGATCTCACCAGAAACCCCTGTATCTATCTCATCGAACATCATTGTGGGCAATTGCTCATAAGTTGCCAGTATAGACTTTATGATCAACATTATTCTGGAAAGTTCTCCTCCGGAGGCTACTTTCTTTAAAGACCCAAAATCAGATCCCCTGTTGGCCGAGAACTCAAAAATAAGTTGGTCTCTTCCGGTACTTAGGAATGATTCTGTTTTTTCAAATTGAATGCGAAAAGTGGCATTTGGCATCCCTAAAGATTGCAAAGAAGTTTCAAGTTTATTTTGTAATTGTGGTACTACAGCCAGTCTTCGATCACTCAATTCGTCAGCAAGCGTAGTCAATTCCTTTTGAGTAGTTTTTATCAGGGCTTCCTGTGCCTCAATATCCTGTTCAAGATCTTCGGACTTACTTAATTTTTCTGCTAATTGGTTCTTTATTTCAAGAAGTTCTCCAACCGTTGATGCATTGTGTTTCTTCTGCAAGTTATAAAGCAATTGTAGTTTTTCGTTAACTTCTTCTAACAGACCCGGATTAGGGGTTACCTGTTCCTGCAAAGATTCTATTTCTGACCCAATGTCGTCTAATTCCACAAAAACTGATTGAATTCTTTCAAAAAGAGAAGCATACGCAGAACCATATCCTGCCAGCTTAGAAATACTATGCTTACATTGAGCTAGTAAGGCTTGTATGCCTATCTCTTCATTGTTCAATAATTCATGGCCATTGGACAATTGTTCCAAAATACTTTCTACATTGGTAAGCTGCTCATAGGTTGATTCTAACTCTTCAAGAATCCCTGCTTGCAACGGAGCATTCTTTAACTCGTTGTACAGGAAACTGTTGTAGTCTTGTTCCTTTTCCGCATCGGCAAGCGTTTCCTTAAGGTGGTTCAACTCTTTTTGCGCGCCCTCAAAGACCTTCAGATGTTCCTTGTAGCTCGATAGTAGTTGTTTGTTATTCGCCAAGGCATCGATCACCTTAAGCTGAAATTCATTCTCGGTAAGTTCAAGGGTTTGATGTTGAGAATGTATATCAATTAGGCGCTGTCCCACTTGGGAAATAACATCGAGGGTTACCGGTGAATCATTAACAAAAGCACGCGATTTCCCATTGGGATGTATCTCTCTTCGTAGGATGGTACGCAGATCATAGTCGAGGTCATTGGCATCGAACAAAACCTTTAAGCCGTAATGTTCAATATCAAATTCGGCCTCTATGATACATTTAAGTTCCTTGTCACGCAAAGAATTCAGATCGGCCCGCTTTCCCAATACCAGAGACAGGCCTCCTAAAAAAATAGACTTCCCTGCGCCGGTTTCCCCGGTGATGGTGCTAAATCCTTTATCGAAAGAGACCGATAGATCTTCAATAAGGGCATAGTTCTTTATGGTGAGGTGTGTAAGCAAATCTTTAGCGTTAATCGTAGCGTAAAGATAACCGTTTATGTCCTGTAAAAAAATGAGGGAACTTAATATTTTATCTCGTTCCAGGTAGTAGAATAGAAGGGCGCAACCTTATTCAGGGTGGTTTTTAGGGCTACAATATCTACTTTAGGACCATCTGAAAAGATATTTAGGATCTCTTCGGATTTGGCGTCAAAAAAAGTCTGGATCAAAAAAGCATTTGGCCTTCGCTGAATCAGGGTTTCAAACAAGCGCATAGAACCAGAGATCACTTGCTTTCCGGTACTGTTGTTGTCCCCAAGTATATCTAATCCTTTGCGGTGGTAATTGTACATCGCGATCCTGTATTCCCTGAAAGTATTGGATAATAAGTTATCTACGAGCACAAAACGTGTACGATTATCTGTGGCAGATTGGCTCCAGCCAGAAAAATTGCTGCCTTGCGCCTGAGTCACTATTTTTTGAGCTTCCTTGTAGAAATCTGTCCCTCCCTCCAAGGCAAAGGTGTCCGCATCAAGACCTAAAACAATATATACATAATAGGCCATCACGCCTACCAGGTTAGACGTAAAAACATTTTGATTATAGATCAATGGCTGAAATTCTATGTACTCAAAATTGAATTGATTGTCCTTGTAATTAAAAACCGGACTTTCATAGGAAGTGTTGTACACCGGTCGTGAAGATTGTATCTGAATATTGGCTTCAAACCTGTTAGACTCATATTTATTGACTGTAATGAACATCCTGGCATTCACGCGCTCATTCTCTCTGTATACCCTGTTGGTCCATTTGTTTTTATTTACAAAATCGTTCAGGGAGCGTTCCAGGGTTCTAAAGATTTGTTGATTGGTCTGACTTACCTGATCCGAGTTTACTGTAATAACGCAATTGAGCTCCTGCCCCGCAACCGTATAGGTGAAAAGGATTACAAATAAGAGCATTACTATATTACGCATGAATCTTGGAGATAATTTCGTTCCAAATATCTGAAGCTACTTCGGCTTTAGTCTTTACTTCAAACGATTTAATTGAAGAATTCTTGTCTATAAAGGTTATTTTATTGGTACTGCCTCCAAAGCCTGCTCCTTTGTCCCTTAAAGAATTGAGAACAATAGCGTCCAGGTTCTTCTTTTTTAATTTTTGAAGGGCATTTTCCACCTCATTTTCAGTTTCAAGAGCAAAACCAACTAAGTACTGATCTTTCTTTTCCTTGCCCAGCGTTAAAAGGATATCCTTGTTTTTTACGAGTTCAAGGGATAGGTCGCCGGTAGATTTTTTGATCTTTTCTTTTGCTACCTTCTTTGGCTTATAATCAACAACGGCCGCAGCGGCGATTACAACATCAGCTTTCTTAAAATGAGAAATTGCTGCTTCAAACATTTCATCTGCAGATGTTACGCGTACCACCTCAACAGCAGGATCATTGATCTTTATATCTGATGGACCCAGGACCAGTACTACATTCGCACCTAGTGATGAGGCCTTTCTAGCCAATTCTATTCCCATCAACCCAGAAGAGTGGTTGCCAATAAAACGAACAGGATCTATAGCCTCATGAGTTGGTCCTGCCGTAATAAGCACCTTTTTATTTGCCAAGGGCATCCCTTCTTTTAAATGCTGAACAATGAACGCAATGATCTTTTCGGGTTCTTCCATACGCCCTTCACCATCAAGACCACTTGCCAGTTCACCAGAAGTAGCCGGGATCATTATGTTACCAAAAGACTGTAGTTTTTGATAACTGGCTTTTGTAGTTGGATGTTGATACATGTCGAGGTCCATCGCGGGAGCGAAATACACCGGACATTTAGCAGAAAGATAGGTGGCCAAAAGTAGATTGTCACTACTGCCATTTGCCATCTTAGACATGGTATTGGCAGTTGCCGGGGCTATGATCATAAGATCTGCCCACAATCCGAGCTCTACATGGTTGTTCCAATCTAATGTTCCGTCCTCTTCGTTTATAAAGTCGAGATGCACAGGATTCTTAGAGAGGGTAGCAAGCGTTAAAGGGGTCACAAAAGAAACGGCGCTTTCAGTTAAAATAACTTTAACTTCAGCGCCGGATTTTATAAGTAAGCGTACTAAGAAAGCGGTCTTGTAGGCGGCAATACCTCCGGTAACTCCCAAAAGGATCTTTTTGCCGACTAACATTTATTCTCCGTCTTTCTCAGTATTGCGGTAGTAAATTCTATCTTCTAACCATTCACTGATGGCCATGGCATGTGGTTTAGGTAATTTTTCGTAGAATTTAGAAACTTCTATCTGCTCCTTGTTCTCAAAAACTTCTTCAAGACTATCACTATAGGTGGCAAATTCTTCTAACTTCTCTAATAATTCCTTTTTGATCTCTGAATTGATCTGAATGGCTCTTTTAGAAGCTATGGAAATAGCCTCATAGATGTTATCGGTCTTCAGATCGAATTCATTTCTGTCGATCGTTACGGTAGAAACCGGTGCTTTGGAATTCTTTAAATCGTTCATGTTCATTTCGCTAGATTTTCTTGTTCTTTAAAACGGGTCTTTTCTTTACTTAATTTTTCCTGCAAGTTATCAGCATCTTTTAAAAAGCTGGTACTCGGATAATATTTTAAGAGATTCTTGTAGGCCGCTTCTGCGGTTTCCAAACGTTCCTCTTTTCTATTTAGTGTACTATTGAGAGCTAAATTTACTGTTGCTACCAATTTGAGGTAAAGGGCCTCTTCCCTGAAAATTGTTCCCGGAAAATCAGAAACAAAATTATCCAATGCTGCCACAGCTGAAATGCTGTAGTCCAGAATATACGAATTGCCTAGTTTAGTAAACTGCTTAGCTATTTCGAATGCCTTTTTCTCCTTCTTGGTCGTAAGTTCCTTGGCCATACCATTAGCCTCGGACATAAATTCTGATTCGGGATAAGCATTGATGAAGTTCTGTAGTTTAACAAGTGCTTTATCGGTATCTGTTTGGTCTAAAGAATAACTCGGGGAAAGCATATAATAACTTTTAGCCCCTAAAAATGCAGCCTCAGCTGCTTTATCGCTTTTTGGGTAGGACTTTAGAAAACGTTCAAATTGATATCCTGCAAAATTGTAGTTCCGTACCTGATAATAGGTGTCTGCTAAAAAAAACTGAACACGCTCCCCTTGTGGTTTCCCAACATACTTAGGTGCTATCTGTTCAAATAACCTATTTGCCCGTTTATAATCCTTGGCCTCATAGTATTTCTCAGCCATGTCGTACTTGGCTTTAACATCTTCATTCTTTAATACCTTTTGGTACTCATTACAAGATTGTGACAATAAAGCTACTACGGCCAAGAGGAATAAGATTCGGTGCTTCAAAAACATTTTGCAAAATTAAGGATTCTAAGTGGAATAAAAAACTAAATCTTTAGCACAAACATACTAGGTTCAACCCTTTAAACAGAAGGTTTTGAGGAAGTTTTAACTATTGGCACTCATATTGAGACCGCAAACGACTTTACGAACGAAGAAATCTTCGACTTTAAAGTGGAGGATGCTTCAATTAGCGGTAAGCGAACAACAGCTGTTGATATTCCGAGACCCTCAAAAACAGCTTTGATCCCTGCCGGGTTTCCCTCTTCAAAAATAAGATTCATAGCGGGCGTTAATGCATGGTGTAATTGATAGGCTCCTTCATTATCTCCATTAAGACCCAGACGTATCATTTTACTCACCTGAACAGGCATTCCTTGCCCTAATACCGAAATAACACCAATTCCACCCTCTACCACTGTTGGAACAGCAGTAATGTCATCTCCGGATATTACATAGAAGCCGGAAGGCACTTCCTTTATTAGCTGCCTAATTTGATCCATGTTCCCGCAAGCCTCTTTTATTGCTATTATATTAGGGCAATCTTTTGCTAACCTAACTACCGTAGCGGGCAACATATTACTACCGGTTCGTCCCGGTACATTGTATAGGATTATTGGTTTAGGAGATACCGCAGCCAACATTTTATAATGTTGATAAATGCCTTCTTGGGTGGGCTTGTTATAATAGGGCGACACTGAAAGCACAGCATCAAAGGGCTCCAGATCGGCATTCTTTAATTCTTGAGCGAGCAGAGAGGTATTATTTCCACCAATTCCTATTACCAAAGGTAAATGTCCTTTATTTTCTTCTACAACCGTTTGAATTACTAATTGCTTCTCCTCTGAATTCAGTGTTACCGATTCAGCTGTGGTCCCTAAAACCACCAAATAATCTACGCCTCCATCTATGGAGTAGCGCACTACCCTTCTCAGTGCCTCCACATCAACAGAACTGTCTCTTTTAAAAGGAGTTACCAGTGCTACTCCCGTTCCATATAATTGCTCCATGTTTATAATTCATTCATTACCATTAAATACTTCTTTAATTCCGTTTTAAAGGTATTAAAATCTTGCAGCTGTGTTTGAAGTATAAGATCATTCAACTCAGGATCTAACTCAGCAAAACCAACTTTTATTCTTGCTTTGGTCTTCACAGTCATAAGTTTCAGGATCAACGTATCCTGTGTGTAATAATTCACAAGAAGATCGTATTCCTTGTTCAAAAACTCTAGAGCATAACTATTTTCAACGGCTCCTCCCCAACCCAGGTCCTTGTCAGAAAAAACAGGCGTTGAATAGGGGGAGTTTTTATCGTAAAACCCTCTATACCCAATTATTTTAACGGCATTGGGTCTCAAATTGAACATTTCAATGAACTGATAAAAAAGATCTGCATTTTGAAAAGTGTCGAGATCTACAATGACCCCAACCTTCCTAATCTCCTTTCTGATTCTCTCAAGATCCGGGATTTTTAAGAGTTCAGTCTTAAGGTATTTTTCACCCGATTTATGCTTTAATTTGTCCTTGAGTCCCTGTAAAAACATCTATCTTTACGTTTTGGTAAAGGTAACCATTCTCTTAGCATTTCACAGGGCTAAGTTATCACGTTTAGACGATTTAAATATGAAACATTTTGTTGTATTTATAACAATTGTTCTCCTTACTGCCTGTGTTGAAGGTCCGTCACATTTAACCTCCATTAAAGGTGTCCAACTTCCTATAAATTCAGAAATTCCCTCCAACGATTCCATTGAAGTGTTTATCACCCCTTATCGCAATAGGATCAATACAGTATTAGATAGCGCCCTGGCCTACGCTCCGAAGGACATTACAAGGACAGACGGCCAATTAAACACCTCCGAAGGTAATCTGATGGCCGATATTTTAATGAGGCAATCTCAGCCCATTTTTAAATTGCGAACGGGGCATGAAGTAGACATGGCTTTGCTGAATTACGGTGGGATACGCAGCATTATCTCTGCCGGCTCAGTAACAGCCCGAACAGCCTTTGAAGTAATGCCTTTTGAGAATTACATTGTGGTCCTTGAACTTCCCGGGACAACCATCAGGGAAATTGTTAGATATCTCATTACTTCTAACAGACCTCAGCCATTCAGTGGTATGAAGATCGTGCTTAACAGTGATGGCACATTGCGATCCGTAAACATCCGGGGCAAACCTTTTGACGAGAATAAAACCTACTACCTTGCCACCATTGATTATCTCTTAGACGGAGGAGGAAATATGAACTTTTTAAAGGAAAATAAAAGTGTTACAGAACTCGACTATTTGTTAAGAAATGCCATGATAGATTATTTTACAAATGTAGATACACTGGAGGCCACTGTAGATGATCGGATAATCCAACTTAAGCATCCATGAAACGCAGATCATTTATTCAAAATACTATCTCGAGTGCCGGATTTGTTGGTCTGGGTGGCACCTTATTAAATAGTTGTTCGTCGTTTTCCAAAAAACAAATTACGATCTTACATACCAACGATGTCCATAGTCATATCGATCCATTTCCAATAGACCACGCCGCTTTCCCTAATATGGGCGGTTTGGCCAGAAGGGCCACTCTTATTTCTAAGATTCGAAATGAAAATCCTAATACCTTGCTTTTGGATGCGGGTGATATTTTTCAGGGCACACCCTATTTTAATTTTTATGGAGGCGAGTTAGAGTTTAAATTAATGAGTACCCTTCGTTATGATGCAGCTACCATCGGGAATCATGATTTTGATAATGGTGTAGATGGACTGTTAGCTCAAATGCCCTATGCAAATTTTGACTTTCTCTCTGCTAACTATGATTTCACCAATACCGTTTTGGATGGCTTCACCTCCCCTTTTAAGATTTTTGTAGTTGATGGGTTAAAAGTGGGCGTTTTTGGGCTTGGGATAGCGCTAGAAGGATTGGTCACAAAGAAACTGTATAAGGAAACCCAATACCTCGATCCTATTGAAATTGCGCAAGATATGAGTAGGGTCCTCAAAGAAGAAAAAAAGTGCGACCTGGTGATTTGCCTGTCACACCTGGGATATGAATATAAAAATGAGCCTCAATCCCCAAGTGATGTTCTTTTGGCTTCCAAAACAGAAGATATAGATCTTATCATAGGTGGCCATACACATACCTTTCTCAAAACTCCGGTTATCCGCAACAACCGAAAAGACATACCTGTCTTGATCAACCAGGTAGGATGTTATGGTATCAATCTGGGCCGGATCGATTTTTACTTCGATGGAACAAAAAAAAGTAGCGGGGAGGGAATCTCTATTACGGTCTAGGTCCACACCTTATTATATATCCAAAGACAACTTGATTATCAATGGTATTGCACGTATAGCCTAGGAAATCATCAATGCCTTAACAATATCTTCAAATTCTGCCTCAAGGGATTTTTCAGGGACGGGTTTTCTTGCCCTTCGATACCAGTATTCGGCATTCCATTGATCTCCCTCCTTTCGGTGCAGGTAGGCATGGATCCAGGTAGCTGACGGGGTAGAAAGGGAATCAACTAGTTCATGGGCCTTTTCCCAGTTCCCTTTGGCTTCCCACCATAGGGCAGCATTCTCTTCCTTCCAGGAGGAGGGTGGCACCTCTAAATGCTCCACTAGTTTATAGAATTCCTGTATGCTATGGAAAGAGGTCATATATCCGAAAATTAATCCATTCGATAATTATTGTATCAATTCCATAAAATCAGCTTCCGAGATAATGGGCACACCCAGGGATTCTGCTTTGGTTCGTTTACTTGGACCCATATTATTCCCCGCAACCAAATAGGATGTTTTGGAAGAAATGGAAGAACTTACCTTACCCCCATTATCCTCAATAAGCTTTTTGAGTTCTGTACGCTCCAGATTTTCAAAAACGCCTGAGACTACCAGGGTCTTCCCTTTTAAAAGGTCTGTCTGATTTTGAAGCTGTTCTTCCGTTAGAGAGAACTGAAGCCCGTATCTTTTCAGTTCTTCAATGATCTCCCGGTTCTTGTTTTCTTTAAAAAAAGAAACGACACTTTCCGCAATACGCTGGCCAATTTCATTGACCTCCATCAATTCTTCAGAAGATGCCGCCATTAAATCATTGATATTTTTATAGGCTTTTACCAGAGTCTTTGCTACGGTTTCACCTACAAAGCGGATCCCCAGTCCAAATAATACGCGTTCAAACGGGATCTTCACTGAATCAGCAATTCCCTGAACAAGATTTTCGGCTGACTTTTCCGCCATGCGTTCTAAAGGAATGATCTGTTCCTTGGTGAGCGTATAGAGATCTGCATAATTCTCAATAAGTCCTTCTTTAAACAATAATTCGACGGTTTCAGCCCCAAGTCCGTCTATATCCATGGCCTTTCTGGAAATAAAATGCTGAATTCTCCCTGTAATCTGTGGTGGGCAACCCGTTGTGTTTGGGCAAAAGTGCTGAGCCTCCCCTTCTTCCCTCTGAAGTAAGGTGCCACATTCCGGACAGTTGGTAATATATGCCGTAGGAGCCGAATTTGCTGGACGTTTTGTTAGGTCTACCCCAACGATTTTCGGAATAATTTCACCTCCTTTTTCAACAAATACGGTATCCCCTTCCCGAATATCGAGCTTTGCTATCTGATCTGCATTGTGCAAGGAAGCGCGCTTTACGGTAGTTCCTGCCAATAAAACGGGTTGAAGGTTTGCCACAGGCGTAATTGCTCCTGTTCGCCCCACCTGATAGGTGATCTTCTCTAAAACCGAGCTAGCCTGTTCTGTTTTGAACTTATAGGCAATGGCCCAGCGAGGCGATTTGGCAGTATAGCCCAATTCTTCCTGCTGTTGTAGATCATTGACTTTAATAACGACCCCATCTGTTTCGTAAGGCAATTCATGTCGATGAATGTCCCAGTGCTCCAGGAAAGTTAAAACCTCCTTCATGGAATGACATAATTGAGCTTCCCTGGGTATTTTAAATCCCCATCCTCGTGCTTTTTCCAGTAGTTCATAATGAGTTTTTGCCGGAAGATCTCTCCCAACCAACGCATATAATAAACAATCAAGGGGTCTTTCAGCCACTAGGGCACTATCCTGTAATTTAAGGCTTCCAGATGCTGTATTCCTGGGATTCATATAAGGATCATCACCATTTTTAATTCGCTCCTCATTCATTCTTTCGAAGCCTTCTAAAGGCAAGATGATCTCACCTCTTATATCAAATCTGGCAGGGAAATTTCCACGTAAATGCAAGGGGACTGAGCGAATGGTTTTAACATTGGCTGTAACCTCATCGCCCTGAAACCCATCACCTCTGGTCAATGCCCGTACAAGTTGACCGTCTTCATAACTCAGGCTTATAGAGGCCCCATCGTATTTTAATTCACAGGTATAGCTTACTTCTGCATCCCCAAGATTGCGTTTTACGCGCTGTTCCCATTCTAACAATTCTTCTTTGGAATAGGAGTTGTCCAGAGAGTACATCCGTTGTTCGTGCACAAGAGTATTGAAATTCTTGGTTACCGTACCCCCTACCCTCATTGTAGGCGAGGTCTTATCTTGAAATTCGGGATGCGCTTCCTCCAGAGACTGGAGCTCTTTCAACTTCATGTCGAAATCATAATCAGAAATGACGGGTGCGTCCAGCACATAGTACCTGTAATTATGATCGTGCAGTTCCTCCCTAAGTCTCTTTATTTTCTCTTCGATGTTCATGTAAACTAGATTCTAAGTCTTTTGCGACTGCCTCGTTCCTTTAATGAAGCGGTCCTTCCCATGCAGATCTTGCCTTATTTCTATATTGGCAAGGGCATGTTCCTTCAATAGATCACTAACTTCTTTCCCAAATGATTCGTTGATCTCAAGATACAAACTACCTCCCTTTTTTAGGTTCCTTTGTGCCACTTTAGCAAGATATTCATAATACAACAAGGGTTGCGTATCCGGAACAAAAAGTGCTATGTGGGGTTCTGAATTCTTTACATGTTCTTGCATTGAGATCTTTTCTCTTTCAAGCACGTAGGGAGGATTAGAAACTACAATGTCATAGTCTTGTTCACTAATGTCCATGGTCATAAGATCTGCGTGTTTAAATGCGACCGTTACTTTGTTTTCCTTAGCATTTAGTTTTGCCACCGCCAGGGCCTCTTTCGAAATATCAATGGCAGTTACTTCAGCATTAGGCAAGTATTTTGCCAGGGCAATGGCAATACAACCACTGCCTGTACCTATATCCAAAATCTTTAGAGTAGCCGTTGATTTTTGGTAGTCCTTTATCACCCATTGAACCAATTCCTCTGTTTCCGGCCTTGGAATTAAGACATGTTCATTGACTATCAAGGGAAGATCCAGAAAAGTGGTAGTGCCCAGTATATACTGTATAGGCCTTCCTCGCTTCAATGCCGCAAGGCCATCAAAAAATAAGGATTCTTCTTCCTTGGTAACGATCCATTGCGGGTGAATCGCCAGATGAAACCGGGGTAGCCCCAGATAGCTTTCTACAAAGTAATAGAAGAAATGTGATACTTCTTCTGTCCCATATTGGATGTCTAGTTCCTGATGAAAAATATGTTTAATGTCTTTTAGTAACATTGGTGATAGATCAAGTTTTTAGTTTTTTAAGCATCCAAACGGTACATGAATAATGGCCGGTATTTCCCATTGGAGCCTTCAGGTAATCAAAACCCCATTTAGCATAAAGTTTCAGGGCGTTTTTCATGTAGGGCATGGTCTCCAGATAGCAAAAATCATATCCTTCTTTTTCCGCACGATCCAGGCAACATTTCAGCATTTTTGTACCCATCCCCAACCCCCGGGCTTCTTTTAAAAAATACATTTTCTGCAATTCACATACATTCCCGTCATAGTCTTCTAACCCTATGATTCCTCCCCCTCCTATAATTTTATCATGATTTTCTACCACGTAATAAGCCGCCTTATCCTTGTTGTAATATTCATATAGCGAATCGAGGATAGGATCTGCATAGGTAGTTCCTATTTTAGGCACCTGATGCTCTTCAAGTACAGTTCGGATTACCTTGGCTAGCTGTGTATTATCGGCAGGCGATATTTCCCTGATTCTAAGAGCGTCTGAAATCATGATTAATATCCTATTTTTGCGATGTGAAGATACACGAAAAATATATTTTGCGAGCCATTGAACTCGGCAAAAACGGTCTTGGAACCACTGCACCCAATCCTATGGTAGGCTGTGTTATCACTCACAAAAATATCATCATTGGAGAGGGTTTCACCAGCCCTTTTGGAGGGTCACATGCAGAAGTAAATGCCATCCGTTCTGTAAAGAACAAGGAACTCCTGAAAAAGTCGACCTTGTACGTCACCCTGGAACCATGTGCCCACCATGGTAAAACCCCGCCATGCGTTGATCTGATCATTTCATCTGAGATCCCAAGAGTGGTTATTGGTATAAAAGATCCGCATCATAAGGTAGGTGGAAAAGGAATTGAAAAACTTTTGGCTGCCGGCTGTGAAGTGGTTACCCCTGTTTTGGAGAGCAGATGTCGTGATCATCACAGACGTTTCCTTACATTCCATGAAAAGAAACGTCCCTATATTATCCTGAAATGGGCACAAACCCGGGATGGTTTTATGGCACCTTCGATCAACAAACGAGAAAAAGATCCACGCCCTTTCTGGATCACCAACCGCTATTCGCGACAGAAAGTACACCAATGGCGAAGTGAGGAACAGGCTATCTTAACAGGTACCAACACGGTGCTCTTAGATAATCCTAAATTAACTACCAGATCCTGGTCAGGTAACTCCCCGCTAAGGATCATCCTTGATAAGGACCTGAAAATACCTGCTTCGTACAACATCTTTGATAGAACTGCGGAAACACTGATTTTTACACAAAATGATGTCCCTGTTAATGTCCAACAAGGTGTACAATATGAATGTATCGATTTCTCTCATGAGGTAGTTTCTCAAATTTGCAACACCTTGTTTAAGAGGAATATACAAAGTGTAATTATTGAAGGTGGTGCCGCTACACTTACTACTTTTATTAAGGCAGATCTTTGGGATGAAGCAAGGATCTTTACCGGACCTAATTCTTTTAATACGGGTCTCAAAGTCCCGGAAATTAAAGGAAATGAAATAACCCAAACACACCTTGGTCAGGATACCTTATCCATTTTGCGAAATGATTAAGAATATAATATTCGATTTTGGCGATGTATTTATCAATCTTGATAAATCAGCTACTATACAGGCTTTGATCAAGGCAGGATACAACGAAATTCCGGAAGGTCTATTTCCCCTCGCAAGTTCGTACGAAAAAGGCATGCTAGATACCCCATCGTTCTTGGAAGCCGTTAATGGATTTTTGCCAAACTCAACAAGAGAAGAGATCATTGATGCATGGAATGCCATTATTCTCGATTTCCCTGAGAGAAGATTCCAATTCCTCCAAAAATTAGCAAATAAGCAGAAGTACAGGCTTTTTCTTTTGAGTAATACAAATGAACTTCATATCCAAAAGGTACTATCTCACATGGGAGCTCAAAAATACGCGACATTTAAGGCGTGTTTTGAAGGATTTTATCTATCGCATTGTATAGGCATGAGAAAACCAGACCCTGAAATATTTAAGATGTTCCTTACAGAACATGGCCTGGCTGCAAAAGAAACACTATTCATTGATGACACTATAGAACATATCCTAAGTGCCAAACAACTTGGGTTCCAGACCTGGCACTTGAAAGTGGGTGAAGAAGATGTGACAGAACTTAATTCCCATATTTAATATGTTAGATCTGACCCTGAGTATCTTGTGTTCTAGTTTGATCTTTGTCATCTTCAAGTTATATACCAGATTTCGGGTACAAACATTGTACGCTATCATTGTAAACTACATGACAGCCTGTACCGTAGGTTTTTTTCTTTCCGATGTAACGGTGAGTCTTATGGAAATTCCATCAAAAAAATGGTTCTTTGGCACACTGTTTTTGGGGTTGCTGTTTATCATCATTTTCAATTTAATGGCGAAGACCTCACAGATACTCGGAGTTTCTGTGGCTTCTGTGGCAACTAAAATGTCCCTTACTATTCCCGTACTTCTGGGTGTAATTATATATGGTGAGGACCTGGGCCCCTTAAAGGTTGTAGGGATACTATTGGCGCTGGCCGCCGTTTATTTTACCTCTGTAAAAAAAGGTGGGATGGCATTTAACAGAAGAGCGTTATACCTGCCACTTTTGGTATTCCTAGGATCAGGAATTATTGATGCCAGCATTCAATATGCTGAGCAATACCTGGTTCCCACGGTGGAATTCCCCATATTTTCTTCTACAGTATTCGCAAGTGCCGCTCTGTGTGGACTTATTTTTATTCTCTTCAGATCCTGGAAAACCCCTGTGAAAATTCTTCCCAGAAGTATTCTTGGGGGAATTGCCCTGGGAGTTCCAAATTTTTTCTCTATTTATTTTCTTCTTCGGGCATTACAGAATGAAGTACTCAATAGTGCCTCGGTTTTTACCATTAATAATGTTGCCATTGTAATGTTCTCAACCCTGTTAGGGATACTACTATTTAAGGAGGTCCTCAGCACCAAAAATTGGGTAGGAATTACAATGGCTGTTTTAAGTATTTTGCTGGTAGCAGTATTTTAAGGGCTATGGATAAAGACCAATACAGAACAATTAGATCTAATATAAGTGGCATTCTTTATAAAGAAAAGAACAGCAAATTTCTGGGATATGCCTATGCTGTGGAAAATGAGGCAGACATTAAAAAGTATTTAGAAACCCTTAGAAATGAACATCTGGGTGCCAACCATGTATGTTATGCATGGCAATTGGGGGTCGAAGAAATATCGTATCGTGTAAATGATGACGGAGAACCTAATCATTCAGCAGGAATGCCCATTTACGGTCAGATCCAGGCTTTTGAAGTAACTGATATTTTAGTTGTTGTGGTTCGGTATTTTGGAGGAACAAAACTAGGGGTTGGAGGCCTTATTTCGGCCTATAGATCTGCTGCACAATTGGCCTTACGGGATGCTAAGATCATTAAAAAGACCTTACAGGTACCTCTTTTGCTTGAATTTGACTATGCATCTATGAACAAAGTGATGCGCATTGTAAAAAAACATTCGCTGCAAATAGTTTCACAGACCATGGAAATGAAATGCCAACTCACACTTTCCATTCGTAAAAGTCATCTAACTAAGATCAAGAATCTCTTTCTTTCGCTTCAGCATGTTAAAGTGAAGGAATAAGAGCCTTTCCTTCATTTAGACGTGTAAAATCTATATTTGTAGATGATCTAGAATTGCAGAAGGGCATTTTGTTGGGCGTTTTGTTTTCATATCAATAAAAGCAAGAACAGTATTAGCCGTGACCAACAATTCACCTTCTTCATTTCTTATTTCATAATCAAATTCGATTCGTACCAAAGGTAATTTTGTCAATGAGGTAGTTACGGTGATCAGATCGTCATAGGTGGCAGATTTCTTAAATTTCATTTGCAAGGAAATAACTGGCAGCATTATACCGTCATTTTCCATTTTTTTGTAGGAGAATCCCATAGACCTCAGCCATTCTACCCTACCCATCTCCAGATACTGTGCGTAATTGCCGTGATATACCACCCCCATTTGATCGGTCTCACTGTATCGAACTCGAAAAGAAAATGTATTTTGTTGCGCCATTTTTCAGTTAAAAACTATATATTTAAAGGTGAAGCGAAATGTACCGGAACATGCGAAAAAAAAAGCATAAATTCAACTGCAAATCATTTTTTTTTTAGCTTTTTTGTTCACATATTTGTCTCACTCTAAAAAGAAACAATTTTCCGATTTTTCTTTGACCAACTAGCTTAAATCACTAACCAGTAAATAGAGATTTTTTAAAATGAGTGTTACTGCTAATTCCGTATGGAACAATTGCTTGGTATTTATCAAAGATAACATCCAACCGCAGGCATTCAAAACATGGTTTGAGCCTATAAAACCAGTTAAACTTTCAGAAAAAGCACTCAGCATTCAGGTTCCCAGTAAATTCTTTTACGAATGGCTAGAGGAACATTATGTCAAATTACTTAAAGTTGCTCTTACAAAAGAACTTGGTGAACAGGCGAAGTTGGTATATATCATAAAAATGGAGAATACTTACGGCAACAAGGAACCCTTTACTGAACGTATCCCAAGTGCCAACCGAGGCGGTGTTTTGACCCAGGAAATGGATGTGCCTATTAAATCCAAGAATCCGGAATTAAAAAATCCGTTTGTGATCCCTGGTATTAGGAACATCAAAATAGAATCCCAATTAAATCCAAACTATAATTTTGAGAATTTCCTGGAAGGTGACTCCAACAGACTGGCACGTTCTGCCGGGATGGCAGTGGCCAACAAGCCAGGAGGTACTTCTTTTAATCCCTTGTTGATCTTTGGGGGTGTTGGCTTAGGGAAAACACACCTTGCACACGCCATTGGCGTTGATATTAAGGATAAATACCCTGAGAGAACAGTACTTTATATATCTGCTGAAAAATTTACACAGCAGTATATTGAATCTGTTAAAAAGAATACCCGAAACGATTTTATCCATTTCTATCAATTGATCGATGTACTGATCATTGACGATGTACAGTTCTTATCGGGCAAATCAGGGACACAAGATGTTTTCTTCCATATTTTCAATCATCTCCATCAGAATGGAAAACAGGTAATCCTTACCTCAGATAAAGCTCCTGTTGACATGCAGGATATTGAGCAACGCCTGTTATCCCGATTTAAATGGGGATTGTCTGCAGAATTACAAAATCCGGATTACGAAACAAGAATATCTATCCTAAAGAACAAATTGTACAGGGATGGGGTAGAAATGCCGGATGACATCATTGAATATGTTGCAAAACATATCAAAACAAACATCAGAGAATTAGAAGGTGCTATAATTTCACTAATTGCTCAATCTTCATTCAATAAACGCGAAGTAACCCTGGAGCTAGCACAACAGGTAGTTGAGAAATTCGTAAAGAACACTAAGCGAGAGGTTTCAATCGATTATATCCAGAAAGTGGTCTCTGATTATTTCGAGATGGACGTTGCCACACTCCAATCTAAGACCAGGAAACGTCATATTGTACAAGCCAGACAGCTGGCTATGTTCTTCGCCAAAAAGTTTACAAAGGCCTCATTGGCCAGTATAGGCTCCCAGATAGGAAAACGAGACCACGCCACGGTACTTCACGCTTGCAAGACCGTAGATAATCTGGCCGAAACAGACAAACAATTCAGGAAGTACATCGAAGACCTGACGAAGAAATTTTCCTAAAACTCCCATGAAGGTAAAGGTGTTAATGGTATGTCTGGGGAATATATGCAGATCGCCCTTAGCCGAAGGTATTCTCCATTCTAAGGTAGACCCCGCCAAAATCTTTGTAGATTCTGCAGGCACTGCCGGATATCACATAGGAACTGCTCCGGATCCCCGTTCCATAGAAGTTGCAAACGAACATAATATTGACATAAGTCGGCAACGTTGTCGTAGATTTCAAACGGAGGATTTTTATTCCTTTGATCATATTTTTGTTATGGACAAGGAAAATTACAGCAATGTCTGTGCATTGGCTCCTTCGGAAGATCTCAAGAAGAAAGTTAGACTGTTATTAGACGGCACAGACTCTAATTATACGGAAGTTCCTGATCCCTATTATGGCGGACAAGATGGCTTCCTAGAAGTGTATCATCTTATAGATAAGGCATGTGATGTATTGATAAAGGACCTATTAGCGCCAAATGACCTCAGAGATGAAAGCTAAGGAAACTACCATAGGAAAATTATATCTTATTCCTACTACACTAGGGGAAACAGAACCACTGGAGGTGCTGCCCATTTCAATCAAACAAGCCATCGAGACAATCGATTATTATATAGTTGAAAACGAAAAAACTGCCCGACATTTCATCAAAAAGATCCTTCCGCGGAAGTCCCAGCCAGAGCTTCATATTGAACAACTTAATAAATTTACAGAACCAGACAGCATCCCTGCTTTCCTGGATCCATGTTTAAATGGTCATAACATTGGAGTATTGTCCGAAGCTGGTTGCCCTGGAGTAGCAGACCCTGGTGCCGATGTGGTTCGACTTGCTCACGAAAAAGGAATACAGGTAGTGCCATTAGTGGGGCCTTCTTCAATTCTATTGGCTTTGATGGCAAGTGGCCTCAACGGTCAGAATTTTGCCTTTAATGGGTATCTCCCTATTGAAGCCGGTGAACGAAAAAGAAGCTTAAAAATGTTGGAACGGCTTTCAAAGGAAAAGAATCAAACCCAACTTTTTATAGAGACCCCATACAGGAATGATAAATTATTTCAGGATGTTATCAAACATCTTGCCCCCGGCACCCTGCTTTGTTTGGCCGCAGATATTACCCTGCCGACAGAATTTATCAAAACAAAGACCGTGGGTGATTGGCGTAATGAAAGCCTTGATCTTCACAAGAGACCGGCCATCTTTCTGATTCAGGCATAAAAAAACCCCGAAAATATCGGGGTGATAACAAGTCTTCGTAAAAATTATATTTTAGGATTCCTCCTGGCAATTATAGTGGAGACATCATAACCTGAAAATAACTTCAGGTAGTGAGAGATACTTGTTCCATAAGCATCCGTTGTGTCTAATTGCCCGTATGAGCGTAAATATTTTTTGATATTTCCAGGTCCCGCAAGATGGGCTGCTGCCAAAATTCCTGATTCAGAGATCTCAATACCACGTATTTGTTTACCAACAAACCTGTGAATGTCCTTTCTTAAGATCCATTTATTTCTAGCTAAATTGGTCCTAAAGACCTTTTCTTGTAATGTAGGATCGTTGAGGAATTTGGTGGCATTGTAAACACCCATTAATTGAAGGGTGCCAATACCAAACTGGTATTTCCCCAGATAACCCAGTGTATTGATGGTAAAATAATCGCCTGAAGATTCTTTAAAGGCAAGTGCCTCCTTAAAACCAACAAAGGAACTACCCACAAAGGGCGGTATCACCATGGAGGCAGGCATAATAGTTCTGTCTTTGGGAAACAAAACCAACGTAGGTTCTTTAACTAATAGCGATTCAGGAACTTTAACTAACTTTTTGGGGGACGTTCCAAAACTTGCTAAAATTAAAATCATGATAAGAGGACAGATTATACTTATCCACTTTCTCATAGTTGTGTTTTCTTAAGACTTACGAACCAAATAGGGTTTTGCTTAAATTTCACTCTACAAAGATATAGCAGCTTTTTGCGTACAGCCTCATGATTAGATGAGTATTATGCTATTTTTAGTATAAACGGATGTTTTTAATCGATAAAATGTCTATCTGTTAATATTTTGGCTGTTTATCCATCGGATGTATTGCTCCTTATTCCGGTTGTGTTGTTGGAGATTTTTTGCAAATTTATGATACCCAAAGTTTTCAACATTTGCTACGAAATAGTAATAGTCATGATCTTCCGCATTTAAAACAGCATCTATTGCAGAAATATCGGGCATGGTGATAGGCCCGGGAGGCAACCCTGCATATTTATATGTGTTATAGGGTGAATCTATGGTTAGGTCCCTGTATAGAACCCTTCGTATGATGGTGTCAAAATTATTGAGTTTTTGTTTCAGAGCATAAATTACGGTAGGATCTGCTTGCAAAGGCATTCCTTTCCGCAAACGATTAAGATATACCCCCGCTACTTTTGGCCGTTCGTCTATTTTTGCACTTTCTTTATGAACAATAGCCGCAAGAGAAATAACCTGGTTGGGGCTTAGCCCCTTCGAACGTGCTTTCATTAGTCTTTCTTCATTCCAGAAACGCTTGTATTCCTTTGCCATTCGTTCCCTGAAATCAATAGCAGAAGAGTTCCAAAAGAATTCATAGCTATTTGGAATATAGATCCCAAGGCTAGTTTCGAGGTTTGCATCCTGTTCTTTTAAAAAGGTTTTATCCTGAAACGCATTGATTAGTGAAATACTATCGGCCTCAATTTGTTGTGCGACCCTTCCGGCCAGGGCTTCAAGTGATTCCTGATTATTAAAGGATACCTTAACGGGTGTGTTCGCGCTGCGTAGTGTATTGATGATCTCATTATTATTCATCCCTTTACGGAGAATGTATTTACCTCCTTTTACGCGCTCACTGTATTGCTTCCGTTCTGCCACCGTCCTAAACGACTCATAATCCTTTAGTAATGGGGTTAGCAATTCCTCCAGATCTGCCATGTTTCGCGTTAGAGGGAATATACACATAAGCCTCTTTATTTTGAAAAGCCGTATTTGTGGAGAAAAATGCAGAATATACGTAATACACAAAGATGCCTCCTATGAGTAATCCTATTAGCAATACAACCAGAATAATTTTTCTTAGATACATGATGGATTAAACTTTTGAAATAAGTATTCATTCTTAAACTGGCCATCAGATCGTATCCATTCTTTCCTAATTCCCGTTTGTGAGAATCCCATTTTCTTAAAAAGATGAATACTGGCCAAATTATCTTCCAGAACATTGGCAAAGACCTGTCTAACCTGGAGCGAAGTAAAGGCAAATGAGCTAATAAGATCTATTGCTTCAGCACCCACACCCTGATTTCTGTTCTTTTGTTTTAGTATCACAATACCAAGACCAATTCGTTGGTTTTTAGGATCAAAGTCGAATAGATCAATGAGTCCCAGTAAGGCCCCTTTCTTATTACATATTGCCAACCTAAGCTGCTTTACCTCATAGATATCCCTATGAGAATTTTCCAAATACTTCTTTAATATATGTTTAGAATAAGGGGTTTGAGTACCGCTTATTTCCCACAGTCCTGTATCATTCTCCAGAGTATAGAGAAATTCGAGGTCTTCCGGTTCCAGGGCCCGAAGTACTACTTTCTTTCCTATGAGTTCTACCATTGTATAGTACCTTTGTAAACAAATGTTGCCGGTCCTTTCAGTAAGATATCCTTATATCCCTTTTGTACTGCATTAAAACCAACACTAAGATCTCCTCCCTTTGTCTTTATATTAACCTCCTTGTGTTCTGTCTTTTCGGCATAATGCATGGCCAAAGCCACGGCTGTTACTCCTGTTCCGCAAGAAAAAGTCTCATCCTCTACCCCTCGCTCATAGGTCCTTACCATAAACGTATCCGGGGAGAGTTGCTCCACAAAATTGATGTTACTCCCTTTTTCGCCATATACGCCAAACCTTAGTCGTCTTCCTTCTTTTACAACCTCAAAATTGTTAAGGTCCTTAACCAATTGTACATGGTGCGGAGAACCTGTATTAAGGAAAAATGCATTCTTTTTTTTATTGATCATGGATACGTCAGACATTTTTAAAGATACCTGTTCTCCTGCAATGTTAGCTTCATGTAATCCATCACTAGCCATAAACTTTACTTTGCCATTCACTAATCCAAGTGTATTTGCAAAAGCTACCAGGCATCGCCCACCATTACCACACATGGATCCAAGATTGCCATCAGAATTAAAATAGATCATTTTAAAATCTGACGAATTGTCATCTTCCAGTAACAATAATCCGTCTGCCCCAATGCCAAAACGACGATCGCATAAACGAGCTACCAAATTGGTATCATTTTTGGGAAATTGAAGGTGTCTGTTATCCAGGATTATAAAATCATTTCCTGTTCCCTGGTATTTGTGAAAATGTAGTTCCATAGCACAAAACAAGGTACAAAGATAGGACATTATTTAAGGTATTTTTAGCAGTTAAAAAGGAGTTAAAGGAAAAGGTGTTTTGATCAAAGACCTTTAATTTTAAGTATTATTAAAATAAATTTATTTATGAAAAGAATTGCAAGTTTATTGTTGGTAGCCATCTTTGGAGGCGCTATCGCTTTAGGAGGCTATATGTTATTTTTTGAGAATTCTAAACCCGTATTTTCATATACCGGTAATGATGTCCCAATTTTTCAAACAAGCAACTTGGCCAATACAATCGCCGGATCTGGTGTTAATGAAGCCGATTTTACCCTTGCTGCTGAAAAAACTGTAAATGCTGTGGTGCATGTGAAAAATATGACCTTAAGTTCGGCTCCATCCAGTATTCTTGACTTTTTTTACGGTTCCGGGGGCAGACAAGTCCCACAAATTGGAACAGGTTCTGGTGTTATAATTTCGCCGGATGGCTATATAGTTACCAATAATCATGTCATTGCAAAGGCCAGTGAGCTAAAGGTTACATTGAACAACAACAAGACGTACGAAGCAGAACTTATTGGATCTGACCCTAACTCAGACATCGCCTTAATAAAAATAGATGCAGACAGGACATTGCCGTATCTGGCATTTGGAGATTCGGATAACACCAAGATAGGTGAATGGGTTTTGGCGGTGGGGAATCCGTTTAATCTCACTTCTACTGTTACAGCAGGTATAGTTAGTGCCAAGGCAAGAGCTCTTGGAGGTGTGGACCAATCTTTTATCCAAACAGATGCAGCGGTTAACCCTGGAAACAGCGGTGGAGCCCTCGTCAATACAAACGGGGATCTCATAGGGATCAATACGGCCATTACATCCCAAACTGGCTCCTATGTTGGTTACTCCTTTGCCGTGCCCAGCAACATTGCTAAAAAGGTGGTAGAAGACATTTTGGAATTTGGGAATGTACAGAAAGGATTATTGGGTATTACGGCTCCTGGTCTTAGAACACCCTACGCCATAGAGAATGGCATTAATGAAATTGAAGGTGTCTATGTGGATGGGATCGAAGAAGGTTCTGGTGCAGATGATGCCCAATTATTGAGGGGAGATATCATTAAACAAATAGATGAAATAAAGGTGCGAAAATTTGCGGATCTCACGGGGTATCTTTCTACCAAAAGGCCGGGAAACATAGTACAGGTGACCATAGAAAGAGATGGAGATGTTTTAGAAATACCGGTTACCCTGAAAAAATTACAACGAGTAGAATTACCGGTGATGGGCTTGGAAGTTAAAAATCTCACTGAAAAAGATAAAAAACTTTATAAAACCGAAAAGGGTGTTAAGGTTACGGGAGTGCCAGAATCCTATCGGGAATACGACTTGGAAGGAAAAATTATACTGGAAGTGAATGGTGAAACAATTGACGATATTCAGGAAGCCAGATTCCTTTTCGGAAGAATCACCAGAAACAGTAAGACCATATTTACAATCGTAAATAAAGATGGTGAACGGATGAGATATATTTTTCAATAACAAATTGTTATTTGATTTAAAAGCGCACCAAATATGGTGCGCTTTTTTAATACGAAATGATTGGGCGAAAACGTTTGAAATATATAATTTTGCCGCAATTTTAAACAACAACCTACATGAACAAGATCTCATCCTACGAAAAAGAACTGGCCTTCCAGGCAGACAGAAGAAAAGCAACCACAGAATTCATAAAGATAATTAGTGATCTCTGGTATGACCGGGCCATTGAAGTGGTGCTCTTTAAAAATCAGATCATAGATAAACCTGTAAGTGAGATCATCAATTTACATGAATATGCCGGCGAATTTGTTCAAAAACCAATTTCAATTTTTGATTCTGTAGAGATTTTAAGAGCCATAAATGATCTAAAACTCCCACCTTCAAAATTAGACATCGGAAAACTAACCTACGAGTATCATGCTGAGGATGAAACTCAGTACAGCAATGTAAAGGCTTTTGTGGTTGATAAATTAAAAGATGCACATAAAAGCAATGAGATTGAACCCAAGGATGTGATCTTATATGGTTTTGGCAGGATAGGCAGGCTGGTCGCCAGGGAATTAATGGCCAAAACAGGCAAAGGCAACCAAATGAGATTAAGGGCTATCGTAACCAGAGGGTCACTAACGTCAGAGATCCTGGAAAAAAGGGCAATGCTTTTGAGAACAGATTCTGTCCACGGACAGTTTAGCGGAACCGTTGAGTCTGACCTCAAAAATAAGGCACTTCTGATCAATGGCACTACCGTTCATATGATAACCGCTAATGCTCCGGAAGAGGTAGACTATACCAAGCTTGGTATTCAAAATGCCTTGGTAATAGACAATACAGGAGCTTATAGAGATACTGAGTCCCTTTCACGACACTTAAAGGCCAAAGGAGTAGCCAAAGTACTGCTTACTGCTCCGGGAAAAGATATACCTAATATAGTACATGGGGTTAATCAGAGAGAATTTAATCCGGACACTACTAAAATTTACTCTGCGGCTTCCTGCACAACCAATGCAATTACACCCATATTAAAGGTAGTTGAGGATTCACTAGGTATCATAAAAGGACATATAGAAACCATACACGCATATACAAATGATCAGAATCTTGTAGACAATATGCATGGAAAGTATCGCCGGGGCAGAGCTGCAGCACTTAATATGGTCATAACCGAGACCGGTGCCGGCAAGGCAGTTGCAAAAGCTTTGCCTGCGTTGGAAGGGAAACTTACTTCTAATGCCATTAGAGTACCGGTACCTAATGGTTCTTTAGCCATATTGAACCTGGAAGTTAAAAATACTACCTCCAAGGAGAGTATAAATACTATTGTAAAGAAATACGCTCTTGAAGGTGATCTTGTTGAGCAGATCAAATATTCGTTGAGCAATGAACTGGTTTCTACAGATATCATTGGTACATCGGCCCCTTCCATTTATGACAGTATGGCTACCATTGTATCTCCTGATGGGAAAAATGTGGTTCTTTATGTTTGGTATGACAATGAATATGGGTATGCCCACCAGGTGATACGGTTAGCTAAATATATTGCCAAAGTTAGGCGTTTTACTTATTATTAATCGGTTCCTTGTGATCCAATAGAAGTTTAAGAACGTACATTAGAATATAAGACCATGTATGTGGATTTTTTTTTCGTAATTGCTAATATTGAAGTACTTTAGCTTTTCCTGAATCACTATTAATACTAAGAACTATCTAGAATGGGGTATTTTAGAAATCTATTTATTGCACTAGCTCTTTTTTGCAGTGCACTTTCCTTTGCACAAACTGAAGTTACAGCCGAAGAACCATCCTTAGATGGAGGTTCCATTAATTCACAATTTGATTATATCTACCAGAAGTCTGGAAATTACAGGGCAGACGGGAAGCGGTATGAAGTAGTCCGGACTCTTAATCTGGATAAGCTAAGACAAAATGTAATAGACACCATTAATGTAATAAATAAGAAAACAACACAATTACAAGGTGTGATAAATACTCAGGAAAGCACCATCGCTTCCCTAAATCAAAAATTATCAGAAACAACCAAGAACCTGACTTCGGTAACGGATGAAAAAGATAGCATGTCACTTCTTGGAGCACAGGTATCTAAGGCAACCTATAATGTTATTTTATGGACCATGATCCTTGGACTTTTCTTGTTATTATTATTGTTTATTTTCAAATTCAGACAAAGCAATGTGCTTACCCAGGAGGCGAAGGGTAATCTATCCGATCTTGAATCCGAATATGAAGATCACAGAAGAAGAGCCCTGGAGAGAGAACAACGAATTAGCAGGCAGCTGCAAGACGAGATCAATAAATATCGTAAATCAAAATAGTAAAAAGCTCCGCAAGGGGCTTTTTTATTGGCATTATGGCTGTTACTATCATTCGGGCACTACCTGAACATATTCCCGCATTGGCACCCTTACTGGATGCATACAGGGTATTCTATAAACAAGATTCTGATACTAGGGCAGCTACACAATTTTTGAAAGAACGATTCCAAAAAAACGAATCTGTTTTGTTCCTGAGTCTCAGTGGAGATAAACCAACCGGATTTGTACAATTGTTTCCCAGTTTTTCTACTGTTTCCTTACAGCCTATTTTTATTTTAAATGATCTCTACGTAGGGAAAGCTCATAGAGAAATGGGTATAGGGGAAGCCTTGTTACGCGCTTCTCAGGAATACTGCCAAATGAAGGGCTTTAAGGGATTGGCTCTGGAAACCGGCATCGATAATCCGGCGCAAGCATTATACGAGCGTTTGGGATGGGAAAAAGATGTTCATTGTTTTCATTACTTTTGGACAGCTGTCTAAGAGATATTCCAACTACTAATATTTGATTTTGATATGCGTATTGATATTATCACTGTTGTTCCCGATATTTTAAAAAGTCCGTTTGAGGCCTCTATTCTAAAAAGGGCCATTGAAAAGGGCCTTGTAGAAGTTCATATTCATAATTTGAGAGACTTTTCCCTGGGAAATTACAATCAGGTAGATGATTATCAATTTGGTGGTGGTGCCGGTATGGTACTAATGATCGAACCTATAGATAAATGCATTCAGAAACTGAGATCGGAAAGAGAGTATGATGAGGTCATTTACCTAAGTCCGGATGGGAAGACACTTAATCAAAAAATGGCTAATTCCTTGTCATTATTAAAGAATATCATTTTGCTTTGCGGGCATTATAAAGGCGTGGATCAGCGGGTGAGAGACACCCTTATTACCAGGGAAATATCTATAGGCGACTATGTTCTATCCGGCGGCGAGCTTGGTGCTGCGGTCCTCTGCGATGCTATCATAAGACTTCTTCCTGGTGTCCTCAATGATGAAACCTCTGCCTTAACAGATACATTTCAGGATAATTTACTGGCGCCTCCGGTATATACAAGACCCCGGGAGTACAAGGGACTTACAGTACCGGAAGTTCTCTTGGGTGGGAATTTTAAAGCCATTGAAGACTGGCGGGAAGAGCAGGCCTATACAAGGACACAAAAACTCCGTCCCGATCTTCTTGAATAAATCATTCCTTTTTGAATGGTAAAAAAATGAAGCAAAACCTTGTAAATAATAATTTATCAACTATTTTTGCAGTCGGTAAAATCAACCTCTGACGATATCCGTGAACGTTGACTTTATAAAACTTTAAATTAATTTATTCAAATGGAATCCTTAATAAAATTTGTTCAAGACGAATTTATTCCAAAGAAAGACTTTCCAAAATTCTCTGCCGGAGATACAATTACTGTATACTATGAGATCAAGGAAGGTGAAAAGACACGTACTCAGTTTTTCAGAGGCGTAGTTATTCAGCGTAGAGGTGCTGGTGCCTTAGAGACCTTTACTATTCGTAAAATGTCTGGCACCGTTGGGGTAGAGAGAATCTTCCCAATCAATATGCCTGCACTACAGAAAGTTGAGATCAACAAAAAAGGAAAAGTTAGGAGAGCAAGAATCTTCTACTTTAGAGGTCTTACCGGGAAAAAAGCCCGTATCAAAGAGATCAGATCCTAAGATTGAACCATATAGATTAAAAAACCCTAACGTAACAGTTAGGGTTTTTTTATTGCCTCTTAGTAAAGGCACAAATCTAATAATATACGATCAGGTATTTTTCTCTTGAAATGCTAAGATGGTCTTTTTGATAATTAGAACACATTCCAGCAGTTGATCTTCAGTCATTACCAATGGCGGGGCAAATCTGATTATATTACCATGAGTAGGTTTTGCCAACAAACCATTTTCTTTGAGAGCCATACAAATATCCCAGGCCGTAGAGCTGTCTTCAGAGTCATTGATCACGATGGCATTCAACAATCCTTTGCCTCGCACAAGTTGCACAAGAGGTGATTCCTCTGCCAACTTAGCCATTTCCTTACGGAAGAGCTTACCTAGGTAATCCGCATTTTCAGCCAAGGCTTCATCCCTAACCACTTCCAGAGCGGCAATTGCAACCGCACAAGCTAATGGGTTTCCACCAAAGGTAGATCCATGGTTTCCGGGGCGTATAACCTCCATAATATCATTATCCGCAAGAACGGCAGATACGGGAAAGACTCCTCCTGAGATCGCTTTGCCTAAGATCAATACATCTGGTTTAACATCGGGTGTTCCACTACAATTCTTATCTGCACAACTACAGTTCCCACAACTCGCCAAAAGCCTTCCGGTACGCGCAATACCTGTTTGAACCTCGTCTGCCATAAACAATACGTTCCTTGCTTTACACAAAGCAAATGCCTCTTCCAGATATCTTTCATCAGGAACATATACTCCGGCCTCTCCCTGAATGGGCTCTACCAAAAAAGCAGCCACATTAGGGTCTTCCAGGACTTCACGAAGAGCATCCAGATCATTGTAACGGATAGAGGTGATTCCCGGAGTGAACGGTCCGAAATTCTCAGTGGCAACAGGATCATTGGATGCAGAAATTATTGAAATAGTTCTTCCATGAAAATTATTCTGACATACAACAATTCGGGCCTTGTTATTAGGGATACCCTTTTTCTCATAGCCCCATTTTCGCGCTAACTTCATAGCGGTTTCAACAGCTTCGGCCCCTGTATTCATGGGTAACACTTTATCAAAACCAAAATAAGAGGTTATATACTGCTCGTAGACACCAAGCATATCATTATAAAAAGCACGAGAAGTTAAGGTGAGTTTTTCAGCCTGTGTTTTTAATGCATCAATGATCTTTGGATGACAATGCCCTTGATTGACGGCTGAATAGGCCGACAAAAAATCGTAATACTTCTTCCCTTCTACATCCCAAACGTATACGCCTTCTCCTCTACTCAGTACAACAGGTAATGGATGATAGTTTTGGGCACCAAATTGTTCCTCTAGAGCAATAGCCTCTTTAGAGCTTCTTTTTTCTAAGACAGACATTTTAAAATCGATTTAAGTAAAACTATATCAATTCCTTCTTTGGGAGAGAAATCATCCTATGCAGTGCTACAAAATTACAAATAATTAAGAGTTCAAAAAAAATTATAACAGCCTAAATAAAAGCACCTTATGCCCTTCATTCAAGATGAAAACTGAAAATTGATAATTATCACCCTCCCCTATCTGTAAAAAGATTTTACCTTTGCTCATGCGCAAAAAAAATACAAGGCAGATCTTTGAAAATATAGCAGTCGTAGATGCCGGTGCCAAAGGAAAAGCAATCGCTAAAGCCCCTGACGGAAGGGTTATTTTCCTGAAAAACGCTGTCCCCGGAGATGTGGTTACCATTCAAACTACAAAAAAAAGGAAAGCTTACTTTGAAGGAATTGTTACTCAAATTCATGAGTATTCAGATAAGAGGACTTCCCCTATTTGTCAACATTTTGGACTTTGCGGTGGGTGCAAATGGCAAAATATGTCCTATGATCATCAATTATATTACAAACAACGCGAGGTTGAGAACAATCTAAAACGTATTGGGCATCTTGAAATTCCAGAATTATTACCAATAAAAGGGTCTGTGGAACAATTCTTTTATAGAAATAAGATGGAGTTCTCCTTTTCGGATTCCCGATGGCTATTTCCTGAGGAATTAAAACAGGAAGAACCAATTGCGGATAAAAATGCCCTGGGTTTGCATATACCGGGGATGTGGGATAAGGTTTTAGACCTTAAAGAATGTCATCTACAGGCAGATCCTTCAAATGCTATTCGCTTGGAAATAAGACGCTATGCAACAGAAAAAGGGCTACCTTTCTTTAATCCCAGGAGTCAGCAAGGGCTGCTCAGGACACTTATGATCCGAACAGCTTCCACAGGAGAGTTGATGGTGTTGATACAATTTGCAAAAGAAGACAAATCATCCAGAGAATTGATCCTTGATCATATTAATAAAACATTTCCCGAGATCACTTCTCTACTCTATGTAATTAACCAGAAACAGAATGACACCTTGTATGATCAGGATGTTATTTGCTATCACGGCAGGGATCACATATGGGAAGAAATGGAAGGTTTGAGATTCAAGATAGATGCAAAATCCTTTTACCAAACGAATTCGGCCCAAGCCTATGAACTCTATAAAGTAGTCAGGGATTTCGCCAATCTTAAAGGTGACGAACTGGTTTTTGATCTGTATACCGGCACGGGGACCATCGCCCAGTTTATCGCAAAAAAAGCAACTAAAGTAATTGGCATCGAAGTAGTACCCGAGGCAATAGAGGCGGCAGTGACCAATGCAGAAGCTAATGGCATAACAAACACAGAATTTATTGCAGGGGATATGAAAAGTGTTCTGAATGATTCTATCACCACCAAATACGGGGTGCCCGATGTTCTAATTACTGACCCGCCCAGAGAAGGAATGCACAAAGAGGTAGTAGAACAGCTTCTTAAAATGGCGCCAGATCGTATTGTATATGTTAGCTGCAATAGCGCAACCCAGGCACGCGATCTGAGTCTGTTAAAGGAGGCATACAAGATCCTGAAGGTACAACCGGTAGATATGTTTCCTCAGACCCATCACGTAGAAAATGTCGTACTTTTGGAAAAACGAAATGCATAGAATGAGTTTTAAGCTCCCGAGACTACCTCTATCCATGTCTGGACTAAGACTGAGCAGTATAGGTTTGATCTTACTAGTTAGTTTTCTTGCCATTTCATCTTGTGAAAAAGATGATATCTGTGTAGACGGAGATACTCCTTTATTGATCATCAGATTTTATGATGTTGCTGACAGCACTACCGTTAAATCTGTAGCTGGACTCCGAATTATAGGTATAGGCAATGGTGCACCCGTGAACACTTTTACCGATCGAAGCTCAAGTGACTCAGTTGCCATTCCTCTAAGGATCAATGAAGCTGCTACACAGTTTCAATTTATTCTGAATTCGGATGGGGATGACGGCGCAGAAACAGGCAACACAGATACCTTACAATTCTACTATGAAACAAAGGAGGTCTTTATATCAAGAGCCTGTGGTTTTATAGCGAATTATGAAATAGAAACAGATACTTTGACCATTGATACAGACAATTGGATCCAAGGAATAGAAATTACCAATTCTTCGGTAACATCACAAGAAAGCGCCCATGTTAAGATATTTCATTAGTATTTTACTCTTTTTCGGGCTGTTTACTGTAAAAGCTCAATCAAAGCCTATTGATCTTCAACAGAAGGACACTATTAGCTACAAGCAACCATATGGGCTCAGAGCAGGAATTGATCTAAGCAGACCGGCCCTATCCTTCTTTAATTCAGATTATACCGGACTCGAAATTGTAGCGGATTACCGTTTAACGCAGAGTCTTTATTTAGCCGGTGAATTCGGTAATGAGAAAAAGACCAGTCAGGAAGAGCTGGCCAATGTATTAATTACAGACACCACACCTCTTTATAATTTTATCACTTCAGGCAGTTACATAAAGCTTGGAGTAGACTACAATACTTATGAAAACTGGTATGGTATGAATAATTCCATCTTCATTGGCGGAAGGTATGCGTTTAGCACCTTTAGCCAAACTATTAGCGATTCCTTTATTTATGATAGTAACCGATACTGGAATCCGGATCAGTTTGCCAATGGTACCATAAACAATGTTGAATATGGCGGACTTTCTGCCAGTTGGTTAGAATTTCTTGTGGGAATTAAAGCAGAGCTTTTTGCCAATATTTATCTTGGGGCAAGTGTCAGGATCGGCTTTTTGGTAAGTAATTCAGAAGCGGATAATTTTCCTAATTTATGGATCCCCGGATTCAACAGAGTTACCGATGGCAGTAACTTTGGGGTGGGATATAATTACAGTATCACATATTTAGTGCCCCTGTATAGAAAGGCCAAAAAAATAAAACCCACGGCTACTGCAGTGGATAGCACTAAAAAGTAAAGAGTTCTGAATCTTTAGTACAGTTCTGCCTCTTTAGGAGCTTATACCTCACTTTTTTGGTTAAACTTAGCTTTCTTACTCCCTTCGTACATTACGTATTTAACTAACTTCGATTCTAAATGACTGTTGAAGACCTTTATTTTCCTGGAAGGTCTCAATCCCACAAATTTTAGCGCTTCCAAATTAGAGGTAATGAACCAGGCATCTGTCCCGGGGTATTGCCTTTTCAGGGTATTTCCAATGGAGGCATAAAATTCCTCCATTTCGATATTTAAACGTTCGCCATACGGGGGATTAAATACCATATGCAAATGATTCTTGGTGAACTTCTCCGATTCAAAAAAGTTTTTCTGTTCTACCTGAATATATTCAGAGAGATTGGCATTTTCCACATTATCCTTAGCTTTTTGAACAGCTGAGGGTGCTTTGTCATAGCCTACTATCTTATAATGAAATTCACGGGTCTTATTCAGGCTGCTATCAAGCACCTTTTGAAAAAGTTCTTCCTCAAAATCGGGCCACTTTTCGAAAGCAAATCCTTTTCTGTTGATGTTAGCCGGTATGTTACAGGCGATCATTGCAGCTTCGGTTAACATGGTACCACTCCCGCACATTGGATCGAGAAAATCGCATTGACCATCCCAACCACTATGTAATAAGAGTCCGGCGGCCAGCACCTCATTTATGGGAGCAATATTGGTTGCCGTTCTATATCCTCTATGGTGTAATGAGGCTCCGGAACTATCTATAGCTACGTTACACAGATCTTTTTGGATATGGATATTGATTCTCATATCTGGCGTTTTAATATCCACATCCGGTCTTTTACCTTCCAGATCCCTGAATTTATCCACAATGGCATCCTTTGTCTTTTGCGAAACATATAAGGCGTGAGTGAAGTTCTCTGAATTTACGGTAGCATCAATGGCGAAGGTTGTGTCAACGGAAAGGTAAGGGCTCCAATCCATGGCATAGATCTTTTTGTACAGGTCGTGTTCATCGCGTACATGAAACGATGTGATCGGTTTAATGATCTTAATGGCGGTGCGAAGGCAGAGATTGGCCTTGTACATAAAGCCGGTATCTCCTTCGAAGGTAACATTGCGAACCCCGGTTTGGACATTCATCGCCCCCAAATTACGTAATTCCTTGGCCAGAAGCTCTTCAAACCCATAAAGGGTCTTTGCTACCATCTTAAAATTATTCCCCATTTCTATTCTAGTCTAGAGGCAAAAATACGTTAATTTTAGGCCTTATAAGAATTTGGTCACCATTTGGTAACCCCTTGTGCATGCGATATTTATTTCTAATTCTTGCGGTACTTTTAAGCTTCGGTTTTGTAGCCATAGTTAAACCCAAAAAAACACTTGGGCTCCAACTCTTGCTAGCCTTTAGTGGGGCATTCCTGCTGGCCTTAACGATCTTTGACCTTCTTCCCGAAGCATATACTGCCTCAGATCCACGATCCATGGGGATCTATATCATGATTGGGATCTTACTGCAGATCTTTCTGGAATTCTTTTCAAAAGGCGCAGAACACGGGCATATGCATTGGGACGATCAGAACAAGGGATTTCCCTGGTTATTATTCATTAGTCTATGTATCCATTCTTTTATGGAAGGCCTCCCATTAACAAGCACAAACCCTATCCTTTATGGTATCTTAATCCATAAGATCCCCATAGCGCTTATAATGAGTATGTTTTTGCTTAATTCAAATTTAAAGACGTCCTCTGCAGTGGTCTTTATCCTTGTTTTTTCCTTGATGACACCTTTTGGAAGTTTTTTGGCTAACCATATGGAATTTATCATCATCCACAAGGCGCCCATTACGGCAATTGTCATTGGGATTTTACTACATATCTCCTCTGTGATCCTATTTGAAAGTTCTCAGGGACATACTTTTAATTTAAGAAAATTCATAGTGATATTTATAGGGATCGTAATGGCCTATTTTATTTAAATGTACAGCACAAAAGAATCTAAACAATTAAGGGAGCAATTCTGGATCTCCTTTGGAAAATCATTTCCTAAAAAGTGGATCTTGTATAATACAAAGATCAAAGGAGTATCTCTCAAATTTCATTTTGATCTGCAAAAAGCCATGGTATCTATGGATCTTGAGGACCTTCCCGAAGAGAAACGAATAGAATTATGGGATAAAATATATTCCCTTAGAGCTATTATTTGCGAGGAATATTTACCGGATGTATTATTTGAGAAGTCTTATGTACTTGAGAACAATAAAGAAATAGCAAGGATATATGTCCAAAAAAATGATGTCTCCATTCACAATAAGAATTCTTGGGAAGAGACCATGATCTTCCTAAAAGAAAGGATGTTGCTGATGGAAGCCTTTTTTATTGAATACAGGGATATTTTAAGAGTCTAGATAACATCTGTATAAATAAGAAGCCAATGACTGCAGGCGCCTCCCAAGACAAAGATGTGCCAGATAAGATGGTTGTACGGGATCTTGCGTACTGCGTAGAAAATGGTTCCCAGGGTATAAAATGCCCCTCCCAGTAAAAAAAAAGTAATCCCGATGGTTGATAAATGATCCCACAGGTAATTAAAATCGAATACAATGAGCCATCCCATTACCAGATATAACATTAGGGACAGGTATTCAAACTTTCCTGTATAAAAGATCTTGAATAAGGTGCCGGCTAATGCTACTCCCCAGACTATAAAGAATAATGGTATTCCCTTGGATTCATGTAAGGTGATCAGGGCTACTGGCGTATAGGTCCCTGCGATCAAAAAATAGATACTGATATGATCAAGGATGCGGAGTTTTTGTTTCTTCCTTGGATCATCTACGCTGTGGTACCAGGTAGAAGCTGTAAAAAGAAGGATAATAGAAAAACTATAAACCAGAATGCTGATTGTAGCCCAATTTATTGCAGGATCGTGCTTTTTATATAGAACCACCAGGCCTAAAACTCCTAAGACGATTCCAATTCCATGAGAAAGTGCATGCAGTCTTTCTTCTTTATGGTAGGGTGTTAATTTATTCATTGATGATAATAAGAGGTATGCGTATTATATTCTTTTAGATGATGGTTTAAAGATAGTATAAAACAAAAAAAAACAGCGGACCTATTCCTGACTGTGCTTCCGTGCAAACAAAGTGCTGCAGGGGTGGCTACAGGAAGTAATCACGTTAATGGTGTGGATTGCTGCTAAATAGTATAAAACAAAAAAAGCACCCATT
>CAWJQE010000006.1:0-5000 GCA_963844995.1 uncultured Flavobacteriaceae bacterium | reverse complement strand
GGCAACTCGTAGGCTCATTATGCAAAAGGCACGCCGTCATCACGCGAAACGCGTGACTCCGACCGCTTGTAAGCGTATGGTTTCAGGTTCTATTTCACTCCCCTGTTCGGGGTTCTTTTCACCTTTCCCTCACGGTACTGGTTCACTATCGGTCTCTCAGGAGTATTTAGCCTTAGCGGATGGTCCCGCTAGATTCATACAGGGTTTCACGTGCCCCGCACTACTCAGGATACCACTACTGATAACGCTCTTTACCCGTACGGGACTCTCACCCTCTACGGTCCAACTTTCCAGTCGGTTCCAGTTCATTACGCATCAGATAGCGTGGTCCTACAACCCCGATATTGCCGAAACAACATCGGTTTGGGCTAATCCGCTTTCGCTCGCCGCTACTTACGGAATCACTTTTGTTTTCTCCTCCTCCGGCTACTTAGATGTTTCAGTTCACCGGGTTTGCTTCCCTTGCGGGATACTATACCTTCAGTATAGTGGGTTGCCCCATTCGGATACCTGCGGATCATATCGTATGTGCCGATCCCCGCAGCTTTTCGCAGCTTATCGCGTCCTTCATCGCCTCTGAGAGCCAAGGCATTCCCCATACGCCCTTATTTAGCTTGTCGCCTTTTGCCTCGTATTCTAATCTCTTGGTACTTTTACGTACCCTCTCTATTATTTAAATTCGTGTTTTCCCGAGTATACGCAAATTGCCTTTTCCTGAAAAAAAACAACTACATATACTCTACTATCCCAATATGTCAATGAACGTTCCACTTACTCTTTAACTAAAACCCCATCAATGGAGCCACAGTGGTAAGCTGATCCCTTAAAAAAAAGATCCCAGTGGAGAAAACCACGCCAAGGCGTGGTAACCTCCTGTGTGGAGAATATCGGAGTCGAACCGATGACCTCCTGCGTGCAAGGCAGGCGCTCTAGCCAGCTGAGCTAATCCCCCGTCTGATTCCCAAAATTGAAGGCTACTTGCCCCTTATTTCAGTTGACGGTAGCTCCAACTTCCAGAATTTCCTTATCAATATGTTACTTCTATGAACGTGTGCGTTAGACCACTAATGGCCTACTCTCATATGCACCTGATCTACTTTGCCCAAGTAGTCTCAGGCAGACTCGAACTGCCGACCTCTACATTATCAGTGTAGCGCTCTAACCAGCTGAGCTATGAGACTGCATTTATTTTAAAAATAATGGTAGACAGCTTTTAAAATCATCAAAACAAACTACAGAACCGCTCTAAAGCTTCTTATTAATGACTGCTTCCTTTTATCAGAAACATCTTTCTCTAGAAAGGAGGTGTTCCAGCCGCACCTTCCGGTACGGCTACCTTGTTACGACTTAGCCCTAGTTACCGATTTTGCCCTAGGCCGCTCCTTACGGTGACGGACTTCAGGCACTCCCGGCTTCCATGGCTTGACGGGCGGTGTGTACAAGGCCCGGGAACGTATTCACCGGATCATGGCTGATATCCGATTACTAGCGATTCCAGCTTCACGGGGTCGAGTTGCAGACCCCGATCCGAACTGTGACCGGTTTTATAGATTCGCTCTCCGTTGCCGGATGGCTGCTCTCTGTACCGGCCATTGTAGCACGTGTGTAGCCCAGGACGTAAGGGCCGTGATGATTTGACGTCATCCCCACCTTCCTCGCGGTTTGCACCGGCAGTCTCGCCAGAGTCCCCAGCATTATCTGTTGGCAACTGACGACAGGGGTTGCGCTCGTTATAGGACTTAACCTGACACCTCACGGCACGAGCTGACGACAACCATGCAGCACCTTGCAAAATGTCCGAAGAAAAGTCTATCTCTAAACCTGTCATTCTGCATTTAAGCCCTGGTAAGGTTCCTCGCGTATCATCGAATTAAACCACATGCTCCACCGCTTGTGCGGGCCCCCGTCAATTCCTTTGAGTTTCATTCTTGCGAACGTACTCCCCAGGTGGGATACTTATCACTTTCGCTTGGCCGCCGAGACCGAAGTCCCGACAGCTAGTATCCATCGTTTACGGCGTGGACTACCAGGGTATCTAATCCTGTTCGCTCCCCACGCTTTCGTCCATCAGCGTCAGTCGATAGTTAGTGACCTGCCTTCGCGATCGGTGTTCTATGTAATATCTATGCATTTCACCGCTACACTACATATTCCGGCCACTCCACTATGACTCAAGACAACCAGTATCAAGGGCAGTGCTACGGTTGAGCCGTACCATTTCACCCCTGACTTAATTGCCCGCCTGCGGACCCTTTAAACCCAATGATTCCGGATAACGCTCGGACCCTCCGTATTACCGCGGCTGCTGGCACGGAGTTAGCCGGTCCTTATTCTTACGGTACCGTCACCAGGGCACACGTGCCCCTTATTCTTCCCGTATAAAAGCAGTTTACAACCCATAGGGCTGTCTTCCTGCACGCGGCATGGCTGGATCAGGCGTGAGCCCATTGTCCAATATTCCTCACTGCTGCCTCCCGTAGGAGTCTGGTCCGTGTCTCAGTACCAGTGTGGGGGATCCCCCTCTCAGGGCCCCTACCTATCATAGCTATGGTGAGCCGTTACCTCACCATCTGGCTAATAGGACGCATAGCCATCCTGTACCGCCGAAGCTTTAAATTAAAATCGATGCCAATTCTAATTACTACGGGGTATTAATCCGGATTTCTCCGGGCTATCCCCCTGTACAGGGTAGGTTCTATACGCGTTGCGCACCCGTGCGCCACTCGTCAGCGGAAAAGCAAGCTTCTCCCTGTTACCGTTCGACTTGCATGTGTTAGGCCTGCCGCTAGCGTTCATCCTGAGCCAGGATCAAACTCTTCATCGTTATAACATTAATAATAATAATGCTCCACAATATCTAAAAGCTGTCCCGCCTCAAAACGGTTCTCATGTTTGTTAATAAATGATCTTAAATATACTCCATTCATCAAAAGCCGAAACTCATAATGAATAAAGCAAATTCGCTGTCTACCAATATATCAATGAACTTAGTCAATCTCTTTTTCACCCAACGCTCTCACGCTAAGCGGGTGCAAATATAAAGCCATTTTTTTAATTAAAAATAAATTTTCAAGTATTTTTAAAAAAATATTTTAGCTCCAGAATTAAGCCCCTCTAAACTAGGATTTTGAAGTAATTTCCCGAAAAAAAAGGCTTATAAATATAACGGATGTAGTTGGAATCCACAACTATTTTTTCTGTTTTTCTTGTTGGCTCCATTTATTGGTCAAAGAAGCATAGTCATAATCTAAAACAGACTTCTGTCTTTGTAATTTATTTTCCGCAAAAGCCCGTTGCAGAATATCCTCAATTAAATAGTCCTCATGTACAGTTTCCGGACTAAATTCTTCCTTGATACTTATCTTGAACATCTTAGCCGTAGTATTATACCAGAAAGCACGCCACCCGTTGCGCAGTTCCTTAACAAGATCAAAAGATGTCTTACCCGTTTGCCTGTAGATCAACTTTACCAGGATCTGACCTTCTGTCCTGGTAAGTTTTTTCAGTTCTTCCGAAAATTCTTCTTCAATATATTTTTGTACCTGACGGGTGTACTTCTTCTTCTTTCTTTTAGATCTAACATGTTCTAGACTGTCATTCAAGGCTACCAGACGTTCGGAAGCCAACTTGGCATATGGATACACCTTAAGTGTTTTTCTTTTCAGAATATAGTAACGTAGCTTTTCTTCATACGACGAGAACTCTAACTTCCCAAAGATAAATACCTCATCTAAGGCAATTGAGGCCTGAAAAAGAGAGTCTCCCTCAATAATGATCAACTTTTCCTGAATTGAATCAAGGGGCCTTTCCTCTATCTGAGCATTTATAGCTAAAGAAAAAAACCAAATAAACCCTAAAAAAAGCCATTTCCACATATAGTATTTGCTTCCTTTTATAATGTTGTAAAATTAATGATAAACCATATGCCGAGTTATTAAATAAACGTGAATATTGCTAAGTTTGTATTCAAATAATAAACATAGATGAGCCACACTAAAATTCTTACTAAAAAATCTGTAGAATTCTTTGAGAAATACCTGAACAATGCCGCACCTACTGGTTATGAGTGGGAAGGACAAAAACTCTGGATGAACTATCTTAAACCATATGTTGATACTTTTATCACAGACACCTATGGAACTGCAGTTGGAGTCATTAACCCAAAAGCCACTTACAAGGTTGTCATTGAAGGGCATTCTGATGAAATATCCTGGTATGTTAATTATGTCACCGATGAGGGACTCATTTATGTAATACGAAATGGAGGAAGTGATCATCAGATAGCTCCTTCTAAATGGGTCAATATTCATACCAAAAAAGGAATTGTCAAAGGGATCTTTGGATGGCCAGCTATTCATACAAGAGATAAAACCAAAGAAAAGCCACCCCAATTAGACAACATCTTTATTGACGTAGGTGCAAAGAATAAGGAAGAAGTTTTAAAAATGGGCGTTCATGTGGGCTGTGTAATTACATATCCCGACCAATTTCATATCCTAAACAAGGACAAATTTGTTTGCCGTGCAATTGATAACAGGGCAGGTGGATTTATGATCGCGGAAGTAGCCAGGTTGTTGCATGAAAACAAGAAAAAACTTCCTTTTGGATTGTATATCACCAATTCGGTACAGGAAGAGATCGGATTAAGAGGTGCAGAAATGATCACTCAGACCATACGTCCAAACGCGGCCATAGTAACCGATGTTTGCCATGATACTACGACCCCTATGATCGATAAAAAGACACAGGGACATACCGAATTAGGTGCAGGACCCGTGATATCCTATGCTCCCGCTGTACAGAACAAATTGCGAGAGCGCATTATTGAAACGGCTGAAACCTGTAAAATACCGTTTCAGCGCATGGCCTCTTCCCGCTCCACAGGAACAGATACCGATGCATTTGCCTATAGTAATGGTGGGGTTGCATCGGCTCTCATTTCATTGCCCCTGAGGTATATGCACACCACTGTGGAAACTGTGCATAAACACGATATGGAA
>CAWJQE010000005.1:32500-104396 GCA_963844995.1 uncultured Flavobacteriaceae bacterium | reverse complement strand
CGACCCCGAATGTATTTTTGTTACCGTTTTTCCTTTGCAAACTGCGCCGGACATGTCGAGGAAAGACCTAACTCTTTCCCGTACTTTTATCACACCTTGATCTCTACTTCCACACCACTCGGCAGCTCTAATTTCATTAGCGCGTCAATGGTTTTGGATGAGGAACTGTAAATATCCAGTAACCTCTTGTAAGAGCTCAGTTGAAATTGTTCTCTAGATTTCTTGTTTACGTGGGGAGAACGCAATACCGTAAAGATCTTCTTGTGAGTAGGTAATGGAATAGGTCCCGTAACCACTGCACCGGTTGATTTAACAGTCTTAACGATCTTCTCAGCAGACTTATCTACCAGATTGTAATCGTATGATTTTAATTTTATTCTGATTTTCTGACTCATCTTCTACAAATTAAGCGGTTACCCCTTTAGTTGCTTTAATAACCTCTTCTGCTATACTGGAAGGGGTTTCTGCATAATGTGAAAATTCCATTGTGCTGGTTGCTCTTCCGGAAGAAAGAGTTCTTAAGGACGTTACATATCCAAACATTTCAGAAAGTGGAACTTCGGCTTTAATAACCTTTGCTCCCGCTCTGTCATCCATATTTGTTACATGACCTCTTCTTCTGTTAAGATCCCCTACAATATCTCCCATGTTTTCTTCAGGAGTAATAGCTTCCATCTTCATAATTGGCTCCATAAGCACTGCTTTCGCAGCTTTCGCAGCCGATTTATAACCGATCTTAGCGGCCAATTCAAAAGAAAGAGCATCAGAATCCACCGGGTGGAACGATCCGTCCCTAAGGGTAATTTTCATGCTGTCCATCTCAAATCCGGCCAAAGGACCATTCTTCATGGCCTCTCTGAATCCTTTTTCTACTGAAGGAATATATTCCCTTGGAATGTTCCCCCCCTTGATCACGTTTACGAACTCAAGTCCTGGCGTATCAAGTGTAGAAGGTTCCATGGTAAATACGATATCTGCAAATTTTCCACGACCCCCGGTTTGTTTCTTGTATGTCTCACGATGGTCTGTAGATCTCGTGATAGCTTCTTTGTACTCTACCTGCGGCTGACCCTGGTTTACATCTACTTTAAATTCTCGTCTTAAACGATCAGTAATGATATCCAGGTGAAGCTCGCCCATACCGGAAATAATGGTTTGTCCGGAGGCTTCATCTGTTTTTACCTGAAACGTAGGATCTTCTTCCGCCAACTTGGCAAGTGCCATTCCCAATTTATCTACATCTGCCTTGGTCTTTGGCTCCACCGCAATCCCGATCACGGGATCAGGGAAGTTCATACTTTCAAGGACGATCGGATGTTTTTCATCAGAAAGGGTATCGCCTGTCTTTATATCTTTAAACCCAACAGCAGCTCCAATATCTCCTGCCGCGATTGAATCTACGGCATTTTGCTTGTTAGAATGCATTTGGTATATTCTGGAAATACGTTCTTTGTTCCCAGATCTGTTATTCAATACGTAGGAACCTGCGTCCAATTTTCCGGAGTAGGCTCTAAAGAATGCCAGACGACCCACAAAAGGATCCGTAGCAATTTTAAAGGCCAATGCGGCAAATGGTTCTTTAATATCTGGTCTTCTTTTTTCTTCTTTCCCTGTGTCAGGATTTACACCTATAATACCCTCTTTGTCCATTGGGGAAGGAAGGTAACGACATACGGCATCTAACAGGAACTGCACTCCTTTATTCTTAAAGGAAGAACCGCAGATCATTGGAATGATACTCATATCCATTACTGCTTCTCGCAAAGCCGCATGAACTTCATCTTCGGTTATAGAATCTTCATCCTCGAAGAATTTCTCCATTAAGGTTTCATCATACTCAGCCACAGCTTCTATAAGCATTGCCCTGTATTCTTTTACCTCAGCTTTCATTTCCTCAGGAATATCAATAACATCAAAGGTAGATCCCATGTTATCTTCGTGCCATACAATAGCTCGGTTCTTAACAAGGTCTACTATTCCTCTAAAATCAGCTTCATCACCTATAGGCAATACAATTGGTACTGCGTTAGATTTCAACATCTCCTTCACCTGCTTGCAGACCATCAGGAAGTTTGATCCTTGTCTGTCCATCTTATTGACAAAGCCCATTCTTGGAACCTTGTAATTGTCTGCCAAACGCCAGTTTGTTTCAGATTGTGGTTCTACACCATCTACAGCACTGAACAGGAATACCAAACCATCTAACACACGTAAAGATCTGTTTACCTCAACGGTAAAATCTACGTGTCCGGGGGTATCAATGATATTAAAGTGGTAAGGTTTAGATTCTGGTATGATCTCACCATTCTTCATTGGGAAGTTCCATGTACAGGTGGTAGCAGCAGAAGTAATTGTAATACCTCGTTCTTGTTCCTGCTCCATCCAGTCCATAGTGGCCGCACCATCATGAACTTCACCCATCTTGTGACTAACGCCAGTATAGAATAAGATTCGTTCTGTTGTTGTGGTCTTACCAGCATCAATATGTGCTGCAATTCCTATGTTTCTTGTATATTTTAAATCTCTTGCCATCTTAAGTATTAAAATCTGAAGTGAGAAAATGCTTTATTGGCTTCAGCCATCTTGTGGGTATCAACACGTTTCTTAACGGCAGCACCCTCTTCCTTAGAAGCAGCAAGAACCTCCGAGGCCAATCTTTGGGCCATGGACTTTTCATTTCGCTTTCTGGAATAGCTGATCAACCATTTCATGGCCGTAGAGATCTTGCGATCTGGTCTAATTTGCATAGGAATTTGGAAGGTTGCTCCCCCTACCCTTCGGCTGCGCACCTCTACGTGAGGCATCACATTAGAAAGGGCATCTTTCCACAATTCCAATCCTGTTTTCTCTTCGTCTGTTTTCTTTTCATCTACAATATCGATCGCATCGTAGAATACTTTAAAGGCAACCGACTTTTTTCCATCCCACATCATCATATTGACGAAACGAGTCACCAGCTGATCATTAAATCTTGGATCTGGTAAAAGTGGTCTTTTCTTTGCCTGTCTTTTTCTCATTGCTTCTTCTTAAAAGTGTTGCTTACTTTTTGGGTCTTTTTGCTCCGTACTTAGATCGTCTTTGTGTCCTGCCGGCAACGCCTGCAGTATCTAAAGCTCCTCTCACGATGTGATATCTAACTCCTGGCAAATCCTTCACCCTTCCGCCTCTAACCAATACTATCGAGTGCTCTTGCAAATTGTGTCCTTCTCCGGGGATGTATGCGTTTACTTCCTTTCCATTGGTTAACCTTACCCTGGCCACTTTTCTCATGGCAGAGTTTGGTTTCTTTGGAGTAGTAGTGTAAACACGCGTACAAACCCCCCTTCGCTGGGGACACGAATCCAAAGCAGCCGATTTACTCTTCTTGGTAATTGTGGCCCTTCCTTTTCGTACTAATTGTGAAATTGTTGGCATATATTTTACTAAATAATAATGGTACCCTCTTTTAAGGGTCGGCAAATGTAGTAATTATTAAACATAATTCAAATGGTTGCTCACGAAATTTATCAGATTTTTAAAATCTCATTCAGCCACCCAGACTAAGTGCTTTTTGGATACCTCATTTTATACCTTATTATATAAGGTTGTTTTTTATCCTAAATAGCACAAAAAAAGTTCTGCAACAACGTTTTATAAACCTGCTTAGATTTTAAAGACGACCATGTTATAATTTAAACTTAAAAAAATGAACAGGACCCAAACACCTGTATTTCATGGTCTTCTGATAGATACTTAAAGAATATTAAAGATTAGGTAGCAGCACGAATCATCTGAACAATTTTATTCTCAGTGACAAAATAGCCCTCAAAACCCCCGAAACGGCACTTCAGAAAGTTCTTGATTCCTTTGAAAATCTTAAAATTTTATTAAAATAAGTTTGGATTATTAACATAGAATTATGATTTTCGCACTTAGCTAATTCAAATAATTTAAAAATGAGAACAAATTTAAATGGAATCTTAACGCTATTATTGGCGTTTGTTGTGCATTTGACTTTTGCGCAGGAGAAGACGGTCTCAGGTACCGTGACGGACCAGGACGGACTTCCGCTTCCAGGTGTAAACATCGTCGTTGAAGGGACTACAACCGGTACCCAATCAGATTTCGATGGAAATTACTCCATCAGAGGCACTGTAGGGCAATCACTTCTTTTCAGTTACATCGGTCAAAGAGATGTACGAGTAACTATTGGTGCAAATAATACTATCAATGTGCAGATGCAGGATGATGCTCAGGCACTGGAAGAGGTAGTTGTTACTGCCCAGGGTATTAAAAAGGAGAAACAGGCCCTAGGGTATGCGGTATCTGAAGTAAGCGATGAATTACTGGAGCAACGTGCCGAGGGTGATGTAGGTCGTATCCTAACGGGTAAGGCTTCTGGTGTAAACATCCAGGCCCAAAGTGGTCTTTCAGGATCTGGTACCAGTATCATCATCAGGGGACTAAGTACCTTTAGTGGTAGTAACCAGCCTTTATTCATTGTAGATGGTGTTCCTTTTGATAGTGGAACAAATGGTCAGACTCAAAGCGGGGGTGGTAACAGCTTCGTTGATGGAAACAACGGGTCTAGTAGATTCCTTGATTTGGATCCAAACAATATTTCCAGTGTAAACGTACTTAAAGGTTTGGCTGCGGCCACCTTATATGGTACAGCCGGGCGTAACGGTGTGATCTTGATCACTACCAAGAACGGTGCTGCTGGTGCAGGAAAGGCCAAGAAAAATGAAGTAACAGTAAGTAGCTCAATGTTTATCAATGAGATCGCTTCTTTACCAGATTATCAGGACGAATACGGAAACGGATTCGACCAGGCCTTTGGATGGTTCTTTAGCAACTGGGGACCAAGCTTTGACAGAGATGGTGTAGCAGGATGGGGGTCACAATCGGCAATAGACGACGCTGGTACATTGGAACATCCATATTCTACTTCAACCTCTGCAATCCGTGCTGCCTTCCCTGAACTCTCAGGAGCGCGTTATCCATGGAAGCCTTATGACAGTGTGGAGAAATTCTTTAAGCAAGGAGTAGTACAAACAAACTCAGTAAACATCAATGGTTCTTCCGAAGATGGCAGCATGAGTTATAATATGAACTTCGGTCACCTAGACGATCAAGGGTTTACTCCGGGTAACAACCTGAGAAGATATACCGTTGGTCTGGGAGGTAGAGCAATCTTATCTAATAAGATTACTGCCTCAGGAACCTTGAACTTTGCGAATACCAACTTCCAGTCTCCGCCTGTTGCGGCAAGTACCGGTAACAGTGTATTTGGAACAGGGTCTTCTGTTTTTGCAAACGTATTTTACACTCCACGTAGTGTGGACATCCAGGGATTACCTTTTGAAAGCCCTGTAGATGGATCTAGTGTATACTACCGTCAGAACAACAGTATTCAGCATCCACTTTGGACAGTTAAGAATTCCAAGACAGAGCAGGATACAAAACGTGTATTTGGTAATTTTGCCTTGGTTTATGATATCAATGACAATCTTAACCTAACGTATCGTTTTGGTTTAGACGTGTATAGTGAAAATAACATTACCTCTCAGAACAAAGGTGGTGTAGGTGGAAGTGTGGCTACGCAAAGTGGTATCCTCCAAACGTGGAACAACACCAATACCTTATTTGATCATAACCTTATCCTTTCAGGACAATATGAGATCTCTGAAAAAGTTGGCTTTAGCTTTAACGCAGGTGCCACTACAAGGAGTGAAAAATTTGATCAGAATGGTGTTGCCAGTTCAGGACAACAGGTATTTGGAGTGTTAAGACACTTTAACTTCTCCCTGTTCGAGCCCATCCAATTCTTGAGAGAAAGAAATATTGCCGGTGTTTACGGGCAGTTAGACTTTGATTACGAACGTATGGTGTATTTAACACTAGCCGGGCGGAATGACTGGGTTTCTAACCTGTCTCAGGAAAACCGTGCTATTTTCTATCCTTCAGCTAGTTTATCCCTGATCCCTACGAAATTCATTCCAGGATTAAAGAGTGATTCAGGTATTAGCTATATGAAACTTAGAGCTGGTTATGGTACATCTGCCAACTTCCCAACAGGATATCCTGTTGCCTCTACACTTATTCTGGATACTCAAAACTTCCAGGATGGAGATGGTGCTAATACAGTTACCAATACAAGTGCTAATCTTTTAGGAAACCCTAATTTAAAGCCTGAGTTGCTGGAAGAATTAGAATTTGGTATTGAAACCAGATTGTTTGGAAGCAGAATATCGCTAGATGCATCTTATTATACAAGGACCACGCAAGATCTTATTATAGACCGTCCGCTGGATCCAGCAACAGGTTATACCACTACACAAACCAACGTTGGGGAAATCAAGTCAGATGGTTTTGAAGTAGATGCTACCTTGGCAATTTTTAGGGGTCAGGAATCAGGAGATTTGGATTGGAACCTAAATGCTAACTGGTTTCTCAATGAATCTGAAGTTACCGATCTTGGATTGGACGCAGAAGACATAATTTTCGCAGGTTTTACTAACCTGGGGAACGCTGCACGAGTTGGATCACCTCTTGGAATTATGTTAGGTACCAGAATTCAGCGCGATGATAATGATAATTTTGTTGTAGATGCTAATGGTGATTATATTATTGAAAACGGTCTTTTCGAAATTGGGGATCCCAATCCGGACTGGGTTTTAAACATTGGTAACAGCTTTAGCTACAAGAACTTTAATTTTAACTTCTTGTTCAACTACACCCACGGTGGGGATATCTATTCAAGAACGGCTTCCGTATTAATTGGTAGGGGTTTAACTACCGATGTGGTAGATCGTTTAAACACATTTATCCTTCCTGGAGTAAAAGGAGATGGTACGCCTAACGATGTTCAGATCAACAACTCTACATTCTACTTTAACAATGTATTGTTCGGGCCAGATGAACTAGGGGTATTCGATGCGTCTACCTTCAGGTTACAAGAAGTATCTTTAGGGTATAGTGTTCCTACTAAATTCTTAGATAAAACGCCATTTGGTTCCTTAAGCTTTACCGTTTCCGGATTCAACATGTGGTATGAGGCCATTAACATTCCTAAGGGAACGAATTTCGATCCTAACGTGGCAGGTGTTGGTGTTGGAAATGGTAGAGGATTTGATTATCTTAACGGACCAAGTTCTAGAAGATACGGATTCAGTGTAAAAGCTTCATTTTAATAAAAACAAAAATTGATCATGAAAAACATATTTAAATATCTAAGTATTGGTTTGATCGGTGGAGTTATTTTCACTGCGTGTGAAACCACCAATTTAGACCTTACGGAGAACCCGAATGCCCTAACACCTTCTCAGGCAGACCCTGACTTCTATTTGAATGAAGTTCAGGTAAGATTCGCCAGGGTGGTTGAATCATTGGGCGAGACAGGTGCCGAGACAGTACGTATGGAGTGGATGGGTAGCAGAAACTACCAGAATGCCTATTCCCCTCAAAATTTTGATGGTACCTGGGAAGATTCTTACCAGGAAGTAATCAAGAACGGAAGGGATTTAGCGCCTCTTGCAGAAGAAGCGGGCCTTGTGCATCACCTTGCTATTGCGCAATTGATAGAAGCCTACACTATTACCCTTTTGGTTGACTACTTTGGAGATATTCCATATTCGGAAGCTATTGGTGGTGCGGATAATTTGAATCCCGGGCCAGATAGTGGCGCTGATATTTATGCTGCAGCCTTGTCTTTGACTGACCAGGCCATTGCTAATTTCAACGCAACGGCGCTTGCAGAACCAGATATCGATTTCTATTACGATGGAGATTGGGATGCCTGGGTAAAGGCAGCAAATACCTTAAAAATGAGGTTACATCTTAATTTAGGAAATACCTCAGCTTTTAACAGTATTGTATCAGGTGGGAATTTCATTTCCTCTACTGCAGACGATTTTCAATTTCAATGGGGAGCCAACGCGGTACAACCAGATACAAGACATCCTAACTATGCACAAAACTATACCTTAACGGGTGGTGGTGACTATGCTTCAGTTTGGATGATGAATCTAATGGACACTTCTGATGATCCTCGTATTCGTTACTACTACTACCGTCAAAATGATGGTACTCCAGGATCTGAAGATGTTAATGGCGTCGCAGTTCCACCAAACGAAGAAACCCTTGATTGTTCCTTACAGGCACCTCCTGCTCAATACATAGCTGGTGGTTTTCCATTCTGTACACTAGACAATGGATACTGGGGAAGAAATCATGGAAATAACTCTGGTATTCCACCAGATGGTCTTTTGAGAACGGCCGTAGGTGTTTATCCTCAGGCTGGTCAGTTTGATGATGACAGTTTTGGTGAAACCAGCTTAGGCACCGGTGGTGGTGGAGCAGGTATTACGCCCGTTATCCTGGCCTCTACTGTCGATTTCTGGAGAGCAGAAGTAGCTATGAATAGCAGCCCTGCATCAGGAAAAGCCTTTGTGATTGCTGGTGTAACAAAGTCTATTGACAAAGTAACTGCTTTTGGCACTTTGGATGCCACAGCCGATTTGTCATTCGAACCAACAGCTACAGATATTTCAGATTATATTGCCTCTGTAGATGCTGCATTTGATGCTGCAGATAATGAAGGTAAATGGAACATCATGGCAGAACAGTTCTTTATAGCACTTAAAGGAAATGGCCATGACGGCTATAATTTCTATAGAAGAAAAGGATATCCTACCAATTTAGAGCCCAATCTGGAGCCTAATCCTGGTGCTTTCATCCGTAGTCACTTCTATCCAGCGAATGCCGCTAACACTAATTCTTCCTTAACGCAGAAATCTAATGTTACCGGACAGGTTTTTTGGGATACCAATCCTGCATCACCTACATTCCCTGTTGCTAATTAATTTTAAAAAAAAATTACGATGAAAAAAATTAGTGTATTTATTTTAGCGTTGTCCACAACCTTCTTTATCTCTTGTGAAAGTGATGATAAAGTAGTGGACCAGGTTCTAAACGACTATACCGTTGGAGCTGTTCTAAGAACCAGAAATCAGGAAGGAAGCCCGTACAACTCGTTTGTACCCGAATCCGTGTTTACTGTCACTGTAGAAGAACAAGATGCAGAGTTTGGAGGTTTATTACAATCCATTCAATTGTATGCTTCTTTTGATGATAACCAGGATGATCCAACTGATTCAAGTGTTTCCGAACAATTGATAGAGACCTTTATGGCTAGTGATCTTACTACCAGTTCAAGGGGACTTCCGGAATTGACCTATACAACTACCCTAGGTGAATCTGCTACTCTTCTTGGAGTTGGTACCGGTTACTCAGGTGGAGATGTATTCAATTATCGTTTTGAAGTTACTTTAACAGACGGTAGTACCTGGACCAATGTAAATGGAAATGGTAACGTTTTAGGAGGATCTTATTTTAGCTCTCCATACCTATACAGCGTAGTTGTTGCCTGTATTCCTACAGCTCCTGTTGCTGGTGACTATTCGTTAGATATGCAGGATTCATTCGGAGACGGATGGAACGGTGCTTCTATAAGAGTTACTATTGACGGTGTAGCTACAGATTACACCATTGATGATGGACTTGCTGCTTCAGCATCTTTCACTATTCCAGACACGGCTACCACCGCAACATTTGAATATGTATCTGGTGATTGGGATTCTGAAGTAACCTATCAATTATATGGTCCTTTTGGAAAGATCGCTTTTGAAGACGGACCTAGTCCATTCGTGGGTGATTTTACAGGCAGTTTAAGTATTTGTCTGCCCTAACCTTATATAGGTAATAATAGTACAAAGGCCATCCGCAAGGATGGCCTTTTTTGTGCGCAATATGTTTAAAATCAGTTTGCTTTTTAGTACATTTGGCGGAATTTTCTATGGTATTAAAACCATTTTTAGTACGCAGAAACGAACCTCTTTGGATATCCTACTATTTGTAAAAAGTAAAATATCTTAAACGAATGTTGCAATGACTTTCAAATTTTAATGAAATAACACCAATGAAAAATTTATTATTTGTTCTCCTTCTAACTATTTCTTCTTTTTCTTGCATTGCGCAGGTGAATGGAGCCATTCAGGGAGGCGAAGCCGGTTTGTTTAGCGCGGCCCAGGGAGGAAACCCCATGCTTAATCTGGTCATGATGGACCTTCGTGTTAGCGAAAAGAAAAAGGGTGTTGAGGAAATTCTTGGCTCTCCTTATCTAACCGAAGATTTCATTAAAAGCAAAGTGTACTTTGGGGAAGAGTTTATTGGCGATTTCTTTGTTAGGTATAATGCCCTAAATAGTGAAATAGAAATAAAAGAGTCGAATTTACCCGAAGAAAACCCAAAGCGTTTATTGGCTAACCAGGACCTGAGAGTTAAATACGGGCAACGAGAACTGCTGTTCACTACATATATCAACAAAAAAGATGAAACCAAGAATGGCTATTTATCTATCATCTCCAAAGGGGATAAATATACGCTCTATCACAGACTAGCTGTTAAATACAGTGAAGGTAAAGCAGCCGCAAATTCTATGGTCAATGCAATCCCCAGCAGATATGCCCACTTTGTGGAATATTATTATTTAAAGAATGGCATAGACAGAATTGATCAGCTACAACAAAAGAAAGGGGCGCTTCTAAAAATTTTAGACAAGGAGCTTAAAGAAGATGTAAGTAAGTTCTTAAAAGAAGAGAAAATAGACTTGAATAAAGAGGAGGATCTTATTAAGACCTTTGAATATATTAATTCGCAGAACACTTCCTTATGAGGATTATTGCACTCTTACTTTTCATATGCACCTCAATGTATATACATGCGCAATCTTCGGGTGCCACTGCGCCGCGTATGGGTGCCGTAGAAAATGATCCTTATGCTAATTCTTTTAGCCGATGGAATCCAATAATGCAGGATCTATTTCAAAAAGTCAAGAATGATGGTGAAACCGTCTCTTATTATGTTGGAGCCGAGGTTGGCTCTCCCTTTGAGACAGAAGTATTTAATAAAGGAAAGGTGTTTTATAAGGACGAAAACCTTGGGGAATTTTATTACAGATATAATATTTTTTCTAGCGAAATAGAGGTTAAGAAAACCCTTCTGAAGGAAGAAAAACACGAAGCTTTGATCAGAGATCCCAATGTGGTTCTAATCACTTCCCAGGGGAACAAAGAATATAGGTTCCTGCCATTTATACATGAAAATGGAGAGAAAGATCAGGGGTATTTAATCGCTGTATACGAAGGAAAGTCCTATACCCTATTTAAATATCTGGAAGCAAAATATACGGAGGCCAAACCTGCTGCTAATTCTATGGTGAACCCCAAACCCAGTAAGTTTACGCAATTCACGGATTATTATTTCAAGAGCACAGAAGGTACTATCAGACAACTACCCTCAAAAAAGAATAAGTTTCTTTCCCATTTTGATGAAAACAACGCTTCATTACTAAAGGGCTTTATAAAGCAGGAGAGGATCGATCTTTCCTCAGAAGAAGATCTCATTCGTTTGATGGTCTTTATTGACCAACAATAACTATGGAAAAAAGTACTAAGATCTATGGTCTACGGGCTGTAATAGAGGCTATTCAGGCCAATGAGCCTATAGACAAGGTGTTTATTCAAAAAGGACTGCACGGTACCTTGTCCAAAGAATTAGAAGGCCTGGTACGCAAGAATGGTATCAATTCTTCCTACGTTCCCCTTGAAAAGATCAATAGACTAAGTCAGAATAATCACCAGGGAGTAGTAGCTACTATTTCGCCTATTACATTTCATACATTTGAAGCATTGGTAGACCAGGTAATCTCTCAAAAAAGCGACCCTGTCTTTCTTTTACTCGACCAGGTTTCGGACGTGCGAAATTTTGGGGCTATCATAAGAACTGCTGAATGTACCGGGGTAGATGGCATCATTATCCCAAAGAAAGGGTCAGCACCTGTCACAGGAGATACTGTTAAGACCTCTGCAGGGGCTGCCTTTAAGGTGCCCATTGCCAAGGTAGATCATATAAAGGATGCCATCTTTTACTTACAAGCTTCCGGCGTTACGATCGTTGCTGCCACTGAAAAAACAAATGACCTCATCTATGATGTAAATTTGAAAGGTGGAGTAGCACTTGTTATGGGAGCAGAAGATATGGGCATATCCCCATCTATTCTAAAAGCAGCAGATCATACCGTGAAAATTCCCATGTTGGGCGAGATTGGATCTCTTAATGTATCTGTTGCCTGTGGTGTATTATTATATGAGGTGGTTCGTCAAAGAAACACTTAATTTTTATTCTCCTTAGAAATATCATTTTCCTTTTTATAATGGTATTTGACCTGTATCTCATTTTTATCTGCCTCTGAAGTAGCTCTTTCTATAAAGTTCCCATCCGCATCAAAATGTTGGAGAAATTCATCCTCGTCTTCATTAAAGTCATCCTTTTCCCAAGCGTATTTTGGAACTACAGGTACTTTTGCCTGCAGAAATACAGCCATAAACAAACCAATAGCAAAGCCCCCTAAATGCCCTTCCCAGGAGATCTCTTCTTTAATAGGGAAAATGTACCACAACATACTGCCGTAGATAAAAGAAACAATGAGCGATACCGCAACCAAACGATAGTGTTTTGTAAAAATTCCTTTAAAAAAAATAAAACTCGCCAGGAGGTAAATTACCCCGCTAGCCCCAATATGGTAAGATGGTCTGCCAATTACCCATGTAATTGCTCCTGATAGTAGCATTCCCCAGAAAAGCACTTTAAATGAAATACTCCGATAGAAATATAACAGTGAAGCCATTAAGACAGCCAGGGGTATGGTGTTGTTATAGAGGTGCTCTACAGATCCGTGTAGAAATGGCCCAAAAAGGATCCCACGCAATCCTGTTAAGGTTCTGGGATAGATACCAAAGTCGTTCCAATTACTCTGAAATTTAAGTTCGAGCCAAAAAACTGTCCAGATCAGCAATACTGACGCCATGGGAACCAGCAAAACTCTATTGGAAAACTTAAAGTGCGTTTCCGCTGACATAGCCGTCATTTTGATGGTAATACTACAAATTTCACACCGCAATCCCAAAACCTGACTCCTTGTCATCCATAGAAAAAATGTACTTTTATTGTTATGAATGAACCATTGGCAGAACGCGTACGTCCCAAGACATTGGAAGCGTATATTAGTCAACATCATCTTGTAGGTGAAGGTGGATCTCTAACGCATCAGATCAAAAAAGGGATTATCCCCTCGCTTATCCTTTGGGGTCCGCCGGGAACCGGGAAGACCACTCTGGCATTGATCATTGCCAACGAAAGCAAAAGACCCTTTTATACGTTAAGTGCCATTAATAGCGGTGTTAAAGACATTAGGGAAGTGATTGAAAAAGCGAAAGAACGCGGCAATCTCTTTAGCACAAAAAACCCCATCCTATTTATAGATGAGATCCATCGTTTTAGTAAATCTCAGCAAGACTCGCTCCTGGGGGCAGTTGAAAAAGGCTGGATCACCCTTATTGGAGCTACTACGGAAAATCCAAGTTTTGAAGTCATCCCTGCCCTCCTATCCAGATGTCAGGTATACATATTAAATTCCTTTGGGAAAGAAGATCTGGAAACCCTTCTTAAACGAGCTATCAAAGAAGACAGTGTTCTTCAAACCAAACAAATCTCCTTGAAGGAAACGGAGGCGTTGCTACGGTTATCCGGAGGTGATGCCCGTAAATTGCTCAATATATTTGAATTGGTGGTCAATTCTGAAACCTCTGATAAAATTACAATCACCAATGAGCTGGTCATGGCCAAGGTTCAGAAAAACACAGTGCTTTATGATAAAACAGGTGAACAACACTATGATATCATTTCTGCTTTTATTAAATCAATTCGGGGTAGTGATCCACAGGGTGCGGTGTATTGGTTAGCAAGAATGATAGAAGGCGGTGAAGACGTAAAATTTATTGCTCGCAGATTATTGATATCGGCCTCAGAAGATATTGGACTTGCCAATCCAACGGCACTGGTGATCGCCAATAATACTTTTCAGGCCGTCACCACTATAGGCTACCCTGAAGCACGTATTCTCCTGAGCGAGTGCACCATTTATCTGGCAACCAGTCCGAAAAGCAATGCCAGCTATATGGCTATTAAAAGAGCACAGGAAGCCGTTAGGGAACACGGTGATCTCTCAGTACCCATAAACCTGCGTAATGCTCCTACCAAACTAATGAAAGATCTGGGATATGGAGCAGATTATAAGTATGCACACGACTTTCAACATAATTTTGTAGAAGAAGAATTCTTGCCGGCGTCTATAGCAGGTACCACTTTTTATTCCCCAGGCGAAAATACCAGGGAAAAGGCCATCAAAGAATTTCTAAAGAATAGATGGAAAGACAAATACAACTTTTAGAACTTTATTTGGAGTACTTCCTGTAACCTATCGTCACCTTCGTAGTATTCAAAGACCCACTGTTCATCTCTCTTATAAAGTAATCCCGACTGTCCTTTTCTTTCTGCCATAAAAATGTTGGGCATGGACGTTTCCCTCAAGTAAAACTGAATACTTGGCGCTGTATCTACCAATTGATATCCCGTTTCAGTTTTTTGGGCATAAAGGGTCCTGATCGCATCGACTTCCAATTGTGTTTCCTCTGAAACCGCTTCTTCTAAGGTAATTGCTTCCATCGCTTCTGCCGGCTGAGATAAGGGAACTGCCTTTTCTTTATCTATCTCTTCTAAAGGAATTTCTGTATCCGCTTTCTCAGTACTTATAGATTTTTCTTCTGGCATGGTCACCGAAGTGGGTAGTGCTTTTACATCATCCTTGAAACTTAACACAACAGGCGCATTATTTTTGACTTTAGGGCTATAAGAATAGTGGAATCCCACTAAGGATTGGAACGCCTCTCTAATAGCTTCTCTGTACGCTTCTTGGAATTGTTTAACCTTGCTGCTCCCATATTTAGTTCGATATTGTTCAACTCCCTGACAATCTTTAAAAACCAAAGATACCCTGGTAGCAAACAAGGTCGATTCCTCTTCCAGAGATGAAACAAGACCAAGACAGCGATCTAATTTCAGATCCTGGGGCAACACATCTTCATATAGCGCATTAAAACCCTGTTTTACCAGATAATACTTTACCATTGTGCTGGTTTGGTATTGATTCTCAGACCGAAATCCTTCAAATTTCTTAGGTACAATCACATATTTGTACTCATTTAAAATTGCTTGTGAATAGGAATTGAACCCTATGACTAGTAAGAGAAAAAAACAAAGATTTTTCATGGACACACTATCTATTGGTGCCCCAAGATAGGATATTTAATCCTATCTGGAAAGATGCGTAATTGCTGTCCGCAAGGTTTTGGTACCCTAGTAAATTATTGGCCATGGCGTAAAAATTCACCGGACCGGCCTGAAAATTAATTCCCAACCCTATATTGGTCATTGAAAACTTATCTACTGTATAGGTGGTCTTCAGTGCCATAAAATTACCGATTCGTCTTAAATAAAAGCCTGTAAGCGCTGCTTGTGGGCCCCTTGGCCTGTTGACCATATGAAGTTGACCTCCTACTGCATTCCTATATTGAAAGCGTGTATCAGCACCTGTAACCCCAATATCGCAGTCGCAATCCATATCGCCGTTCATTGGCTCTCCAAAATTATACCGAATGGAGCCATAGAGCTGGGTGGGCCTGAATGTGATATAACTATTGTAGGTGTCCTCAAACGGTACCAGGGCCTCAATTTCGTCTACAAGATCTTGCCAAAAATCGGCAGTTGGATCACTAAAGGCATCCGGCAATATTATCTCAACACCTTCTGTAGTAGCACTCCCCTGTAAAGAATAACCTTTTACATCTCCCGAATGATACACGAATCCCAAGTCTAAAAGACTACCCGTAATTACAGTTTGTTGATTTAAATTATAGGTGAACCCCAGATCTATTCCCAAGCCAAGATCTCCTCCAAGTAGTGCTCTTTTTGTGATCACATTGGCGACAGTGCCCGGGATCTCATTATCTATAATTGCCCGTATCTCTTCAAACCCGGATGTTCGTAGCTGCATATCTGCTACAATGGTATTAGACAATAGGTTATTCTGTCCTTCATTGGTTACAAAGTAGCCGGTATTCCTGGAGGAATGAAAATCGTAAATACCAGAGTATACCTTGGCCCTTGCCCCCACCGTTAATTTTCTGTCTATTTCCCTATTAACCCCAAAGTGAAAAACGGTAAGACCCTCTCCCCTGGTCTTGAGATGTCCCAGATCAAATCGTCGCCCTAATTGATCCGCATTGCCATCAAAACCAAGATAAGCCAGATCCTGTGGCCAATATAGAATGGTATTCGATTCAAAATAAACCCCAAAGGAATAAAATTGATTTGGGTTCTTTTTACTTCTGAACCCTCCATGCAGCAGATCAACCTGAATAGTTGCACCAAATTCATCTCTTTTGGTCATGCCATTTAAGGCCCTGTCCCGTACTTTGTCATTAAAATCTAAGCCGTCATTGGCAAATAAAGAATGTACTGTAATACCACTGGTCCCAGCCTGTCCATAGATCCCTGAAGTAAGAGGAATTCCTGCATACCAGGAAAAAGAAGTGTTCATCCCCGGGTTTAACAAAATAGCCTGCGGAATCTCCGTAAAATCGTATAGCAACTCCTTGTTCTGAGAAAAAAGGGAGCCATGGCAAAGAGGTATGGCTAACAAAAAAAGTAGCCATTCTCTCATCTTAGTTGTAACCTGAATTTACCGCTAGATCTGAATATTATCATTGGATCTGGCAAAGATGAAGTACTGGTAGTATCGCCAAAATTACTGGCATTTACTCTGATCTCTGAGGTATTTCGAATAATATCCATACTACGCCCGGTTGGAGTGCCATAAGTAGTTTCGCGTCGTATTACAGCAGTAGGAGCAGGCGGTATAGCAAAGGTCTCTGTATCCAGAACATTGCCTGCATCATCCAGATACTCAAATATGATCTCCAACTCCTTACTGGTGGTGTTTTCCAGCTCATATACAATGACCCCATCCAGGACGTTTTCTGCAAAAAAATCCTCAGTAAAGGCATCGAAATTAAAAGTTTGAATATACCATACGGCACCTGGGGCATCATTGATAACACTTTCCGGACTCTCTACATACAAGATGCTGGCTTCTACGGTAGGAATGATCTCCAGATCATCGAACTGATCAAAATTCTGTTCTTCCACACAGGAGGAAAGTCCTATGAGAAATATCAATGATATAAAAAGTAGTTTTTTCATCTCAACACGTATTCAATTGAAAAACAATAAGGAATTGCTCTTAAAGACCCTATGCTATACCCTATATAACTTTATAAATACAATTTTATTTCACGTAGATCATCAATGATCTCCCCGTGTTTATGAAGTGGATCTTTATGTACATTAAGATGTATCGTATGAAATCCTACGGCCCGTGCACCAAGGATGTCTGCTTCCAGATTATCGCCTACCATAAGTGCATTTTGGGGTTGTACGCGGGTCCGATCTAAGGCGAGGTGAAAAATGATAGGATCAGGTTTCTTTACTCCGGCCATTTCAGAGTTGATTACATGGTTGAAATACCCCAGAATATTTGAATTTCGTAATTTTCTCTCTTGTATTTCTTCAAACCCATTGGTAATGATATGCATCCGATACCGAGGCTTCAGATAGTCTAATATTTCCCTGGTATTTGGCAACAGATGATCATATGTTGACAGATGTTGAATATACGCATCGGCCAGATCTGCAATACGTATATCATCGATTGGGTATCCTAGCGTATCAAATACTCTGCGTAATCTGAGATACCGCAAGGACTCCTTCTTTATTTTATTTTCTCTGTACAATTTCCAAAAAGCCAAATTGATGGGGACATACTCTCTTAGGAAATCTGGGAGCTCAACATCTACATCTTGTTCGGCAAAGATCTTTTCGAAGGTAAGTGCAGAATTCTTCTCGAAATCCCAAAGTGTATGGTCCAGATCAAAAAACACGTCGGTAACAATTTCTCTATACATGATAGCGAGCTACAATTTTATCATAAAGTTCAATCCAGTTTATACTTTGTTCCGAGCCTAATAGCTCATTAGAAAACACCGTCATAAAATGTCCGTTAACCTGCCTAACCTGCTCATAAAGCTTGTCTAATTCCGCAAATATCTCTTCTTCGGATTCATATTTTAAAAGAGCATAATCATGCACGGCAAAAGGATGGATCTTAATAGGTTGTTGAATTTCTAATGGAATATCATAAAAATAGAAGGAAGTACAGGTACCTGCCTTAAAACCTGTTTCATGAGTAAATCCCATACTGAAATCATCAGTGAACTCTGCTCCCACAAGATTGCGATAGGTGTCAGGAATATCTACCCTGTTATATCGTTGTCGAACATAATTTACAGGCTTGTTGATTACTTGGGCAAGATTTTCTTTTTCCAGCTTTAGCAGATCCATGTTTGTGAACGAACTGTAAGAGGCCGCCAGCGATACTGTATTATAATCTGCTACTGATTTGATCAGGTATTTAAAGGCATTATTTTCGGTAGAAATATTTTTATCGTACCTGGAATACTGGGCATATTGAAAGAAAAATATACTAGAAACTCCGCATTTATTGTGAATGTCAATGAGTTGCGTAAAATTATCATAGGGATCCTTTCTTACCTTGCTTAAAACCAACAGACGCTGTATTACTTTTCTGAATTTTAGACCTACAAGGTCCAGAAACATGCCAAAACCTCCGCGAAAAAATCCACGATGGGCAAAACTATGAGAGACAGAAACATCAATGATTGAGGTAAATCGAACCGATTTAGTTTTTTTCTCTAAAATGGGGAAACGCTCTTTTAATACGTGTACCAACTTTTGAGCCCACAGGTCCACAACCGGTTGTTGCAGAAAACCGTGCTGATGGGCCATGCTTTCCTTATAAGGAAATCTCCCAACCAGGTCCTTCACATGCGGCACATACTCTTCATACCTCGACAAAAGATAAAAACTAGCTGCAAAAATATCATAGGGGATATTACTGCGTTCCCCGGTAGGAAAAAAACAAGGGGTATCTCCCCATTCACTCATGCTGATATTAAGATCATTTATGCCATGTTCAAATAACAAAGGATGACTTCTAACAAAGAACTCGTTCTGTAAAGGTTGCTTAGTATAGGTGATCTTAGGGCCATTATGCTTTATAAAATCTTCAACCTTGGTAGTAAAACCCACCTCTATCTCCAGGATCCTGACAAAGATCTGCTTCATGATATAGGTAAAACGCGGGGTAATCTTATGGGTATAGATCAACAACATCCTTATAATATTTGATGGTCTGCAAAACTAAAAAAGGCCTTTTCAGTTATGATTAGATGATCCAAAACCTTTATATCCAAAGCTTGGGCAGCAGTCTGTAGTTTTACGGTAATCTTTTTATCTGCTTCACTGGGTTTAAGAATTCCAGATGGATGATTATGCGCGAGAACAAGGGAGACGGCTCCGAGTTCCAGGGCTTTTTTTAATACTAATCTACTATCTACCAATGTTCCCGTAATACCACCCTTGCTCAATTGTGATTTATGAAGAATTGTATTGGCGTTATTTAAGTACAGGATCCAGAACTCTTCATGTTCTAATTCTCCCAAAATGGGCTGTAGAACTGCATAGACGTCTTCACTGCATGAGATCTTTGTTACCTTTATTTCCTGCTCTTCCCTTCTCCTTCTGCCTACCTCTAAAGCCGCTGCTATTGCCACCGCTTTGGCCTCTCCTATACCTTTAAATTGCATGAGTTGTCTTATGGAAATCTTCCCCAGAACACTGAGATTATTATTTGCGCTTTTTAGTATCCTTTTGGCCAGGCTTACGGCACTTTCATCCCTGCTGCCCGAACCTATTAAAATAGCCAATAGTTCGGCATCAGAAAGAACACTCCTTCCTTTATGGAGTAATTTTTCACGTGGCTTATCGTCATCTGCCCACGACTTAATAGAAAAAGAAGCCCGCTTTTTTTGCATGTCTAAAGATAAACAACTAAAATTTTTAATGTACATTTCTTTTGTAAATTCAAAAATCTGACCAATGAAATCGCTCTTCGAAAAAGCAAACTATGAAGAAATCCTTAACAGGATTGACAACTTAAAAGAATCTAGCATCGGGGAATGGGGTAAAATGAATGTTGGGCAGATGGTTTGGCATTGTCAGGTGCCATTGAAGGTGGCTATTAAGAATAAACCCACCACCAAAATGGGTAATATTTTTATAAAATTGTTCTTTAAAAAATCGCTTTACAATGAGAAACCATGGAGGAAAAACCTGCCCACGTCCTCCTTTGCCAGAGCCACAGAGGAAAAGGATTTTGAAAAAGAACGTGCAATTTTACGAAAATTAGTATCCGATTTTTATCAGTTAAAAGACAGAACCGAATGGAATCCTCACCCAATTTTTGGTGTTTTTACACATGACCAATGGGGTGGCATGCAATACAAGCATTTAGACCATCACTTGGGTCAGTTTGGTGTATAAAACGCAGAAATAAGCTAGGCTCCTAAATGCCTTAGAAACGCCTTAAGGTCTAGTCCGCCATAATCCCCGGAACTCATCAACAAAAAGACGGTATCTTCTACGTCCTGTTCATATAAGAATTTCTCGAATTGAAGTGGATCTGTAAATACCCGCAAATCATCCCGATGAAAAGCATCCTTGATCTGAGATGCAGATAGTTCCTCTAATTTTTTTATGGCCACTGACTTGGGCGAATAAAAAACGCTGGCGACATCTGCAGTCTTGAGGGTTTGTTCATATTGTGAAAGAAAATCTGCATTAAGGCTGCTATAGGTGTGTAGTTCCAAACAAGCCACCAACTTTTTATTTGGGAATTGTTCTTTTACCGCGGCAGTTGTAGCGGCAACTTTACTGGGGGAATGTGCGAAATCTTTAAATAAAATGGATGATTTTCCTTCACCCAATTTTTCGAGTCGTTTGGAGGCGCCACTGAAAGAACTTATCGCCTGGTAAAAATCTTCTTCATCTATCCCCATGTGCTGACAGATCCATTTTGCACCCGCAATATTATTAAGATTGTGTTGGCCGAAGACATTGATGGGCAATGGACCTTCTGCGGTTTCCAGATAGGTTTGTCCGTCCATTATTTGATATTGTGGCGTATGATATGGAAACTTCCGAATGGTATTCTCAGTGCCTTGAATAACGGCAGACACTTCTTTATCTTCTTCGTTGTAGGTGATGCTGCCGCCTTTTACAATGCCATCTACAAAGATCCTGAATTGTTCCACATAGTTATCGAACGTAGGAAAAACGTTCATATGATCCCAGGCTATGCCACTTAACAAGGCAATATTTGGTTTGTAGAGGTGAAATTTTGGGCGTTTATCTATAGGTGATGACAAATACTCATCCCCTTCGAGAACAATAAAATCATTTTCTTTGGTAAGATGTACCATACGGTCAAAGCCTTCTAATTGAGCCCCTACCATAAAATCAACTTCTTTTCCATGATAATTTAGAACATGCAGTATCATGGATGTAATGGTCGTTTTTCCATGGCTGCCGCCTATAACTACACGGGTCTTGTCCTTTGATTGTTCATATAGAAATTCGGGATATGAATAGATCTGCAATCCTAATTCCTGGGCTCTGAGCAGTTCCGGATTATCCTTTTTTGCATGCATCCCTAGAATAACTGCATCTAACTCCGTACTTAATTTCTCCGGATACCAACCGAAGTTTTCAGGCAATAATCCTTGTTTCTGTAACCTCGTTTTAGAAGGTTCATAAATCACATCATCACTTCCCGTAATCTGATATCCTTTATCGTGAAGTGCCAACGCCAAATTGTGCATTGCACTGCCCCCAATGGCTATAAAATGAATTTGCATCCCGGTTACTTATTTGCGGCAAAGATAGGCATTGAAAAGTGCAACTCAAATCATTGTTTCCTATGGAAACTTTCTATCTTAGTGAACCATATTTATATAGCTCTGTGGACCAGAAAATCAATATTCATGAAACTGCATTTGTTACCGCCGCTTTCAGAGCAGGCGATAGCACTTTAAGCGGGGATCGGTATGCTCACCTCTGGGCAAACCCAATTGTTTCCAACCATGCCAGGAGGTATTGCAATGCCGTGTCTATGTATGAGGACTATGCTCATTGCTTACGCAACCGATATTTTCATGATACTCTGAAGGAATTAATCAGTAAAGAGAGCATAGAGCTTCTTATTAATTTTGGCTGCGGATTTAGTATGTATCCCTTTCTACTGAACGCCTCATTAGATTACATAGAAATAGACACCCCAGATGTAATTACTTATAAAAAGGAAAAAACCGAAGCCTGGCAAAAAGAAGGATTACTCCCAGCCAGGAACATCACATTCCTTAAAGCCGATTTCAATGCGCCCTCGCTTCAAGATCTTTATAAGCAACTGCAGGAAATAAAAGCAGGACAAAGATCTTTTATTTTGCTGGAAGGTGTTTTGTTCTTCCTGGGTAAGAGCGATACCACAAAGCTTTTCGATCTTTTTAACCGCTTACAAGGGCCTGAAGAATTTCTGGCCAGTGTTTCTTTTCAACCCCAATTAGAAAAAGAAGCTGTATTTAAAAAACTAATCGATTTTGTTGAAGGAAATCTGGAGAAAAATCAGCAATTTGACTATCAAACGGTGTCCGATTCGTTTTATAAGAGTATTGAAGGGTATACGCTAACAGATCATCAGCATACCCTGAGCCTTTCCACACGCTATGTGCCGGAAAAAAAGTTACCCATTGAAGAAATCCTTAATGAACATATGTATCTATTACAAAAGAATGTCAATACATAAGCTATGAATATACACTTGTCTGAACTAGACCCTAAGGAGATAATGCCCGGATTTCATGGCAAATTGATACACGGAGAAACCATGACGCTGGCATTCTGGGATGTAAAAGAAGGGGCTTGCGTACCGGAACACTTCCATGTTAATGAACAGATCATGCATGTATTGGAAGGTAGGTTTGAGTTTACTGTAGCCGGTGAAACCAGGGTATACCTTCCGGGAGAGCTGGTCATTATTCCATCTAATACGCCTCATAGTGGCAAAGCATTAACGGCTTGTAAACTCATGGATGTTTTTAGTCCGGTGCGAGAAGCCTATAAATAAAAGATTTTTATGTTAGTATCACTTCAAGGAAAAAAAGCCCTCGTAGGAGGCAGCAGCAGGGGCATTGGTCTTGCCATTGCGCAACAACTGGCTGAAAGTGGCGCAAGTGTCACTATTATGGCCCGCAGTGAGGCAAAGTTAAAGATGATTGTTTCACAAATGCCTTCGAATGCAACGGAACAGAGTCATCAGTATCTAGTGGTTGACTTTTCTAATTTTGACACCTACAAAAAGACCATTGAGAACTATTTCAATACAAATAAGGTAGATATCCTTGTCAATAACACCCAGGGACCAAAGGCAGGAACTCCTCTGGAAAAAGAAATTACAGAGTATCAGGAAGCATTTGATGTAATGTTTAAGTCGGTTGTGTACACTACTCAATTGGCCTTAGATCATATGAAATCAAAACAATGGGGACGAATTATAAATGTGGCTTCTGTTTCTGTAAAGGAACCTCTCTCCTACCTGGTACTTTCTAATACTATTAGAGCCGCCGTGGTAGCCTGGGCTAAAAGTCTTGCCACAGAAGTGGGGCCTTTTAATATTACTGTAAACAACATCCTTACCGGATATTTCGATACGGAAAGGCTTTCCGAACTGAACCAGAAAAAAGCAGAACAACAAAAAATACCGGTCTCAGAAGTGAAAGAACATATGAAGGCCCAGGTACCGCTTAAAAGGCTGGGTAAGCCCTCTGAATATGGCTTTTTAGCAGCTTTTCTAGCCTCGGAGCAAGCCTCCTATATTACTGGTACCAACATACCTATTGATGGGGGATTATTGAGATCTTACTAATGGGATTACAACCATTTTAAATGGCTACTGCATTGTCGGAACTACTATTTTCTCGGAGGATATTTCATCATAACCTTTCCAACGATCTCGATTAAGATCTTTTCCCTTGTACTTGGCGAGGAATTCTCCTTATAATTACTGGAGGTAACTGCCTGCCAAAACAAAGCGTCTTTTTGGCTATCGATAAAATCAAAAATAATTTCGCGTTCCCTGTTAGGAGATCCTATTGGCAATCCAATGGAAACACCGCCTCCAACATTTCTGCCGCCACCCCCTACTCCAATGCCTACAGAATTATTTTGTGGCATTTGAAATTCTCGCGATTCTATATTGATAAAAAAATCTGGTTCCTCAGAAGATTGAATGCCCTTTGTTTGCAAGACAGAATCTAAGGCTCTCATTAAACGTCGTGTATCTAAGTCGCTTAGCCCGGTTTGCATATCAGTATAATAATTATAGGTCCTGTAATTTGAAAAGTCGGCGTTCTTATCATAATCATAGTCTACCCGCAAACTACTACAGGCAAAACACAGAAGACACAAAAACATCAGCCAGTTTCTCATAATTATAGATTCCGTAGCAATTGACTACTTTTCTCTTAAAAAGGAAGAATACACTTCTCTAGGTACTCTAAAATACGGAAAAATGAAATTTTAAAGGAGGGAAACGAACTTTAATCGTTTAAAAGGGACCACAGTCTATCCTTGAGATCCTGTAATCCGTACTGGGAAACGGAGGATATAAAGAGAAAAGGAATGTCGCCAAGGTCTTTTTTAATCTCTTCACGCATTTCATCCATCAATTCTTCGTCTAGCATATCTGCTTTTGAGATAGCAACAAGCCTGTTCTTATCTAACATTTCAGGATTATATTTACGAAGTTCATTGAGTAGGATCTCATATTCCTGAGAAACATCCACACTATCTGCAGGGATCAGGAATAGGAGAATTGAATTTCGTTCTATATGACGCAGGAAGTAATGACCAAGTCCTTTGCCTTCAGCTGCCCCTTCAATGATCCCCGGTATGTCTGCCATTACAAAACTCTTAAAATCGCGGTACTGTACAATACCAAGATTAGGTTTTAGGGTTGTAAATGGATAGTCTGCTATTTTTGGTTTTGCAGAGGTAAGCACTGAAAGCAAGGTAGATTTTCCTGCATTTGGAAACCCCACCAGACCAACATCCGCAAGAACTTTTAGCTCCAGAGTTAGTTCTTGCTCAGTACCTGGTATCCCGGGTTGGGCATAACGAGGTGTTTGATTCGTAGAGGTTTTAAAGTGCCAATTCCCCCTACCTCCTTTACCCCCTTCTACAACTATTTTCTCCTGTCCGTGTTCTGTGATCTCAAAAAGTACTTCCCCTGTTTCTAAATTCTTTACCACGGTTCCAAGGGGCACATCCAGATAAATATCTACTCCATCACCACCGGTACTTCTATTCTTACTGCCATGCTCCCCATGACCTGCTTTAAAATGCCTTTTGAATTTAAAACTCAGGAGGGTCCAGAGACTTTCATTCCCTCGGAGAATAATATGACCACCCCTACCGCCATCACCGCCATCAGGACCGCCTTTGGGGACGTATTTTTCCCGGTGAAGGTGAGCAGAGCCCTTACCCCCATTGCCAGAAGCAACGGATATCTTCACGTAATCTACGAAATTGCCTTCTGTCATTTATTAGGGATAGTTGTTTGCCAGATACACTTCTTCTGTCTATTACAAAGACATAAAGCACTGGTCTATTATTACTTAAGGGTATTGATCACTTTTGCCAAGCGCTCAGTGATGTCTTCAATACTACCTATACCGTTTACGCTGTGAAATTTATCCTGGACCTCATAGTAATCTTTTAATGGGGCAGTTTTCAGATTGTATTCTTCGAATCTATTTCTGATCTTATTTTCATCCTGATCATCTGGACGCCCACTACTTTTCCCACGCTCTAACAATCGTTCAATAAGCACCTCATCATCTGCCTCTAAGGCTATTGTAGCATGAATTTTCATATCCTTGGACTCTAAAAAATTATCCAGGGCCTCAGCCTGCGCTGCCGTTCTTGGAAAACCGTCAAAAATAAATCCGCTTGCTTCAGGGTGATTCTCTACTTCATCCTTGAGCATACTTATAGTTACTTCGTCTGGCACAAGATCTCCCTTATCCATGTACGATTTTGCCAATTGGCCTAACTTGGTGTTGTTCTTAATATTGAAACGGAATACATCGCCCGTAGAGATATGTTTTAGATTGTATTTTTCTTTTAAGTATCCTGCCTGTGTGCCTTTCCCTGCACCAGGTTTTCCAAATAAAACAAGATTGATCATATGAGTTTGGTTAATTTGATAGACATCTCGCAAGTTTCTTCCTTGTTCCTTATAATCCAGGCCATAGCCTATGATAAATTTATCTGGAATTTCCATACCAAAGTAGTCAATGGTATACTCACCATTATAGACCTCAGACTTAAAGAACAGACTGGCGATCTTAAAGTTCTTGACATTGGTATTCGAAAAAATATGCACTAATTCCTGAAGTGTTCTTCCTGTATCAATGATATCCTCCAGGATGATCACGTTTCTTCCTTCAAGAGAATCCGGTACGTCCAAAAGTGTTTCTACAATTCCAGTGGAGGTCAGGCCCCTGTATGAACTTAATTTTACAAAAGACACCTCGCACGGGTAGGGATAGAATTTAAGGAAATCTGAAACAAACATAAAAGCTCCGTTGAGAACCCCCACAAAAATTGGAACTTCATCTTTGTAATCTTCTGCAATTTCATCTGCAATACGTTTTACCGCTGCCAGAATTTTTGCCTCAGACAAAAACAACTCAAAATTTGTATTGTGAATCTTAATCAACGTGTTGTCCTACTTTAGGTGGGCAAAGATAACACATTGAATTCTCTTTTTGAGGTCGCTTCCCTTGGTTTATAAGATTTAGATGTATTTTTGTCAAAAGTTTACCCTGTACATCAACAGACAAAAAACAGTGTTCATGAATTATTTTTCTTCCCGTTTTACTTTAGGAATTTTGGGGGGTGGACAATTAGGTAAAATGCTGTTATATGAGACTCGTAAATGGGATATTACCACAAAGGTAATGGACCCTTCTGATGAGGCCCCTTGCAAAATAGCTTGCAACGAATTCATTCAGGGAGATATTATGGATTTCAAGTCCGTCTACAACTTCGGAAAAACCGTAGATGTACTTACCATAGAGATCGAGAATGTCAATATAGATGCTCTGGAAAAATTGGAGGATGAAGGTATACGCGTATTTCCATCACCAGGAGAATTGAGGATAATTCAGAACAAGATCACCCAGAAGTTATTCTATGTAGATCACAACATCCCAACGGCGCCATTCTCCCGTTTTGCTTATACTAGTGAGATCAAAGAAAGCATAGCTCATGGGGGTTTAAAGTTGCCATTTGTTTGGAAAAGCGCTCAGTTTGGATATGACGGACAGGGTGTTAAGATCATAAAAGAGGTTTCAGATCTGGCCAACCTTCCCAATGTAGAGTGTTTAGCGGAAGATCTGATCCCTTTTAAAACCGAATTGGCAGTTATTGTAGCAAGAAGTGCAACCGGGGAGGTGGCAACATATCCGGTGGTGGAAATGGAATTCCATCCAGAGGCAAACCAGGTAGAATACGTTTTATGTCCGGCAAGAATAGATGATAAGGTAGCCCAAAAAGCCAAAAATATCGCATTAAAGATATCTGAAGAATTAAAGCATACTGGTCTTCTTGCAGTTGAAATGTTTCAAACAGAGGAGGATGAAGTTTTGGTGAATGAAGTGGCACCTAGGCCGCATAATAGCGGCCATTACAGTATAGAAGCCAGTTACACCAATCAGTTTGAGCAGCATCTTCGCTGCATTTTAGGACTTCCTCTTGGCATCACCGACAGTAAGGTAGCCGGAGTAATGGTAAACCTGGTAGGGGCCGAAGGATTTGAAGGAAATGTACATTACGATCACATTGAAAAAATATTAGAATTAAAGGGGGTAACCCCGCATATTTACGGAAAAACAAAAACAAGGCCTTTTCGAAAAATGGGACATGTCACAATCGTCAATAAAGACATGGCTGAAGCTAGAAAAATAGCACAAAAAGTAAAAGAGACCATCAAAGTAATAAGCAAGTAAGAATTATGAGCAAAGTAGCCGTTGTCATGGGAAGTACAAGCGATCTTCCGGTAATGCAGGAAGCCGTTGAGATCTTAAAGGGATTTGATATTGAGGTCATGGTCGATATAATTTCGGCACATAGAACCCCTGAAAAACTCTATGAATTTGGGCGTTCCGCCCATCAAAACGGGTACAAGGTTATCATTGCCGGAGCAGGAGGAGCTGCCCATTTACCGGGCATGCTTGCATCCTTGTCTCCCCTACCTGTTATTGGGGTCCCTGTAAAAAGCAGCAATTCCATTGACGGCTGGGATTCTGTCTTGTCTATCCTGCAAATGCCGGGCGGTGTGCCAGTAGCTACGGTAGCATTAAATGGCGCGAAGAATGCGGGAATATTAGCCGCACAGATAATTGGTTGTCAAGATTCCTGCGTGCTAGATAAGATCATTTTATACAAGGAAGGTCTTAAAGAAAAAGTAATTCAGGGAGCCAAGGAAATAAAAAAGTGATCTTACTATAAAATTTACCATAAAGCGTGTATTCAAGACCCCTATATCCGGCCAAGGTAGCTTTAGGATGATCTTGTTCGCAAATCCAAACGTATAAATTGCATTCCGCACATGAAGAATTTATTGCTAGCCCCTTTTGACCAGGCACCTTTCGAACATATTGAAACAGATCATTTTAAACCGGCCTTTGAGAAGGCACTTCAAGAAGCTCGGGCAGAAATAGATCAGATCACTGCGGCCAAGGAAGATCCTACTTTTGAGAATACCATTGAGGCCCTGGAGTTCGCAGGTGCTCATTTGGATAGGTTATCCAGTCTATTCTTTAATTTGAATTCTGCAGAAACTAACGAAGAACTTCAGCAATTGGCCCAGGAAATTTCTCCAATGCTTACCGAGTTTAGTAATGACATAGCCCTGAATACTTCCCTTTTTCAAAAAGTAGAGGCTGTATACCAAGAAAAAGACACCTTGTCCTTATCCAGAGAAAAAGAGATGCTCCTTGATAAAAAATACAAGCATTTCAGCAGGAACGGCGCCCATCTTCCTGAGGAAAAGAAAACCAGATTACGGGTTATTGATAAAGAACTGGCACAATTGAAGTTGACTTTTGGTGAGCATGTACTTGCCGAGACCAACACCTATGAGATGCATCTTACCAAGGAAGAAGAGGTAGATGGATTACCAGAAGGAGCTAAAGAGGCCGCCTCACAACTGGCAGCTTCTAAAGGGAAGGAAGGATGGCTGATCACACTAGACTATCCCAGCTATATACCGTTTATGACCTATGCTACCAATAGAGATCTTCGTAAAAAATTAGCAATAGCGTTTGGCAGCAAGGGTTTTCACAATGACAAACTCGATAATCAAGAACTTGTACTAAAAATTGTGAACTTTCGTCATGAAAGAGCCACCTTATTAGGATACGCATCGCATGCTCATTTTGTACTTGAGGAAAGGATGGCAGAAACACCTCAAAAAGTACATTCTTTTCTTGAAGAGTTGCTGGAAAAGGCAAAGCCCGCTGCAATAGTTGAATTTGATGAACTAAAGGAATTTGCCAGGGAAGAAGATGGGATCAGCGATCTTTATAAATGGGACGGTAGTTATTACGCCGAGAAATTAAAGCAAAAGCGATTTGATCTGGACGATGAAAAATTAAAACCCTACTTCAAATTAGAAAAAGTTATTGATGGTGTATTCAGGATATCAGAAACCTTATACGGCATTTCTTTCAAAGAAGTTAATGAGGTAGAAACCTATCACAAGGATGTAAAAACCTATTTGGTCACAGATGACAAAGGGGGAGAGATAGCCTTACTGTATGCCGATTTCCATCCCAGACCCGGCAAAAGAGGCGGAGCATGGATGACTTCATACAAACCTCAATACCTGAAAGATGGAGTAAATGAACGCCCTCATATCTCAATTGTCTGTAATTTTACCAAGCCCACTAAGAGTAAGCCTTCTCTATTAACTTTTAACGAGGTAACTACCCTTTTTCATGAATTTGGTCATGCCTTGCATGGTATGCTGGCAAACACCTCATATCCAAGTCTTTCTGGAACATCTGTTTACTGGGATTTTGTAGAATTACCCAGCCAGATCATGGAAAACTGGTGTTTTGAAAAAGAAGCCTTGCAATTATTTGCACATCATTATGAGACAGGGGAATTGCTTCCTATGGATCTGATCACTAAGATCAAAGAATCGGCTAATTTTCAGGAAGGTATGGCCACACTGAGACAATTGCGATTTGGATTCCTGGATATGGCCTGGCATGCCAAAGACCCTTCATCAATAACCGATGTAAAACAGCATGAACTTAATGCGTTCAAAGACACATTATTGTTCCCTGATACACCTGAAACTTGCATGAGTACAGCGTTCTCACATATTTTTCAAGGGGGATACTCAGCGGGTTATTACAGCTATAAATGGGCTGAAGTATTAGATGCAGACGCCTTTGCTTACTTTAAAGAAGTAGGGATATTCAATAAAGAAGTTGCACAAAAATTCAAAGAATACGTCTTAAGCAAGGGAGGGACAGAAAAACCAATGGACCTCTATAAAAAATTCAGAGGGAGTGAACCCAAACTCGATGCCTTGCTGGAGCGAGCCGGACTGCTAAAGAAAACAGGTTAATCTTCCTTGTTATTAGATAGGAAGGCATCATAACCCCCTGTGAGATCTATTGCTTTATAACCCAGAGAATCTAACAAGGTAGTTGCTGCGGCGCTCCTAGTTCCTTTTCTACAATACACATAGAGCGTATGTTCTTTTGGGACCACTTTCAACTGATCAACAAAATCAGTGTCATACCAATTAATGTTTACAGCATTTTCGAGATGACCAGCGTCAAATTCCTCCGGTGTACGTACATCTAACAATGTATAGTCTTCAAGACCTTCCTGAGAAAAGTCAGTGATAGGCAGTGAATTAGTGTTACCGCACCCGGCGGCAAGCGTCACGATAAAGAGGGTTATCCAGATATTTTTCATTGAATTCGGTTGAATACCAAAGGTATCATATTTCAGTAAAAATCTCTTACTTTTGATAGGTATAAAAATCGCTATGTCCGTTCACGAATTACAGCCCAATAATTGGGTAGATACTCACGCAGACTACCTCTTTAACTATGCGGTGGTAAGGGTAAGCGATGAGGAAATAGCCAAGGACCTTATCCAGGAGACCTTTATAGCCGGATTGAAATCGGCAAAGAATTTCAAAGGACAGGCCACCGAACGCACGTGGCTTATTGCTATTTTAAAAAGAAAGATCATAGATCACTACCGAAAGATCAATTCTAAAAAAGGAAAGGCAGAGGTTAGATTACAGTACAATGCCAGTTCAGATTCTGAAGGTGATTGGCTTGAGGAACAAGTCGCAGATCCTGGTAGTCTTAAAGAAAATGATGCCTTGGAGAACGAGGAATTGGGTCTGGCAATTCAGTCGTGCATAGACCAACTTCCGGTTAATCAGCGGCAGGTTTTTACCATGAAAACGGTTCGTGGGCTTTCAACTGAAGATATTTGTAAAGAACTGAATATAAATCCGTCTAACCTATGGGTAATGATCCACAGGGCCCGCACAGCTCTTATGGGATGCCTTAATCAAAATTGGTTTACGCTATGATTTCTTGTGATGAAGCTACAGTGATTTGCAACAAATCACAATACAAAGAGGCTAGTTTGTCAGAAAAACTGAAGTTAAAACTGCATATGCTGTTTTGCAGCACCTGTGCCGCTTTTTCCAGAAAGAACAAACTACTTAGCAGTTTAATGGAAAAGGCCAGAATTTATGTAATGAGCGATTCAGAAAAAAAAGCGTTAAAGAAGTTAATTGAAGAGCGCCTTTAAAAAATACTCAAACTCCCCCATAAAACTAGTCCCCACAAAATGGGGAACCCCTCTACCCAGAAAGCGCTAAAATATTTGGATTGTTCTTTGGGCAAGAAGATCATTAGTGCGGCCAGGGAAAGGGAGATAAATGTCTTGTTAAGGATCTCTATTGTTGACGGATCATCTTTCAAAAAGGTCGTAAAAAAACATAGCAAACATAAAAATATCCCTACAATTCGGGTATTCCTGGTACCGATCCGCTGTGGTATTGTATGCAATTCCCCGGGATCATAATTCAGATCGCGGATCTCGAAAGGGATCATCAGTACCAGTATGATAAAAAAACGTTGCAGAAGTTCTATCCAAACATCCCAAGATAATTCCTTGTAAGCCTCCAATACAGGCAATAATACGGTGGTTCCAGACCATACAAGACTAACAATGATGATCTTCAGGATTCCCAGGTTTCGAAGATTCTTTTTTTTGGGGAAAACCGGCAAGGCATAAAATGCTGCAAGGATCCCAAGAACAAATACAGCTTTCCAGGTTGTAAAACTGATGAAAGTGCCAAAATAAAGAGCGATCAATAAGGCAAGAAAACTAGCCAATTGCACACTTCTTTGGTTTGCATTCTTGCGAAAAAGATATTTTTCCCCCTCTTTACCATATTTGATCATATTATAGGCAGGTATAGTGCCAAAAAAAATAAAATACAGCAGATTTTTATCCAGGGAAATGTTTAAGAATTCAGTAGTTAAATACAGGAAGGCAATTATTGCTAAAGCCACGTGAATACTAGCCTTAACATAAAATCGAAAAAAATGCTTTAGCCATTGCATTAAACAAAAGTAGACAAACTGTTCATATCCGCTATTTTTCGTTAAAAACTTTAGGGCCGATCTATTTTAAAGTGCTTATTTTACGGGAATAAATACCTAATTTTGTGCTCCATTCAGAGTTTTTAATTTTACCTCCGGATTTATGAAAACAGATTCTTTTGCATTGCGTCATATTGGTATCAGGGAAGAAGACCTTCCAAAAATGTTTCAAACTATTGGCGTAGATAGTTTGGAAGAACTTATGTATCAGACCATCCCTCAGGATATTCGCTTAAAAGAGGATCTGCCGTTAGACGCACCTATGAGTGAGCATGAATTTCTGAACCACTTACACGCTTTATCACGCAAGAATGAGGTTTTCAAATCCTATATAGGCCTGGGTTACCATGAAAGTATTACCCCCTCTGTTATAAAAAGGAATATATTGGAAAATCCGGGTTGGTATACGGCGTATACCCCCTATCAGGCAGAAATAGCTCAGGGTCGACTTGAGGCTTTGTTGAACTTCCAAACAATGATCTGTGATCTTACAGGCATGGAATTGGCAAATGCATCTCTCCTGGATGAAAGTACTGCCGCTGCAGAGGCTATGACCATGTTATTCGATCTAAGAAACAGGGAGCAGAAAAAACAAGAAGCGGTTAAATTCTTTGTCTCTGAAGAAGTATTGCCGCAAACCATTTCCCTATTGAGAACAAGGGCTACGCCTTTGGGAATAGAATTGGTGATTGGAGATCATCAGGAATTTGATTTTAATGACTCCTTTTACGGAGCGTTACTTCAATATCCTGGGAAATATGGACAGGTACATGATTACGCAGGCTTTGTCGCAAAGGCAAAAGAAAAGGACATGAAGGTAGCAGTAGCTGCAGATATTCTAAGTCTGGTACTACTGGTTCCTCCGGGGGAATTTGGGGCAGATGTGGTCATAGGAACCACGCAACGCTTCGGCATCCCATTAGGGTATGGCGGACCACATGCAGCTTATTTTGCTACTAAAGAAGATTATAAACGCAGTATTCCCGGGCGTATCATAGGCGTTACCAAGGATACCGATGGAGCCACGGCACTTAGAATGGCCCTGCAGACCAGAGAACAACATATAAAAAGAGATAAGGCTACTTCTAATATTTGTACAGCGCAGGTTCTTTTGGCGGTAATGGCAGGTGCATATGCTGTATATCACGGCCCAAATGGTCTGCGATATATTGCTGAAAATGTGCATACCAAGACCATGGCCTTGGTTGATGGCTTAGAAAAAATGGGGATCTATCAAATCAATTCTGCTTACTTTGACACTTTACTTGTTAAGGCTGATGCTGCAAAGATTCGCCCAATTGCGGAAAAGAACAAAGTAAACTTCCTTTATGCAGATAGCGAGACCATTGCTATATCACTGAATGAAACTACTACCTCAGAGCAACTAAATGAAATCCTTGAGATTTTCGCAAAAGCTGTTGGGAAGGACTCATCTAAACCTGATGAACAAAAAAGGCAAACGGTAATACCGGAGACCCTTCAAAGGAAGTCGGATTATTTAACACATGAGGTTTTCAATTCGTATCATTCTGAAACGCAATTAATGCGTTACCTTAAGAAACTAGAGCGCAAGGACCTGGCCCTTAACCATTCCATGATCTCCCTGGGTTCTTGTACAATGAAGCTCAATGCCGCCAGTGAAATGTTGCCTTTGAGCATGCCGGAATGGGGAAACATTCACCCCTTTGTCCCTCTTGATCAGGCAAAAGGATATCAAAAGATCCTGGAAGATCTGGCTAATGAATTAAGCATAATAACAGGGTTTGAAGCAACCTCTTTACAGCCTAATTCCGGTGCACAAGGAGAATACGCGGGCTTAATGACCATTAGAGCATACCATGAGTCGAGGGGAGATGGCCATAGAAATATTTGTATCATTCCTGCGTCTGCACATGGAACAAATCCGGCATCTGCAGTAATGGCCGGTATGAAAGTAATAGTTACCAAGACAGATGAAAAAGGCAATATAGATCTAACAGACCTTGAGGAAAAGGTATTACTCCATTCAGAAAATCTTGCCGCATTAATGATAACCTACCCTTCCACGCATGGCGTTTTTGAATCTTCCATTCGTAAGATCACTCAATTGATCCACGATCATGGGGGTCAGGTATACATGGATGGTGCCAATATGAATGCACAGGTTGGTCTAACCAATCCGGCTATAATTGGAGCAGACGTTTGTCACCTCAACTTACACAAAACCTTTGCTATCCCTCATGGAGGCGGGGGCCCCGGAGTAGGTCCTATTTGTGTCGCAAAGCAATTAGCTCCCTTTCTGCCTGGCAATCCTATAGTGAAAACCGGAGGCGATAAGGCCATCACGGCTATAAGTGCGGCCCCCTGGGGAAGTGCACTTGTCTGCCTTATTTCCTATGGATACATTAAAATGTTAGGAGCACATGGATTGAGAAAAGCGACAGAAATTGCCATCCTTAACGCCAATTATATCAAGCAACGTTTAGAAGGCAAATACGATGTGTTGTATACCGGTGAAAAAGGCAGGGCAGCTCATGAAATGATCATTGATTGCAGGCCTTTTAAGAAGAATGATATTGAAGTAACCGATATTGCAAAACGCCTAATGGATTATGGTTTTCATGCACCTACCGTTTCATTTCCTGTTGCGGGAACTATGATGATAGAACCTACGGAAAGTGAAGGTTTGGCGGAATTAGATCGATTCTGCGATGCCATGATCTCTATTCGGCAAGAAATTGATGAGGCTACTGCTGAAGATGGGAATAATGTATTGAAAAATGCTCCGCATACCTTACAAATGGTGACAAGTGATTCCTGGACCTTTGGGTATTCAAGAGAAAAAGCAGCGTTTCCACTTCCTTATGTTTCAGAAAATAAGTTTTGGCCCAGTATTAGGCGTGTAGACGAAGCTTATGGCGATCGTAATCTAATTTGTACCTGTGCGCCCATTGAGGCTTATGCAGATGCAGAGTAATTTACTCTTTATCAATTATATATGATCCTATCCACAGTTTCATTATGTTTTTAATGCGTTCTAATACCTATTGAACATCGTATTTATAAGGAAAATAATTTCTTATTATATCAGTCTTTCTTTACATTTCCTCTACAAATTAACTAGTTGAATATGAGTGTGGCAATTACCGGTACTGGATCTTATATACCTCAGGTCCTGGTCCCCAATAAGGCATTTGAGGATAATAATTTCTTAAATAGCGATGGCTCTGTCATTCCCCATCCGAATACCGTGATCATTGAAAAATTCAAGGCAATTACGGGTATACGTGAACGACGATACGCCAAAAAAGAATTTAATACTTCAGACATGGCATTTGTAGCGGCTCAAAATGCCATTGAAGATGCCAATATCAATGCCGAAGACCTGGATTATATCATCTTTGCACACAATTTTGGAGATATATCCTTTGGGATGACCCAGGGAAATACGCTGCCTAGTCTGGCAACAAGAGTAAAGAACCACCTTCAGATCAAAAATCCCAAATGTGTTGCTTATGACATCTTATTTGGCTGTCCGGGATGGGTTGAAGGGGTAATACAAGCGTATGCATTTATTAAAAGTGGCATAGCCAAAAAATGTCTGGTCATAGGAGCAGAAACCCTGTCCAGGGTTGTAGATCCTCATGATAGAGACTCTATGATTTATTCCGATGGTGCAGGAGCCTGTATTGTGGAGGAAAAAGAGGGCGCTGGCGAGATCATTGCTCATAACTCTGCCACCTATGCCAATGAGGAGGCCTATTTTTTGTTTCATGGATCTTCCTATCATCAGGAGATTCCGGACGATCTAAAGTATATTAAAATGTACGGTCGGAAGATCTACGAATTTGCCATTTCTTATGTTCCCGGGGCCATGAAAGAATGCCTGGACCAAAGTGGGATCTCAATAGATGAGGTAAAAAAAGTATTTATACATCAGGCAAACGAAAAAATGGATGAGGCTATCGTTAAACGCTTCTATCAATTGTATGATAAGGAGATGCCTGAAGGCATCATGCCCATGAATATTCACATACTAGGCAATAGTTCGGTGGCAACCGTTCCTACCCTTTATGACATGGTTAGAAAGGGAAAAATAGAAAATCAGCAGCTTGCAAAAGGGGATGTTGTTATATTTGCCAGTGTAGGCGCTGGTATGAACATCAACGCCATTGTTTATAGATATTGATGGATGTACGAAGCACATTTTCCCAAAAAACGATATAAGAATACCCTATCCTTTTTACAGAAACACATTGACACCTCCCAGACTATTCTTGATCTTGGGGTAGAGAACCCATTTACCCAAATTATGCGCGATCATGGGTATACCGTTACAAATACGAAAGGGGAAGATCTGGATCTTAACTTTTCGGAAGTTTTATCCTCGAACGCCCCGGTAGTCACCGCTTTTGAAATATTCGAACATTTACTGGCTCCTTTTAATGTGCTTTCTAAAATAAAGGCAGATAAATTAGTAGCCAGTGTACCACTTAGATTGTGGTTCTCACCGGCTTACCGAAGCAAAACAGACGAATGGGACAGGCATTATCACGAATTTGAAATATGGCAATTCAATTGGCTGCTGGAGAAAGCAGGCTGGAAGATCATAGATCAGGCTACATGGACACATCCGGTAAATAAAATAGGGTTTAGACCAATTTTGCGTCTATTTACCCCTCGCTACTACATAGTGTATGCGGAACGAATTGAGCCTGCAAAAATATGAAGCATATTTTTCTACAATGCAACCACTCAAGGTAATGAACTATTACATTGTCATACCGGCCCATAATGAAGAGGTATTCCTTAAGGAAGCCCTCGATAGTATTATTGCTCAAACCAAAGCTCCAAAAAAAGTTGTTGTGGTCAATGACCATTCGACTGACGGAACCTCAAACATCATAGATGAATATGCTTCCCGCAATCCCTTTATAGAAGGAGTTCATATCCAATCTTCTGATGAACATTTACCCGGGAGCAAAGTAGTAGCCGCTTTTAACAAAGGGCTGCCACTCCTGGATGAAGAATATGATTTTATTGTTAAGTTAGATGCAGACATCATACTTCCCCCTGATTATTTTAAAAAGATAGAGGCAATTTTTAGATCTTCCAAAAAGATTGGGATCGCCGGTGGATTTGCCTATGAAAAAAATGATGATGGTGAGTGGACCTTGAATCACCCTATGGATATTGATCATGTCAGGGGTGCTTTCAAATCATATTCCAAAGCCTGTTTTAAGGCCATGGGTGGACTCAGGGTTGCCATGGGATGGGATACCGTAGATGAGTTGCTGGCACAATTCCATGGCTTTCAAATTGTTACTGATGGGTCTCTAAAAGTAAAACATCAAAGACCAATTGGTGCGGCATATAACAGTAAAGCCAGGCGTTCTCAGGGCAAGGCCATGTATCTTATGCAGTATGGATTGGTAATCTCCCTGATCGCATCCTTTAAAATGGCATGGAAAAACAAGAAGTTCAAGATTATACGAGATAATCTTCAGGGGTATTGGGAAGCCAAACAACAAGGAAATCCTTTTATTGTCACTAAAAAAGAAGGTGCGTATATCCGCAACCTGCGCTGGAAAAGGATTCTAAAAAAATTAGTCTAACACCTCTTCAATGGGACTTCCGGATGTGCCATTGGGAAATGCAATTCCCAATAAGGAAGCAATGGTAGGAGCTATATCCGTAATTTCCGTTCGTACAACGGTACTACCTTTTTGTATGCCCTTTCCATAGAACAACAAAGGAACATGAGTGTCATACACAAAGGGAGATCCATGGGTAGATCCTGTATCAATATAATATACCACGGCAGGATCTAGCACCAGCATTACATCACCGGAGCGTTTCTGGTTATATCCATTCTGTATGATATATGGAATACCTTTGGTGTATTCATTCTGAACCATTTGATGACCCGTAAATACTCTGCTAATACCGTCATAGCTTAACAATTCTTCTGCAATGGCCTCTTGTACATCCTCAATTTTCAGATCGAGATTTTGGATAACTTTATGATCTAAAAAGAAGGACGCATTGCTAAAATTTCTGATCAGTTTAGCATCGCCATACGTAAAGGACATGAATTCACTGAACTTTGCACTCATCCCTTTAGAATCCATATAGCCTGCAGGTATTTTCTGGTCTCGCAAATACGCCGGCACATCTACAGCTCCGTGATCTGAAGTAAGAAAAACTACATATTCTCCTGCACCTACTTTTTTATCGAGTTCCTTGAGCAATCGTTCAAGGTCCTGATCCAGACGCAAATAAGTATCCTGAATCTCTTTAGAATTCACTCCAAATTGGTGACCTACATAATCCGTACTGCTAAAACTAATTGCCAGAAAATCCGTGATATCATCCTCTCCAAGTGCTTCACCATCTAAGGAAGCCAAAGCAAAATCGACTGTAAGGCTATTCCCATATGGCGTTGCTTTTAAGATATTGAACTGACTGTTACTTTCCCAGATGGCGGGTAGATCGTGAGGGAATACTGGTGCTGATTCTCCGCCAAACAGGCCTTCATACATATTATCATCCGTACCACTTTCCACATAGGTCTTTATGTCCTTTAGGGTATCCCAGCTTTTCTTGTACTTTTCAACAGCATTAGATCTATTGAAATCTCGTACCCATTTAGGCAGTTCCTCCATATAATATGAACTGCTGATCCAATCTCCTTCCAAACCACCATTAAACCAGTAGGCTGCATTGGCCATATGACCGCCGGGTAAGACCGCTCCCCGGTCTTTAAGTGCCAGGGCAATTACCTTACTCCTTTTCTGAGTAAACAGTCGCAATTCATCTGTAATGGTAGTCACCGTCATCCAATGCGGAGACATCTGCCCGGTATCCATATCTGTCCCTATTGAAGTATATTGGTTGTCTGAAGCACAGTACACAATGCTACTTGAGGCCTTATCGAACCAGCTATTACCTATAATACCATGAGTAGATGGAGTAGTTCCGGTATATATGGACGCATGACCAGGTCCGGTAGATGTTGGCGCATAATTATAGTGGTTATTCTTACATGTGAATCCTCCATTCACCATACGTTTAAAACCGCCCTCGCCATAATGATCCCAGAATCGAGTTAAGTAATCATAACGCATTTGATCCACTACGATCCCAACGACCAGTTTTGGACTTGAAATAAGTGATTCTTTGGAAGAATTTTGTGCCGAAGTTTTAGGTAAAAGAGAACCAAAGCTGAAACTAGCCAGCATCAGCATAAAGAGTAATTTTTTCATTTTAATAGGATATCTAACAAAAATAATTAAATAAACCCTATAAATCTTAATTCAGGGTTATATCACCGTTAATATTATTATTTTTACTGCAAGAACCATTCCATTACGCATGAATTATGTATCCTCTATTGGCAGCTATACCATAATGGTTCGTGAGGTTTTTAAAAAACCTACCAAGTGGCCAATAATGAAATCCCTCATTCTCAAAGAAATTGATGAACTGATCTATGGATCTATGGGGATCATTATTTTTATTTCTTTCTTCATCGGAGGGGTAGTGGCTATCCAAACTGCACTCAATATTAGTAATCCATTAATTCCTCGTAATCTTATCGGGTTTGCAACACGTCAATCGGTTATCCTGGAATTTGCCCCCACTTTTACCTCCATAATTATGGCTGGGAAGGTAGGGTCGTACATCACTTCGAGTATAGGCACTATGAGGGTTACCGAACAGATTGATGCCCTGGAAGTAATGGGAGTCAATTCCTTGAATTACCTGGTATTCCCAAAGATCATTGCCATGTTTATGTATCCCTTTGCCATTGCTATCGCTATGTATGTTGGGATATTTGGCGGGTGGATCGCAGGTGTTTTTGGCGGATTTAGCTCTAGTGCCGACTTTGTGGAAGGGCTTCAGTTAGATTTTATACCCTTTCATGTTACCTATTCTTTTATCAAATCGGTTGTATTTGCCTTTGTTATTGCTACCGTCCCATCATATCATGGTTATTATATGAAGGGAGGAGCATTAGAAGTAGGGAAAGCCAGCACCACCGCCTTTGTTTGGACCAGTGTAGTGATCATTATATTGAATTATATCCTCACTCAACTCTTGTTAGGCTAATGATAGAAGTAAATAACATACATAAATCATTCGGAGATGCCCATGTACTCAAAGGGATCAGTACCATCTTTGAAAAAGGAAAGACAAACTTAATCATTGGCTCTAGTGGTTCCGGGAAAACCGTTTTTATAAAATGCCTTTTAGGCTTAATAATACCTGAACAAGGTACCATTAGTTTCGATGGCCGTATTTATTCGGAATTAGAACCAAGTGAAAGGCGCAATCTGAGACAGGAAATGGGAATGGTTTTTCAGGGCAGCGCCCTGTTCGATTCAATGACTGTTGAAGGCAATGTGATGTTCCCTTTGGATATGTTTACCAAACAGTCTAAATCAGAAATGTTGGATAGGGTAAATTTTGTATTAAAACGAGTGAACCTATCTGATGCAAACGACAAATACCCGGCTGAGATATCCGGAGGCATGCAAAAGCGGGTTGCTATAGCCAGAGCAATAGTAATGAATCCCAAATACCTGTTTTGTGATGAACCAAATTCTGGTCTCGATCCTAAAACAGCCATTATCATAGACAATCTTATCCAGGAAATTACTCAGGAATACGATATCACTACTGTAATTAATAGTCACGACATGAATTCTGTCATGGAAATTGGCGAAAAGATCATCTTTTTAAAAGATGGTCTAAAGGAATGGGAAGGTTCTAACAAGGAGATCTTTAAGACAGATAATGCTGCTGTAACCAATTTTGTGTATTCTTCTGAGCTATTTAAAAAAGTGCGTCAGATGTATATTGAAGAACGCAATTAATCTGTAGCGTTCTTAACAATAACCTTATCATCTTTTAACCGGATCTTTAACCAGTCATTCAATTTCCTTGATTCTGTAAGGATTTTCACCGTATCTGCAGGGTCTTTCCATTTCACTTCAAAAACAGGGATAGTATCCTGAGAGTTAAAATCTGTGGTGACCACATACGAGAAAGACAAAGCAAATAGATTGTCGTAATTGCTTTTGGCTTCTGCACTGATATCGGTAAAAGGGATCTGTTTTTTGGCAAATTTACTTAACGCTGCCAATTCCTGTTCCAGGAGTTGGATGCGTTCGTCTTTATTGAGCAACTCTGCTTTTTTAGATTCATAAAGTTCACTAACATACTTGAATTTCTCCTCTGAATCATCCTGACCTCCCTGAAATAATATAAGGTCTGTATTCTTCAATCTTGAGAATTGGTTCTTTTGATTTCTCCAGGTAGCGATCACATTTTCCGGAATAGTTTCATCGCCCATGGTCACCAATTCAATGCTTGAGACTCCGTCCGGGTTATATTTAATTTCATCCAAATTTTCCATATATCTTCCATTATCCTTGAACTGGTAGATCGCAATTGTCTCTTTAATGAGTTGATCGGCCTGTTTCATAAAGCGAGATTCCTGAAAAACGTTGTAAAAGGTAAATCCCGCGGGGATCATCACCAACAAAGCGACGGCAGAAGCAATCCTGCCAATCCTTCTACGCTTTATAGAATCCGCATATTTCACCATAGGAAATCGCAACAGTTTTAAAACCGAGAAGGTCGCGAGTCCGATAAAAATGGTATTGATAGTAAATAAGTACATTGCCCCGGCGGCTAATTCAAAATTCCCGATCGCCAATTCAAAACCAACGGTACATAGCGGTGGCATCAGAGCTGTAGAAATTGCCACCCCAAAGATCACACTTGCTATTGTCCCTTTCTTGGCCCTGGCTATAACCAGGGCAAGCCCACCAAAAAAAGCAATAAGTACATCCCTAATATCTGGTTGGGTGCGTGCGAGGAGTTCGGAAGACTCGTCCCGCAGTGGGAAAAACGCAAAAAACAAATAGGCTGTTAAGACACTTAGAACTACCATCACAGCAAAACTTCTCAACGATCTTCTAAGGGAATCAACATCATTGACTGCTATGGACAGTCCCATACCCAGAATAGGCCCCATAAGGGGGCTAATGAGCATGGCTCCGATCACCACTGCCGTGGAATTCGTATTTAATCCTATGGAGCAAATAAAAATGGAACATACAAGGATCCATGCTGTGTGTCCTTTAAAAGGAATATCGGCAATAATAGCATCCTTGGTAGCGCCCTTGTCTGTATTCTTACGGATATCTAATAACTCCGTCAGAAAAACTTTTGCAGAACCCACAAATCCCTTAAACTCCTCTTTTACTTCTTCTGCGTTCTTTATGTCGTCCTTATTCGTCGGATCAGTCTCCTTCTTCATAATTGATTCAATTATTAACCGTATTGTTCACCAAAAGTTGCTTTTGTTTTAGCAACGATCTCTTTGATATCCTGTTCTTTTGTTTTAGGTACAATAAGCAATACATCTTCCTTATCTACAATGATATAATCTTCCAGGCCATCTATTACCGCTATCTTACCTTTGGGTAAACTCACCATATTTCCGCTGGTTTCCATACCTAGTAATTTCCCATTAATCACCGCGTTTTGTTGATCATCCTTGTCTAATTTATCATAAAGTGACCCCCAGGTACCCAGATCATTCCAGTCAAAATTGGCGGGCAACACATAGATCGCCTTCGATCTCTCCAGGATAGCATAATCTATCGAAATATTCTCTGCCTTAGCATAGTTCTCCTGAATAAAACCTCGTTCATTCTCAGTATTGTAAGAAGGAATCCCGGCACTGAATAATTCATATTGATCCGGTTGATGCTCTTGAAAGGCTTTGATGATAGTATGTACACTCCACATAAAAATACCTGCATTCCAAAGAAAATTGCCCTGTTCCAGGAACGACTTTGCCGTTTCATAATCTGGTTTCTCTCTAAACTGTTTTACTTCTTTTAAAGCTTCGGTATGCTCCTTATTGAATTCTATATACCCAAACCCGGTATTTGGAAAGGAAGGTTGTATCCCCAATGTACAAAGTACTTCTTCCGCTTCACACTTTTTAAAGCACTGTGTTACATCCTTGGCAAATGCAGCTTCATCCTCTATCCAGTGATCACTTGGCGCTACGATCATCACCCCATCCGGATTCATTTTCTGAATCTTAAGAGCAGCATACAGGATGCACGGAGCAGTATTTCTCATGGCAGGTTCTAGTACAACCTGTTCTTGTTGAATCATGGGTAATTGTTCCAGGACCAGATCATTGTAGCGTTCATTAGTCAGGATCAGAATATTTTGGGTAGGCACAAAGGCATTTAGGCGCTTGAAAGTCTTTTGTATCAGCGTATCTCCGGTGCCCAGCATATCGTGGAACTGTTTAGGATTCTTAGTGGTGCTAACAGGCCAAAATCTGGATCCTACACCACCCGCCATTAACACCGCATAATAATTCTTATTCTTCATGTACAAATTCTTTTAATAGTTCTACCTCAGCATTAGGCTGAAATAAATACAATCTACCTGTACGTACCTCAATACATTCATATCGTTTTACTTTCCGATTGCCCATTTTGAATATTCGGCCATTATATAACCTGAAAATACTCCCAAATGGGATCTCATATACAAAAGTCTGATCTGAAGGTGGATCATAATTCCTCAAAGCTATGGCCAATTTCGCATCTGTACCGCTGCTTGCCTTTGGATTGCGAAAATGTTTCGCCAGAAGGGGTAATAGTATAGATGGAAATATCTCTGGCCTTAAGAAAGGAAGCATGAGATATTGAAAAGTACTTTTCCATTCCTTCCCATGTGGTTTTATGCGCCTTCCATACGCTTCAAAGGCTACAAGATGGGCTATTTCGTGAATTAGTGTAATAAGAAATCTATAGGGATTAAGATTAGCGTTCACCGTAATTTGATGCGCCCCACCAGGCATTAATCGGTAATCACCATGACGAGTTATTCTTTCGTTAACCACCTTTAAATGCACCTTGTTGTTCTTAATAAGATCAAGACAAGGGGCTATTGCCCGTTCCGGTAGATACTTCTGCAAAATGCGATCCATAAAACAAAAATAAGGTTTCTACCATTTACTGATACGTGAAATTGCCCAAATTAAAACAACCCTTTTCAAGATTAGGTATCTTTATATAAAGTCAGGATTACCATGACAAGATCAATATGTTTTATATTATTAATTCTATTTCTGTCCTCCTGTAAAAAGGATGATGCCAATCCCAATAATGCTTTGGAGGGCACTTGGAGATTAATAGAGATGTACGCCGATCCGGGCGACGGCAGTGGTGACTTTCGTCCTGTGAACAGCGAAAAGATCATTTTATTTAAAGCAGACGGCACCTATTCATCTAATGGCAACGTTTGTGATTTCTCCACTATGGCCAATGAGGATACACAAGGGAACTATCTCGCAATAGAAATGGGGTATCAAATTGTTTGTGAAAGCGAATTTTCCAGTGAACTACGGTTAGAGGTACGTGAAGGATATTTAATTGTCTCGTTCTTCTGTATTGAACCATGCCAGCAGAAATTTCAAAGAATCTAGTATCCTATGGAGTAGATTTAGATACCTGAAGTAACTTCCCGTTATAAAGTTGTTGACCTGTAAGGGCAAAATTCATTATGTAGTTTGCCATTTGTTCAGCGGTTACCGGGGCCTTGTATCCGGGAAATGCTTCTTCCAACATTTCTGTTTGTACCGCACCAAGAGCCAGCACGTTAAATGAAGGACCTGTTTCCTTAAATTCCTCCGCCAGCAACTCCGTTAAAGTTATTACAGCTCCTTTACTTGAGCTATAGGCAGCTAATCCCGGAAATTTAGAGCTTCCCTGAACACCTCCCATAGAACTGACAGTAACCACATGTCCTTTTCCAGACATAAAAGGAATAACCGTTCTGCTCAGTGCAGCAACTCCAAATACATTGACATTATACACCATTTTGAACATTTCCGAGGTAGTTTCCATGAACGGCTTATTGACGAGCAATCCCGCATTATGGATCAAAATATCTACTTCTTTCCAATGGGTTTTTACAAAGTCTGAAACCTTCTTAAGAGATGTATCATCTGTAATATCGAAGGAGAAGTGTTGAATATTCTTATGATTCAAATCGCGTATCGGCTGTTCATTTCTTGACAAGGCCAATACCTTGTGCCCTGTCATTGCAAACAGACTGGCCAGTTCATAGCCAATTCCCCTACTGCATCCTGTGATGATTACGTTTGCCATTAGTTTAGAACGATCTCTTTTGTGCTTGCGTTTGCGATTCCCTGTACCACCGGTATCATTTTATTTACGACGGTAGCCATATGCGAAAAATCCATGATACTCGCTTCATCCCCTACCTTGTGGTAATGGTCAAAGTTTGTAAAATCGAAGGTAGAAAACGTATGTGCCGGGATCTTGAAGGCTTCATAAAAAGGATAGTTATCTGAACGTTTAAACAAATTATACCCTTCTGCTGTAGGTAAAAAGCCTACGATAATCTCTTCGGAATAAGCATTACTAACGGCTCCGATATTAGACATATTAAAACCGGTAGCGTATACCAGATACTCCTTATCTCTCATAGGCGCACCGGTCATTTCAAAATTCAGAACAGCGTATAGATTTACTCCGTCTTCTTTCATTTTCTCAGCGAGGTATGCAGACCCTCGAAGTCCTTTCTCCTCTGCACTAAACAAAGCAAAAATCATGGTACGCTTATTGGTCTTCGCTTTGGCAAAATAACGCGCCAATTCAAGCACTGTGGTAGTACCACTGGCATTGTCATTGGCTCCATTGGCAATAGAATCTCCATTCTGAGCACTTAGTAACCCTATATGATCATAGTGGGCTCCTACTAAAATCACTTCCTCCTTTAAGGAAGTATCATTTCCTTCCAAAACACCCACGATGTTATAGGCAATAGATTCATAATTAGGTAAAGTATCCTGATAGGCCTTGTAATAGGACGCTATTCCGTTCTCTTCCAGCTTATCTATTATAAAGGCTGCTGCAAGATCGATACCTTCTGAGCCCGTATCCCTTCCTTGTAAATCATCGGAAGCAAGAAAATTCATTTGATCTCCAATAATAGTAGCATTGGAGAAATTGGCAACATCTATACCCTTGCTAGACTTACAGGCCATCAATAGGGTGAGAAATAAAAATATCAGACTTCTTTTCATTTATATATTGTTTTAATAAATCAAAAAAGCATCTATGGTTACCACAAATGCTTTTTTAAAATTTTAATTTTAATTATTCAGCACAATCTTGTGTTAAGCCAGCATGGTTACCGGATTCTCCATAAATGCCCTTAGCGTTTGTAAGAACTGAGCTCCTGTAGCGCCATCTACTGTCCTATGATCACAAGCAAGCGTTAATTTCATCGTACTGCCTATGACAATTTCTCCATTTTTCACAACGGGCTTTTCAACAATTGCACCTACAGATAGAATGGCTGAATTGGGCTGGTTTATGATAGAGGTAAATTCAAGAATTCCAAACATTCCTAAATTAGAGACTGTAAAAGTGCTTCCCTCCATTTCGGCCGGGGTTAACTTTTTGATACGTGCTCTCCCTGCAAGGTCTTTAACCGCACCTCCTATTTGAGTAAGGCTTAACTGATCTGCAAATTTTAATACAGGTACTACAAGTCCATCTTCCACAGCTACCGCTACACCCATATGAATGTGTTTGTTGTAACGTGTTGTATCACCATTCCAACTGGTATTAACCTGAGGATGCTTTTGCAGTGCCATGGCACATGCTTTTAATACCAGATCATTATAAGAAACTTTGGTGTCTGGTAGATTATTGATATGCACCCTTGATTGTGCAGCATTTGCCATATCTACCTCAATGGTAAGGTAGTAATGAGGCGCAGAAAATTTAGATTCACCCAAACGCTTGGCAATGACCTTTCGCATTTGAGAGTTTTTCACTTCTTCAGACCCTTCTTCTCCAACCGGTAAAATAACAGGTTTCATTGTTTGAGGCTGAGATGCTGAAGTATCGGCAACCGCAGCAGTAGCCACAGCAGATTCTGATGGTTTATAGTTCTCAATATCGCGCTTTACGATCCTGCCATTATCTCCTGAACCTTTAACAGCAGTAAGATTTATCCCTTTATCTTCTGCCATTTTCTTAGCCAATGGGGAAACAAAGATGCGCTGTCCGTCATGGGTAACAGCTGCCTGAGTTGAATCAGAATCTTTGGTTTCGGCAACTTGTGACGTTTTGCTTTCTGGTTCCGTTTTCTCTGAGGTTTTTTCCTGCACTCCCCCAGATTTTTGATTTAAAATAGCATTAACATCTGTTCCTTTTGGTCCAATAATAGCTAGAATGTCATCTACGGGTGCGGATTCTCCTTCTTTTATACCTATATACAATAGGTTCCCGGAATAAAACGATTCGAATTCCATGGTGGCCTTGTCTGTCTCAATTTCCGCAAGGATATCTCCCTCCTCAACATCATCACCCACTTTCTTTAGCCAGGTAGCTACGGTACCCTCTTCCATGGTATCACTTAAACGAGGCATCTTTATGACCTCAACTCCTTCGGGCACCTTTGCAACCTCTTTTTCTGAACCGGAAGTTTTGGGGGCACTAGCCTTTGGCGCTTCATCCACTTTTGGACTTTCCTCTGCCGGACTTGCCTCCGCAGATCCGCTATTTAACAGGGCGGAGATATCTTCGCCCTCATCACCAATAATAGCTAATAGAGAATCTACCGGTGCACCATCTCCTTCGGCTATGCCAATATGTAAAAGCGTTCCTTCATGAAACGATTCAAATTCCATAGTGGCCTTGTCCGTTTCTATTTCCGCTAAAATATCACCCTCTTCTATCTTATCCCCTACCTTCTTAAGCCATTTTGCCACGGTACCTTCTTCCATGGTATCACTTAGCCTGGGCATATTTATGATCTCTGCCATGTATCTATAATTTGTGTTCTATAAACGGATAATCCTTTTGTTCGTATACCATGTCATAAAGTTGCTGAACAGGTGGATAATCTGACTCTTCTGCGAATTTTTCGCATTCCTTCACCATACTTTTTACCCGATCATTAATAGCTTTTATCTGATCATCATTCGCATACTTCTTCTCTTTGATCACTTCCAGTACCTGAGTAATGGGGTCTATTTTTTTGTATTCTTCTACTTCATCCTTGGTACGGTAATGTTGTGCATCTGACATTGAGTGCCCCCTGTACCTATATGTTTTCATCTCTAAAAAGGTTGGTCCTCCTCCACTTCTTGCACGTTCAATAGCCTTGCTCATTTCTTCTGCAACAGTAACGGGATCCATTCCATCCACAGGTCCGCATGGCATTTCATATCCTAATCCTAATTTCCATATTTCAGTGGAATGTGAGGTCCTGGCCACTGAGGTCCCCATGGCATATCCATTATTCTCACAGATAAATACCACTGGTAACTGCCACAGCATCGCCAAATTAAATGATTCGTGAAGCGAACCCTGGCGTACTGCACCATCGCCCATATAACATAAAGTTACAGCGTCTCTTTTAAAATATTTATCGCCAAAAGCCAGGCCTGCGCCTAATGGAATCTGGCCTCCTACAATTCCATGACCTCCATAAAAACGGTGTTCTTTAGAAAAAATATGCATTGATCCACCCATTCCCTGTGAGGTACCGGTCACCTTTCCATATAATTCTGCCATGACCCTTTTGGGATCTACGCCCATTCCAATGGGTTGTACGTGGTTTCTATAGGCAGTGATCATACGATCCTTTGTTAGGTCCATAGCATGTAATGCACCGGCCAAAACAGCTTCTTGCCCGTTGTATAAGTGAAGGAATCCACGAACTTTTTGCTGGATATAGACTGCCGCCAATTTGTCTTCAAACTTTCTCCAAAACAGCATGTCCTCATACCATTTTAAGTAGACCTCCTTGGTAATTTTTTTCATTCAGTGAATTATTTATTCGTTAATAACCGCAACTATTCAGTGATCGCTTCCGTGATATGACTTGAAGAAAACAAAAATACACATTATATTAATAGAGAAAAAGAAATGAGAAAAAAGCTTGGAAGGTATGCAAGCAAGTAAACAAAGGCCGTTGCAGTATTTTGATAATGACCCTTCTACCCCAGAAAATCACTCCCGAAAGCCAGAGGTAAAATGTCTTTAATGGAGCGACATTTATAGATAGGGCCTTCTCCGCCCATAAGCAAGAGTTCTATAGGTTTTTCTTGCCTATTCTCGTATTCAAAAATAGACTGTCTGCAATTTCCGCATGGTGCTGCAGGTTCACGGGTTGGGGACTTTTCTGAACTTGCCACTATGGCGATCTTTAAAATAGGAACCCCGGGAAATTTGGCGCCTGCCTGAAAGACAGCTACACGTTCTGCACAAAGTCCGGAAGGGTAGGAAGCATTTTCCTGATTACTTCCTATGACCACTTGTTTGTTCTCAAGTAAAACGGCAGCGCCTACCTTAAAGTGAGAATAGGGTGCATAGGCATTCTCGCTGGCCTGCAAAGCCAGGTTTATAAGTTCCTGATCTTTTTTGGGTAGTTCAGCCAGTGATTCAAAAATGCTTAGCTGAAAAGAAAGTGTTTTGCTTTTCATTGGGTAAATATACAATTCCTTACCCCCTAAAATAAAAAAAACCTGCTCGAAGGCAGGTTTATAAATATTCTTTTTGCTCTAATTATTTATGAATTCCTCACCTAAGTTAAAAGTAAGTGAAAAACGCAGGGTATTCTCTAAAGGGTTTCTAACCTGAGAAGATGAAAACAAATAGGAAAGGTCTATTTGAGCCGCCTTAAATATAAAGCCGGCACCAAGGGAAAAGAATTTTCTGGATCCCTTTAATTCACTTTCATGGAAATACCCGGTTCTAATCATAAACGCTTGCTGGTATGAATATTCTGCTCCTAAGGCCCAGGTGATCTCTTTAAATTCCTCACTCATTCCATCTGGAGCATCACCAAAAGATTCAAATACTCCACTAAGAAATCCTATTTGCTGGTATTCGTCATTATCCTCAGAATCCACATCACCATCACCATCAAAATCTCTTGGGGTGGGAACCAATAGCTTATTGAATTCAGTTGTAATTCCCAACACATTATCTTCATCCAGAATAAAATCGAATCCGCCCCCAAACTTTAGATTCGTAGGTAAGAAGTTCTCCTGCCCACCTTCATCATACTGAATTTTGCCCCCAAGGTTCGATAAATTGAATCCGGCACGCCATCTACCATTAAAACTGGAGAAGGCCACTTCCTTAGATCGGTAATACCCGGCAACATCTACAGCAAAGGAGCTGGCTGCCTGGGAATCTACATTGCTGATCTCCGGCAATCTTAAATTAGAACGGATAAAACGACCGGCTACAGCCATTGAGAACTGATCACTTAATTTTAATGAATACGATCCGTCTAATGCCAATTCATTAGGTTTGGCCAAGGTTCCCGGATCATTCGCAAATTGCCTGAGCTCAATTTCACCCAGGGTAAAATATCGCAAGCTAAAAGCAAATGCACTCCTATCGTTGATCTTATTATAAAAGCTTCCGTTAAGTAAGGATATATCTGTAATAATGCTTTCCAGATAAGGTGTATAACTTACTCCTATTCCCATTTTTCTTTCTGCAAAAGCAAATTTAGCGGGGTTCCATTGTTGCGAAAAGGCATCTACAGAAGTTGCGACTCCCATATCGCCCATCCCTGCAGCACGAGCATCGGCTGCAATAGTAAGGAAGGGAACAGCTGTGGTGATCACTCTATCTTCTTGAGCAAACCCTTTGAAAACAAATATCAATAAAAAGACTCCTATTAATTTTTTCATTTTTTTCACACCTAATTAAATTTTTATGAATCCTTTTCTGCTTTTGTGTAACACTGCTTTTCCAATTGTATAAAAGCTTGCAGAAGAGAGGGCAGGTAGTTATTTCACTCCTGGTTCTCTCAGGATTAATTATTTGTACATGTGGTAAACGGCCTTTTTGAAAATATCTTGTATAGAAGGCAGTATAATTTCAGTTGTTTTAGAGGCTTTGCAGAGGTATTTCATCGATGCGAGTCCAATTCACAGGGTTCAACCTGTAAGTCCGACATAATTTTAACAGTATAGGCCACAAAGAATATCTCAGCTTCATACTATAATGATATTTGTTCCGTTATGAATTTGTAAAGTTGGCCTGATATCATATAGTATAAGGGTCTCAATTATTTTAGCGGCTGTAAAATATTATGCGTAAAACATCGTTTAAGTAGCCGAAAGTCTTAATAAAATCAATAAACACAGGATTATTCACATTATAAGGATGATCCAAAGCTTAATAAAGTCCGGAAGGAATTTAAATCAAAGATCAACAGATGAAAAAACAATTTATCAAAGTTGTACTCTCTTGCACAGTGCTAGTAGCAGGATTTACAGCCACCAGCTGTAAAAAATCCTCTAGTTCAAAAAATACCTCACGCGCCACAGGATGGAAGATCAATGCGAAGGAAGGTGGTTTTCAATACAACTCCGATTTTAAGGAGCAGGAAACATCTCCCGGACTTGTCTTTATTGAAGGAGGTACATTTACAAAAGGGAAAGTACAGGATGATGTAATGCACGATTGGAACAATACACCTAGTTCACAACACGTGCAGTCTTTTTATATGGACGAAACGGAGGTAACCAATGTAATGTATTTGGAATACCTGGATTACCTTAAGAGTGTTTATCCACCTGAAAATCCAAAATACGCGAATATTTATAAAGGAGCCCTTCCAGATACTTTGGTTTGGAGAAACCGATTAGGTTTTAATGAGACCATGACCAACAATTACCTGCGTCACCCTGCCTATGCAGAGTATCCTGTAGTTGGGGTAAACTGGATCCAGGCAACACAATTTGCAGAATGGAGAACAGACAGGGTAAATGAGGCAGTTTTGGAGAGAGAAGGATTTCTGGCTCAGGATGCTAAATACCAGGCAGTAACTGGTGAGGTTGCGGGTACTTTCAACACGGAAGCTTATTTGAATAGACCAGAATCAGTATACAATGGTCAAATAGATTCCCTGCAGGGAAAGAATAAGAAAGATTCTGTTTCTGTTTTTGCAAAACGAAGCAGCGGGATCATCTCTCCTGAATACAGACTGCCTACAGAAACCGAATGGGAATATGCAGCAGCTGCTTTACAGGGAAGTAGAGAATATAACAACTATCGTGGGAGAAAGAAATATCCATGGGAAGGTGAATACACCAGAAACGGACAACGAGTTGGTAGAGGTGATCAATTGGCTAACTTTAAGCAAGGAAAGGGAGATTACGGCGGAATTGCAGGATGGTCAGACGATGGTGCCGATATTACAGCCGAAGTGAAATCATATAAGCCTAATGATCTTGGATTGTACGATATGGCAGGTAATGTAGCCGAATGGGTGGCTGATGTCTACCGACCTATAGTAGATGACGAAATAAGTGACTTTAACTATTACCGGGGAAATATCTATACAAAAACAGCCATTGGTGAAGACGGAAAGGTAAATATCCTTAGAGACAGTATTGTTTTTGACACCTTACCTAATGGTAAAGTAGTTGCGGTAAATCTTCCTGGTGAGATCCTTATGGTACCGGTTGATGAGAACGAAACTTATTTGAGAACGAATTTCTCCGATAGTGACAACAGAGGCTATCGTGATGGTGACCCAGGGTCTACGAGATTTTTTGATCGCTTTAGCGAAGATGATGACCCGGAAGATCAACGTAAAATGTACGATTCTCCTAAACACAAAATTGAAAGAGATTCTACCGGTAAAATCATGAGAGGTTATGACACCAGTAACGAGCGTTCTACCCTGATCAATGATGAGGTAAGAGTATACAAAGGTGGATCATGGAGAGACAGGGCCTATTGGTTAGACCCGGCCCAGAGAAGATTCCTGCCACAATATATGGCAACAGATTATATAGGATTCCGTTGTGCCATGTCTAGAGTAGGATCTAAAGCAAAAACTAAAAATAAGACCGTACGCGGCAAGAAAGCCAAATAGATCTTTCTGATATTAAAAATAGCAAAGCCCTGACATTGATTGTCGGGGCTTTTTTTGCTTTATACCCAGATAAGAGAGATTACCCCTATTCTAACTCAAAGAACATAACTAATTACAGAAAAGGATATACACAACCCCTGCAGGTCTAATATGGCCACGTATTCCTTTAGATGAACAAACACGTAATTGATCGCCTGCAGTTTAGTCAAGCTCATTTCACTGAAGCAGGTGGTGTATAGACCCAGTGCTAAAATGTACACAGGCCAACGTACGCCATTGTATATAGTAATATCATTCTCATATCTGCTTTGTACAACTCCTTATACATTGAATCCTTATATATGTACTGAACCGATTCAAATCATCTTTCATCTAGACTGCATTGTGTACTTAAACTATCCATGCACTATATAAATAAAACAGATCCATTTATTATTCTTTGAAAACAAGTAGTTAAGGAGTGATGGTTCTCAGGAAGGATAAGACCATACAGAAACTATATGTGTAATCTATTTCTTACTTTTTTATGTATTTTCATATTTCGAACTCCATAAAAGGTCTATTATTAAGGTAAAATACCCATGTATTTCATTCTTTTTAGTATAGTGAATACTAACTTTTTTAATTTTTTTAGAGATTAAATTACCATCTATAGTGTATTACATCGAGTATAACGAGCGTTTTATCGATTTATAATACTATTTCCTACAAATGAGCATTTTACTTATAGACACCACGATACAATATCAAATTAATAATCAAGGTGTTACAAATTTAAATAAACCCAAATCTATCATATTATGAAAAATGTAATGTTAATTAGGAACTTGTATTCAGAAGCTTTTGAGAACATCAGTAATTATGTTGCAAAATCATATTTAAAAACTTTATCCTGGTTATTTATTGCCAGCTATGCAATAGTATTATTTGCATTTATATTCAGAGTATCAACAGGATTTGCTTTTGATTAGGGATCTTAGCAATGATAAACCACTAGTGCCTGGGGGGGCACTAGTGGCTTCCGAAGAACAATATAAAATTGATTTAGTGGAGTAATTTAAATGGGTATATGGTTAAATTCCATTTAGTTTAAGCAGTAATAAGTGTAGGTAAAAGCCTTGACAATAAAGTCGAGGCTTTTTTTATTACAATAACCTATGAGGTAGAATTCGCTCTGGCTAAAAGATCGTGTTTTAGATATATCCGATTTCCCGGGCTCAGATAATTATGCAGGTCATGTACGCCACAGAACTCTGGCAGATTCCGCAATACACTTCCGTTTATTCATTCTCCTTGATAACAACCAGGAAGTCTTATATGGTTGTACCGGGTAGGTATAGAGTTACAATATTCAGGAATGTACCGCTATAACCTTCTACAGTCTACTAGTGCAAAGCATATTAAGATATCTAACCTAAATTGACCAACCCTATAATTTATGTTATAGCCAAAGATCTATGTAAACCCATATTATTGATCCCTTATTTACTGTTGGTTAGATCATTCCAAAATATAGGTATGGTTAAAGAAGTTTAGGGGTTGTGCTAATGCATTATCTAGAGAATAATTGATATTTAATACGTAATAATATTCTTACCTATGCTGTCATACTCATAGTATATACCCTATAAAAGGTCAATTTTTAAGATGAATTACCCATGTATTTAATTCATTTTAGTATAGTGAATACTAACTTTTTTAATTTTTTTAGAGATTAAATTACCATCTATAGTGTATTACATCGAGTATAACGAGCGTTTTATCGATTTATAATACTATTTCCTACAAATGAGCATTTTACTTATAGACACCACGATACAATATCAAATTAATAATCAAGGTGTTACAAATTTAAATAAACCCAAATCTATCATATTATGAAAAATGTAATGTTAATTAGGAACTTGTATTCAGAAGCTTTTGAGAACATCAGTAATTATGTTGCAAAATCATATTTAAAAACTTTATCCTGGTTATTTATTGCCAGCTATGCAATAGTATTATTTGCATTTATATTCAGAGTATCAACAGGATTTGCTTTTGATTAGGGATCTTAGCAATGATAAACCACTAGTGCCTGGGGGGGCACTAGTGGCTTCCGAAGAACAATATAAAATTGATTTAGTGGAGTAATTTAAATGGGTATATGGTTAAATTCCATTTAGTTTAAGCAGTAATAAGTGTAGGTAAAAGCCTTGACAATAAAGTCGAGGCTTTTTTTATCTTTAGACCATGACAATTGAAGAGCTCTACAAAATTTATTTAAAACACCCGGTGGTCTCTACGGATACCCGGAAGATCAGCAAAAACTGCTTGTTCTTTGCCTTAAAAGGACCAAACTTCAATGGGAATACCTTTGCGCAGCAAGCCCTCGATTCTGGTGCAGCATATGCTATCATGGATGAACAGGAATACCTTATAAATGATCGGTGTATCCTGGTAGAGGATGTGCTAAAAACTTTACAGCTACTTGGTACCCATCATCGACTTCAATCCAGGGCTGCGATTGTAGGTCTTACCGGCAGTAACGGAAAGACCACTACCAAAGAACTGATATATGCGGTACTTTCCCAGAAATTGAAGACCATAGCAACTCGTGGAAATCTGAACAATCATATTGGGGTTCCCCTAACTCTACTTTCAATACGGGAAGATACTGAGGTGGCAATCGTTGAAATGGGTGCTAATCATCAGAAGGAGATTGCCTTCCTTTGCTCTCTCGCTCTACCAGACCATGGGTATATTACCAATTTTGGAAAGGCCCACCTGGAAGGCTTTGGGGGCATTGAAGGAGTTATTAAAGGGAAAAGCGAATTATATGACCATCTAATGACCCATGGGAAACATATTTTTTGGAACGCAGACGATCCTATCCAGGAAGAGAAGCTCCAAGATTATAAGCTCAAGACCGGATTTAGCACTGCTAATACCAGGTACGAATGTATTTCCTTCCTGGGAGCAGATCCCACTGTGAAACTAAAAATAAAGGGCAAAACTCTGGTAACTCAATTGCCTGGTGCCTTTAATTTTCCAAACTGCGCTATTGCTGTACTGATAGGAATCTATTTTGACCTGTCGCTTACTGCCATCAAAAAAGGAATTGAAGGGTATCTACCGGAAAATAACAGATCCCAACGTATAGAAAAAAACGGGCTTCGCATTATGCTAGATGCATATAACGCCAACCCCAGCAGCATGAAAGTTGCTCTGGAGGCCTTTGATCAAATCCCCGGAGCGTATAAAACTGTTCTGCTGGGTGATATGTTCGAATTAGGAGAAAGTTCAGCCGAGGAACACCAAAAGATTTCAGAAATGGCAGAAAAAATGCCTTTTCAGGAATGTTTTCTGGTGGGTAAGCATTTTTATAACACAGTTACTACTTGTAATAAATTCAGGTCTTTTGAGTCTTTCCTGGAATATTTAAACCAAAACCCAATAAAAAAGGGATCCTTATTGGTAAAAGGATCCAGAGGAATGGCCCTGGAAAGGGTGCTGGATTTACTGTAAAATAAGGCGTATGCTTGACTTTTTAATTGTGGAGCGTATTAGATTACTCACTGCATTCGTGTTCCAAAGTCAAGCCCCGGATGCAAATAGAAAATCCTAACCCCGCATGCGCGGGGTTTAATCTTTTTATTCCCTTCAAAGGCTCAAACAAGTTTGACCTCCTTCCCCATCATGGATTACTCACTACGTTCCTGATCCAAAGTCAAGCCCCAGATGCAAATAGAAAATCCTAACCCCGCATGCGCGGGGTTTAATCTTTTTATTCCCTTCAAAGGCTCAAACAAGTTTGACCTCCTTCCCCATCATGGATTACTCACTACGTTCCTGATCCAAAGTCAAGCCCCGGATGCAAATAGAAAATCCTAACCCCGCATGCGCGGGGTTTAATCTTTTTATTCCCTTCAAAGGCTCAAACAAGTTTGACCTCCTTCCCCATCATGGATTACTCACTACGTTCCTGATCCAAAGTCAAGCCCCGGATGCAAATAGAAAATCCTAACCCCGCATGCGCGGGGTTTAATCTTTTTATTCCCTTCAAAGGCTCAAACAAGTTTGACCTTTTTCGGGAATAAAAAAATCCACACGGTACCGTGTGGATTTTCTGAGTGATGTGGAGTGTATTGGATTCGAACCAACGACCCCCGCCCTGTCAAGGCGGTGCTCTAAACCAACTGAGCTAACACTCCGGTATTTTTAAGCGGACAGTAAGGTATTATATCTCCTTTTCAGCAGGGCCAAAGATAGAAAATCCATAGTTTATTCAGTAGTCAAAAAATCAATGAATATTCGCTTTTTCCATAGCAGGCCACAGGCGTACATTTTTCCCCTGGTAAAGCTCCATATCCTTAAAAATAGTGTCTAACAATTTTATGGCCTGGAGAATATAAGGTCCCTTATTAAGCATCACACAATCTGTTCGTTGTGCCATTGCTGCATCGGTCATTTCGGCACGCGAGGGTATGCCCTGCTTTGAGAGGTTTTCCAAAACCTGTGTTGCCCAAATATCAGGTATATGTGCTGCTCTGCAAAGTGAAAGGATTTCCCTTTGAACCCTGCCAATATTATCCCATCCACACTCTATCGCCAAATCACCTCTTGCAATCATAACACCCAAAGGATACCACTTCATGCCCTCCAAAAGAATTTTGGCCAGATTATTAAAACCACTTTGTGTCTCAATCTTAAGAATGATCCCAAAGTCTTTCGGCGCGTTTAATTTTTCCAACTCCGCAATGAGATCTCTAACATCTTGCCCCCTGTTTACAAAAGATAAGCTTATGGTATCCGCGTTTTGAACCACAAAGGCGAGATCCTTTTTATCTTTATCCGTTAACCCCCTAATATCTAATTTACTGCAAGGAAAATTTATTCCTTTATCGGCTCGTAGTTTGCTTCCATTTTTCCTGGCGTTGAGAATTTCAACAAGAATTTCGTCCTTGTCCGCCTGGCGAATAACACCTTCAATCTTACCATCGTCAAAAAAGACAGGCTCCCCTTCCTTTACTTGCTCAAAGACATCCCCTAACGTACAGGAAATATGTGCATGGCTGATCAATATGTCATCCTTATCCATTAATGCAGGTTCCCCTGGCTCTGTCTGTTTATGCAATCGTATAAAATCTCCTATATTTAATACTATGAATTGTTCCACCCTTGGCAATTCCCCAATAATAATTGGTGATGAAGAATACTCTGCATTAGTATACAATTCCATCCCTGTTTCCAGAAAAGTAGTCTTTCCGCATCCTACAATACAGCCATTTTCTGTTTTTTTTGTAATTGTAAACTCCCTTTTCTTATTTCTTGTATCCCTAAAGAACAACCGATCCCCCACTTTCAGCTTCTCTAAGCTGGTATAAGCTACAGGCAGGTGCGACAGGTTTGAGTTTGGATAGTCATCCGGACCCATCCAGATCTCGCAATCCTTTATTACAACTCCGTGTACATCCTTTGTTGGACGAAATTTTTTTACCATAGGCCCCGCCATCAATGCCCCGGTTCGTACTTTGGGACCTCCCAGATCCATGGTGATCTTACATTTTTTTTTCAATTTTTTAGATGCTTTCCTTAGGTGCCCGATCATTAAACTCCATTCTTTTTCACTGTCATGTGCACAATTTATTCGTGCACAATTCATTCCATTGGCAATCATGTCATGTGCCAATTGATAATTATGGGCAACTTCAGTAGGCAGGGTAACCATTATTCGGGTGCGTCTTCCTTTTGAACGGTAGCCCAATAAAGATTTAGCATTGGATTTACTTAGCCGATTACTTTTTTTGAAAGTTAATTCGGCCTTGTGCTTTTTAATAGGTGAATTGTTTAATAAGCTCTCTAAGATGGCCCTGCTAGCCAACAAACTTGCCATAACATGTCCTTCCGGTTTATCGAGCCTGGAAAGCCCCATATTTGCGAGCTTATTTTGGACAGCCGTAATATCTTCTTTACGCATTGCGCGATAATGGATAAGATTACGGGCACTCTTAACAAATTTGGGATGGATCTCGGAAAGTTCAGCCGAATATTTGGCTTCGAAATACTCCAAACGTCCAATTATAGTGGATATTTCACTAATTAGCCATTGTATTTTTGCCTGTTTTTTATCAATTTCTGCCATTACGCATTAGTTAAATAGCCTAAGTACTATGAATTTAATGGTTATTTGGCACATTACTGTAATGACTCTTGAAATATAATTGCAGTCATTGCTGAATTAGCTCACTTCGCTCGTTGATCCATAGGGAAACCACGACTGCAGTTAGAAAATAACACTGCACTGCTGTGCAGTGTATGTTTTTATTCCTTCCCAAAGCTCAAACAAGTTTGGCTTTCTTACGTAAAATGGATTAACTCGCTATGCTCGTTGATCCATAGGGAAACCACGACTGCAGTTAGAAAATAACACTGCACTGCTGTGCAGTGTATGTTTTTATTCCTTCCCAAAGCTCAAACAAGTTTGGCTTTGTCCAGGAATAAAAAAATCCACACCTTATGGTGTGGATTTTCTGAATGATGTGGGCCCTACTGGATTCGAACCAGTGACCCCCTGCTTGTAAGGCAGGTGCTCTGAACCAACTGAGCTAAGAGCCCGTTAAGGAGTGCAAATATAGAATAGTTTTTTATTACCTAAAACAAAAAAGACAAAAAATCATACCACCTCAGCAACCGTAAAATTGCTCCCTCCAACAAAGATAAGATCGTTCTTTTTAGCCTCTTTTTTGGCTGTCTCCAAAGCGATAGATACTGAAGCATAGACGCTTCCTTTTATTCCATTTTCCGCAGCCTTCTTTTGTAATGTAGCTGCATCCATACCCCTGGGAATATCTGGTCTGCAAAATAGATAATGAGCCTTTTTTGGGAACATAGGAAGTATTTGATCCAGATTCTTCTCCTTTACAAATCCAAGTACCATATAGAGCTCATCAAAGACCTCCAAAGAGAGCTGATCCATCACAAGACGAATGCCCTCACTATTATGTGCCGTATCTGCAATGATCCTGGGATGTTCTCCTAATTCCTGCCACCTCCCAATGAGTCCGGTGTTTTCTACAACTTTAGACAAGCCGGTTTTAATGTGCTCTTCCTGTATCTTAAAATTTGTAAGTGCCTTTACCACGGCCACCACCCCTTTAATATTTCTATTTTGATAGGCTCCGAGTAAAGAGGTGCCATATTTTTCAGATATCGTTTCTTCTGCAAAGATGATCCTGGCCTGTTGACTTTTAGCCACCTTCTTAAAGACCTCAGTAGTTCCCTCTTGCTTTTCACTAATGACCACTGGTGTATACGGCTTTATGATGCCCGCCTTTTCACTGGCTATCTTCTCAATAGAATCGCCCAGAAGATCTGTATGGTCTAAGCCAATATTAGTGATCAGGCATACTTCAGGATTAATAATATTGGTAGAGTCGAGCCTGCCACCCAACCCCACTTCTATAACAGCAATATCTACTTGTTCCTTAGAAAAATGGGCAAAGGCCATAGCCACTGTCATCTCAAAGAAGGACATATGGTTCCGTTCAATATATCGCTTGTTTTCCTTTATAAAGTGTATAACCTCTTTCTCAGAGATCATCTTGCCATTGATCTTTATACGTTCCCGAAAATCTTTAAGATGAGGTGAGGTATACAAACCAACCTTATAGCCTGCCTCCTGCAAAATAGAGGCGAGCATATGGCTGCTGGACCCCTTTCCATTGGTCCCGGCCACATGAATACTTTTAAAATTATGCTGTGGTTCCCCAAGATAGGTAGCAAAAGACTGTATTCCCTGAAGTTTTCCGTTATAAGCCGTAGCCCCTTTTTGCTGGTACATTGGAAGTTGAGCAAACATCCAATCTAAGGTTTCCCGGTAGGTCATGTATTATTCCCCCAGTTTAAAGTTTACGACTACGAACCCAATCTGTTGGTTGGGTGCCTTAGAATCTGAGTTCCAACTGTGGAGAAATGCTGTTTTTCTGGCCGGCTCCATTAAGCATGGGTGACTATTGGTAGTTCCTTTTTGTCCAGGAGTGGCTTCAATTACTTTTCCATTTCTGTCAACAATTATCTTGACTACTACCCTGCCTTCTTCATTACACTCCTGCTGTACTTTTCCCTGATTTGCCAAGGACCTTCCGTTTAATCCGTAGCCCCCTGTTCCGCTGCCAGATCCGGGACTACCGTAATAACTTGTCGCATATGGATCCCCGTTAAGCTGTCCTTTGTCTCCCGGCTGAGAATCATCGCCTTCACTACCCTGTGCAGTGCCATCTGCGTTATTTAAACCACCCATAAGGGCATCCAATTTCTTTTTCTTGGCTTCTTCTTCCAACCTTGCCTTTTCCGCAGCAGCCTGTTTCGCACGCTCAACCCTTTCGGCTTCTTCTTTGACTTTTCTTGCTGCCTCTTCCGCCTTGCGTTTTGCTTCGGCTTGTTGTTTTATTAGGATAGATTCTTCACTCTCCTGGGTAAGTACCTTTTCTGTTTCTTTCACTGGTGTAACCGGCTCTACAGAAGGCTCTTCTGTTTTCTCAGGTAGCTGTTCCGTTTTTTGTTCGGTTACTTCGGGGGTTTCTGTCTGTTGTGGTTGTAACTTCTCTTTTGGTTGTACCCTTCCAGAACCGTATTCCATACTGCCGAAATTGACGGTAATGCCATTCTCAATAGGGGGTTCCATATAGGTGAGCCCTATATAAAAAAGCAAAAGGAGAAATGCACTTAACAGGAAGACTGTAAGTGAAAAGGATTTTTTCTTGTGTCTCGTATCTAAAAACGACATTAATTAGGTCGCACGGCGAGGATAACCTTGTAATTATTCCTATTGGCAATGTCCATGACATTAACGGCCTCTTTAATGGCCACACTTTCTTCTGCCCTTAGAATAACTGTTGGGTTCTCTTTCCCTTCCAATGCTTTTTTTAGTTCAATTTCAATATAGTCTCCGTTGATCTGCTGATTGTTAACGAAGTATTCCAGATTCCGATTAATGGAAACAGATACGTTCTGCGTATTGGTCGATTTTCCTTTAGCCTTGGGCAATAACATATCCAGCGCATTAGGCGAATTTGCTGTTAACATAAAGAAGATAAGCAATAGGAATACAATGTCTGTCATGGAAGACATGCTAAATTCCGGACTGATCTTATTTCTACCTTTCAATTTCATGGGAAGTACTTAATTAAACAGGTTCGTTTAAAAGATCAAGGAATTCTACAGCGTTGGCCTCCATCTTATGGATCACCTTATCTATACGGTTCACTAAATGATTATAACCCATATAGGCTATGATCCCAACCACTAAGCCCGCCACTGTAGTGGTCATGGCTGTATAGATCCCTGAAGCCAAAGCTCCCATTTCCGCCTGTCCGCCGCTGCTTGCCATTTGATGAAATGCAAGGATCATACCTATGACCGTTCCTAAGAACCCAATCATAGGAGCTGCACCGGCCACAGTAGCCAGGACATTCACATTCTTCTCTAGTTTGTATACTTCTAAAGTACCCGCATTCTCAATAGCCGCATTGATGTCGTCCAAAGGCTTCCCTATCCTGGACACTCCTTTTTCCGTTAAACGGGCCACAGGAGAATCTGTTTGGGCACAGAGGATCTTGGCAGCCTCCAGTTTGCCGTTCATCACGTGATCCCTGATTTGATTCATAAAATTCTTGTCGATCATGGATGCCGCCTTAACGGCCAGCAATCTCTCAAAATAAATGTACAAGGCCACCGCAAGCATGGCAAATAATACGGAAATTATGAGAATACTCCCGGTACCCCCACTTAAAATTAGATCAATAACGGAAAGTGTCTTTTCTTCGGATATAACCTCCCCTACTTGTGATTCATTCACAAGATCTTGAAACATTACCATATGCATTCTCTTATTAATTTGCCCCTATAACGGTAATCTGCAGATTTAATTATGCGTTCAATACTAAATTTCGAATTAATACAAAAGTAACCGATCCGGCAAGGAAGCCAAGTAGTGCCAGCCATGCTATTTTCCTGAAATACCAGAAGAAATCTATTTTCTCCATTCCCATAGCTACTACTCCAGCAGCAGATCCAATAATAAGCATACTGCCTCCGGTTCCTGCAGAAAATGCTATAAAATGCCATACCGAGTCATCGATGGGTATAGAGAACATCCCCATACTAGCCGCTACCAATGGCACGTTATCAATAACCGCAGAACCAACTCCCAGGATTAATATTACCAGATCAGAAACGGATTGACCCACAGATTCAGATCCTAACAAAGGCATAGTCTCATCGAGCACTCCTGCAAATTCGAATAACATTCCCAAAGATTCCAGGGCCGCCACAGCTAAAAGTATTCCCAGAAAGAAAAGTATACTTGGTAATTCTATTTTAGATAGGGAGGCGTGCACCGGACTGTGATGCGAGGCTTCATCAGAATCCGTATTGACCGAGGAAATACTAAATTTCGCATTACTGTAGATCTCAGCAAAGGCTGCCACAACTGCCAAAGACAACATCATCCCAACATACGGAGGCAAATGGGTTATTGTCTTAAAAAAGGGAACAAATACAATAGATCCCAATCCTAAATAAAGCATCGTTGCCCCGTAGGGTGATTTTGGAATTTCCTTCTCTTCCAGATCGCCATCAATATCACCTTTAAATACTTTGTATCGCAAGGCGAATAATACCGGAACAACCATACATACTATGGACGGGATTAAGACATGTTCTACTAGCTGCAAAGCCGTTACTTTATTAGAGATCCATAACATGGTAGTGGTAACATCTCCAATAGGGGACCAGGCGCCACCTGCATTTGCCGCAATAATGATCATACCGGCAAACCAAAGTCTCATTTCACGATCTCTAACTACTTTCTGTAAGATAGTTATCAATACAATGGTTGCCGTGAGGTTATCAATGATAGCTGAAAGAATAAATGCCAGAATTGAAAATAGCCACAAGAGTTTGGATTTCTTTTTAGTACGTATATAGCCCTTGATCGTAGCGAATCCATCAAAATAATCTATGATCTCCACAATGGTCATGGCCCCCAGAAGAAAAACAATTATCTCAGCGGTCTTCCCTAAATGATGCAAGAGTATTTCATCCAAATGGCTGGGTTCTAATTCCTTGAGAGTTGTATTTACCTCAAAAACAGGCATATGAGTTAAAGCAATGATCGCCCATAGAATGGCCATCATCGCCAAAGCGGGAATTAGCTTATCTATTTTTAAGTTGTGCTCTAAGGTAATTGCTAAATATCCTGCAATGAAGATGATAATGATAATGGTTTCCATACTAGTTGGTGTTTATAGTAATTGTTTAAGTGCTATTTCAAAAGCGGTCTTGCTCAAATTGATTTTAGTAGGATTTTGCCTAAAGATATTCAAAATTGCTTTTCTAATGACATCAGAAGTGTCATTAAATATCAATTCATCATCCATGGCCACTCTTCCTTCCATGAAATAAGCAAAAACCCGGGCCATACCACAGTTGGAAATAAAGTCGGGAATAAGACTAACTCTCTCATCCGTATATTCCATGATAGGCCCAAAAAATATCTCTTTATCCGCAAAGGGTACATTTGCTCCGCAGGAGATAACCTCCAGTCCGGAGTTTATCATTTCGGTGATCTGTTTCCTGGTGATCAATCTTGAAGCGGCACAGGGCGCAAAGATCTCTGCAGATAAACCCCATATACGTTCATTCATTTCCAAAAATGGGATCATCTTATCCGGATCTGCAATCAGGGTATTTCCTTTTTTATGAAGAAAGAACATTTTGATCTCATCAAATGAAAATCCATTTTCATTTATCACTCCACCTTCCCGGTCAATGATCCCAACTACCTTGGCTCCCATCTGGGCGAGATAAAAAGCGGCGGCAGCTCCTACATTCCCAAAACCTTGCACAACTGCCTTTTTTCCAATGACAGAGCCTCCGGAAATATTATAAAAATGCTTTACTGCCTCAGCTACCCCAAAGCCGGTGATCATATCGGCCACTGTATATTTTTGGGACGTATTCGGAGAGTAATTAGTGCTTTCCAATACCTTTATCACCCCAAGACGCAATTGTCCTATACGGTTGATCTTATCCGCTTCTGTAGGCTTAAAATGCCCATTAAACACCCCTTCTTGTGGATGCCATACACCTGCATCTTCGGTTATTGGGATCACTTCATGGATCTCATCCACATTAAGGTCGCCCCCGGTCCCGTAATAACTTTTCAGCAAAGGGGCAACGGCACTGTACCAGCGCTCTAAAACCCCTCTTTTTCTGGGATCATGAGGATTAAAATTTATACCGGATTTTGCACCTCCAATAGGCGGTCCTGAAACCGTAAATTTTACTTCCATGGTCTTTGCAAGAGACAATACTTCATTCATATCGAGTCCTTCGCGCATTCTTGTACCGCCACCGGCAGCTCCTCCACGTAGTGAGTTTATGACCGTCCAACCTTCGGCCTCCGTTTCCGGATCCTTCCAGTTAAAAACTATTTCTGGTGCTTTATTTTCGTACTTCTTTAAAAGATCTTTCATTAAGGATAAGGATTATATTATGAGTCATTCATTGAAAACGGACCATCCAAGGCCCTCGCTTTAAAACTAATTCTTAATTGAAGTTAATGCTGTCTCATAATTCCAATACGCTATCTAACGTTTTAAATTCACCTTGCAACAAATATAAAAATATTGACGGGGTATAAAAGTATTTTATGGGAGCGTAGTTATAAACTTTAAAAAAGGCATTTTGTGGTATTCTCAAATTGACAGTATAATCATTGAATAATTTCCAATCAAGATGTATATTTGTAGGCCTTTTTTAACAATACACTAAGTACTATGGATTTTACACTTTCGGAAGAGCAGTTGATGATTCAACAGGCGGCACGCGATTTTGCACAACAGGAACTACTGCCCGGAGTCATTGAAAGAGACGAAGCACAAAAATTCCCAACGGATCAGGTTAAAATGATGGGGGAACTGGGGTTTATGGGGATGATGGTTGACCCAAAGTATGGTGGGAGCGGACTAGACACATTATCCTATGTGCTGGTCATGGAGGAACTATCAAAAGTAGATGCCTCTGCCTCCGTAATTGTTTCGGTAAATAATTCCCTGGTATGCTGGGGGATTGAGACTTTTGGCACAGAGGAACAAAAACAAAAATATTTAACAAGATTAGCAACAGGGGAGATCATTGGAGCATTTTGCCTTTCTGAACCGGAAGCCGGAAGTGATGCCACTTCGCAAAAAACCACTGCCATTGACAAAGGTGATCACTACCTCCTGAACGGTACTAAAAATTGGATCACCAATGGAAACTCTGCCGATGTATATCTTGTCATTGCGCAAACTGATGTTGAAAAAGCGCATAAGGGGATCAATGCATTGATCGTTGAAAAAGGAACTAAGGGATTTGAAATAGGCCCAAAAGAGAACAAATTAGGAATCCGAGGAAGCGATACGCATTCATTGAATTTTAATGATGTAAAAGTCCCAAAAGAGAACAGGATAGGGGAAGACGGATTCGGTTTTAAGTTTGCTATGAAAACCCTGGCAGGTGGAAGAATCGGGATTGCTGCACAAGCATTAGGTATAGCCGCAGGCGCTTATGAAATGGCCAGAAAGTATTCTAAGGAAAGAAAAGCATTTGGCACTGAGATCAGTAATCATCAGGCCATAGCGTTTAAACTTGCCGATATGCATACTCAAATTGAAGCTGCACGTTTTCTGGTGTATAAATCCGCATGCGACAAGGATAACCATGAGAACTATGACCTCTCTGGCGCTATGGCTAAATTATACGCTTCACAGGTAGCCATGGAAACAACCGTTGAAGCCGTTCAAATTCATGGCGGGAACGGATTTGTAAAAGACTACCATGTAGAGCGACTTATGCGAGATGCGAAGATCACCCAGATATACGAGGGTACTTCTGAAATTCAAAAGATCGTTATTTCGAGGAGTATTTTGAAATCCTGATCTTTAAACTACATTTTTCCACAGAGTACGCTAAAGACTATTGTTAATACCATTAAAAAAGACCCTCCCATTTGGGTCATTTCTTGCAATACAGCATTATTGAAATCCCATTTAAAAAGCGATTTAAAATGCATTTTGCATTTTTTTTAACGTATTATTTAAAACGCTGCATTTTTTCTTCCATCCAAGGCTAAAACATGGATGAATCTCAGTCATTTTGGTATTTTTGAGTAAATACGAAAATAGATGTTGAAGAAGCAAGGATTGTATTTACCAGAGTTTGAACACGACAACTGTGGTGCAGGTTTTATTTGCAGCCTGAAAGGAAAAAAATCGAATGACATTATACATAAGGCCCTTGAAATTCTAGATAAATTAGAACACAGAGGTGCCGTGAGTGCTGATGGAAAAACCGGCGATGGTGCAGGAATCCTTATAGATATCCCTCATCAATTTTTCCAGGAGGAATGCTCCTTTGAATTACCCGAACCCGGGGCCTATGCTGTAGGCAATGTTTTCCTGCCTAAAAAGGCAAATCAGCGTGATTATTGTATCTCAGTTTTTGAATCAGAAATAAAAAGACAGGGGTTGCATTTACTTGGATGGCGAGATGTGCCTGTCAATACCTCGGTTCCGGGAAGAATAGCGGCAGAAACAGAGCCTTTTGTAAAACAGGTATTTATTACAAAAGAAAATGAGGCGCAGGATTTCTTCAATTTCAATCTCAAACTATATATTGCCCGAAAAGTAACGGAGCATACCATCATCCATTCCAAGCTTTCCGAAAACAAGTTCTTTTACCTGCCTAGCCTCTCAACAAAAATTATAATCTTCAAAGGGCTTCTAATGCCCCAGGACATCAAAAGGTATTACAAAGATCTGATGGACCCAAGAGTAGTTACCAGGCTGGCGTTGGTTCACCAGCGATTCTCAACCAACACCTTTCCTACCTGGGATCTGGCACAACCGTTCCGGTATATGTGCCACAACGGGGAGATCAACACCCTGCGGGGTAATATTTCTCGCATGCGATCAAGGGAAGGGCTCATGGAAAGTCCATTTTTTGGACCGGAGATTAAGAAAATTTTGCCAATCATTCTTCCCGGTAAATCGGATTCTGCTACCATGGACATGGTCGTTGAATTGTTATTGATGACCGGTCGTTCTTTACCGGAGGTTATGATGATGTTGGTCCCCGAAGCCTGGGAAAAAAATATAGAAATGTCTGAAGCCAAAAAGGCTTTCTACGAATATAACTCCTGCGTAATGGAGCCCTGGGATGGTCCGGCCTCTATTCCTTTCACTGATGGCAACTACATTGGTGCCGTACTAGACAGGAATGGACTTCGACCTTCGCGATACTCGGTAACCAAGGATGGCTATGTAATTATGTCTTCAGAAACAGGTGTTCTTGAGATTGCACCAGAAAATATTGAGCTTCATGGCCGTTTGGAACCAGGCAAAATGTTCCTGGTGAACATGGAAGAAGGCCGCATCGTCAATGATGAAGAAATAAAAGAGGAGATAGCACAAAGACATCCTTATAGAAAATGGCTCGATAAAAATTTAATGCACCTAAGGGATATTCCCTACAATGACTGCCCGCTTTTTATTGGCGAGGAATCCGTGGAAAAAAGAAAAGCGGTTTTTGGATATACTCTGGAAGATATTAATACCATTGTTCTTCCCATGGGCAAAACTGCGAAAGAACCTATAGGCTCCATGGGGTCCGATACACCTATCGCTGTATTATCTGAGCGCCCTCAATTGATCTATAATTATTTTAAGCAATTGTTTGCTCAGGTAACGAACCCACCGCTAGATGGTATACGAGAAGAACTGATCACGGATATCAGCCTAACCCTGGGTACAGACTTAAATATCTTTGAAATTACCGAGCTGCATTGTAGAAAATTAAAGATCCAGAACCCGGTGATCTCTAAAGAGGATTTGGATAAAATTAAAAATTACGATGCCAGTCCGGATTACAAAGTAGTATCAATTCCTATTTTATATGATGTTGACAGAGGACACAATGGCCTGGAGGAAGCTTTGGAGTCTATTTTAACTCAGGCATCCAGGGCCATAGACGATGATGCCAATATAATTATCCTGTCTGATAGATTTATAAGCAAAGAGAAAGCTCCAATCCCGGCATTGTTAGCTTGTTCTTATGTAAATAGTGGCTTGCAAACTGCAGGAAAACGCTCCAATTTAAGCATCATCATAGAATCGGCTGAACCCAGGGAAGTGCACCATTTTGCTCTGTTATTTGGTTTTGGCGCGAGCGCTATTAACCCGTATTTGGTGAATGAGATCATTGGGGAACAAATTGATGAAAATGACATCTCTGAATACTCCTTTGATGAAGCCATTAAGAATTACAACAAAGCGATTGGGAAAGGCATTGTGAAGGTGATGAATAAAATCGGGATCTCTACGCTGAATTCTTATCGCGGATCCCAGATGTTTGAATGCATAGGGCTAAATACCAAGGTAGTAAACACCTATTTTCCAAATACACCAACACGTATTCAGGGAATTGGGCTGTACGAAATTGAAAAGGAGATTGCAAAGCGGCACCAGAATGCCTTTGTCAAAAAACATGTAGCTGCTACTTTGGATCTGGAAATTGGAGGCGAATACCGTTGGAGGAGAGATGGAGAAAAACATATGTTCAATCCTCTGTCCATAGCTAAACTTCAGAAATCTGTAAGAAACAACGAACCCGATACTTACAAAGAATTCGCCCAAATGGTGAATGAGCAATCTAAGGATCTTATGACCATCCGCGGATTGTTCGAGTTTGCTAATTATGACCCTATTCCTTTGGACGAAGTGGAACCCTGGACGGAAATTGTAAAGCGCTTTAAAACAGGGGCTATGTCTTATGGTTCCATCAGTAAGGAGGCTCATGAAAATCTTGCCATTGCCATGAACCGTATTGGCGGAAAAAGCAACTCCGGTGAAGGGGGTGAAGATGCTGAGCGTTTTTATAAGAATGAAACAGGCGATTGGCGAAATAGTGCCATAAAACAAGTTGCCTCCGGTAGATTTGGAGTAACCTCCAATTACTTGACCAATGCAAAGGAGATACAGATAAAGATGGCCCAGGGAGCAAAACCGGGCGAAGGTGGGCAACTACCCGGACCTAAGGTAAATCCTTCCATCGCCAAAACCAGGAATTCTACACCATATGTAGGTCTGATATCTCCGCCACCCCATCATGATATTTATTCTATTGAAGATCTGTCACAGCTTATTTATGACCTTAAATCTGCGAATAGGGAAGCACGTATCAATGTAAAACTTGTTTCAGAAGTGGGAGTTGGGACAGTAGCCGCAGGGGTTGCCAAGGCGAAAGCCGACGTGATCCTTATCTCCGGATTTGATGGAGGAACCGGAGCCTCACCCCTTACCTCACTTAAACACGCAGGCCTGCCCTGGGAATTGGGAATAGCCGAAGCGCAGCAAACATTGGTTATGAACGACCTCAGAAACCGGATCGTGCTGGAATGCGATGGCCAGTTAAAAACAGGAAGGGATGTAGCCATTGCCTGCTTGTTAGGAGCCGAGGAATTCGGTTTTGCTACTGCACCCCTGGTAGCTTCTGGATGTATCATGATGCGGGTCTGTCATTTAAATACTTGTCCGGTTGGTATCGCTACCCAAAATCCTGAATTGCGCAAGAAGTTTGAAGGAAAACCCGAGCATGTAGTGAACTATATGTACTTCGTTGCCCAGGAACTCAGGGAAATTATGGCTCAGTTAGGTTTTAGGACCATTAATGAAATGGTTGGGCAGGTCCAAAAGCTAAACAGAAATAAGGCTATTGACCACTTTAAGGCCAACGGATTAGACTTGAGCCCTATTCTGCATAAAATTGAAGTGCGGAAAGGGACCAAACTCTACAATACACAAAAACAGGAACACCATGTGACAGACTCCATAGAGTTCGAGATCATTGGAAAAGCACATCCTTCTTTATTCAGGAAAGAGAAATCAATTTTGCATTTCCCCATCCATAATACAGACAGGGCCGTAGGTGCCATTATCAGCAATGAGATCTCAAAGATTTACGGAGCTGAAGGACTGCCAGATAATACGCTAAAACTGATCTTTACGGGTTCTGCCGGACAGAGCTTCGGGGCTTTTGCCACAAGGGGTCTTACCATGGTAGTAAACGGTAATACCAATGACTATCTTGGAAAA
>CAWJQE010000005.1:0-27500 GCA_963844995.1 uncultured Flavobacteriaceae bacterium | reverse complement strand
ACGCTCTTTACCCGTACGGGACTCTCACCCTCTACGGTCCAACTTTCCAGTCGGTTCCAGTTCATTACGCATCAGATAGCGTGGTCCTACAACCCCGATATTGCCGAAACAACATCGGTTTGGGCTAATCCGCTTTCGCTCGCCGCTACTTACGGAATCACTTTTGTTTTCTCCTCCTCCGGCTACTTAGATGTTTCAGTTCACCGGGTTTGCTTCCCTTGCGGGATACTATACCTTCAGTATAGTGGGTTGCCCCATTCGGATACCTGCGGATCATATCGTATGTGCCGATCCCCGCAGCTTTTCGCAGCTTATCGCGTCCTTCATCGCCTCTGAGAGCCAAGGCATTCCCCATACGCCCTTATTTAGCTTGTCGCCTTTTGCCTCGTATTCTAATCTCTTGGTACTTTTACGTACCCTCTCTATTATTTAAATTCGTGTTTTCCCGAGTATACGCAAATTGCCTTTTCCTGAAAAAAAACAACTACATATACTCTACTATCCCAATATGTCAATGAACGTTCCACTTACTCTTTAACTAAAACCCCATCAATGGAGCCACAGTGGTAAGCTGATCCCTTAAAAAAAAAGATCCCAGTGGAGAAAACCACGCCAAGGCGTGGTAACCTCCTGTGTGGAGAATATCGGAGTCGAACCGATGACCTCCTGCGTGCAAGGCAGGCGCTCTAGCCAGCTGAGCTAATCCCCCGTCTGATTCCCAAAATTGAAGGCTACTTGCCCCTTATTTCAGTTGACGGTAGCTCCAACTTCCAGAATTTCCTTATCAATATGTTACTTCTATGAACGTGTGCGTTAGACCACTAATGGCCTACTCTCATATGCACCTGATCTACTTTCCCAAGTAGTCTCAGGCAGACTCGAACTGCCGACCTCTACATTATCAGTGTAGCGCTCTAACCAGCTGAGCTATGAGACTGCATTTATTTTAAAAATAATGGTAGACAGCTTTTAAAATCATCAAAACAAACTACAGAACCGCTCTAAAGCTTCTTATTAATGACTGCTTCCTTTTATCAGAAACATCTTTCTCTAGAAAGGAGGTGTTCCAGCCGCACCTTCCGGTACGGCTACCTTGTTACGACTTAGCCCTAGTTACCGATTTTGCCCTAGGCCGCTCCTTACGGTGACGGACTTCAGGCACTCCCGGCTTCCATGGCTTGACGGGCGGTGTGTACAAGGCCCGGGAACGTATTCACCGGATCATGGCTGATATCCGATTACTAGCGATTCCAGCTTCACGGGGTCGAGTTGCAGACCCCGATCCGAACTGTGACCGGTTTTATAGATTCGCTCTCCGTTGCCGGATGGCTGCTCTCTGTACCGGCCATTGTAGCACGTGTGTAGCCCAGGACGTAAGGGCCGTGATGATTTGACGTCATCCCCACCTTCCTCGCGGTTTGCACCGGCAGTCTCGCCAGAGTCCCCAGCATTATCTGTTGGCAACTGACGACAGGGGTTGCGCTCGTTATAGGACTTAACCTGACACCTCACGGCACGAGCTGACGACAACCATGCAGCACCTTGCAAAATGTCCGAAGAAAAGTCTATCTCTAAACCTGTCATTCTGCATTTAAGCCCTGGTAAGGTTCCTCGCGTATCATCGAATTAAACCACATGCTCCACCGCTTGTGCGGGCCCCCGTCAATTCCTTTGAGTTTCATTCTTGCGAACGTACTCCCCAGGTGGGATACTTATCACTTTCGCTTGGCCGCCGAGACCGAAGTCCCGACAGCTAGTATCCATCGTTTACGGCGTGGACTACCAGGGTATCTAATCCTGTTCGCTCCCCACGCTTTCGTCCATCAGCGTCAGTCGATAGTTAGTGACCTGCCTTCGCGATCGGTGTTCTATGTAATATCTATGCATTTCACCGCTACACTACATATTCCGGCCACTCCACTATGACTCAAGACAACCAGTATCAAGGGCAGTGCTACGGTTGAGCCGTACCATTTCACCCCTGACTTAATTGCCCGCCTGCGGACCCTTTAAACCCAATGATTCCGGATAACGCTCGGACCCTCCGTATTACCGCGGCTGCTGGCACGGAGTTAGCCGGTCCTTATTCTTACGGTACCGTCACCAGGGCACACGTGCCCCTTATTCTTCCCGTATAAAAGCAGTTTACAACCCATAGGGCTGTCTTCCTGCACGCGGCATGGCTGGATCAGGCGTGAGCCCATTGTCCAATATTCCTCACTGCTGCCTCCCGTAGGAGTCTGGTCCGTGTCTCAGTACCAGTGTGGGGGATCCCCCTCTCAGGGCCCCTACCTATCATAGCTATGGTGAGCCGTTACCTCACCATCTGGCTAATAGGACGCATAGCCATCCTGTACCGCCGAAGCTTTAAATTAAAATCGATGCCAATTCTAATTACTACGGGGTATTAATCCGGATTTCTCCGGGCTATCCCCCTGTACAGGGTAGGTTCTATACGCGTTGCGCACCCGTGCGCCACTCGTCAGCGGAAAAGCAAGCTTCTCCCTGTTACCGTTCGACTTGCATGTGTTAGGCCTGCCGCTAGCGTTCATCCTGAGCCAGGATCAAACTCTTCATCGTTATAACATTAATAATAATAATGCTCCACAATATCTAAAAGCTGTCCCGCCTCAAAACGGTTCTCATGTTTGTTAATAAATGATCTAAAATCTACTCCATACATCTAAAGCCGAAACCCCATAATGAATAAAGCAAATTCGCTGTCTACCAATATATCAATGAACTTAGTCAATCTCTTTTTCACCCAACGCTCTCACGCTAAGCGGGTGCAAATATAAAGCCATTTTTTTGGTTGAACAACTCCATACAAGAAAAAATTTATATTAATTATTTTATTGACCTAACCCCCTGAAAATGAGGTTTCATTCAACAAAAAAAAATAACTTTTTGAAGATATTCTACGAAAAGAAATTCCATACCAGGCCAAAACGAATCACAAAGTCGCGATACGGATAGTTTGGTGCAGCATAAAAGGTATTTCCCGTAAACGAAGAATTAAAATGCTCCGCTTTCAGATAGATGCGCGTCTGCCGCACCTTCGCATTAATAAAAAAGTCGAGTAAAGGAAAAGCGCCCAACTCTTCCCTATTCTGCACATAAAACTCCCCTAAGAGCGGATTGTATGCATCCATGGTATACGCAGTAAAGTATTTGAAGGTTACCCCTGTCTGAAGGAACATGGCATTCTTAAAGACATTGCTGGAATAATACAAAGTGTTCCTCGTAACCAATTGAGGGAGATTCAATACCTGGTTGCTTTGAGTTACATTCTGATACATCACCGTATTATTCAATGCCCATTTCCCAAATTTAAATTCCTTAGCGTACTTTACCTTCAGATGGCTTACCGAGGAGCCCTCTTGCTTTGGGGTTACATACGCGTTCTCAGTGCCATTATCTATTTGCTCACTAGTAGCATTGGAAGAAAAATAGGTATAGTTATCTGTAGTAGCATATTGGGCCATCAGATCTCCCCATACTTGTGAACTTAAATTGAACTTAAGGCTTTGCACATTCTGATTCTCAAATGCATCTGAGTTATTCCAGTTGTAGTTCTCGTATTCCGATTGGTAGAGCAGAAAATTAAAATTAGGCAAACGGGAAGACGAATGAGCACTTACGGCAATATTGTGTTTGTCATTGATACTGAATTCGGCGGTGGCATCAAAAATATAATTAGTAAGGTCTCCGGTAATGCCGTAGGTAAGAGAGGCATCCAATGCAAAAGCACCTATTTGTTTTTGATAGAGCCCTCCAACGGCCAATTCATCACCACGCAATTGATTAGGGATGGTTTGTGTATCGGTAATAAGAATGCTGTTGAAGTAATAATCGTAATTGTACCAATTCACAAATCCTTTTAGAGTTCCTAAAAATCTATTGGAAAAATCAAGGCTTATCCTGTTAAAAAAGGTTTTTAAGGTTGCCTTATCATCAATGGGAGTTACTATGGTTGATCCAAAAAAATCGTTCTGTCCATCTTGTTGAAACTGAAAATATTTGGTTTCATACCTAAATTCATGTCCAAGGCCTACAGAGGATCTCCTTAGGGAATCACTTTTTTGAAATATCGCATAGCGATGATCCAGAAAATATCGTTTCCCCAAGATCTTGTTTCTGGCATCCGTAAAGAAAACGTCTATACGGGACCTATCCTGAAATTCGGGATCTTCAGATTCAAATTGCAGCTCCTTTTCAAGGATACCTCCATTCTCTTCACTCTCAATATCCTGAGCGGCAATATGAGCCCGTAGGGTATACCTTTCATTCTCTGTCTGATAATTAGCGGTGGTCCTGAAATTTCCCGATTGCATCTGACTGTACTGGTACTTCCCCAGGGAACGAAATCCTTTAAACGCTATGGAAAAGTTTAACCTCCTGGAAGTATTAAAAGTAAGCATCGCATCTAAAAGCTGTCCTTGTTCAAAGGTTGTTTTAAAAAATAAATCCGTTAAAGGTGTAGGGACATTGTAATATGAAATGTCTTGCACTTCCATATAATTTATATTCCGAGCCCTGGCTCCTAAGGAGGGATATAATTCCTGCTGTTCCATATCTACCCCCAAGGCATTATTGGGTTGCCCTACATTGGCGAAAGGCATGAGTTCAAAATTGTCTCTCCGGAGGTAGTTGTATTTATATTCTTTTAAGATAGTTAAGGTGGTATCCAGATAGGTGGTATCTCTGGTATAAGAAATGATCTTGTAATCCTCAATGCTAAGCTCAGGCTCTTTATTGGAATCCGCCCCCTTTGGTATGGTCAATTTATTCTTCCCTAAAAGAGAGGTGTCCTTCTCTTTGGCTGACGGCATCATCTTATCCTGAGCAAAGACCATTTGCAAAGAAAGAATCAAAAGTATACTTATAAGGTATTTCATAAAATAGATAACTCGGGCAAAGTTACTTTTTTTTGTCACTAAAGAAATGTGAAAGTTTTACGAGAAAAGCTTATGAATCGTTATCTTGAGCAACTTTTAAATTTATACTGCCACAAAAAGGGGCCACAGAACTAATAAAATTGAATATTCCTATTTTTTTAAGGATATTACACAAAAAAAATTATATGATAAGAAAACTACTCATGGCATGCCTTCTTCTAGGCAGTATTTCTTATGGCCAATTTAATGAAAGTGCTCCATGGATGCAGAAGTTGAAAAAAACCAATGCTGTAACCTCTAAAAGCACCGATCAACGATACAGCCTAAATGAAATTTCCGAAGCCTTCCATCAGTATTGGAAAGGAAAAGACTCTTTGGCGAAAGGTAGCGGTTATAAACCCTATATGAGATGGGAGAACTACTGGAAGCACTTTGTGGATGAAAATGGCTATATCCCAACTTCCAAAGATCTCATGGAAACCTGGGAGGAGGTGCAAAATCTCAACGCCGATGTTAATCCAACCAGTAACTGGAATGCTTTAGGACCATTTACAAGCGGAACCCTTGCCGAAGGACAACCCGGGGCAGGTAGGATCAATGCTGTAGCGGTAGATCCTAATAACGAAAATATATGGTATGCAGGTGCTCCTTCCGGGGGGATCTGGAAATCCGTTAATGCCGGGAGTACCTGGGTAAACCTTTTTGACGATTTTGCCCAGATAGGGGTTTCCGGGATTGCCATAGATGCCAATGATTCAAACACAATTTATATAGCCACAGGAGACGATGATGGCAGAGATTCATACAGTATTGGCGTCTTTAAATCTACTGATGGAGGTTTGAGCTGGAATGCCACTGGCCTGAATGCCCAAATAAGCGACTTTAGCTGGAGCATGAACGAAATATTTATAGACCCTTCCAATTCAAATACTGTATGGGTAGCAACCAACAAAGGGCTGTACAAGTCTATAGACGCCGGGGCCAATTGGGCTGTTACCTTTGATGGTGAAGTTGGTGACTTCCGATTAAAACCCGGGGTTCCCGAAACAATCTATTTGGTGACAGCCAACACCTTTCACCGTTCTACAGATGGGGGTGCCACTTTTGTACAAATCACGGGTCCCATTCCCCTTGCAGCAGCACGAATGGTAATAGGAGTTTCAGCAGCCGATCCTGCCGTGGTCTATGTGTTAGCAGCTGACACTTCAGTAAACGATTACGCCTTTTTAGGCTTGTACCGATCGGATGACAGCGGACTAAGCTTTACCCAAACGCTCAATAGCGTCGATATTTTTGAACGCAATCAGGCCTGGTATGACCTCTGTATTGCAGTTTCTCCAACCAATGCGGATGAAGTCTATACCGGAGCCATCAATATTTGGAAGAGCGCAGATGCGGGGGATTCTTTTACCCGTCTCAATAATAATGATTCTGATGTAAGCGCAGCCTATACACATGTGGACATTCATACCCTTAAGTTCTTTAATAATAAACTTTACGCCGGTACTGATGGAGGATTATACGAAACAGCCGATGGGGGATTAACCTTTACAGATTATAATAACGGTTTGGCAATTACACAGTTTTACAGACTTTCCATTGCTAAAAACAATGCGGGCATTGTAAGCGCAGGAAGCCAGGACAATTCTGGTTTCATCTACAACAATAACGAGTGGAATATCTATACGGGGGGTGACGGTATGGATTATGAAATAAATCCTACAAACAGTAATGAGGTTTATGGTTTTAGTCAGTTTGGTAGTATTTTGTATATCAGTACAGATTCCGGACAGAATTTAGGCTTTGTTGGTGCTCCCTTCCCTGGAGAATGGGTTACTCCTCTGGCCATTAGCGCCGAGGGCGAGGTATATGCCGGATTTGACGCTGTATACAAGCTGGTGGGGAGTTCCTGGGAACAGGTCTCTCCAACCATTGGATCGGACGCTATAGACGATCTGGAAATAGACCCTAGCAATTCACAAGTAATTTATGCAGCTGAAGGCAATGAACTGTATCGCAGTGAGGATGGAGGAGCTACCTTTTTTCGTCTGTATTCCTTTTTGGCAGCTATTTCCGATATTGCTATTAATAGTCTGGATCCAAATATTTTATATGTTACCACTTCCGGGAATGTTGGCATTACTTCGCAGCAAAGTCAGCCAGCCGCGAGGGGTATTTACAGATTAACATTAAATGGCAATTCGGCAACAGAAGAGAACATTACATTAAATATACCTTCGAGCCTGGCATTTTTCTCTGTGGTACATCAAGACCAGGATCTGTCTAACCCGATCTTTGTTGGCACCAGCGTTGGAGTTTTCCGTCTGGATGATACCCTCACGGAATGGGAAGAATACAGTACCAGCTTACCCAATATAGCCGTTAGCGATTTGGAGATCAGCTTAGATGATGAGCTTCTGGTGGCCAGCACCTATGGCCGGGGGGTCTGGTCCTCGGCGATCCCTGTTCAGACGCCGGATAATGATATAAGCTTACTATCATTAACTCCCGGCAAAGATGAAATTCTTTGCGGTGAAATCATCCCGGAAATTGAAGTGAAAAATAACGGAATAAATCCCATTACCTCTGTAGATGTGAGTTATACTGTTGATGGAGGAAGTCCACAAACCTTTACGGCCCCTGTCAACCTTGCAAGTGAAGAAAGCACCATCATAGAAATTCCTTCTTTGAATCTCACCACCATCGGGGAATACTCGCTGAATGTAAGTGTTATAATTGATAACGATGCTTTTTCAAATAACAATGAAATTACACGTAGTTTTTATGTGAATGACTTTGGTTTAGGAGATGCCATTAACACCTTTGAAACTACTGATGAGACCTTGCTAAGCTATAATGAAGATGGAGGAGCCCCTTTATGGGAAAAGGGTGTCCCCGCAGGTATCTTGCTTAATGAGACTGGATCCGGAACACAGGTATATGGCACTAATTTAGACGGAAACCATCCCGATGAAACACGCGCTTATTTGGTTAGTAATTGCTATGAAATGGCGAATATTCTATCCCCTGTATTGAAATTTCAAATGGCCTATGATCTTGAGATCAATTTTGATGTGGTGTATGTAGAATATACGTTGGATGACGGATTATCATGGCAGGTTTTAGGAACAGTAAACAGCCAGCCAAACTGGTATAACAGCGACAGGACCAATGCGAGTTCTGGGACAGATGATGATTGCCAGAACTGTCCGGGAGCCCAATGGACCGGTACCAATGCTACTCTAACAGAATACGCTTACGATTTTATTGCGAACGCTGCCCTTGGTGAAACAGATCTTACTAATGAACCAAATGTTATTTTCAGAATTGTTTTTCACTCAGACCCTTTGGTAACTCAGGAAGGAGCAATTATTGATGATCTTGTGGTAGAAGGATTCCAGGATGACGAAGATGATGACAACGACGGTATTCTGGATGTAGACGATAACTGTCCTTTGGTAGGTAATGCCAATCAGTTAGATACTGATGGAGATGGGGTGGGTGATGCCTGTGATCCTGATGATGATAACGACGGGATAGATGACGTAGATGATAATTGCCCTTCTATTGCTAATGCAGACCAGGCAGATGCTGATAATGACGGTATTGGGGATGTATGTGATGATGATATAGATAATGATGGAGTTCCAAATAACAATGATCTGTGTGACAATACCCCACTAGATTCCGTGGTTGATGTGGATGGCTGTGAAGTCTTCTCCCTGCCTTCTAGTAATTTCAGGGTATTAACCATAGGAGAATCATGTATCTCCAGTAATAATGGCAGCATAAGCATTGAAGCGTTTGAGGTATTGAACTACACTGCCGTTCTAACAGGGAATGGTGTTAATGAAAGTGTAGGTTTTACAGATACTATTTCCTTTGGGGATCTCATGGCTGGCAGCTATGAGGTTTGTGTCACGGTTGAGGGCCAGACAGACTATGAAGTTTGCTTCTCCTTAGACATACAGGAACCCGAAGATCTTTCGGTCTCATCTAAGGTAGATACTTTTGATAATAAGGTGACGATAAATCTTTCAGGTGCGAAATCTTACCTCATCAATTTAAATAATGTTGTTTACAGAACTACTGATAGTGAGATCACTTTGCCTCTATCGCAAGTGGAGAACATCCTTACAGTAAGTACGGATAAGGATTGTCAGGGAGTTTATAGGGAATCTATCTTCCTTAGCTCTGAATTATTGATCTATCCTAATCCCATTGATTCGGGAGATCTGAATATTTATTTAGGAAATTCATCATCAGACCAGGTAGAAGTTTCTCTATATGACCTTAACGGACGCAGCTTGTTCAAAAAACAATACACGCCGGTAAATAACGAATTCCAATTTAATGTAGATGCTCTTTCCAAAGGGATCTATCTCTTGAATATAAATACAAAATCTAGTTTAATGACCTACAAAATTATACGAAAATGAGAAATATACTAGGCTTTTTAAGTGCAACAGCGTTGCTTTTAGTTTCTTGTGGAGGAGGAGACGATCCGGCGCCAGAGCCGCCACCACCTGTTGTAGTGGTAAGGCCCTCTGCTGCTGTTTTAGTTTTTCCCGACAATAATACAGAGTGTAATGAAGGGACGGTCCTGAATGAAAATCAAAGTACAGTAACCTTCAGATGGACAGATGCTGAAAATGCAGATAGTTACGAATTAAATCTTAAGAATCTTGCCAATAACAGTGCAACTTCAACGAATTCAAACAACAATAGTGTAGAGCTCACCATACTTAGAGGAACTCCTTACGAATGGTTTGTGGTCTCCAAAGCCACTGGCACCAGTGCTACTGCGACAAGTCCTTCCTGGAAATTCTATAACCAGGGCCCGGGTGTTGAGAATTATGCTCCATTTCCGGCCGAGGCAGTTAGTCCCGCACGAGGCGCTACTGTAGCCGCTAGTGGAACCATTACCCTGGAATGGACAGGAAGCGATGTGGACAATGACCTGGATGAGTATGAAATATTTTTTGGCACTGATGATACAGCCTTATCCTTGATAGGCTCTACGATAAATAATTCATTGGACACAAGCATTAATGCCAATACTGTTTATTACTGGCGCGTACTCTCCATAGACAGCCAGGGGAATACCTCCCTGTCTGAAATTTTTGAATTTAGGGTACAATAATAATATTAAAGCCCCAATAATTGGGGCTTTAATATTATTTCTATCCAAGTGGTGATTCAGACTATGAATCCCAGATTCAATGATAGTAGTTGTTTTACCCTGGCTATAGTCATGACCCTTACCAATAATTTACAATAGATATGCTCTTAGGGTTTTTACAGATTAACCCGTTCAGCATATCCATTCCAAATCAAACATTCCGGGCTGTTTGCCGTCATTGAATATCTTGGTCTGGTGGCAAATTGGTGTTTAATCTACAGCTAGTAATTCCTTTTAAGGAATCATTATTAAGCAATGGTCTGGATTTTAAAAAGTACAGAACCTTTTATCCGTATCCGATTATTGATTTGAGTATTGCCTGTAGGTTAAAACGTTTTACTAAGAATCTTTAAACCTTCTTTTTTTATCTACTTCCTGTAAGCCAATAACATCTAAAAAATCACTCTATCCAAAAAAGCAATGCATGCTTCTCTATCAGGATACACCTAATTTTTATTGCCTTTTTTATATGCAAGTTGAAGCAAAAAAAAATCCCCTTCATATTAATGAAGGGGATCTTTAATTAGGTATATCAAATACTATTCAAAAGGTACTACTTGATTAGAGCTTTTGTTTGCGACTAGTATCGCACTTAAATCAATTGCGGTACTTGCTGTACCAGCACCTGAATCATAAGTGATGGCATCCAAATCTGCAATAACTGCAGAAATAAAGGCTGGAATTACAGGTGTGGTACCTAGATCACCTTCGTTAATATTTGGATTCAGTAAAATCTCATTTTCATCGATGACCAATTTCACACCCATATCTACAAACCTAAGACCTTCAGCGATAAATACTTCTTGTCTTGTTCTGTATAATAAGGTCAACCCTGCATCATCATCTTGCATTGCAGCAATATCAGCAGCGGTAAGTGAAGTTCCTGAAACAGAAGGAACATCTACATTTCCTGATTGCCTGTCTAATACAAGCCCTGATCTTCCATTAACAACAACGGAAGCATTGTCTGGTCTTGATCCTTCAGAAACTTGTGTTCTCTGCTCAATTGAATCATCTATATTCCTAACTTCTCTGGTAGAAATTAAATCTAACAAGGCAGTTAAATTACCTCTGGCAGCAACTATATCATTGTCTGAAAGATTGGCTTCAGCTAAAATCAAATGCGCTTCTTCCGCTTTAAGATAATGAACAGGAGCATCTTCTGAAGTACTTAAAAAAGAATACTTAGGATCTAAGAAGTCTAATGTTGGTAATGGTTGTAAATCATCAAAAGTAGCTCTTCCATACAAAGCACTCTCAAAAGTACTTACTGGTCCGTTTGCAGCATCGAACAATACAAATCTATCAAATTCAGCATTCAATGCCAGTGCAGCAGTTGCAGCAGTTACAGCAGCACCTTTATTACCAAGGTAATAGTTAGCCCTTGCTTTCGCCAGATGATATTCTGGTTTTGCATTTATACCAATAGCTGCATCGAGAGCAGTAATAGCATTCTGATAGTGTTGCTCAGATGTAATTGGCACACCTACTGGCTCCTGTGGTAATGCAGAAAAATACATCCCTGAAATTAAATAGGATAAACCTTCAAAGAAATAAAACTCAGCCTCAGTTTCAGCAGTATAATTTGGATCGCCAGGACCTACCTCAGCTATCCCAAATGTAGCAAGCTCCCTAAGACGCTGAATTTGACGTTGCGTATCTCTCATATCCGGATCCGTGATCTGAATACTCAATCCATCAAGAAACTGGCTAAAAAATGTCTGTGTGTTAACATAATTATCAGATCCTAATTCAGACAAAACCAAAGTTTCATTAAACACAAGCGCTAACTGTCTTTCCAAACCAGCAAGCCAAATTGACGATGAGTTAGGTTGTCCTACAACTGAAGACTCAGAAAGATTTGGATTTTCTACTACTGTAAAGTCCACCACGTCCCCAAAGTCACCGGTACAGCCAAATGTGAATATGGCCAAACAATATATTATTACTTTTTTCATTTTACTTTTTTTTATTAAAATTCAAACCTTAAAGAGGCTATATACGTTCTTGGTGCAGATTCTGTACCATATGCAAAACCACCACTAGCAAAACCATTCTGAGCGGCAATACCAGAACCTGTAGTTTCAGGATCAAATTGACCAGCCGTCCAGTTGAATGGATTTGTCACGGTAACACCTACACGAATATTGCTGAAAAGTGGTTTAGCAATGTCGCCAAAATTATAAGACGCTCCCAGATTTCTGACTTTTATAAAATCATTGTCAAAAACGAAGAAATTCACATAATTAAATGGAGAGGTTGTCCCAATCAATTCTTCTGGGATACCAGTGTCATCTGTTCCTCTCAAATGCCTCAACAGGAAGCTTAAGTCAGTGATCTTCCCTCCAAACTGATAGTCAGCAGTAGCAAAGAAATTAAAATCACCCCAGGTATAGTTCAAGCCCATAGATCCGAAATTTGGAGCAAATGTATCACCTAAAGCGGTATTCGCTTCAAATGCATAGGTACCATCATCTTGCAGCACTGCTGCTGTACCTCTCAAATAACCCAAACTCTGACCTTCTTCAACAACAGATCCCAATACTGTAAAACCACCTACTACGAAGGCAGGAGCTCCACCAGCATCTGTAACCAGGTTCTCATTTGTATTGTAGGATACGCTAAGGCTTAAATTGTGTTTCTCGGTTTGAATAGGAGTAGCTCTCAACTCAAATTCGTACCCTTTGTTTTCAACCTCACCAATATTTTGAATTTGGTTTAATTGGCCAGATGAAGGTGGCGATTGTGGCGTAAATAATGCGTCTTCTGTAACACCTACATATCTTGTTCCACTTAGGAATAACCTATTGCTGAAGAACCCAAGTTCCACACCAAATTCCGTAGTTTTTACACGCTCAGACACTAACTCATCGTTGCCAGGATTAGCAAAAGTGAATGAAGGTCCTCCAAAGAAAGGATTCAAAGCAAACGTCCTATCTTGAGAAAATGGTTGTGCAAAGTTTGTAGCCTCACCATAATTACCTCTCACTCTAATTGTAGAGATGACATCACTTATTGGTGCATTTCTATAAAAATCATGATCACTTAGGTTATATGTTAAACCAATTTTAGGTAACAATAAAGGCTTGGTATCTGAACCAGAAGCAGTGTTCTTGTCCAATCTACCACCAAATTCCAAGAAAGCAACATTGTAAATACCAATGTTTTCAAGGAAATACAATCCGTAGTTTGCATTTTCCAATACAAAATCAGAAAAAGTCTGCTCAGAGAAATTGTTCAATGAACGTGTTCCATCCACACCTCCAGAACCATCTAATCTATTCTGTCTATCTGAGGTCCTAAAGAATTGTCCACCTAAAATAGTAACAAAGGAAAAATTATCCAGACTTGCTCTGTGTGTAATATTCAAATCTGTTGTCAAGGTAAATGCAGATCTTAATACCCTGCTTAAATTACCCTGATCCGTAGTGCCCTCGGCAATGGAACCTAAAGCTACCAGAAGTGCATTGCTTTGCAATGATTCCTGTACTGTGTTCCTATTATCTATACCAATAGTAGCATTCACTTGTAAGTTATCATCAATGTCATAGATGAACTTATTGGATGCAGTAATACGGTTTGTTGTACTGGTAATATCAACCAATTTTCCAATATTACTATACCTGTCTAGTTCTGATTGCCAATCTGCATCAGAAATTTCATCTGTAGCTCCTCTTGCAGAACCTTCAAGTCCAGAAAACCTGGAAAAGCTGGTGTTAGCATTGTAATCCAGGTTAGAGTCAAATCCTACATATGAGAACGAACCTTGATACTTTAATCTCTCTGTTACTTTAGCAGTAAATCCAAAGGTAAAAGTCCTTTTAATTTGTTCGTTAATATCATTAAAGCTGTCATCCTTGTACAAACTCCCACTGAAATTATATGAGAATTTCTCAGACCCACCATTAAGACCTACTCTAAATTGTTGAGACAATCCCGGTCTAAAAAGTGCTTCGGCAGTTCTATCATATTTTAGATAATCTGTGGTTGCCTTAATTACACCAACGCTACTTTCGAAAAACACCGAACTAGCACCATCTTTACCTTTCTTGGTAATAATTTGAATAACACCATTTGCAGCATCTGCACCATATAATGTTGTTGCAGCACCTCCTTTTATGTATTCAATTCTTTCGATAGACTCTACAGGTATATCGGCAAGTGCAGAAACGTTAGCACCACCTGTACCAATACCCAACTGAGGGTTAGAGTTCAAATTATCAACACGAATACCATCAACGATAAGCACAGGCGTTGCAGATGACGAAGCCGAAATAGGACCACGTGTTCTAATGATTGCTGCAGTACCCGGTTGACCAGAACTCAAACGAATTTGAGCACTAGGCGTAGTTGATTGCAATAATTGATCGATCTGTAATGCAGGTAGCTTTTCGATTTCCTCAGAATCTAAAACATCAACCGTAGTTGATAATTTTCTTCGAGCAATACCGGAACCCTGCCCAGTTACAATTACTTCTTCCAATGCCTCAGCATCGTCTTCCATTTGAATATTCATAGTGCTTTCAGCACCTACTGTTTTTGTTACCGTCTTTTGTCCCAGGTAGCTATAGCGTAATTGCTGTCCTGTTTGGGCAGTAATACTATAGTTCCCGTCAAAATCGGTTTGTGTACCAGTCGAAGTTCCTACGATTACGACAGCTACCCCAGGTAAAGGCAGACCATTCTGATCCGTCACTACACCTGAAATCGACTTCTCTTGTGCGAAAGAGAAGCTCATGCAAAGCACCAATAATGGTGTCAACATCCATGTTAACTTTGATTTCATTTAATTAAATTTTTGAATTAGCCAGCTGCAAAAATGATAATATTACTTTAATTATCCTAACAAGAAGTGAGTGTCTGGTTAAAGCATGTTAAAAAAACGCTCTTAATTGCGAATCATTCAAGGTTTTTGAAAATTACTTAATTTATTGTCAATATATTTAACAATTCTTAAGCGATTCTTTTGCATCATATTAAAGAAAACAGAAGAGTTTCCATGTTATGTTAAAGAAATTTCATCGATTCTTACTGGAAGCCGGCACGGATGAAGCCGGGAGGGGATGTCTCGCCGGACCTGTGACCGCAGCAGCCGTTATTTTGCCACCGGAATACGCTAATGGCTTGCTAAATGACTCCAAAAAATTATCTGCCAAACAACGAAGCATCCTCAGGATAGAAATTGAGCAAGAAGCGCTGAGTATTGGGATAGCCCATGTAGATCCGGAGACTATTGACACCATTAATATTCTTAACGCCTCAATTTTTGGGATGCATAGAGCTTTGGAGCAGTTAATAATAGAACCCCGGCATATACTGGTAGATGGCAACCAATTTAAGCCGTACGGGGCTATTTCCCATGAATGTATCATAAAAGGAGATGGAGTATTTATGAGTATTGCCGCGGCTTCCATTTTGGCCAAGACCGTACGCGATTCCTATATGGAAACCATACATGATGAATATCCTATGTACAACTGGAAACAAAACAAAGGCTACCCTACGCTAGAACACAGAATGGCCATAAAAAAATACGGCCTAACTAAATACCATCGAAAAACTTTTAAAATTAAAAGCGAGCAGGTGTCACTTGAATTTTAATATTATAAATTTGTTTCAAAATCCTTGAATGAAAAGTTTCCTTGCGGTTTGCTTCGCCGCAATCTTACTATTTGCATGTACCCCCTCTGAGAGATCCACGCTGTCTCTGAATGACGCTATTCCGGAAAACGCAGCCATTGTCCTTAAAGTAAACAATCTGGCCGCACTCAAAAGGGAACTTAAAAATAATGATTTTGCCCAGGCTTTATCTAATCTGGAAAATAATAAAGGCCTTTTTCAAGGCCTGAAAGTGCTGGACGACCTGGAAACAGAAGCCGAAGGTGTTCTCGCAGTAATGCCGTCCGTAAATGACAGTCTACTATACATATATATAACCCCTTCTCAGGAGTTCAGTATTGTGAAGGATAGTCTTTCTCCGCTGCAGCTTAATTCCATCACCGTTGAAGGGATCTATATGAACACCTATCACCGAGCTAAAAAAAGATTTTACGCCACAACCTTTGGCAACCTGAAATACGTCAGTTCTGACTCCTTGTTCCTGGCAAATATCATACGCCACATTCCCGAGAACAAACCTAATCAGGACCTGAAATCTCTTTTTAAAACTACCGTCTCCGGGAAATCTGCTTCCTTATTTATCAATACTAAAAAGGCAGACTCTATTACTCAGCATTTAACAGATACTAAGGATAGCCCGCAATGGTCCGATCTTGCCACATGGATGGCCCTTGACCTTAGTGCTTCTCAAAGCCTTTTGCAATGGAGTGGCGTTGGGATCGTTCAGGATAGTACCCCAGCTTTCTTATCGCTGTTTGCCAATACACAGCCTGTTGTTAATAGTTTGGCGAACCTGGCCCCGGAGGAAGCAGATGGACTTCTTTCTATTTCCTTTTCGGATTATGCAGTTTTTTCATCCAATCAAAAGAATCAGTTCCCAAATACAAACACTTCGGACTCCCTGTTCCAAACTGTTGAAGAAGTTGGTATGGTCTACAAGGACAGGAATAAAGCCATCCTACTGAATACCTATGGTGGTTCTGCCCTTTCAGAGTTCTTGTATGAAAACCGCACTTCCGTTTATGAATATCAGGGGAAGGAAGTTGGAATAGTAAATAAACTCACATTTTTGGAGAATGCTTTTCCTTCCTTGATAAAGAATTTTAAGATCACTCATTATACTATTCTGGACAATGCATTTATCTTTAGTGAATCAAAGAGTTTTCTGGAAATGATCCTCCGGGATATCAATAGCGAACGAACTTTTGATAGCTCATCGGTCTATAGCAGTGCCAAAACCGAGTTAGCTGAGGCCTCCAGCCTGCTCTTTGTTGCCAATAACAAAAAACTCGAATCTGTTATTAGCGAATATCTCCCCAAAAGCCTGATCCTGCAATACCAGGAAGCCAAATTTCCAGACCATGTTGTTGCGGTCCAGGTAGTTGCAGATCGCAGCTTCTACCACCTCAATTCCTTTGTGAAGAGAAAATCAACTGTACGAAAAAGAAACTCAGTATCCCCTCTTTTTACGGTACAGCTAGATGCGGCCCTGGCCAACGTACCACAATTTGTCACAGATCACAGGAACAACAAAAAAGAAATCGTGGTACAGGATGTTGAAAACAACCTTTACCTTATCTCTACAGCAGGAAAGATAGTATGGAAGAAAGCATTGGAGGGCCGTGTTCAGGGACGTATTGAACAAATAGACCTTTTTAAAAATGGCCGACTCCAATTGGCTTTTACTACGAATAATCAATTTTTAGTGCTCGACAGAAATGGGAAGGAAGTAGCCCCCTTCAATAAATCGTTCTCCGGGGCGGCCTTAAATCCGCTGGCGGTTTTTGATTACGAAAACAACCGGAATTATAGGTTTGTTGTTACCCAGGGCAAGGACATACAAATGTTCAATGGTAAGGGAGCAATTGTAAAAGGCTTTGCATACACCAAAGCTGAAAGTGCCATTCTACATCCCCCTAAACACTTCCGTATTGGGGCGAGGGACTATTTGGTGTTTATGCTGGCAGATGGAACACTAAAGATCCTGAACAGGACAGGCAGCACCAGGGTGGGAGTTTCTGAGAAGATCGAATTTTCTGAGAATGAAGTATACCTCAACAACAATAGATTTATAGTTACTGATAAGACCGGAACATTATTCGCGTTGGATACCAAGGGAAAAATAACCAAAACCCGTTTTAACCTCAACGAGGACCATGGGATAGACGCCACCAGCAAGACACTGAGTTTAATGAATGACAATGAACTTAGCATTAAAGGCAACAAAGCATCTTTGGACCTGGGGGTATATACCAAGCCACGGATCTTTTACATCTATGACAAGATCTATGTGAGCGTCACGGATATACAGACCCAACGGGCCTATGTCTTTGACAGCAATGCCATTCTCTTTCCTAACTTCCCCGTTTATTCGAGTTCTTCTATCGATCTAACAGATATGGACAATGATCGCAGTATTGAGATCGTTGGAAAATTTGAGGAGAATTCCATTATCGTTTATCAAATTAATTAGAAAATTACTCTCCGCGGTATCTTCCTTGTCAGTGATATTTTCTCGTGCTTTTATATATATAATTTCATTATATTTAATAATCGTTCGCCATTACAAAATCTTAAGGTCTTGGATAGAACTAGCACAAAATTAAAAACCTGGGATATGAAAAAAGCATTATTTATACTTAGTATTATGTTGTTTCTATTTTGGAACATGGACGCCCAAGACTGCAGCAAATTCTATCCCATGACGGAAGGAGCCACCTTTCAGTATACCAACTACAATAAAAAAGGAAAGACAGATGGGATTGCCGATTATAAGATTACTGAAGTGTCAAATAACGGGGGTTCTACTCAGGCCACCATGTCCATAGCTTTGAAGGACGAAAAAGGCAAGGAAATTTACAATTCCAGCTACAGCTTTAGCTGCGCAGACAATAAAGTATCTATTGACTACGAATCGTTGTTTCCGGAGAACATGATAGAGCAGATGGGGGATATGGAAATGGAGATCACGGGAACCGATATTGAAATCCCAAACAACCTGACAGTGGGTGAATCTTTGCCAGATGCCAATGTATCAATGACAATGAGTGTAGCCGGGATGAATATGAAGACAACAGTAAATATTTTAAATAGAAAAGTGGAGAAAAAAGAAACGGTGACTACTGCTGCCGGAGAATTTGATTGTTATGTGATCTATAGTGATAGTCAAACACAAGCGATGGGGATGAACAGAACCTTTCCTTCCCGACTATGGCTGGCTGAAGGAGTAGGTATGGTGAAACAGGAAACCTACAAAAAAGATGGGGATATAATGGGCAGTACAGAATTGACGGCTTATACTCAATAACCGACAAATGAGAGGTCTTAATTTGCAGTAGTTTTGATGTTATCAATACTTAGTAAAGAATCTTCATTGACTGCTTCCATCTCCATTTGAATATCCTCTTCACTGGTTTGCTGTTCAATATGATGTTCTACCAAAAGTGGCTCCTCTGTATTTTCTGAGCTGTTTACAGGAAAGAAAGTGCTTATGAGCACTCCAATTAGGCAAACACCCAACATAATACCTTTGTGCAAAAATTGAGTTCTAATACTTGACATCTTTGTAGTAGTTAAAGTTATTAATCAGAGATCCTACATATTAAAGACGAATAAATGTTATAATTGTTACATGATTGTGGCTTAAAATAGTTCTTGAAATGGTCTTAGGATAAATCAGCCTCAAAGAGCTTCCCGAAATGCAGAAGTAGTTTCTCTCGGACCTCTTCCATGGGTATTTGCCTTCCCAACTCAGAACTTATGGAGGTAACCCCTTTCCCTTTGATCCCACAGGGGATCATCATATCAAAATAAGACAGGTCCGTATTTACATTAAAGGCAAAGCCATGCATGGTTACCCATCTGCTGGCACGCACTCCCAAGGCACAGATCTTACGGGCAAAGGGCGTCCCCACGTCTATCCAAACCCCGGTCTCCCCTGGGGAGCGATCCCCTTTCAGACCATAGTCGGCCAGGGTAAGGATCACCATCTCCTCCAGCAACCTCAGGTATTTGTGGATATCCGTAAAGAAATTATCCAGGTCCAGGATTGGGTAACCAACGATTTGTCCGGGACCGTGATAGGTAATATCACCTCCCCTGTTTATCTTATAAAAAGTGGCTCCTTTTTCACGTAATTTTGCTTCACTGACCAGTAAGTTGGACATATCCCCACTTTTCCCCAGGGTGTACACATGAGGATGTTCTACAAAAAGAAAATGATTGGGGGTTTCCAGGGCAGCACCTTCCCTCCTGTTCCTAATCTTTTGGTCTACGGTCTCTTGGAACAATTGTTCCTGATAGTCCCAGCACTCTTTATAGTCCTTCAGACCTAAATCTTGTATGGCCACCTTCTTGTTCATAAGCCACAAAGATACGAGGATCAGTTGGGATTATTCAAAATGATAAGCGCTGCGATCACCCCGGGTACCCAGCCACAAAGGGTTAGCAGAAAAACAATGATAAAAGACCCGCAACCTTTTCCGATGACAGACAAGGGTGGAAAAAGAATAGCGAGCAATACGCGTATAAAGCTCATTGATAAATGATTTTGATTGATGTATCCTATAGGTCTTTATTAAAGGCAAAATGTTACACCGTTGCATTTAAAGATATCGAATTCTATAGGTTATTTTGATTGATACATTAAACCTATGTAGCTATATTTGCAGCACAATTTTGGTCTATGCAACTGTCTGAACAAGAAGTCATCCGGAGAGATAAACTTTCCAAACTACGAGAAATGGGGATAAATCCCTACCCCGCTGCCCTATACCCTGTAGATACTATGTCTTCACAAATAAAGAAGGAGTATGTGGAAGGAAAGCAGGTGGTGATCGCGGGCCGACTTATGTCTCGCAGGATACAAGGGAAAGCTTCTTTTGCAGAACTACAGGATAGCGAAGGCCGTATACAGGTCTATTTTAACAGGGATGAGATCTGTCCGGGAGAAGACAAGACCCTCTATAATGAGATCTATAAGAAATTACTAGATATTGGAGACATCATTGGTGTAAAAGGTACCTTATTTACTACTCAGGTAGGAGAAAAGACCGTGATGGTCAAAGAATTTGTGATCCTGAGCAAATCACTCCGACCTCTACCCTTACCCAAAAAAGATGCTGAAGGACATGTTTTTGACGAATTTAACGATCCGGAACAGCGCTATAGACAACGCTATGTGGACCTGGTGGTAAACCCAAAAGTGAAGGAAACTTTTGTAAAAAGGACCAAAATCACCAATAGTATCCGCGATTTTTTTAATGATAAAGGCTATTTGGAGGTGGAAACCCCCATTTTACAGCCAATCCCAGGCGGTGCCGCTGCCAGGCCCTTTATGACCCACCACAATGCGCTTAACATGCCCTTATATCTGCGTATCGCGAATGAATTATATTTAAAGCGACTTATTGTTGGGGGCTTCGATGGCGTCTATGAATTTTCGAAAGATTTCAGAAATGAAGGAATGGACCGCACCCATAACCCAGAATTCACGGTTATGGAACTCTATGTTGCCTATAAGGATTACAACTGGATGATGGATACTACCGAGCAACTCCTTGAAAAAGTAGCCACGGATGCCAATGGAAGTACCTTGATCCCGGTTGGGAAGAACGAGATCAATTTTAAAGCCCCTTATCCCAGAATACCCATCTTAACTGCCATTCAGGAGCACACTGGCCATAATTTAGCCGGAATGAAGGAAGCTGAGGTGCGGGAGATCGCGAAAAAACTGGATATTGATGTAGATGACAGTATGGGATTGGGCAAGCTTATAGATGAGATCTTTGGGGAAACCTGCGAAAGACACTATGTGCAGCCCACCTTTATAATAGATTATCCAAAAGAGATGAGTCCGCTAACCAAAGAACACCGGACGAATCCTGCACTCACCGAAAGGTTTGAGCTTATGGTGAATGGGAAGGAAATAGCCAACGCCTATTCTGAGTTAAACGATCCTATTGACCAAAGAGAACGTTTTGAAGAGCAGTTAAAATTGTCTGAAAAAGGTGATGACGAGGCTATGTTCATCGATCAGGATTTTCTGCGAGCCCTTGAATATGGGATGCCCCCAACATCCGGGATCGGAATTGGTGTTGACAGACTTGTAATGCTGATGACAAACAATGCCTCCATACAGGAAGTATTATTCTTTCCTCAAATGCGTCCGGAAAAGAAACCTTTAGACCTCAGCGAGAATGAAAAGATCATACTGGATCATCTAAAAGCTCATAACCCATCGCCCTTAACAGCCCTTAAAGAAAAGGCTGCCTTAAGCAACAAGGCATGGGATAAAGGGATAAAAGGACTAACTGCACACGGACTGGTGAAAGTAGCCAAGGAAGGGGAAACCCTGCTCTGCTCCCTGCAGTAGGCACAGCATCGACGAACGGGGCATTTATTGTTTATAATATCTTTATTATCAAGCATTTACAGAGCAAGTGCATCTCATCGAAAAGCTGTTAATTTTTTCAATATACCCCTACTAAGAACGTTTTATAAGCGTGGAACCTCAAATCTATGTTTATGAAAAAACTGTACTTACTAGGCGTATGCCTAATCCTATTTCTTTCTTGTTCGCAAGATGCAACCACCATCATCGATGATAATCCCGATGGAGGGGTGGCCCTAATAGCCTGTTTTGAAGTCAATTCAACTACCTTGAATGTTGGCGAAATGCTGGAGATCAGTAATTGCTCTGAGGGGGCTAGTACCTATTTGTATGATTTTGGAAACGGAGAAACGAGTGAGCAGGAAAACCCTGCCATTAGTTTTGAAACAGGAGGCTCATATACAATCACTCTTACCGTAACTAATGAAGATCAGGAAACCAAAACAAAGACCAAAACGGTCAATGTAATAGTTATAGAAGCTGCCTATCTCTTTCCTGAGATCCCTGCAGGTTTTACCGGACTACCTTTAGAGAGCGGGATCAATCCAATTACGGGTAGCATCTATTCCATAGAGCTATATCAGGATAATGAAGGAACCGGCGGGTCTAAATACTACTATCGTGAATTTGACGAGAACTTTCAATATGCTTCCAATTACATAGCAGATAAACCCTATAATTCGGGTAGTGCTTTTGCAAACTTCTATTCCGATGGTGAAATGAATTTTGTTTTTGCACGGACCTTGGGTGGACTATATGGTACACAGGAAGTAAACTATAATATTGTTTGGACCTTTTTGAATACCATTAATTCAGCTACCAAGCACAGTTATGGCTATCTTCCTAATGGTGCAGAATATCCGCTACTTTGGTACTCAGGTAGACGGTGGTCTTTACAAAACAGCTGTTGAAAAACGAAATAGCAGCGGGGATGCCTACGAGGTTGTATTAAACAGCTTTGGTCCTGCAGATTCTATGATCGGTGACATGATGGAGGTAGATGGCGGGTACGTTGCATATGGCGCGGTATTTACAAAAAATCTTTCGCTCCCGTATGTATCCGACTATAAACCCCTGCTGGTCTTTTTTGATACTGATCTCAATGTTACCAGTCATGTTATATTCGAAGAAACCGAACTTTCAAGTCAGGTTAGCAATTGCAATGATCTCAATGGAAGTTACCACATTACCAAGCTAAGCAACGGTAATCTGGTTATGTATAGCAATGGAGAAGTACGGGTTACGGATAGTTAAGGAAACACCCTTAGCAAGAACTACTATTCGAGATACCAGTAACAATCAGGCGCTGGTTTCCCTGGGAGACTCCTTTGTGATCTCCACGGATGAATATCTCCGAAAGTTCAATACAAGCGGTACGCAAACCGCACAACTAAAATACAACGGGAATCATCTTCCCGAACTCATTAATAAAGACAATGTCCTCTTTTTTATTACTGGATACGACCTTGAAACTGAGATTAAAATCTTCTACGGAGCTTGTGACAATGATCTGACGCTTATTGATCTTAGTCCGTAAAAGGGTTGATTGCCATATTCAGAAAAGGGAGCTATACGCTCCCTTTTTATTTTCTAAACTAAAATATATAGTATAGTTTAGGGCTCAAATCGCAACCAATGGGTTTGAGCAAAAAAATAGGGTTGATCCTAGGGCCGGTCCTTTTTATAATCCTGATTAATCTGCCTGAATTATTTACGGGAAAGGAATACGCCAATGCGGTGATCGCTGTAGCCGTATGGATGATAATTTGGTGGATCACGGAAGCGGTATCCATATCCGTAACAGCCTTGCTCCCCCTTGTTTTATTTCCAAGTCTTGATGTGATGGGCATTTCGGAGGTTGGCGCTAATTACGGAAGCCCAATCATATTTCTATTCTTTGGTGGATTTGTGCTGGCTCTGGCCCTGGAAAAAGTAAGTCTTCATAAACGAATTGCACTGAATATCATTCGCATCACCGGCACAACCCCCGATAAAGTGGTCCTGGGCTTTATGATCGCTACGGCTGCACTTAGCATGTGGATCAGCAACACCGCCAGTACGGTGGTGATGTTACCTATTGCGATGTCTGTTATTGGTCTGTTAATAAACGATACCGATGGTTTTACCAAAGAGTGATCAGAACTTTGCACTAAGCGTTATGCTGGGAATCGCGTTTTCGGCAAATGCAGGAGGTATTGCCACGGTGATTGGCACCCCGCCAAATTCGGTGTTGATAGGTCTCCTCGAAAACCAATACAATATTGAGATCTCCTTTCTAAAGTGGATGACCTTCGGACTGCCCTTTTCGAGCACTTTGCTGGGTATCTGTTATTTGGTACTGGTAAAATGGATGTTCCCGAACAAACAACTGCAATTTAACGCCTCCAGAGAGGTAATACAACTCGAATTACAGAAGTTAGGACCCACATCCGGGAAAGAAAAAATGGTGATGGTCATTTTTGGAGTAACCATATTTCTATGGATCTTCAGGACAGTCATAAACAGTATTTTTCCTGCTCTTGGTCTATCAGACACCATCATTTCCATGATGGGCGCTATTTCTTTATTTGCGATTCCCTATAATTTTAAAAAGGGCGACTTTATCATTGTTTGGAACGATACCCGCAAGCTTGCCTGGGGGATACTGATACTTTTTGGAGGTGGACTTGCACTTGCCAACGGCATGTCTAGCAGCGGCCTTGTAGATGTTGTATCGAACGCTATTGCTACCAGTGAATTATCTATCCTATTTACAGCCTCCCTTCTAATTCTACTAATGCTCTTTATGACAGAACTGATGAGCAATGTAGCCCTGGTGGCGGTACTGGCGCCTGTAGTGGCTGGTATTGCTATTGGGTTAGATATCCCAATGTTCCATTTACTAATCCCTGTAACCATTGCCAGTAGCTGTGCTTTCATGTTGCCAATGGCCACCCCTCCCAATGCCATAGTTTTTGCCAGTGGGTATATAGAAGTGCATCAAATGGCTCGTGTAGGGATCATTCTGAATCTGATTTCCGTAGTGCTTCTGGTACTGATGTTCCAATTCATATTTCCTTTGTTTTTTTAAAAAAAAAGCCCCGAAGTGAATTACCAAGGGGCCTGTTTTAATTAAATTCTGTGTTCTTATATACTTACCCAGCATCAAAATTCGACGGGAGATATGCTTTTTTACAAATCCAATTCCAGTTCATCATTCTCTTCGATATATTCTATAGAATGGATATCGAAAAAGAATTTGTATGGATTAAATCCTTCCGGCAAATAGGCCTTGGTTTCAAAACCAAGCTCTCGTTTCTTTAGCTTCCTCAATATAGGACACATGCTTAAAATTAGAAGGTGCCGCATAGGGGTTAAAGCCTTCCGGCAAATAGGCCTCAGTATGAAAATTTAGAGAGGTTTTTCCTCTTCCTCGAAATACGCTAATGCCATCTCAACTCAACATCTTCATATTCTGTTAGCTGCATTGCCAATGACATCATTCCAACAGCTACAGTATTAAGGTACTTACTTTTATAATTCTTGTATTCATAACTTTATAGGTTAATATTTATGCAAAGATAGAACCCCTGATCACATAATTATTGTCCTTCTGAATTCATTAACATATGGTGATATAGGCCTCAAATATGATTTTCTCAATTTCTATAGATTTTCTTTATCAAGTCCGCATTACTTGCTACCAAAAGCCTCATTATTCGATAACTTAGGTGGCTTTTTTTATATACAATTGTAAATTTTGAGTTAAATTTGTGTTAAAGGATAGCCCGTGGGGTCCTTATAAGTTTCCGGAATTTCGATTAAAGAATAAAGCCCTCCTATTAACCAGGGCTTTATAACTAACTAATTCAACTAATGAATAAAATAAAGAGATTCTTCAATTTCTCATAACAGGTTGAAAATCAAATGTCTTTGGATCAATACACAGCGGTACTAAAATCCAGATTAATATCCTCTTCAATAAATTCTATTGTCCAAATCGAATTCTATTTCATAGGCATCGAATCTTTTTGGCAGATATTGCGTGGTATCGAAACCTAAGGCAAGATCCTCCTCTCCTTCTATAAAAGAGATATTCCTGAAATCGGCTGGTGGTGCGTATGCATCAAATGAAGACGGTAAGAAATCCTCTTGCAACCTTTCCAGTTCTTCATCCGTATCCTTTCCAAATAGGTAACCCTTTTCAAATCAACATAAACCAGGTGAGGGTCAAAATCCTCCGGAAGGTACTCTTGAGTATTCAAATCCCAGGTCAATTTCCTCTTCCAAGTCTGCAAAGGAATAGAATCTAACGGCAGGATCCCGTATTCCAAATCAGCATTAGAATAGAATACTTCCGGTGCAAAAAATTGGTTGCCAGGTAATTTAGGTCAGCAGTAAAACCCATTATCTACCAATCATTACTGGTGTAATGATCATTGGAATTATCTGTTTGCGGCGTGGTGGTTAACCCCAGGAAAACCATTCCACATGCGAATAATAACTTGTTCATTTTAGATTGATTAAAATTGTTGATTGTTTAAATATAAGACTATCGAGAATCGGGAATGTTACATCATTGGCTCGAGTTTAACAGATTTCAGGAAGCGCATAATTTCAATACTGATGAGTCATGATAATTGAATTAATTCATTATATATCAATATGTTAAATTCGTATTTGGCCAATTTTAAATATAGCTATGACTTAAGAAATTATTAACAGAACTTTCGGTTTATTTTTCGGTTCTTTGAAAACTTCAAACCAAAAAAATTGAAATGATTAAAAATTTACTCCCAAAGATCTTGTTGGCTTTTATGTTGATTGGTTCCTATAATACGGCCCAGGCACAGATCTTTAAAAAGAAGAACAAAAAATCGGAAGCTTCAAAACCTGCTCCAAAAAGTAAAAAAGGTGACATTGAGCCCTATGAGAAGGTAATTACCAAAGATGCTAAAACCGATACCGGGTTGTTCAGTGTACATATCGTAGAGGACAAACATTTTTACGAAATACCCGATTCACTCTTCAACAGGGAAATGCTTATGGTTAGCCGTATTTCAAAAACAGCTTCCGGGATAGGCTTTGGAGGAGGCAAGATCAATACCCAGGTTTTGCGCTGGGAAAAGAAACCCAAAAAAGTATTACTGCGTGTTGTGAGCTACGATGTGGTAGCAGCAGATTCCCTGCCGGTGCACGAAGCAGTGGTCAATTCCAATTTTGAGCCGGTATTATACTCTTTTGATATCAAAGCATTTAAAAAGGATTCGCTCAATCCGGCAACTGTCATAGAAATCGATGAGCTCTTCACCAAAGATGTAAAGGCCCTTGGAATGCCAGACAGGTATCGCAAGCGCTATAAGGCCACCCGATTGGACGATGGCAAGAGTTATATTGAATCCATAAATAGTTATCCGCTGAATGTGGAAGC
>CAWJQE010000004.1:0-29839 GCA_963844995.1 uncultured Flavobacteriaceae bacterium | reverse complement strand
CATTGAGGTAGCTTTGGGTATCACAAAACCACATATATTAGTAGCCAATACTTTTATAGGAATGAAGTTACTCAACTGGATCTTTATCATCCTTACCCTGGTAAAGGCATATTATATAGCATGGGATTTTATGCACTTAAGAGACGAAAAAAGTTCACTTAGACGCGCCATTGTTTGGACACCTATCTTCCTGGTTAGTTACCTTATCTTTATCTTGCTGTTTGAAGCGGATTATATTTATAACGTCTTTAAGGACGGCTTTATAGAATGGAATTTCTAACATGGAATTAACAACAAATAAAGACGGTATAACAACCGTCTTTTTTATTTTTGTAAGATGTTATAAATGGCTATGAAAAAGACTTTTGTTCTTGTGGTTTTATTCATCCTTCCCTTAGTGGCCTATCTCTTTTTTGCTTCGGGAGTAAACAATTTTGGGAAACTTCCCATCCTAACTGCAAACGTAGATGATGTTAGCACCTTAGATAACTCGGTAACTCTAAAAGACAAGATCACCATCTTAGGGTTTTTGGGAAGGAATGCAGCCATAAAAAAGGGGAATGCTTTTAACCTGAATCAAAAGATCTACAAACGCTTTTATGAATTCAATGATTTTCAGATGGTCATGGTAATGCCTATGGGCACAGATTCTGTGGTTCAGGAGATCAAAAATGAACTAAATAATCTAACCGATGCCTCTAACTGGAAATTTATTTATGCAGAGGATAGAGAGATAGAAAATTTTTATAATTCGCTAAAAACAGACTTCCCGCTTGATCCTGATATGGGAACGTCCTATGTTTTTATTATAGATAAAGACAAAAACCTAAGAGGTAGAAAAGAAGATGAGGATGAGGGAACTAAATATGGTTTTAATACTACTTCTGTTGCAGAATTAAACAATAAGATGGAAGATGATGTAAAGATCATCCTTGCAGAATACAGATTAGCCCTGAAGAAAAACAACGCAAAGCGATCTAATTAATGAAAAATAAGTACACCTATGTTTGGGTCTCTCTAATCGTGCTGATCTTTGGTATCATCTTTATTCCCAGGATCGTAGACAGAATAAAATCAGGGAAGGTGGTGGAGAATACCCGTATGAATGTGGCTGAAGGTGTAAACGGTCCTTTAGAATATATAACGCTCGATGGTAATAAGCGCAGAGTACCACCTTTTAATTTTCTCAATCAGGACAGTTTGCTTATCAGTAATGAAGACTACCACGGGAAGGTGTACGTAGTTGAATTCTTTTTTACGACCTGCCCCAGCATTTGTCCAATTATGAGTGAAAATCTGGTGGAGATTCAGGAAGAATTTAGAGATTTTGAAAATTTTGGGATCGCCTCCTTTACTATCAATCCGGATTATGATACCCCCATGGTTCTCAAAGCCTATGCTGAAAAGTATGGCATTACGGATATGGACTGGAATTTACTTACAGGCGACTCGGAAAAAATATATGAGCTGGCCAATGTGGGCTTTAATATTTTTGCTGCCATTGCTCCGGATGTACCGGGAGGATTTGAACATTCAGGTCTTTTTGCACTTGTAGACAAGAATGGGTATTTACGGTCTAGAAAAGACAACTATGGAAATCCTATTATTTATTACAGGGGTACCATTACCACATCTCAAGGCCAGAATTTTGAAGGCGAAGAAGAACAAATAAGTATTTTAAAAGAAGACATCAAAAAATTATTAGAAGAGTAAAATGAATACTGTTTCAGTAAGAGAGAAAAAGGTAAATAGGGGTATTTTGATCATCTCAATTTTGATCCCGCTTGTTGTAGCTATTTTATTTGGTGTGCGCCTTCCGAATGTGGAACCCTTAAGCTTCCTGCCTCCAATATATGCCTCTATTAATGGACTTACCGCGCTTTTATTGATTGCAGCAGTATGGGCAATTAAAAATGAAAAACGCCAACTTCATCAATACCTGATGACAACTTGCGTTGCCCTATCACTGGTCTTTCTGCTGATGTATGTGGCCTATCATATGACCTCAGATTCTACCTCCTTTGGTGGCGAAGGGTTTATCCGGTATATATATTATTTTATTTTGATCAGTCATGTTCTTTTATCTATTGCGATTATACCTCTTGTGTTACATACGTATGCAAGAGCCTATTTAAAAAATTTTGAAAAGCATAAAAAATTGGCCAGGATCACCTTTCCTATCTGGTTGTATGTAGCTGTAACCGGGGTAGTAGTGTATCTTATGATCTCACCTTATTACATCTATTAATTATTAGAATCTAGTCCATGTCCACAAAGACCACCTTCTTACCTAAAAAGCGAATACTACTGGCATTGTGTTTTGTGCTGTTACTCCCTTTTGTAGGAGAAGCACAGTGCGCTATGTGCAGGGCGGTCCTGGAAAGTGAGGACAATACTGCCGTGGCAGAAGGAATCAACAATGGGATTGTATATCTGATGGCCATTCCGTATATCCTGATCGGTGCTCTTTTCTTTTTTATCTACCGAAAAATGAAATCCTGAGATTTCTAATATTTAACATGATATTTACAAGTTTTACTGTAACAAAATAGACCTTTAACAGTCTTTATATAGTATCTCATTTTGTAAACACTAACCCAATGTTCGATCTTGAGAGATGGCAAGAGATCTTCGATACCATCAGAAAAAATAAATTACGCACTTTTCTTACCGGTGTCTCCGTGGCATCAGGGATCTTTATGTTGGTTATACTTCTCGGTTTTGGCCAGGGGATGCAGAATGGTATTGCTCATGAATTTGAGGAGGATGCTTCTACAAGTGTTTGGGCATGGCCCGGCGTAACTTCCAAGGAATTTAAAGGTCTCAATCCCGGAAGACCGATTCAGTTCCGCAATGAGAATTTTGAAAATGCCGGCACACTTTTCGGGGATGCAATTGAGTATAAGTCCCCTCGATTCTTTGTTCGAAATGTTCAGGTGAATTATGGAAAAGAATCACTTGTATATGGAATACAGGGTGTTTCCGGAAACTTTCAATTTATTGAAAATGCTAAAATGTCCGAAGGCAGATTCCTAAATATTCAGGATGAGATCTCTACCGCCAAGGTTGCAATTATCGGGAGAAAAATTGTTCGCGATGTATTTAATGAAGTAGCAACGCCTATAGGCGAATTTATTACCATATCCGGAATTCCATTTAAGATTGTTGGAGTCTATAGTGAAACTGAAGAACGAGAGGAAGAACGCATCTATATTCCTGTCACTACAGCACAAAAGGTATTTAATGGGGCAGATAGACTTAATAATATGAGTTTCACCCTCCCGCCTGTCGAAAATTTCGATCAGGCTGTTGCACAGGCCATTTCCTTTAAGGATAATCTAAGAACCTATCTTCAAAAAGTACATACAGTTGCTCCGGATGATACCAGTGCCATGGAAGTTTGGAGTGCCCTGGAGGAGGCAAAAAGGTATTTCAGTCTCGTGGGGAATATCAAGTTCTTTTTCTGGTTTGTAGGGATATGTACCATCATTGCAGGAGTGGTAGGTGTAAGCAACATAATGCTAATAGTAGTTAAAGAACGAACAAGGGAGATTGGAATCAGAAAGGCATTGGGAGCAAAGCCCTGGTCTATTATTGGGATGATACTGCATGAAGCCATTTTTGTAACCGCTATCTCGGGCTTTGCGGGCCTCATTTTCAGCATGGGATTGTTGGAAATTGTAGGGCCCTATATTGAGGTAGACTATGTGATGAACCCTTCAGTAAATTTTAATGTTGCCCTGGCCACTGTTTTTGTATTGATCTTTGCAGGCACAATTGCCGGGTTTTTCCCGGCATGGAGAGCTGCCCATATCCATACTATAGATGCCCTGCGTGATGAATAAGATAATAGTCGCAAAAAACTATGTTTAATAGAGATCGTTGGAAAGAGGTTTTGGAGGTCCTAACCAGTAATTGGTTCCGGACCGTTCTTACGGCGTTTGGTGTTTTCTGGGGGATTCTGATACTAATAATCTTACTTTCTGCAGGGAAAGGATTAGAGAATGGTATTAGAGCCGATTTTGGAGACATAGCAACTAATACTATGTTTATGTGGACCCGCAGTACTACCAAAGCTCATATGGGTCTTCCAATAGGCAGAAATTTTCGTTTCAAATTGGCAGATGTCGCAACTCTTAAGGAAAAATTCCCACAATTACGTTACATCTCACCCAGAAATCAACTCGGAGGTTTTGGCGGAAATAACAATGTTGTAAAAGGTCTTAAAACGGGGGCGTATAATGTCTATGGGGATTATCCTGAGATCATTAAACAGGAACCTATGGCCATTACTGCAGGCCGTTTTCTGAATCACAATGACATTAATGCAAAACGAAAGATAGCAGTTATTGGTTTGGGTGTGCGCAATGAACTTTACGAAAAGGAAGAAGAAGTGTTGGGTTCGTATATAAAGATTCAGGGAGTAAATTTTATGGTGGTTGGAACCTATAAGAAAAGGAGCAGTAATGGCGATGGAGAGGAAGGGCAGAAAGAGATTTACGTTCCCTTTACGGCATTTTCCCAGGCATTCAATCAGGGAAATGATGTTGGATGGATGTCCATCACAGCCCAAGATGGGTATCCAATTTCAGATCTGAAAATGAATATTGTCAATGAGATGAAAACCGCGCATAAGGTACATCCTGAGGATACAAGGGCCATAGGGTTTTTTGACTTGTATGAAGAGTTTAACAGGGTAGAAAGCCTTTTTGGAGCCATGAGTTTTATCGGGTATTTTGTGGGGATATTGGTTCTCTTATCCGGTATCATTGGGGTGAGTAATATTATGCTAATTGTGGTTAAGGAACGTACTAAGGAAATCGGTATTCGCAGGGCCCTGGGGGAGGACCCATGGTCTATTAAAAAACAGATACTGTTAGAGTCTATCTTCCTTACCATCATTTCCGGGATGGCAGGGATCGTATTCGGGGCCTTATTTATTTATGGGGTAAATGCCATACTGGATGCCAATGGTCCTGTAGACATGTTTATGAATCCAAGTGTAAATCTGGGAGTAGTAACGGCAGCGCTTATGATCCTCGTAATTTCAGGACTGCTGGCCGGGTTTATCCCGGCACAAAGTGCCATTAAAGTACGTCCTATAGACGCCTTGAGAACCGAATAAAATCAATCAAAATAACACTATCAAAAAATGAAAAAATCAATCACCATTATCATTCTGTTGATCATCGTACTTGCCTTTGGCGGGTCTATGATCTACTTATATCAGAAGAACGCAGAGGACCCGGTGGTCTATGAAACCGAACAGGCGGAAAGACGCACCATCATAAAAAAAACGGTTGCGACCGGTAGTATTCTGCCTTTAGAAGAGGTGTTAATTAAGCCTAATATTTCTGGCGTCATTGAAGAGATCTATGTTGAAGGAGGCGATTTTGTAAAATCGGGAGATCTCATCGCCAAGATCAAGGTAGTACCAAATTTAAATGCTCTTAACGATGCCAAAAATACTATTGAGGATGCCAGGATCAATCTTGAGGATCAACGCAGGAATTTTGACCGTCAAAGTGAATTGTATTCTAAAGGTGTAGTTTCCAAAGTAGACCTGGAGAGGGCGCAGGTGACATATGACCAGGCAAAACAAGCTTATTCTGCTGCCAACAAACGATATGACATTGTGCAGACAGGTACTACAAGAGGCTTAAGTAATGCAGCAAATACTCTTATAAAGGCTACCGTGAGTGGCATGGTGCTGGAAGTTCCGGTAGAAGTAGGGAATCAGGTAATTGAAAGCAATAACTTCAATGAGGGAACTACTATCGCGGCCATCGCCGATGTGGATAAGATGATATTTGAGGGCAAGGTAGACGAGTCTGAAGTTGGCAAGATCAAGGAGAATTTGCCTTTGGAGATCACTGTAGGAGCCATAGAGAACAAGGTGTTTGCCGCGGTGTTAGATTATATTGCCCCAAAAGGGAAGGCGGAAAATGGAGCCATTCAATTCGAAATAAAAGGAACTTTAAACAAAGGGGATACGGTATTTATCAGAGCGGGATTGAGTGCTAATGCATCCATTATTCTGGCCCGTGCAGATAGTGTCTTAGCCATAAAGGAGGCCCTGGTACAATTCGATACCGAGACAAAAAAGCCCTTTGTTGAAGTTGCCACAGGAGATCAGCAATTTACCCGGAAAGATCTGGAATTAGGGATCAGCGATGGGATCTATGTGGAGATAAAGTCCGGATTAAAAGCCGAAGATAAGATCAAGGTATGGAATGCCCTTCAATCCGAAGGATATGGAGGATAAGGGATTTTAACATAATTTTTCGATAAATATTTGTAACAAATGAACAACTTGCCAGTCTTATCGAGGGATTGGCAACTATATACTAAAAAACACCAACCATGATTGAAATAAAGGATCTTCATAAATCGTACAAGATGGGAAGCAATTCCCTGCATGTATTAAAAGGAATCAACTTTTCAGTTGAAGCAGGAGAATTGGTGGCTATTATGGGTTCCTCGGGATCCGGAAAGTCTACCCTACTGAATATCCTGGGAATGTTAGATGAAGCGGATGAGGGTGAATATGTACTTGATGGTATTCCAATTAAGAATCTTAATGAGACCAAAGCAGCCAATTACCGTAATAAGTTTCTTGGATTTATATTTCAATCATTTAATCTGATCAATTATAAGACGGCCCTGGAAAATGTGGCCCTTCCACTTTATTATCAGAAAATGCCAAGAAAGCAACGGCAGGAAAAAGCTCTTAGATATTTAGAGCAGGTAGGATTAAAGGAATGGTCGCATCACTTGCCAAGTGAGCTGTCCGGAGGACAAAAGCAACGGGTGGCCATCGCAAGAGCTATGGTTGCAGAACCTAAGGTGTTGCTGGCAGATGAGCTAACAGGGGCGCTAGATAGTACTACTTCTTATGAAGTAATGGAACTTATTCAAAAGATCAATGATCAGGGCAATACCATCCTGGTAGTGACCCACGAACCCGATATTGCTCAGATGTGTAAACGTATAGTGCATCTCAAGGATGGAGTGATCGTCAAAGATGAAAAAGTAAAACAAGTAAGAGCCAAGGCGCATGTTTAGTAGGGATACCTGGCAGGAAATATTTCTCACCATTCGAAAGAACAAACTTCGTACAATTCTTTCCGGATTTACGGTGTCTTTAGGGATACTGATCTTTGTTGGCCTGGTAGGGATGACCAACGGGTTACAAAATACTTTTGAATTCTTCTTCTCTCAGGATGCCACTAATGTACTATATGTTTTTCCTGGCAGAACGTCAATGCCATATAAGGGATATAAATCCTTAAGACGAATTGAATTTGAAAACAGTGACCTTGCAGATATTAAGGAGAACTTTCCCATGTTTGTGGATTATGTGTCACCAAGGATTTTTCGATCGGCCCTGGTGAAATACAAAGAGGAATCGAATAATTATACCACGGTTGGGGTAGACTGGGGGCAGCAATTTGCCGAGAAGACCATCATTATGAAGGGCCGGTATATTAACCAGGAAGACGTTAAGAACAAGACCAAAAATGCCGTAATTGGCAGGTTGGTAGAACAGGACTTGTTTGGGTCCATGAACTCCATGGGGAAATACATAGATGTAGGAGGCAGCGTTTTTAAAGTGGTGGGTGTTTTTCAGGATGACGGAGGTGATAACGAAGAACGGCAACTTTTTATCCCTTATACAACCCGACAATTAATTGAAAAAAATACCGATAAAATTGGTCAGATCGTAGTCGCCTTTAAAGAAGAATTAGGATACACCGGGGCTATGGCCCTGGAACGAAATTTGAAGACGTTTTTAAAAGATAAGAAAAACATTAATCCTGAAGATGAAAACGGATTTTTCGTCCGAAACGTAGCAGAAGCGTTAAAGCAAAACCAGGATTTTGCCGGAGTACTTGCCATTATAGCGGCCTTGGTAGCCTTTGGAACCATCATTGCCGGTATCATAGGGATCAGTAATATCATGGTATATGTAGTAAAAGAGCGTACCAAGGAAATAGGGATACGCAAGGCCATTGGCGCCACTCCGCGTTCTGTTATCTCAGTTATTTTATTGGAATCTGTTTTTATCACCACCATATCGGGCTTTTTAGGAATGATCATAGGGATGGCGCTTTTAAGCACCCTGGGGGATAAACTCATGGATGATTACTTTATTTTGAATCCGGGGATCGGTACAGGACTTGCCGTTTCAGCAACCCTGATCTTGATCCTTTTTGGAAGTTTGGCCGGCTATATACCTGCAAAACGCGCAGCAAGAATAAAACCGATTGAAGCTCTAAACGACGAATAATATGCGATTTTTATTTGATAAAAATACCTGGCAAGAGATCTTCGGTTCTATCGGAAAGAATAAAACACGGACCATAATCACCGTAATTGGGGTAACGTGGGGGATCTTCATCTATATCGTCCTGGCAGGAGCTTCCAAGGGCTTGGATAATGGGTTCGAAAAAAACTTTGAGACGGTAGCCAAAAACAGCATCTTCACCTGGTCACAAGCCACCAGTATGCCCTATAAAGGATATAAAACAGGAAGGCGATTAAATCTGAAAGTACAGGATGCGGTTACCCTTCAAAACAGGGTGCCTGAGATTCAGTATATCGCTCCGGTAAATACTAAAGGCGTATTCGGAGGAACATCTGCTTTAGGGGTTCGGGGTCTGAAGTCTAACAGTTACCCTGTATATGGGTACTTCCCGGTAATAGCCAAGATGGCTACTCAGAAGATCTATGATAATGGACGATTTATCAATGAGGAAGATGAAGTGCAAGCCAGGAAAGTTTGTGTGATCGGGGAAAGAACAGAGCAGGAACTTTATGAGAAAGATGAAGATCCTATTGGTACATATGTTCGGTTAGACGGGATCTATTTCCAGGTGGTTGGTGTTGCTAAATTAACTCAAAACACGCCTTTTGCCACGGATGGTGATGTATTTATACCCTTTAGCACTTTTAAAAAATTATACAACACTGGAGACAATGCCCAGTATTTTACTATAGCCGCCTATGACGATGCCGATGTGGTGCAGGTTGAGAAAGACATTAAATCCGTTCTTAAAAGTATCCACAATGTACACCCCGATGATGAAAGGGCTTTTGGCGCCTTCAATTTAGGAGAGATCTTTGGAAAGATCATGGGATTTGCCAATGGACTCACCTTTGTTTCGCTAATTGTTGGCCTGGCCACCATTTTAGCCGGAGTGATCGGTATTGGGAATATTCTCCTGATCTCCGTAAAAGAACGTACCAAGGAATTGGGGATACGCAGGGCTTTAGGGGCCACGCCTAACGAAGTAAGATCCCTTATCATATTAGAATCGGTCTTCCTCACTATGATCGCAGGGATTATAGGAATTATTATGGGGGCCGGAGTTTTGAATTTAATAAACATATTAACAAAGGATATAGATTTCCCATATACCAATCCCACGGTGCCCATTCCCCTGGTCATTGGAGCTTTATTGGTGATGGTGGTATTAGGTACATTAATAGGTCTTATTCCGGCACAACGCGCCGTGAGTATTAAGCCTATAGATGCCTTGCGAGAAGAGTAATAACTAACAACTTTAAATAACACAGTAAGAAGATGAACAAATACGTAAAATACGGACTGATAGCAGTTCTTGGCTTAGGAGCATTGTGGGCCGCCGCTTTCTTTATTAAGTCGAATTCCAAAGGGGCTATTACTTATGATACCAAAAATCCGTTTATAGCCAATATTGAAAAGAAGACAGTGGCCACAGGGAAGGTGATCCCACAGGAGGAGATCGAGATCAAGCCTCAAATTTCGGGGATCATTGATAAGATCTATATGGAGGAAGGAGACCTTGTGAAAGCCGGTGATCTGATCGCGGTCATCAAAGTAGTTCCCAATGAACAGGCCTTAAACTCATCCAGTGGGCGGGTGCGTAATGCTGAAGCCGCACTGAACAATGTAAAAATTGAATACGATAGAAACAAGACCTTATTTGATAAAGGGGTGATCTCCAGTCAGGATTTTAACAATCTTAAATTAAGGTATGACCAGTCAGTATTGGAATTGGAAAATTCCAGGGCTGATTATCAGATAATCCGCAGAGGTTCTGCAGGAGGATCGGCCAGTGCCAACACCAATATACGGGCTACGGTTAATGGGACAATTTTAGAGATCCCGGTTGAAGAAGGAGACCAGGTGATTCAGAGTAATAACTTTAACGATGGGACAACCATTGCCACCATTGCAGACCTAAGCCAAATGATCTTTGAAGGGAAAGTAGACGAAGGCGAAGTTGGGAAATTAAGACTTGGTATGCCCCTGGAAATTAATTTAGGAGCTATTCAGGATCAAAAATTTGAGGCCTTACTTAGATTTATTGCTCCAAAAGGTGTGGAGGAAGCAGGTGCCGTTCAATTTAAAATTGAAGGGGACGTAAAAGTGAACGATTCAATCTTTATCAGAGCAGGTTACAGTGCGAACGCCTCACTGGTTCTGGAGAAAAAGGATAGCATTCTGGTAATACCGGAAGCCTTGCTGCAATTTGATAAGGAAACTGATAAACCATATGTGGAGCTATCTGTGGGTGATCAGCAATGGGAACGTAAAGATATTGAGATAGGAATCTCTGACGGGGTGAATGTAGAAATTATTTCTGGTCTTACCGAAAGTGACAATGTGAAGATCTGGAATAAAACGGAACCTATTAAAAAGGGTGAAGAAGAAGAGGAAGAATCTAACTCCTGATCAAACTAACAACTAATCAAAGATTAAGCAATCAAAAAACGAGACCATGAGATTTAAAATTTCCATACTACTATTCCTTTTGTCAGTGGGAACAATTACTGCGCAAATGAGAAAATGGACGTTGGAGGAATGTGTCACATTTGCCGTAGATAATAACCTCACCATAGAGCAATTTGAACTGGACCTGGAGAATGCCAGGATAGACAAGTCGGATGCATTGGGAAATATGTTGCCCAGTTTAAATGCACAGACCAGTACCTCCGGGAGTACCGGACTTATTCTGGATCCTACGACCAACGGATTTGTTTCGGCAACTATTTTTTCAGCCAGCGCCAATGTTACCTCAGGTGTAACCTTGTTCGACGGACTTAGAAATATACACCGGATCAACAGGGCAAAAATAAATGAACTTGCCAATCAGTATCGGCTAGATAATCTGGTAGATGACATCAGGCTTAATGTGGCCAACAATTACCTGAGCGTTCTTTCTAATAAAGAATCTTTAAAGGTGGCAAAGGCTCAGTATGCCGTTACGGTAAAAGATCTGGAACGTACCAAGGAATTGGTAGAATCGGGAGTTGTGCCAAGAGGAGACCTTCTGGAAGTTGAAGCGACGGCAGCTACTCAGGAACAGACCATTATCAATAACCAAAATTTAGTATTATTATCGAGAATTGCCCTTGCGCAACTCTTGCAGATCACAGACTATGAGAATTTTGATATAGCAGATGAAGAGTTCAATGTACCACCTTCAGACATTCTTAAATATTCGCCTAAAGTGATCTTTGACAAGGCTTTGACCTTTAGAAACGACATTAAATTTTCTGAAACCGGTGTGGAATTGGCAGAAAAGGATCTGGCTATTGCCAAAGGGGCAGTATTCCCAACCATAGGTGCCTTTTTTAACTACAATACCAGATATTCTGATCAAACACGTGATCCGTTCACCGGTGTGAAAATCGCCTTCCAGGATCAGTTGTGGATCAATGATGGGATCTCTTATGGAGCTCAGATGAACATCCCTATCTTTAATGGGTTTAGTACTCGGAATAATATCCGTCGATCTCAGATAAATGTGGAACAGTCAAGATTGCAGTTAGAACAGACCAAACTAGATCTGGAAACTACCATCAATCAGGCCTATGTAGATGTGGAAAATACTGCGAAAGCATATCAAGCTTCTCAAAAAACGCTCGATGCCCGTAGATTGGCATATGAATATACAAGGGACCGCTTTGATGTCGGTCTTATGAACGCCTTCGATTTTAGTCAGGCGCAATCTCGTGTAGACAATGCTGAAGCCGAGGTAATTCGAAATAAGTACAATTATATCTTTAGAATTAAAGTCCTGGAATTCTTCTATGGCCTGCCTATTGTTCTAAACTAAACTATCTTTGTGGCCTTATGGCCTTGATCTTACAGTTAGAAACAGCTTCAACTAATTGCTCCGTTTCCCTTGCCAGGGAAGGGGAGCTTTTGGCTAGTAAGGAACACAATAGTCCATCATTTTCCCATTCGGAACAGCTCCATCTTTTTATAGGGGAAGTCTTGAAAGAGGCAGGGGTATCTTTACAACAACTCAATGCCATTGCTGTAAGCAAAGGTCCGGGATCATACACCGGACTCAGAATAGGAGTTTCGGCGGCGAAAGGGCTGTGCTACGTCCTGGATATTCCATTGATTTCCACCCCAACCCTTAAGGGAATGGCCTTGCAGAAAGAGATTTCTTCCGGGGTCATTATTCCTATGTTAGATGCGAGAAGGATGGAAGTTTATGCTGCGGTTTTTGATACAGCATATGCTGAGGTTGTGCCTACCAAGGCAGTGATCCTTGATGCTGATTCTTTTGCGGAATTTGCGGAGAAAGGAAAGGTTTGTCTTGTAGGCAGTGGGGCTGAAAAGTGCAAGGATATACTTACACATCCCAATTTTTCTTTTGACGATTCACTTATACCTTCCTCCAGGACAATGTCCAAGGAGGCCTATAGAAAATATCAGCAAGGATCGTTTGAAGATGTCGCGTATTTTGAACCCTATTACTTAAAGGATTTTATACTCCAACAGAAGAAGAAATGATCTTCTTACTATTCCCTTTAAATTGAATAACTATCCTTTTTGATGTACATCTAATTGTGGGAATGGGATCTCAATACCTTCTTTATCGAAACGAGCCTTGGTCTCTTCCATCACAAAAAAGTGCGCTGCCCAGAAATCTTCATTTTTTGCCCAGAATCTCAAGGTTAGATTTACTGAACTATCTGCTAATGCACCCACAAATACTGCCGGAGCAGGATCTTTCATGATCCCTTCATGAGACGCACAAATATCTAGGAGGATCTCTTTGGCTTTTTTGATGTTGGAACCATATCCTATGCCGATATCGATCTTATCCCTGCGGGTATCCTCGGCATTGTAATTAATTATGCTATTGTTAGAGAGTTGACCATTAGGCAGAATAGCCAGTTGGTTCCCAAATGTATTCAGTTTTGTTGTGAAAATAGTGATCTCCTTTACCGTACCATCAACCCCCTGAGCCGAAATAAAATCGCCGACCCTGAATGGCTTAAAGACCAGGATCAGTACCCCGCCTGCGAAATTGGAAAGTGAACCCTGTAGGGCGAGACCAACGGCTAAACCTGCCGCACCAACCAATGCCACTAGGGAAGATGATTTTACTCCCAACTGGGTGATCACCAATACAAAGAGCAATAATTTTAAGGCGATACTGATAAAGCTTTGGAGAAAGGATTCCAATGCCAGATCGTAGTCTTTCTTTTGAAAGAATTTATGTACCAGTCGGTTGATGACTTTTACAATATAATAACCAACAACAAGTATTATTGTGGCTGTTATAAGATTTGGTAAGATCTCTATAATCCACTGTACACCCTGGTCTAAATATTCTGTATATTCTGAAAATGAGGCCATATTATTTTATTAGGCTGCAAAGCAACGGAAATTTAAGAGGATTGTCAAATTTTATCCTTTAAAGTCTTGTTAAGCCTTGGGAGGGTTCATAGCAAAGAAAGTGCTTCATCTGGTGAAGATACCGGAAGTTGGCATGCCCCATTTTCACAGACATAAATCTGAGTTTTCGCAGAATCCATCCTATTCTCAAAAAGGTTGAGTGTCCCTTTATTTTCTGTTCCTGCTAAGAGAATATTTGGAAAATATTGTCGCCTGATGATAGTGGCATATTCCTGATAAGATTCTCCGGTAATAACCACTTCCCGAAACGGAAAAATCTGAAATAGCGGGAGTTGAAGCCAGTGAGCATGACTATTGGGGTTTTTCAGAATGCTTTCACGCATATGGGCTAACATCTTTTCATAATGAGAAAAATAATTGGCTTTGGGGTAGTAGCCCGATAGTTTAAATAAGCAATGAGCCATGATAGAATTGGAGGCAGGGATCACATTGTCTGTAGTTTCCAGCGACCTTCTAACCATAACATCCTGAGTATCGGAGGTAAAATAGAACAAGCCACTTTCTTCCTGTAAAAAGTGAAGTAGACAGTAGTCCATTAGAGAAGCAGATCGCTTCAGCCACACTTCCTCAAAGGTAACTTCATATAAGGCCAAACAAGCATCGATCAAGGTAGCGTAGTCTTCCAGAAAACCTTCAATGGTGCTTTTTCCTTCTTTATAGTTATGGTATAGACTCCCATCTTCCCTGAGGACATTCTTTTCTATAAAGGAAGATGTGTTTTTCGCCATGATCAGATACTCTGAATTTCCCAAATAGCGATAGGCCTCAGCCAAACCTTTGATCATCAGCGCATTCCAGGAGGTTAATATCTTATCATCTAATCTTGGTCCGGGCCTTAGTTCTCTCTTGGTCAACAGGCGTTTTTTACAGTTTTTTATCCTGTTATTGAGGGTTTCAACATCAAGGTCATGTTTGTTAGCGATCTCTACATCAGTGGCATCGCGGATCAGGACATACATGTCCTCTTCCCAAAATCCGTAAGAATTTATATTGTAATAATCTTTAAAAAGGGGAAAGTCGTCTTTTAATATTTCTTCCAGTACAGCCTCTGTCCAAACGTAATATGCCCCTTCGGTAAGATTACCTTTTGGATCGAGACTATCGGCATCAAGGGAAGAATAAAATCCGGCTTCTGTTGACATCAATTCCTGTGTCAGGAAGGAAATGGTTTCCTCCACCACTTTTTTGTACAAAATATTGCCGTTAGCTCCATAGGCCTTGGCGTATAAGGAGATCAATTGGGCATTGTCATAGAGCATTTTTTCAAAATGCGGAACATGCCATTTGGTGTCTACCGAATAGCGGGAAAACCCTCCTCCCAAATGGTCATAAACGCCTCCATAGGCCATACGGGTAAGTGTAGTGTGGACATAATCTGTGATATTCCTGTCCTGAAATAAGGTGGCATAGTGTAACAGGAAATCGAGATTCACAGGCATCATAAACTTTGGTGCCCGCTTATGTCCGCCAAGAAAAATATCAAAGTATTGTGACCATTGAGAGACAGCGCCTTTTATGGCTTCTTTTGTGATCGTTTCATGTTTTTCCGGAGCTGGAATGAGATTGATGCTTTGAAGGCCGTTCGCCAAATTTTGGGCATAGTCTGTTACCTTCTTAGGATCGGTCTTAAAAAGTGTTGCCAATTGATCCAATATGGTCATCCAATCGTTCTTCTTAACATAAGTAGCTCCCCAGAAAGGTCGGCCATCTGGTAAAGCCACAATATTGAGGGGCCAGCCACCGCTTCCGGTCATCATCTGCAAGGCATCCATATAGATATGGTCCACATCCGGCCTTTCTTCCCGATCTATCTTGATATTGACAAAATGCTGATTCATTACCTCTGCTACTTCCTCATCCTCAAAACACTCATGTTCCATCACATGGCACCAGTGACAAGCGGCATAGCCTATGCTGATCAATAGTAGCTTGTTTTCTTTTTTGGCCTGGGCAAGGACTTTGGAATTCCAGGCATTCCAGTTAACCGGATTGTGGGCATGCTGCAACAGGTACGGACTGGTTTCGCCGATAAGGGCGTTTGTATGTGGCAAAGGAGTTTTCAAGGTTTGGCTTTTACGGAGTTTTCAAAAAAAAAGCACCAATGAAGGTGCTTTTTATTTTTATTTGAAGACCTACTTCACTTCGAAGGTGATCTTTACATTCACCCTAAAATCGTCTACTTTTCCATCCTTTACGGTTGCGCTTTGTTCATTCACATACACAGAACGGATATTTTTTACCGATTTAGAGGCCTGTGAGACTGCTTTTTGGGTGGCATCTTCCCAACTTTCACTAGAATTTGCCAGTACTTCTATTACTTTTAAAATTGACATGATACTTACATTTTAGGTTCCTTTAAAGGTCCGAAGAATTTGAAGAAATTGCAAGTATTCAGCAGGGTATTAGCCATTGATGGCAACAACTTCATGTATCTTATCTCCCATCATGTTTTTAAGCATGGTCTCAATACCGTTTTTTAGGGTAAAAGTAGAAGAGGGGCAGCCACTGCAAGCACCTTGTAAGATCACGTTCACGGTCTTTAGTTCCTCATCATAGGATTGAAAAAGTATATTTCCCCCATCCATGGCAACCGCCGGTTTTACATATTCTTCAAGGATCTGAATGATCTGTTGAGAGGTTTCGTCATCGGAGACAATAGTTGCCTGTTTTCCGGGACTATTTTTAATTTGGGTGGTCTCTGCCTGAGCTGATACAATTTCTTTTCCTTCTGCAATATGAACACGGATCATTTCACGGAGCTCCATGGTAATATCATTCCAATCGGCTACTTCATACTTCATCACTGAAATGTAGTTCTCATCCATAAAAACCTCCTTTACAAAAGGAAAATGGAAGAGTGCTTTAGCCAATTCAGATTCCTGTGCCTCGTCAATGTTCTTAAATTCAAAAGTGGCAGGCACTAATTTCTTGTTGGCCACAAATTTCATCACAGACGGATTGGGGGTTACCTCCGCGTACAGGGTAATGGCCACTTTAGTTGCCGGGGCCTCTTCAATGATCACAGGAGCGCCAGAATTAAGATATTCCACTAATTGCTGGGCTACTTCATTTTGCACATCCTCCCAGGCAACAATATCAAAACGCTCCAAGGCAATAAAATTGCCGGAAATGTATACGGTCTTTACAAAAGGAAGGTAGAAAAGTTGCTGCGCCAGAGGCGACGCTTTGGCCTCATCTATATTTTTGAACTCGTAATTGGTGTTGGTTGTAAGAAAGTGATTAGCCTCAAATTTTAAGATAGCCGGTGTATTGGTCTCCTTCACGGTAATTATATACTCTTTCATGCTGTCTGTTTTATGCAAAAATACAACCATTTTTCAAGCTATCCAGCATATAATAATGTTCGCTTTATGCCGTTATACATTATATTTGAACATACAGCCATTCACTTTGTCCCATCCTAGATGAGAAAAATCTTTTTTATTTTACTTGCTTGCCTCGGCTTCATTAGTACTTCTAATGCACAAGAAGGCATCCCTGTTTATTTTGATTATTTATCGGATAATTACTATCTGGTACACCCATCTATGGCGGGTATTGGGCTAGGAGGAAAAATACGGCTTACGGCCAGAAAACAGTGGTTTAATGTAGATGAAGCACCTAATTTACAGACTTTAAGTGTTAATTGGAGGTTGGGAGAGAGTCCCAGTGGGGTAGGAGTTATTTTGTTCAATGATGCCAATGGGTACCACTCACAAACCGGCTTAAAAGGTACATATGCCCATCATTTACAATTTGGGGATGATATCAGAATACTTAATCAGGTATCATTTGGACTCAGCGCAGGCTTTATCCTCAGTAGCCTTGATGAAACCGAATTCAGGTCGGTTATCCCGGATCCGATAATTTCTGGTGCCAGGAACAGTGTAGGTTATTTTAATGTCGATTTTGGCATGTCTTATAACTATATGGAATTCTATGCCCATGCTACCTTATTAAATGCACTTGGAAGTGGAAGAGATCTGTATACTGCTATTGAATTTGATAATCTTAGGAGATATTTGTTTTCTGTAGGCTATATTTTTGGAAAGACCGAGTGGCGTGTAGAACCTTCCGTTTTATTTCAGATCACTGAATTTACTGAGGAAGAGACCGTAGATATCAACGCAAAGGTATACAAAGATGTTGCCTTTGGGACCGTTTGGGCCGGACTCTCCTATCGCAGGAGTTTTGACGGGGCTCAGTACCAGGCCAATGGACAGTTTGGGGAGCAGCGCTTACAATTATTTACGCCTATCATTGGAGTGAACTATAACCGTTTTATGTTCTCCTATAACTATTCTTATCAGAACGGGGACATCCGATTCGATAATGGAGGTTTCCACCAGATCACTCTGGGGTACGATTTTGGTCCGGAACGTCAAAACAGGTTCGATTGTTTTTGTCCGGCTGCCAACTAAAAAAAGGACTCCAAGAAGAATCTTGAAGTCCGTTTATATTGACTATTCTAAATTTTACTCCCAGTAGAAGTTTTTCCTTGAGGCCTGCTTTTTTATAGCATGTAACATGGCCTGTTCCAATTCTCCGGTTTCGTTCTTTTGTTGCTTTGCAAGATATGCTTCGCGTTTTGCATTTGCCTCTTGTATTTCCTTTTGGACCTTCTGGCGTTCTGCTTTTTTTTCGGCTAAGAACACCTTGATCTGTCCTTCAGATTTTCCTTGCAGAGATTCAGGTAAGGTTTCTTTTTTGATCTTGGCCAGGTCAAAATCTTTTCTTGAAGAAGCATCCACCAGATCCCATTCTGCATTATTGTAAAACTGAGAACTTTTACTTACGGCACGTTTTACAGCTACCACCTCTTGCAATACCATGGCTTCAGAATCTTGTTCCTCCTGTTTTGCCATACTACTGACACCCATCGCTCCGTATGATACATATGTGTTGTTCAAACGTGCATTCAATCGGATGATGATCTCATCATAAGGAGTTTTAATATGGACAACCTGTCTGTTGTGGTCAATGGCCATATATTCCCCTCCGCCAAGCAGAGCGCCTTCCTGCCAATGTGTGTTGATGCCTTGTGTGTAACTTCCGCAGAATATAGTATTCACTATAACATCCTTCTCTTTGGCATTTATAACTGATTCCCTAAAATCCTTTTTGCCTTGTGTAAAAGGTTCATTGCCTGCAATGAATATCATTTTTAGATCGTCTTCATTTTTACCCCAATCTAATTGACGCAGCGACTGGTGGATAACTTGCCCGCAAAATTCTTCTCCCCCGTTTGTAGTAAGCGAGAATAATTTTGACGAGATTTCATCCAGGTCACTGCTGAAACCAAGTACCTGCTGCACATAACCCTCCTGAGAAGCCAGCTCATCGTTGCCGTATTGGTAAAGTGCTATCTGAAGTCCGGGGCGACTATTATTACCACATTTTGCATATGCAAATTGGTTCACTATATCCCAGAGTTGTGATTTCGCCTGATTGATAAGTCCGTCCATACTATTACTGGTATCTAACAACAGGGCGATCTTTACAACTGGCTGTCTGGGATATTCATTAGAGTCTTGGTTATTCTGGAGATCTTTAGGTGAAAAAATTTCTGTAGAACTTCCGTTATGAGCAAAGCTTGTTCCTATGAATAGAATTAACAAGAGTGTCATTGTTTTGTGGGCATACTTTTTCATTTGTTTTTATTTAAAGGGTTATGATAATAGGTGAAAAGTACGTCGCAACTTTTTTTAAAAAAACCGGCAATGAGTGAACAGCTCATTTGAATGAGGGAACTGGTGGGTTGCTTTCGGGAAGTGGCATAAACCAATGATTTATTGTATGGATCACCCTAAAGACCATTTTTTAAAACGATCCAAATGGACTAAGTTTATCCTAATAATACGAAGTATGCCTTTAAAATTTCTTTTAGTAATTGCGATGCTTTTTGTCGTTTCCAATGCTAACTCCCAGACACAAAATCAAAGAAAGGAGCTAAGCATTAGAGGGACGGTTAAAGAGAAAGAGAGTTATGTTCCATTTTCGGGGGTGGAAGTAATTTCTGACCATGGCGGCTATACCTCTACCAATGCGCTTGGTGAATTTACAATTAAGGCGGCAATTGGAGACATTCTTACATTTAGAAGTACAAAATTTGAGACCATAAGCCATACCATTCAGAGCGATGATATCATTACGGTATTAGTGGAAGGGAATACCTCTAGCAAAACAAAAACAGCACTTTCTGAAGTTAATATTGGCAGACACAGGGTTTATTTGGATTCTGCCAGGATGTACAAACAAACTGATATTGGCAAAAGCATAGATTACATAGCCCGTTCTATGGCAGAATTAGGGAATCGGGGCAATAAAAAAGAACTGGCGGCATCTCTTGGCTTGCTGGCAGAAGTATATGGATACCATCAACAAACCGATTTAGCCATAGATAATTATAAGGATGCCCTTGAGGCATATTATACGGAGGGCACTGCCTTAGCTTTAGGAAAGACGTATAACCTGGACAGGCAATGGGAAGCGGCTGTTAAGACCTTAACACCCCTGGAAGAAAGCACAGCAATGGTGCCTTATCAACGAGTTGAACTATATGAAAGCCTGGGAGATGCACACAGGGGCTTAGGTGATACCAATAAGGCGGTGGCCTATTATCAGCAGGGATTGGTGATCGCCACTAAAAATCAAATAAGCCCTAAAATTCCGGACATAAATTCCAAAATAGCAGATGCTTATGCCCGGGTAAACCGTCTGGAAGAAGCAAATGCCTACTATGATAATTCCTTGAGGGAAGCTAAGAAACAGGCGCCGCAAAGAGCCGTTCAGGAAAAAGAGAAGGTAGCAGATTTTTTAAATAAAAGTAACCGATATGATGATGAAATTCAACTGCGCAAAAGCAGCTTGCAGGAATTGGAAGGAATACCAGCCGGGGTTGAAAAGGAAAACAATATTCTTAAAAGTACAGACTCTGTCACCAAACAACGTATCAATTATAAAATAGCCAATGCGTATATAGCACAGGACAAATACGAAGAGGCGATACCTTACCTGGAGCGCAGTATAGCAACCGCAAGTATAAAATCAGATCTTATCGTTCAAAAAGATGCCACACGGAAGTTGTCTGAGGTATACCGTCAACAAGGAGAGTTCGATAAAGCGTTGGAAACTTATCAAAAGTATGTGGCTGTTGTAGACACTTTATATGTCCGGAAAGAACAGGAAATATCACGCGCTGCAAGGTTAAATCGTGAGATAGCGGCAACCCAGAATAGGATCACCGGATTGGAACAGGAAAGGGAGCTATCCCAGAGCAAATACGACCTTGCCCTGGCAGAGCAACAATTAACAGAGGAAAGCAACAAGCGGCAATTATGGATAATTTATTCCCTGGTTTTCGGGATGTTTTTTATGTCCCTGGCAGCTTTCTTTTTCTATAGGAGCAACCAAAAACAAAAGCTGGCAAATAACCTGCTGGCATTAAAATCGCTCCGATCTCAAATGAACCCCCATTTCATTTTTAATGCCCTGAACTCGGTCAACAGTTATATTTCAAAACACGATGAACGCAGTGCCAACAGATACCTTAGTGATTTTTCCACGCTAATGAGGTCGGTGCTTGAGAATTCTGAAGAAGATTTTATTGCACTCAATAAGGAGATCGAACTTCTGGAATTATATCTGAAACTAGAGCATTCTAGGTTTCCAGATAAATTTTCATACAGCTTTGAAGTAGAGGATTCTATCAACAGGGAGGCCTACAAAATACCTCCAATGCTATTACAACCCTATTTAGAAAATGCCATTTGGCACGGACTTCGCTATAGAGAATCGCAGGGGTTTTTAAAAATTCGCATATCTCAAAAAGATATTGATAGTTTGGAGATTTGTATTGAAGATAATGGCATTGGCAGGAAGAAATCGGCCGCATTAAAGACGCAGCATCAGAAAAAACAACGATCTACAGCCATGGATAACATCCAAAAACGCATTGCTATTTTAAACGATATGTATAAAAATAATATTTCGGTAACTGTTGAGGATCTCGAGGAGGATGGTTCAGGTACCATGGTGACCTTAACACTAGATAAAGGCTAATGAATTTACGGGCAGTGATCATAGAAGATGAGCTTAACAGCAGGGAAATTCTTAGGAATTACCTTATGAATTATTGCAGTCAGGTAACCATCCTGGGTGAAGCCGGTACCGTGAAAGAGGGAATAAAGCTTATAGAGAAGGAACAACCAAATTTGGTGTTCCTGGATGTGGAAATGCCATTTGGAAATGCTTTTGATCTATTGGAAGAATTACCAGACAGGACTTTTGAAACTGTTTTTGTAACTGCGTATAATCAGTACGCCATGGATGCCTTAAATCAACATGCGGCATATTATTTAATGAAGCCCATCAATATAGATGAGCTTATAAAAGCTGTGGCCTACGTGGAGGAGATTATTTCGAAGGAAGATCTTTTGCATGATCGAATATTATCCTCATCAATAAAGAAAGCAGAAGGAAAGATAACGCTACCGCAAATAGATGGTTTTCAGGTGCTTAATGTGTCCGATATATTATATTGCAAAGCCGATGATAATTATACCGAGATTTTTATAGCGGATAAAAAAATTCTGGTAAGTAAGACCCTGAAGTATTTTGAGGAATCCCTCGCGGAATTTCATTTTGTGCGCATTCATAAATCTTTTCTGGTGAATATTAATGAGGTAGTAAAATATAGAAAAGGCAAAGGCGGAAGTGTTGTAATTTCGAATGGCAAAGAGTTAATGGTGTCAGCTTCCAGGAAAAAGGAATTACTTTCGTATTTCGAATAAATCAGCAACTGAGTGTCTAATAGAATTTCAAATTTGTAGTATGATCATAAAAACGGTAAAGGGAAAAACCCCGGAATTTGGCAAAGACTGTTTTGTTGCAGACAATGCGGTAATTGTTGGTGATGTGATAATGGGTGATGAATGCAGCGTGTGGTTCAATGCAGTGATCCGTGGTGATGTGCATTATATCAGGATGGGCAATAAGGTAAATGTGCAAGATGGGGCTATTATTCATTGTACCTACCAAAAAGCTCCCACCAACATAGGGAATAATGTTTCCATAGCCCATAACGCTATTGTTCATGGCTGTACGGTAGAGGATAATGTATTAATTGGCATGGGGAGTATTATTATGGACGACTGCATAGTGGGGTCTAACAGTATCATTGCCGCCGGAGCTGTGCTCACCAAAGGAACCGTGGTACCACCAGGGACGATTTATGGTGGTATGCCTGCAAAAAAATTAAAAGATGTTAGTCCGGAATTAAGTCAGGGTGAAATACTGCGCATTGCCAACGCCTATGTAAAATACGCCAGTTGGTTTAAAGAGGAATAGCAAAAATGGGAGAAATCTCTATTTTTTCCGAACGAAAACACCGACAAGACCATTGACAAATTTTTTAACACCTCACAAGTCTCCGCCTTTATTCTGAATTACCGAAAAACCCGTATATTTAATAAACAAGATAGCGTGCGAATTGAATTAAACGAGTCGCAATAATGGCAACGCGTAATTATCAGGGGGAAAAATTTGACGTGCAAGGGGTTGACCCGGTGGTCGATGCCCTGACTGTGGAAGAAGCCCTGCAAATCAACATCAATGGAAAGCCCTTCACCATGTCCATGCGCACGCCGGGTGCAGATGACGATCTGATCCGTGGGTTGTTGCACAGCGAAGCCATAATAACATCAACGCAGTTTCATCCTACCCCCATACTTCAAAAGGAAAATGAAGAGGGCATTGTAACCGTTGTAGATTTAGAGATCCCGGAGGCCTATCTGGGCGAAGGCTATTCCAACAGCCGTAGTCTGTTGTCTGTTTCTTCCTGTGGGATTTGTGGTAAAACAGAACTCGGGGAACAAGCCTTTGAGGGCAAATCCATTGAGGCGTCCACCCAATTTCCTGCAGAAAGTTTTACTGATATGTTTGCTCAAATGAATCGTGGTCAGCACGATTTTAAACAATCCGGGGGTACCCATGCCGCTGCACTATTCGATGCCAATGGATCACTACTGGTAGTTAAAGAAGATATCGGGCGCCATAATGCCGTGGACAAAGCAATTGGGTGGTTGCTGTTACGGGGCAGGATGGATGAAGCCAAAGCGATGACGGTCAGCGGGCGCATCTCCTACGAGATAACTATTAAAGCGTTTAAAGCGGGGATCCCATTTTTAGCCGCTGTATCGGCTCCGTCTTCCCTGGCCGTGGATTATGCCAAAGAATTCGGTATTACCCTACTGGGCTTTTGTCGTGAAGGACGGGCCACATGTTACGCTCACCCCTATCGATTAAACAATAACCGGGTTAGTTCCCTGAACCCTAAAGTAAGCTAGAGTATGTCTGATAATTTAAGCGAACTCCTGGGCCGTAAAGGCCTTCAAGAAAACCTCTTTGACAAGCTGGGCAACCTGGCGCAGCCTGCAGGAACGCCAGATGAAAAGGAACTTGCCCTGCTCGCTGAGGAGTTTTTGATCGGCAAAGCCAATACTTTTGGGACAGCTTCTTTTTACGACTTTCTAAAACCCGAAAACAAGGGTAAAAAAGTCTATGTATGTAACGGTACGGCATGTGAGTGTGCAGGTACCCAAGCTGCGGTACTGGAAAAAATCGGGAAGGAATTCCCTGCGGATCAGATCGGGCATATGACCTGTTTGGGGCGATGTCACGAAAATGCTGCTTTTCATTATCAGGGGCGAAATTTTTCGGGAGCAGCTATCGATAACTTAACCGCCATCGTTAAGGACAGTACCCAAAGCCGGCCCGATACTTACCATGTGCGTGCCAGTCATGAGGCCATCCTAACCAGGCCATTCAGCAGTATTAAGGAATATTACAAACCCTGGCTGGAAGTCTTGCAAAATAAACCGGAAAAGGCGCTGGAAGCGATCAAAACTTCCAACCTACGGGGCAGAGGCGGTGCAGGATTCCCTATGGGCCTGAAACTTGAGTTTTGCAGCAAGGCTAAAGGGGATGTCAAATTCATAATATGTAATGCGGACGAAGGGGACCCCGGGGCTTATTCCGACAGGTATTTGCTGGAACAGCAACCACATTCGGTACTTTTTGGGATGCTGGTTAGCGGTTACGCGGTAGGAGCACATCACGGGATCGTATATATTAGGGCCGAGTACCCGGAAGCAGTAGACATTGTACAAAATGCCATCGATGAGCTTAAAGACCACGGCCTTATGGGACATAACATACAGGGAAGTGGTTTTGATTTTGAATTTAAAATAATTCAGGCTCAGGGATCCTATATTTGCGGGGAAGAAACAGCCCTGATCAATTCCATAGAAGGGCAGCGCCCTGAAGTAAGGATCCGTCCTCCCTATCCCGCCCAACGCGGGCTGTTTAACAAACCTACCGTAGTAAATAACGTTGAAACCCTGGCCGCGGTACATTACATTATAAGCGAGGGAGGGCACGCATGGAACGCTATTGGAACAGAGAATTCTTCAGGTACCAAGCTAGTGTGTCTCGACAGTTTTTTCAAACGCCCGGGGATCTACGAAGTGGTCATGGGAACTCCTATGAAAACAGTGATCAATGAGCTTGGAGGTGGGTTTAAAAGCCCTGTAAAGGCTGTACAGATAGGAGGTCCTTTAGGTGGGGTAGTTCCTGTTGAAAAACTAAACGAGCTCACCCTCGATTTTGAATCCTTTGCAAAGGCCGGATTTTTACTGGGACACGGTTCAGTGGTTAGTATCCCGGAAGAGTATCCCATGATGCGCTATATTGAGCATCTGTTTGATTTTGCCGCCTACGAAAGCTGTGGTAAGTGCTTTCCCTGCAGATTGGGGACAAAACGAGGACATGAAATGGCAACAAAGGCTATTCAAGAAGGGCATGTGATTGATAGATCCCTGTTTGACGACCTGCTAACTACCCTTGAAGAGGGCTCCCTTTGCGCACACGGTGGAGGAATTCCGTTGCCTATCCGTAACATAGTTCAGTATTTTGATTCGGAATTAAACGCTTACTTTAATTAATTGTGCCTTATGAAGACTGCATTTATAAATAACATTGCCTATTCATTCGATCCGGGAGAAACCATGCTTGCGTTTATACGGCGTCATGCAGGTGCAAATTTGGTACCCACCCTTTGTGATGCGCCAAACCTGGATCCCTTTGGGGCCTGCCGGGTATGTAGTGTGGAAGTGGCCCTGGAAAAGGACGGTCCGGTAAAAACCATGGCCTCCTGCCATGCTCCTTTGTCTGAAGGACAATACATATACACCAGTACTCCCAGCGTGCAGAAGTTGCGTAAGAATATTATTGAGCTGGTCCTTACGGACCACCCGCTAGACTGCCTGACCTGCGAAGTAAACGGAAATTGTGAACTGCAAACCGTTGCCGCACAAGTGGGCATTCGGGAAGTACGCTACCCGGAAGGGGACAACCACCTGAAGAAAACCAAGGATCTGAGTCATCCATATATGACCTCAGACCTGAGTAAATGTATTAATTGTTACCGCTGTGTCCGAGCCTGTGATGAGGTACAGGGGGAATTTGTGCTGAGTATGGCGGGGCGAGGTTTTGATGCCCACATCGTAAAAGGTCTGGACCAAAGCTTTATGGAGTCAGACTGCGTGAGTTGTGGTGCCTGTTCTCAGGCATGCCCAACCTCTGCTATTTCGGACATTTTCCAGTCCAAGGCCATTCAGGCCACTGAAACCACCCGGACAGTTTGTACCTATTGCGGGGTGGGGTGCAATCTGGATATTGCCACGAATTCAGGTGAATTACTGAGTATAACCGCCCCCTATGATGCCGAAGTGAATCAGGGGCATACCTGCCTCAAAGGGCGTTTTGCCTTTAAATTCTACAACCATCCGGAACGTCTGGATTCGCCCATGATCAGGCGCAATGGCACTTTGGAAAAAGTAAGCTGGGACGAAGCGTACGAATATATCACCGAAAAATTCACACACTACAAGGAGACCTACGGCCCGGACAGCTTGGCCGGTATTTCTTCTTCCCGCTGTACCAACGAGGAGAACTACCTGATGCAGAAATTCTTCCGTGCGGTGATACAAACTAATAATATTGACGGGTGTGCCCGTGTGTGTCATTCCCCTACCGCTTTGGGGATGCAGCGTACCTTCGGAACCGGAGCCGCTACCAACTCCATCGAGGATTTAAAGCATACAGATTGCATCATGGTTATAGGGGCAAACCCTACGGATGCTCATCCGGTAACAGGAGCTAAACTGAAGCAGTTTGCCATGAAGTCTAACAAGGCATCTATTGTGATAGATCCTCGTAGAATTGAACTGGCCCGCTACGCCACCCATCATCTGGCCTTGAGGCCGGGGACCAATGTTGCGGTGCTGAATATGATGATGTATTATATTGTTAAGGAAGGCCTGGCAGACCAGTCGTTCATTGACAAACGTACGGAAGGTTATGAGGATTTCATAGCTGAATTGATGAGTATTGATCTGGATCAACTGGAGGCCGTTTCCGGGGTGCCTCGTGAACAAGTAAAAGCTGCGGCAATTACCTACGCCAGTGCTCCCAATGCCATGTCATTTCACGGTCTTGGGGTAACCGAACACTCTCAGGGAACGTTTACGGTAATGCAAATTGCCGACCTGGCCATGCTTACAGGGAACATTGGCCGCAAAGGCGTGGGGGTAAATCCTTTACGCGGGCAAAACAACGTTCAGGGTAGTGCTGACATGGGGGTACAACCCCATCAGGGTGCAGGGTATCTGGACGTGACAATTCCGGAAGTCAACCAGCTTTACAATAAATTTTACGGCCGTGAGGTCCCTTCAGAAATAGGATATAAAATTCCTGAAATGTTCCAGGCTGCGCTGGACGGTAAACTCAAAGCCATCTGGATCATTGGGGAAGACGTAGTACAAACAGATCCGAATACTCAAAAGGTGATCCGTGCCCTCGAAGCTACCGATCTGGTCATTGTACAGGAACTCTTTATGACCGAGACGGCCAAATATGCTGACGTAATTCTGCCCGGAGCTTCATTTCTGGAGAAAAGTGGCACCTTTACCAATGGGGAAAGACGTGTACAGGCTGTACGGCAGGTAGTGGAACCAATTCCTGGTTCCAAACCGGATGGACAGATCATTGTAGATATTATGAACAGGATGGGTTATGCCCAGCCGGATTACACCCCGGACGGCATGCTGGAAGAAATCTCACAGATAGTGCCCTTCTTTGCGGGAATTAGGTGGGATCGTCTGGGCAAAAATGGCCTGCAATGGCCGGTTGCCCCTGATGGCACAGACACGAAGATTTTGCACCAACAGGAATTTATGCGGGGTCTTGGGTATTTTGAATTCCATGCCTGGAAGGAGACTCAGGAGATCACGGAACACGGAAAAGAGTATCCCTATATTTTAACCACAAACAGGGAATTGGAACACTACAATTGCGGGGCGATGACCCGCCGTACGGCAAACGAAAATATCCTGAAAAGCGACTATCTTATGATACATCCCGAAGATGCCGCCGCCAACTTAATTAAGGAAGGGGATTTTGTTTGTTTGGAGTCGCCACGTGGGAAAGTAGATGTTAAGGCACGTATTACGGACGAGGTTAAACCGGGTATTTTGAGCACCACCTTCCACTTTCCGGATATTATGATGAACATTATTACGAGCGATGTACACGACACCGAAGCCATGTGCCCGGAATACAAGGTTGTGGCAGTGAAGATCCGGAAGTCAAAAGGGAAATTCAAGAAGTTGCTGCAGGATAAGTAGATCTGGGATCTGAGTTGATAATGAAAAGCCATTATTAAATGGCAAGGTTGCTCCGTAGTGGTTTCCGGGAATGCTAATAATTTAAAATGCTGGTTTTTTACAGATTTCCGGAGGTATTTATTGATGGGTAGCCTACCTATTTTCGCGTAACTTTAGCTAGGGATAAGGGATACCTTTTCTCCTCCTCTGCATTTTTAAATACCATTAAGAACGGCGCATAATAGAAGTATTTATTACATTTGCTCTGAAAAATTTCCTATTATGAATGCATATATTTTTCCCGGGCAGGGAGCACAATTTCCAGGAATGGGTTTAGACCTGTACGAAAATTACCCAATAGCCAAGCAGCTCTTTGAAAAGGCCAATGAGATTTTGGGATTTTCTATAACAGATATTATGTTTAAGGGGACGGCGGAAGATCTAAGGGAAACCAAAGTGACCCAGCCAGCCATATTTTTACACTCTGTTATTTTAAGTAAGGTGTTAGGCGACTCGTTTAAACCAGATATGGTGGCCGGGCATTCTTTAGGGGAATTCTCAGCCTTGGTGGCTAATGGGGCCCTGCAGTTCGAAGATGGTTTGCGCCTTGTTTCGGAAAGGGCATTGGCTATGCAGGAGGCTTGTGAGACTACAGCGGGTACCATGGCGGCGGTCCTAAATCTGGAAGACAGTGTTGTGGAGGCAATTTGCAAAGAAATAGATGGGGTGGTGGTAGCTGCTAATTACAATTGTCCCGGGCAGTTGGTCATCTCCGGGGAAGTAGCTGCCATAGAAACAGCCTGTATTAAATTAAAAGAGGCCGGCGCACGCAGAGCGATTGTTTTGCCGGTTGGCGGGGCTTTTCATTCCCCTTTGATGGAGCCCGCAAGGGAAAGATTGGCCGCAGCCATTGAGAATACCACATTCGCTCAACCAGTTTGTCCTATCTATCAGAATGTCTCAGCTTCTGCAGTGAATAATGCGGCCGAGATACAAAAAAACCTGATCGCCCAATTGACCTCTCCTGTACGTTGGACACAAAGTGTGCAGCAGATGGTAAAGGACGGTGCTACGAATTTTATTGAAGTAGGTCCGGGGAAGGTGTTACAAGGCCTGGTGAAGAAAATAAGCCCTGATGTTGAGGCGGCATCAGCAGAACTTCCTACAGATTAATTTTCTGACTAAATAGCCGAAAATTACCATACATCTGAAAAATGGTTAATTAGGCCTTATTATTAGTCTAAGGCACAGGATTTTTCTTATTATTGATCCCCTGTTTTTAAGAATGTAGTTTATCGATGACGCTTGTGATTCAGGACCTATTTGGGATTGTTTATGAAAAGAAATTTATTAAAGAACCGCATCTACTCTCTATTTAACAAGTTCAAACCAAAAAGCCTGCTTTTTT
>CAWJQE010000003.1:0-115579 GCA_963844995.1 uncultured Flavobacteriaceae bacterium | reverse complement strand
GTACGACTGGGATTCTGCGAGTACTCTGTGTTTAAGGAGATACTCAGGGAATTGATAGGCTGGTAGTTAAATCGCAGTTCATAATTGTAAAAGGAAAAGTTATTTTGAGTAGCCTGAGAATTGACAGTCCCGGCAATGACACTCAATTTTTTCCGACTATCGGTGCCAAAAAAGAAATACCAGTAGTTCTCTTCATTATACCGCCATCTGGGGCCTCCTCTTAGAAATGTATTCACAAAAATACGGGGTTTGTGGGCCGCTCCGAAATCAATGAGATAATTGTTTTTGAAATTGATAAAGCCATTAATTTCATATTGGATGCGGTTGTAATTCCCTTCAAAATCAAAAGCTGTGGATATCTCTGTTTGAAAATTAGCCTGTCTAAACCAGGAGGTAGGCTGATTAAAAACTCGCCTGAGGTTTGCATATTGTCTTATATCATCTGCTTGCCGTAAAAATCCAATATCATTTAGTTCCAGTTCCGGAGATTTCCAAAAGGTACCGGCATTATAACGCCAGTTTCCTCCCCCGCCTTTGCCTATCTCAAATCGCCCACCGGTACCGCTTAATGAGGTACGTGTGGGGTCTACTGAAAGATGGCTTGCATCTGATCGCTGAAATAGGTGCGTTAAGGAGCGTTGGGTTTCTTCAATTGCCAATTCACTCCCTAGAACCTTGCTAAAAGTGAACACTCCTTCCATATAGTAGGTCCGATTCTTCCAGTTATGCCTAAAATCTATTCCGCCGGTATAGGCCGCTTTGTGCAAGAAATCAAGATCTCCTTCAAGGTTTCGGTTAGTAGCTGTAAAGATCCCGCCTATATATGAGTTCCGGTCATTAAAATCTTTTTGTGCCCTTGCTACCAGGTAATTGCTAAGTGGTTCAACTATTTCCCGTCGTTCTGTTCCCACTACCGGTAATCCATTTATGATCTCAGGACGGGTGTCTAGGGATACCTCCCCGTATTCTTTAGCTGTTACACTTTCCAGTAGACCCACTGTCCATCCGTTTTGGGTCTTGCCACTAAATTTAGCAGCCCCCAATATGGTCGTAAAATTAGGTACATCCTGGTATTCTCCGAGCTCAGAATCTGCCGTTGTAGAACCTTGTGGGGTTCTGCCGATCCTTCTTGAGAAAAATAAATTATCCGGGCCACCTCCTATCCGATAATCAAATACACTCTTGTTTTCCACGAAAAAAGGGCGTCTTTCCTGAAAAAAGATCTCAAAACCATCCAGAGCTATTGCTCCCGGATCCGCATCTACCTGCCCAAAGTCGGGATTAATGGTCAGATCGAGTGTCAGATCATTGGTGATCCCAATTTTTGCGTCTAAACCTGCTGCTAATTTCGAATCCTTCCCATCCCGGAAAGGGTTTCCATCTTCGGCCTCATAGGTATCTACTTGTCCTAAGGTATAGGGTTGTATCTCCAATTGCTTTTGAGGTATTAGCCCAATTAGACCTTTTAATTCACCAAATTCGCTGACCCAGCCCGGCGGATTGGCATCTATTGCTTGCCAAAGCGAACGTTCCTCATTGTTAAAATAACGGCGTGTAGCCTGCAGGCCCCATGTTTGCTCCTGGGCATTGCTAAAACGAAGCTGACTTAACGGAATGCGGATCTCCGCCGTCCATCCATCGGCATCTATATGTGTACTGAGAAACCATATGGGATTCCAGCTACTGTCAAAATTTCCGTTATTTGAAACAAACTCATCGCTTTTTACCCCTGAAGAAGAAGCAGTGAAGGAGAAGGCGGTTCTATCATCGTTATAGCTGTCTATATTGATCTCTACCCAGTCTCCCGGAAAAGTGTCACGCCTGCCTAATCTGCGTTCTATAGTGGAAGGATCTTTTTGGTAGCACTTAAAGCCCACATACAGGTTTTTGTCATCATAAATGATCTTCATTAGGGTTTGTTCCGTAGGCGGGGTGCCATTATCCGGTTGAAACTCAGTAAAGTCGCCTGCCCATTCTACCAAACCCCAGGCATCTTCCTCCATGATACCATCTATTTTGGGAGATCCCATATCCCCTATGGCCTTGGTGTTATAGACTCGTTTAACGCGAATGCTATCGCGCTCTTGCGCATAGCTTTGCATAGCTACGCCAAAAAGCACCAAGATACTTAGTACTACTATTCGCATTGGTTAGTTGTTGTTGTGTTTTAAAGACGCTTTTTTTAACTCTTTGTTACACAAACTTTGAATTTATTGGTATTTTTTCAGGAATGGCGTTAAGCAAATGAGAAATATAAGTTAAATAGGTCTTATAAATAAAGTCGGAGATAGTTATAATTACCCTTATAAATTATGAAATATTCCTTATTTTTAAGAGTAAAGCTGTTCCCATGGGAGTTAACATTACTTCAGGGTATTCCGGAACCCCACTGGCTAAAAAGCTGGGATTTAAACCTGGCATTAAAGTCAGATTAGTTCATCATCCGGAAGAGTATCGTTCCTATTTTCAACATTTCCCGGATGATATTAAACTGATAGATAGCAATACTGAATTGGTTCATTTTATTCATTATTTCGCCAAAGAAGAAGAGACATTACACCGCGACTTGCCGCCATTAATAAAACAATTGCAACAAGATGGAATGATTTGGATCTCTTGGCCAAAAAAATCGGCCAAGATACAAACAGATCTAACCGGTAACATAGTTCGACAAATAGGACTGCGGCAAGGCCTTGTAGATATTAAGGTGTGCGCCATAAATGAGACCTGGTCTGCCCTTAAGTTTGTCATCCCGGTAAAGAATCGGGTAAAACAACTATAAATTCGCTGCCTAAAACAGATTTAGTCCCTAGGCAAACGTACATTAAAAGGGGCGAAGTAAAGGACATCAGCTGAATAATTTTAATATGTACAGAGAAGTAGAAGAATCCCAAACATTACTTATAAATACCCAAACCAAAAGAATGGCGGCCCAAAACCGAAACATATTTCAGTTTGGATTTGGACAATCTCCCTTTATGCCCCCTGACAAGGTTCAGGAAGCTTTAAAAAATGCAGTAAAGCATAAAGAATATTCTTCAGTACAAGGTGATCTGGAACTCAGAGAAAACATCGCCGGCTTCCATAAGGCACATAATGGACTAATAGTAGAATCAGATGATGTAGTGGTAGCACCTGGGTCTAAAATATTGATCTTTAATATCCTATTGGTCTTTGAAAAGGCTGATGTGTTTATACCGGCCCCGGCCTGGGTCTCCTATGGTCCGCAGGCCAAATTGGCCGGGCATCATATCATAAAACTTCCTACTTCCTTTGAGGATCGTTGGAGAGTAACTCCACAGGTGATCCACGATGCGGCAAGCAGTAAACGCTTTAAACCTTCTGTCCTGATCTTGAATTATCCTGGTAATCCGGATGGACTCACATATTCGGAAGCTGAATTGTCAGAATTAGCCAAGGCCGTAAGTAAGTACAATATGCTGGTAATCTCAGATGAAATTTACGGGTTACTAGATCATAACAATGTTCATCTTTCATTTGCCACCTACTATCCACAAAGGACGATTACTACCACCGGACTTTCCAAATGGTGTGGGGCAGGGGGATGGCGATTTGGAGCTGCGCTTATTAGTAACGGAATGGAACCCTCCTTTAAACAAACCTTGCTGGGAATTGGGTCTGAAACCTATTCCTGCGCTCCTGTTCCCGTTCAAATGGCAGCCAGGGTGGCCTATAAGGATTATGATACCATAAAACCCTATATCTCCAGACAGACACAAATCTTAAAAGAGATAGGAAACTATTGTAGCGATCAACTTAGAAAAAGCAACATTAGAGTGCATCCTCCACAAGGAGCATTTTATCTTTTTCTAGATTTTTCGGTGTATAAAGAAAAATTAAAGAAAATAGGGATACATTCTTCTAATGAATTATGCAGTAAACTATTGGCAGATACAGGAGTGGTTCTTTTACCTTCCGTTGCTTTCGGATTTGAATCTTCATATTTTGGGGCAAGATTGGCGTATGTTGATTTTGACGAACCTGCAACAGATGAAATCTTTTCTATGAAGGATCATTGCCCGAGGATTGTCCAAGGTATAGAAGGTTTATGCCAATGGGTGGCAAACTTATAATCTTGGCGGTATTACATAGTTTTTTAGTGAATCGTTTGTCCTGAAGTTAGAATAATGAAGCTTAATTCATTTTTTTTACTATTAGCCCTGTTGGCAGAGATCCTGGGCACCATTGGCGGCTTTGGCTCTTCTGTGTTCTTTGTGCCACTGGGAAACTTCTATTTTGATTTTTATTCAGTACTGGGATTAACCGCCATCTTCCATTTGTCGAGCAACCTAAGCAAGATCTTTTTATTTAAAAAAGGCCTCAACAGGTCTTTGATCCTTTATCTGGGAATACCTTCTGTGCTCTTTGTGGTTATTGGGGGTTTACTTTCTAATCTATTGGACACCTTTTATCTAGAATTACTCCTGGGAATCTTTCTTTTAAGCTTGAGTGGTTTGTTTCTTATTAAAAAGGAGTTGGTTATAGATCCTACCAAAAAAAACTCCGTTATCGGCGGGGCACTCTCCGGTTTTTCTGCGGGTTTGTTGGGAACAGGAGGGGCTATAAGAGGACTGACCATGGCCGCCTTTAATATGGAAAAAAGTGTCTTTATTGCAACCTCCGCTTTTATCGATTTTATGATCGACTTCTCCCGGACTTTAGTGTATTATAAAAATGGCTATATCCATGACCATGATCTTATATATGTACCGTTTTTATTGGTGATAGGATTGTTGGGTACATATATCGGAAAAAAGATCTTAAATTATATTCCTCAATCAAAGTTTAAAAAGATCTCCCTGATCCTTATTTTAGTCATTGGAATTATTACAATAGTAAAGTTGTTAGTTTAGCAATTCTTATTTGGGTCTCCTTTTCACGGATTAAGTGCCTTTCAATTCCTTGAATCTGGAATAAACAGCAAATTGGAAAATCTTTATCCAAGACTAATTTTTTATATCTTGAGGACATAAACAAGTCAGTTTCTGATCCTAATCTATTAATAATGTACTTCTGCGCCTTAAAACTATTCAAAAAGTCCATTAGCTGTTGTATAGTACTTATTCTTTTTTTAGGAAGCGCTTGTAAAGAACAAGCTAAATCAGATCCGAATAAAACAACCTCCAATAGTGCAGAACCTTCAGGCACTATCGCCTTTACAACCAATAGAGATGGGAACAAAGAGATCTATCTGATGGATGCCGATGGAAGTAATCTTAAAAATATCTCCCAACACCCGGCAATGGAATACGGCGCATCCTGGTCGCCTACATTTAAATATTTAGCGACCTATTCGAACCGGAATTTTAACCCGGAGATCTATCTCCTCGATCTCGAAAACGATTCGGCCATTCGATTAACAAATGACGGCTCAGATGACGTATTACCGGCCATCTCTCCCGATGGAAAGAGGATAGCGTTTATGAGTGATCGCAATCAAAAAAGTCGTTGCATCTTCCTTATGAAGCTTGATGGGAGTGAGGTGCAGGCACTTACCAATAATGATGTCTATGAAGAAAGTCCGTCCTGGTCCCCAGATGGCACCTCTCTTTTATTCACTCGTCAAATAAGGCAAGAAGGGGATTCTACCTATGCAGCCAATGGGGAAATATTCACCCTGGATCTTTCTACAAAAATTGCAGTTAGAATTTCTAACAAAGATGGCTATGATTCCGGTGCCGTGTATGATCCTACTGGAGAACTAATCGCCTTTTATGGTCCCGGGGAACAGAGTTTCGACATTTTTATAATGAATGCCGATGGGAGTGATCTAAAAAACATTACTAATGATACGCTTGATGCCTATTCGCCTTCCTGGTCACCGGATGGGAAATGGATAACTTATACTGGGGGAGCTCAGGATAATTATGAAATCTATATCATAAACCTGGCCAATGGTGAACGTCGCCAACTCACAAAAACGATGATTCGAAATGAAAAACCTTCATGGAGGCCTTCGCATTAGATAATTAATAGTAAATAGTTTTCTTGATGAACTTATCGATAAATAAACTACTTCACTTATTCAAATACCTTAATAATCCTGTATTACAAAAGTCGGTTTGGGCCGATTTTCTACTTTTTCTTCCCCGCTTTGTATGCGGGATGTTGTTAGCCATAGATTTTGGTGCCTCAAAATTTGGGATGCCCTGGTCCGATCCTGAGTTGAATCTGGGTCTTTTTGAAGTGGTGTATTGGTTTCCCGATGACGTAGCTCAGTTTGGAGGCATCTTTGCCATGTTCCCTGTTTTCTTTGCCTGGATAGCAGGATTTAGCGAAACCATCGGCGGACTAATGTTGGTGCTGGGATTTAAAACCAGGATCGCTGCCTTCCTTATTGTTTGTACCATGCTGGTCGCTATCTTTTTACAACAAATAAATAATGGAGTTTGGAATATGCTTCCTGCCTTAGGCTTTTTATGGGTTGGTATGTATAGTTTGATCAATGGCTCCGGGCGCTTTGGTCTTGATTACCTTATCATCAAAAGAATAAAATAGGGTTCTATGAATTGGCGATGGGTCCTCATATTAGTTTCGCTGTATTATATGGGCATATGCAATACCTATTCGCAAGACGGCAATGCCGGCACCCATGAACGATGGGAATACATCCTTGAAGATACCGGGGATGTCCTGCAAATTGCCTTGCCATTGTCTGCCGGACTGGCAACTATATTTCAAAAAGATTATCAGGGCACAAAACAAATTGCCTTCTCTTATGCCACTACAATGGCACTTACCTATTCCCTCAAATACACCACTAAAAGACAACGACCAGAAGGGCGTACCACCTTTGATTCTTTTCCGTCTGGGCACACCTCTTCGGCATTTTCAGGTGCCTCCTTTATTCAACGTCGCTACGGCTGGAAGTATGGAAAATATGCCTATATTTTAGCAGCCTTAGTTGGGGTCAGCAGAATGGAAGGTCCGGATGGTTATCACGATATTTGGGATGTGATGGGAGGAGCTGCCGTAGGTATTGGCAGTACGTATATATTCACAAAACCATATGAAAACCCGAAAATAGAAGTAAGTTTTTCAGCAAATAATAACATGAAACTGCTTACACTACGTATGGAATATCAATTAATTAAAAATTTATGACAGACATTCAGATCGCCCAGAGCGTACAAGAAAAACACATTCGAGAAATAGCCGCAGGTCTGAGCATCTCAGAAGATCAAATAGAATATTATGGGTCCAACAAAGCAAAGTTGCCTCTTACCCTTATCAAGGAAGCTTCAGTAAATGAAGGAAATCTTATTCTGGTCACCGCTATTACGCCTACTCCGGCCGGGGAAGGCAAGACCACTACCTCCATAGGACTAGGTGATGCGTTGAATCTTCAAAAGAAAAAAGCGGTCATTGTGTTACGCGAACCTAGTTTAGGGCCTGTGTTTGGGATCAAAGGAGGTGCTGCCGGTGGAGGTTGGAGTCAGGTGATCCCCATGGTAGATATCAACCTTCATTTTACAGGTGACTTTCATGCCATAGAGAAGGCAAATAATTTATTGGCTGCCCTGATCGATAACAACATACAAAGCAAAACAAGAAACATTGGAATAGATCCCAGGACCGTTATTTGGAAGCGCTGTATGGATATGAATGACCGGGGGCTGCGTAGTATTGTTGCAGCACTGGGTGGAAAAGCAGGCGGGATTCCACGGGAAACCGGATTTAATATCACGGCCGCTTCAGAAATTATGGCAATACTATGCCTGAGTAGAAGTCTGGAGGACCTTCAGGAAAAATGCGGGAATATTTATCTGGGCGACACCTGGGAAGGGAAACCTGTATATGCAAGAGACCTGAGTGCGCAGGGAGCCATGACCGTATTGTTAAAAGATGCCATTAAGCCTAATTTGGTGCAGACACTGGAAGGGAATCCTGCTATAATACACGGCGGACCTTTTGCAAACATAGCCCAGGGAACTAATTCGATCCTGGGCACAAAAATGGGTATGAGTTTGGGCGATTTTGTGGTGACAGAAGCTGGCTTTGGCGCAGATCTGGGAGCAGAGAAATTTCTAAATATTAAATGTAGACAGGCTAATTTATCTCCCAAAGCAATAGTTTTGGTAGCTACTATCCGCGCCCTGAAATACCATGGGGGAAAACCATTGGGAGAACTCACGGAGGAAGATGTAGAGGCCTTAAGAGCCGGAATGCCCAATTTAGAAAGACACATAACCAGTTTACAGAGCTTTGGAATACCCGTGGTGATTTCGGTTAATGCTTTTAGTAGTGATACTGAGGAAGAGAAGCAAGTCTTATTAGATCATTGTAAAAAATTAAATGTACCCGCGGCACTGAGTTATGGCTGGGCGGAAGGAGGCAAGGGATGTACAGACCTGGCAGATCTGGTGATTGATGCAGCCGCATCCTGTAAGGGGGTCTTTAAACCCACTTACCAACTTAATGATTCCATACGAACCAAGATCGAAAAGGTATGCAGGACTATATATGGGGCGACCAATGTGATCCTGACAAATGTGGCAAATAACCAGATGAGACGATTTGAGCGCATGGGTTACGGAGAACTACCGGTTTGTATTGCCAAAACCCAAAAGAGTCTGAGCGATGATGAAAAAAAGCTGGGCCGACCCAAAAATTTCGATATCAATATTCGTGAATTTGAGATCGCAACAGGAGCGGGATTCATTATTCCCATTGCCGGGAATATTTTAAGGATGCCAGGTTTACCGGCAACACCTTCCTCAGAAAATATTACAATAGACAAGGATGGAACGATCTCAGGACTTTTCTAAAGCAGGATGTTTCAATGAAGAAAACCAGATTTATTAATTCTGCACTAGGTATCACCTTAGGTATCTTATTTGGATCCTTAGGTCTTGCTCAAGTGGATACTATGCGACTTCTTACGCCAACCGGGATATATCCTGTGGGCACGGTGACCTACGAATTGACCGATAATTCCAGGGAGGCAAACTATACTTCAAACTCAGGAGACCAAAGAACCATAGTTACCCAGATCTGGTACCCAGCAACCATAGATAGCACATCTGTACTTGCGTCCTATGCACCGCTCTCCGAAGATTACAAAAAAGTAGTAGGGAATAGTTATTTGCGGGCAGCTTTTAATCCTGAAATAAACAATGCTAACCTTATAATTATTGCTCCGGGTAGAGGCACAGAACGATTTATGTACACCACCTTAATTGAGGATCTTGCAAGTAATGGTTTCGTGGTAGCCTCGGTAGATATGCCTTTAATTGGTTATACACTGTATGGAGATGGGTTTGTTGTAAAGCCATCTAAGGCGTTTCAGCCTCCACCGGGAATGATGGGTGGCCCTTATGAAAAAGTAGATGCTTTTTTTGAGCAACCTACAGCCATGGGTGTATTAGATCTCAAATTGGCCTTTGAACATTTGAAAGCATTGAATATTGCCGACCCTAATGATAGATTTACAGGGAAGATAAATACAGAGTCTGTAGGAATTTTTGGCCATTCCTTAGGCGGTCGCATTGCTGGAGGTTTTACTTCAGATCATTCTAACGTGAAAGCGTATATTTCCATGGAAGGGATACCTCCCAGAGATGTCCGTTACAAAGGTAAGATCAATATCCCTACTGCTATGTTGTGCAGCAGAGGGACCTACCCATATGCCGTGGATAATTACAATAGTTTTATAGACAATGCTCCTTTACCTGTCTACTTTGTTATAATGGACGATTTTGGCCATAATTCTGTCACGGATAACCCCTTTATTTATCCGGAGAGTTTTAATTACAAAATTGATCCAGAACTGGGATTGAAAATTAGCAGACAGCTGGTCACAGGCTATTTTCAAATGCAACTAATGAGCATAGGGCAAATTGAGGAAGATCTTAAGCAAATCGAACAACTGGTAATTAATAAATACACTAATGAATAAAGATCATTTTATAGTATCCCAAATATCCCCTAGAATTTTCGCCGTTATTTTTCTCCTTTTGCTAACTGGCATAGGGAATATTGTCACTTCCTGCAAGTCATCACCCAAGGATCAGCTTATACTCGCAGGGCTTAAAGAACCGGTCGAAATTGTAAGAGACAGCTGGGGAATTAACCATATCTATGCGGAGAATGAACACGACCTTTTCTTTGCGCAGGGATATGCTGCGGCTAAAGATCGCTTATTTCAATTCGAGATATGGAGAAGACAGGCAACAGGAACAGTGGCGGAGATCCTTGGCGAGCGAGAATTACAACGGGATATAGGTACCCGACTTTTCAAATATCGTGGTGACCTTACCACAGAATTGAATCATTACCATGATAATGGAGCAAATATCATTACCGCCTATACAGATGGGGTAAACGCCTATATTGAAGAAGTGATGCAGGATCCGGAGAACCTGCCAGTTGAATTCAAAATGTTGGATATCTTTCCCCAAAAATGGACACCCGAAGTGGTGATTTCAAGACACCAGGGACTTTTGGGAAATATTGGGGAAGAATTGGAGATAGGCATGGCGGTCAACAAAATTGGGGCAGAAGCCGTAAAAGACTTGTTTTGGTTTCATCCAAAAGAGCCCAATTTAGAGATAGATCCTGCCATTGATGCTTCTCTTCTGCAGGAAGAAATTTTAGCCGTTTATAATGCTTATAGAAGGCCGGTTCGCTTTGTAATAGAAGATGTTGTTCCCAGCTACAGGGGCACTCAAACCTCTGCTGCATTAATGACAAATACGGAAACAAAAGTTGATTCACTTTCCATTGGGAGTAATAATTGGGTGGTTAGCGGAGCTTTGACCAAGGATGGACATACACTAATGGCCAATGATCCACACAGGACCATTGCTGTCCCATCTTTAAGATATATGACTCATTTGGTAGCTCCTGGCTGGAATGTCATTGGGGGTGGTGAACCGGAGATCCCGGGGATTTCAATAGGACATAATGAATATGGTGCCTGGGGACTAACTGTTTTTAGGACAGATGGTGAAGATATGTATGTGTACGATCTTAACCCTGAAAACCTGAATGAGTATAAATATCAGGGTGCTTGGGAAGCCATGGAGGTCATCTCAGAGTCTATCTCTGTTAAAGATCAGGAGCCTAAAGAAGTATCACTTGCTTATACCCGCCATGGCCCTGTCACTTTTATAGACAGTGTTCATCATAAAGCATATGCTGTAAGGTGCGCCTGGCTAGAGCCCGGAGGTTCGCCCTATTTGGCCTCTCTCCGAATGGATCAGGCCAAGACCTGGGAAGAATTCAGGGAAGCATGTAATTATAGCCATATCCCGGGAGAGAATATGATCTGGGCAGATAAAAAAGGTACCATTGGCTGGCAGGCCGTGGGAATTGCTCCAATACGAAAGAATTTTAGTGGTCTTGTACCTGTTCCGGGTGATGGTCGCTATGAATGGGATGGGTATTTGCCTATTGTAGAAAAACCGCATGATGTGAATCCTGAAACAGGATTTATCGCCACCGCTAACCAAAATGTTACCCCCGAATCTTATGATAAATGGGATGCCATTGGCTATTCCTGGTCCGATCCTTATCGCGGGCAACGTGTAGAAGAAGTCCTCGGATCTGGTAAAAAATTTACCATGGAGGAGATGATGGCTTTGCAAGTAGACTATGTGTCTCTTCCGGCCAGGATACTCGCACCTATGTTAGCCGGACTTCCGTTGCAAGGCAAGTCAGCCGAAGCGAGAGATCTTTTATTAAGTTGGGATTATCAACTTTTACCAAATAGCATTGAAGCCGGTATTTATGTGGCCTTTGAAAAAGAATTAGAAGCTCAGTCAGATAATCTATTTATTCCGGAAGAAGCCAGAGAAATTATTTCAGGAATACAAATGAAAAAGATCTTAGACTGGATTCAGAATCCCGAGTTGAAATTTGGCAAGAATGCGGTAGCAGGAAGAGATGAATTTCTCGTAAGAGCTTTTAATAGCGCAATTGAAAGTTTAGAAAATACATTGGGGGATGAAATTAAAGATTGGCAATACGGACAAGCTAAATACAAACACACCTATATGATTCATGCGCTTAGTGGGGCCGTGAGCAAAGAGTGGGCAGATTCTTTAAATCTGGGCCCATTACCGCGAGGAGGCAATGGATATACCCCGGGATCTACAGGGAATAACAATCGCCAGAGTAGTGGAGCATCGTTCAGGATGATCGTCCCAACGGGCGATTGGGATGCAGCGGTTGGGACCAATGGTCCTGGTCAGTCTGGTGATCCTGGTAGCCCATTTTATAGTAATTTATTTGAACCCTGGGCAAAGGACCAATACTTCCCGGTCTACTATTCCAGGGCAAAAATAGATTCTGTTGCTGTGGAAACGATACAATATTTGCCGGTAAAATAACCGTAGTCAGGAAGCAGTTGTCAATTCTGTGAATAGGCTTTCCAGGTTCTTGTTTTTACGGCTGAGTTGCAGGGTTTTCAATTGGTTGTCATGAGCAAAATCGAATACCACAGGTCGCATATCCTCAGAATGGGTAAAGGTGATCTCATACACAAAACCAATGATATTTTTTACATGGGTCACATGGGGAAGCTTTAATAAAAATGCTTCTTCCACCCTGTAATCGAATTCCACTTCAATGATCTGTTCTGCTGCTTCTCTGAGGTCAGACAATTTTTTATCGGCAACCAGGCTTCCTTTATTGATGATGAGCACACGATCACAAACGGCCTCTACTTCTTTCATGATATGGGTAGAGAGTAAGATGGTCTTGTCCTTTCCAATTTCACGGATCAATTTTCGGATCTCCAAGAGTTGATTGGGATCCAAACCTGTTGTAGGTTCATCAAGAATAAGAACATGAGGGTTGTGCAATAAAGCGGCTGCAAGGCCTACACGTTGCCTGTATCCCTTAGATAGCTGGCCTATTTTTTTGTGGGCTTCTGCACTAAGGCCAATCTGCTCGATCACCTCTTCAATCCTGTCTTTAGACACCTTGTAAACTTCAGCATTGAATTGCAGATACTCCTTTACATACATCTCCAGGTATAACGGATTATGTTCGGGCAGATAGCCAATGCTCTTTTGTACTTCTCTTTCATCAGTACGCACATCAAACCCATTGACCAAAGCTACTCCCTCATCTGCTTTTAAATAGGTAGTGAGTACCTTCATCAGGGTAGTTTTGCCTGCGCCATTGGGTCCCAGAAAACCTACGATCTCTCCTTTTTTGATCGTAAAAGAGACATCCCTCAGGGCTAATTGCTTTCCATAGGATTTAGTAAGATGCTCAACGGTAATTGACATATGATCTTTAATTCTCGGGTAAAAATACACAATGTGATATAAAAAAAGTACGAAGTGAATCACCTTTCTTTCTTCCTTAATTTGGTCACATGTAGATGGTATTTGTCAATCTCTTCTAATTCTGGGATTATAGAATTCTCAGAAAAAATCGATCTTTTAAAATTTATTCGCAATTATTTTTCAATATTCACCAACATTCAAAAAAATAAATGCATAGGAGCCAATTTTTCAATTTAATAATTACCTTAGCCTCAGTTTTATAGCAAAATGACAAACACTAATTTCTGGAACGGGTTCTATTTTTACTTCTTTTTTAAAAGAGGCAAGGGACTGTTGTAGGTAATTGTGAAACGATAACAATACAAGTCCCGTAGAAAACGGGGCTTTTTTTTTGTGATAACTAAGGTGAAAAAACGAATAGCCATACAGGGAATTAAAGGATCGAACCATCACCAGGTGGCTCGTGAATATTTTAGTGAAGCTATTGACCTGGTGGAATGTTTGTCGTTCCATGGGCTGGTAGATCAATTGATGAATGGAAATGCAGATAAAGGAGTAATGGCCATTGAGAATTCTATCGCAGGGTCCATTATTCCAAACTATGCGCTGGTGTATGAGAATAACCTGCACATCATAGGGGAGCACTACCTGAACATTCACCATAACCTAATGGCATTAAAAGGGCAGACCTTAGCGGAAATAAAAGAAGTGCGTTCGCACCCTATGGCCCTGCTGCAATGCCGGGAATACCTCAAGACCCAGGCACATATTAAAATGGTAGAGGATGTAGATACAGCTGAAACCGCAAAGAGGATTCAGGATCAACAGCTAAAAGGAGTTGCAGCCATTGCACCGTCTGTAGCTGCTGATTTGTACCACCTTGAGATCATTGCACCGGAAATTCAGACCATTAAGAATAATGCTACCCGATTTATTATTGTAAAAACAACCAACAAGGAACTACCTAAAGAAGAGATCAATAAAGCATCCATACGATTTATCACAGATCACAAAAGGGGCAGTTTAGCAACCGTTCTAAATGTTATGAGCGACTGTAATTTAAATCTAACCAAGATCCAGAGTTTACCCATTATAGAGACGCCTTGGAAATACGCATTTTTTGTGGATGTTACTTTTGATAAGTTTGATTATTTCGAAAAGGCAAAAGCCCTTCTTCAAATTATGTCGGAGGATTTTAAGGTCTTGGGTGAATATAAAAATGCGATGGTATGATTAAGATGGCAGACAGGCTTACTACCATAGAAGAATACTACTTCTCCAAAAAGTTGAGGGAGGTAAGAGGTCTTATGGCCGAGGGTAGGCCAATTATTAATATGGGCATTGGAAGTCCGGACCTGGCACCCTCAGATGAGGTGTTGCAAACAATGAAAGAAGCCCTAAACGATAATGGGGCTCATCAATATCAAAGTTATCAGGGTCTGCCAGAATTGAGGCGGGCCATTGCAAGTTTTTATAAGGATAAGTTTGGTGTAACTGCAGATCCTCAAAATGAAATTCTTCCGCTCATGGGGTCAAAGGAGGGTATTATGCATATAAGCATGGCCTTTCTTAATCCGGGTGATGAGGTTTTAATTCCCAATCCGGGATATCCTACCTATCAGGCAGTTACCAAACTGGTAGATGGTGTGCCACGTAGCTATGATCTTTTAGAAGAAAATAATTGGTTTCCGGACCTGAACAAGCTGAAGAAGGAGGACCTTTCAAAGGTAAAGCTAATGTGGGTAAGCTATCCGCATATGCCCACCGGAGCAATCGCTTCTTTTGAAAAACTGAAGCAATTGATAGCCTTTGCCAAAGAACATTCTATCTTATTGGTCAATGATAATCCATATAGTTTTGTCTTGGGCACTAACCCAACAAGTATCCTGGAGATAGCGGGCGCCAAAGAGGTGGCACTTGAATTGAATTCACTCAGCAAGACCTTTAATATGGCCGGATGGCGCGTAGGGATGGTGCTTGGAAAACAAGATCATATTGAGGCTATTTTAAAAGTGAAGAGCAATATGGATTCCGGGATGTTTTATGGGATCCAACAGGGTGCTATAGCTGCCTTGCAGAGCGGGAAATCCTGGTTCGAAGAATTAGATGCCGTGTATACATCCAGAAGGAAGCTTATGTTTCAACTGGCTAGCCTGTTGGAGTGTACCTTTGATACTGAAGCGGTAGGGATGTTTGTATGGGCCAAATTACCTGAAGGTTCTATTTCTTCAGAAGAATTCATAGATGATTTACTGTATAAAAAGGACATTTTTATTGCCCCGGGTACAATATTTGGAAGTAATGGAGAAGGGTATATAAGGTTTTCACTTTGTGTCCCTGCAGAAAAGATCATGGAAGCTATAGCGCGTTTTAAAGATTAGATATGAGAATAGGGATAATAGGGATCGGATTGATTGGAGGCTCGCTGGCCAAAGACCTTAAAAAGGCCTATACCGGTGTGCATATCACAGGTCTGGATGCAAGTAAGGCACATTTAGAAACTGCTATGGAGCTGGGGATTATTGATGCTAAAGGAGATGAAAGTTCTTTAAAAGATGCAGATATCATATTTCTTGCTATCCCTGTAGACGCAGCTGTAATTGCCTTGCCAGGGATACTGGATGTAGTGCAGGACGAAGCACTGATCATTGACGCAGGCTCAACAAAGGGGTTGATCTGTTCAACGGTAAAATCGCACCCCAAAAGACGAAATTTTCTGGCATGTCATCCTATTGCCGGTACAGAATTTTCTGGTCCAACAGCGGCTGTTGAAGGACTTTTTGAAGGGAAGACAAATATCATTTGTGAAGTGGAAATGACGGCTTTCAAATTACAAGAAAAAGCCTTGGATATCTTTCAGAAGTTGGGAATGAGAATCCGGTATATGAATCCGGAAGCACATGATAAGCATATAGCCTATGTTTCACATTTGTCGCATATCAGTTCATTTATGCTGGGAAAAACAGTGATCGAAAAGGAGAAGAACGAGCGCGATATTTTTGACATGGCCGGGAGTGGTTTTGAGAGCACGGTCAGACTTGCCAAGAGTTCTCCGGCAATGTGGACACCTATCTTTGATCAAAATAAAGAGAACGTCATTGAAACACTCGAAGAATACATTCAAAATTTGGAAGCTTTTAAGCAAAAGTTAAAAGATGATGATCTTGAGGGTCTGTATAAGGACATGCAGGATACAAATAAAATAAAGGAAATATTAAAAGGAATACCCTTGAACAAATTATAAGGAACTATGGAAAATTCGAAGGACTTAAGAAACTGGTTAGATAATATGGCCCTCTCGCACCCCTTGGTGATCGCAGGCCCATGCAGTGCAGAAACGGAAACCCAGGTGCTGCAAATAGCCCACGAGCTGAAAGACACAGATGTTAACTATTACCGTGCAGGGATCTGGAAACCGCGCACCCGACCTGGAAATTTTGAAGGGGTAGGGGCCATTGGTCTAAAATGGTTACAACAGGTAAAAAAGGAAACCGGATTAAAGACCGCCACCGAAGTAGCCAACAGAGCTCATGTAGACCTGGCTTTGGAACATGACATTGATTTGTTGTGGATAGGAGCGCGCTCTACAGTGAGTCCTTTTATTGTTCAGGAAATAGCGGATGCATTAGAAGGGACGGATAAAATAGTGTTGGTAAAAAATCCTGTAAATCCGGATCTTTCTTTATGGTTAGGGGCAGTAGAGCGACTTCATACCGCCAATATCAAGAATCTTGGGGTTATACATCGTGGCTTTTCCACCTATGAGAAAACGAAGTATAGAAATATTCCTGAATGGCAATTGGCCATTGAATTACAAACCAGGTTCCCGGACCTACCCTTGATAAATGACCCATCTCATATCACGGGGAAACGAGATATGGTATTTGATATTTCTCAGACAGCACTGGACCTGAATTTTGACGGACTTATGATTGAGACCCATTGCGACCCGGATAACGCCTGGAGCGATGCCGCACAGCAAGTTACCCCTAAAAAACTCGTACAGATCATGGAAGATTTAAAAATTAGAAAGGAAACAGACGAAGAAGCAGAATACAGTGGCAAGCTTAGCAATCTAAGGGCGCAGATCGATATAATTGATAATCAACTAATAGACATGCTGGGGAAACGCATGAATGTTTCTGATGATATTGGCCAATTAAAGAAACAGCGCAATGTTGCCGTGTTGCAAACAAATAGGTGGAACGCCATCCTGGGTAAAATGATCCTGGAAGGAGAGTCCAAAGGTCTTAGTGAAGAATTTGTTTTAAAAATGTTTAAGGCAATTCACCAGGAATCTATCAACCATCAGGAGAAAGTAATTAATAAATAAAAAAAGAGGAATTACTGTAACAATTTTTACATCGCTCTGTCTTTATGAAAACACTAAAGCATAGAATATGAAAAAAGTACTATTGTTGGCGGTCATCTTGTTTACCGGGAATGCCTTTGCCCAGCGAATTGTTGATAGAGAGGTGGGCGAATTTAATGAGATCAAAGTCTTTGACCTTATCGAAGTTAATCTGATCAAGGGAGATGAAAATCGTATATTAATCAAAGGTAAAAATGTAGACGACATTCAATTTGCGAATAAAGACGGAGTCTTGAAACTTAGGATGCAACTGGAGAAAAAGTTTCAGGGGGAACATACATTAATTGAGGTCTATTACACAGAAATTGATATAATTGATGGTAATGAAGGCGCCAGGATCGTTTGTAATGAAACCGTGGTAAAGGACAGACTAACCGTGAAGGCACAGGAAGGTGCTCAGATCAAAATTGGTATGGATGTAGATGAACTAGATGTGCGTGCTGTTACCGGGGGCATTATAGAAGCCTCAGGTTTGGCAAAAAACCAGGTGATCGTAATAAATACCGGAGGCATATTTGAAGGGAAAGAACTAAAAACAGCCTATACCTCTATAAAGGTCCAGGCAGGAGGAGAGGCTACCCTCAGTGCATCAGAAAAAGTAGATATTAATGTAAGGGCCGGGGGTGATGTGTATGTATACGGAAATCCCAAAGAGGTAAACAAGAACACCCTTGCAGGGGGTCGTATCTATATAAAGGATTAGCTGAACCAGTCATATGAATTAAAAAACCCTGATCTCTGAGATCAGGGTTTTATTTTTTGTGGTATTCAGTGCTTATCGCTTAAAAATATAGCGTGTAATAAAAATACCCTGCCCGTCTCCTTTACCGCCTTCGCTTTCTACGGCACTGGTGACAAAAGCCAGTTCCCAGCCATTAGTGATCATAGTATTGATCATAGATGTGATGAGTGCATCATTGGCGGCGATGTTCTGAAAACGAATGCCCCCCAGGTTATAAAAGTTAAGCAATTTTGTCTCTTCAAAATTTTTCACCCTGATCTCGCCTCTATCAGCCTTGTTACGGCTATTGTCTTCTTCGGTTTGGACACTTGTAAATTCCATGTAATCCTTATCTTCCTGGGCATTAATGATTCTTGATCTTCCCATACCATTGGGGACTATAGATTCTACGCTGGTGATTACTTTAAATTCCTGTGCCTCAAGGCCTATTACAAATGTGAAGACCAAGAGTAAGAATAACATACTTTTTTTCATTTGAGTTGATTTTTAATGGTTACTATTTCTATTTACACCTTAAAGATAACAGTTCGTCTAAAAGTAAAATTGTTTCTTTGCAATGAGATATGAACAACAATGAAAGGCACTGTTTATAAGTCTACTGGAAGCTGGTATACGGTAAAAACTCCGGAAGGCCAATTCATTGAATGTAGAATTAAGGGAAAATTCCGGATCAAGGGGATCAAAAGTACCAATCCTATTGCTGTTGGAGATAAAGTAACCTTTGAACTAGAAGAAAGCGGAGATACTTCCTATGGTGTCATCCATACCATAGAAGACCGGAAAAATTACATAATTCGTAAATCGGTTAAGCTTTCCAAACAAACCCATATCATTGCGGCCAATATTGACCTGGTGTTTCTGATGATCACCTTAAATAATCCTAAGACCTATACCACTTTTATTGACCGATTTTTAGCTACCTCAGAGGCATATGATATTGAGACAGTACTCCTTTTTAATAAGATAGACACCTATAATGAAGAGGAGCTAGCTGAGATCAAATATCTTGCCGCAATGTATCGTAAAATAGGCTATACCTGTATTGGAATTTCTGCGAAACAAGGTAGTCATGTAGACAAAGTAAAGGAACTAATGATAGGGAAAATAAGTATGTTCTCCGGGCATTCGGGTGTTGGCAAATCTACTCTGATAAACGCTATTGAACCATCGTTTCAATTGAAAACGGCAGCTATTTCAGAACAACATTTGCAAGGACAACACACCACTACTTTTGCTGAAATGTATGATCTGAGTTTTGATGCCCGGATCATAGATACTCCCGGGATCAAAGGGTTTGGTCTGGTAGATATGGAAAAAGAAGAAATAGGGGACTATTTTCCTGAATTCTTTAAGTTAAAACAAGATTGCAAATTCAATAATTGCCTGCATATAGATGAGCCGCAATGTGCGGTAAAAGAAGCTCTTGAAAACGATGGTGTCTCATGGAGCAGGTATAAGAGTTATCTGCAAATGGTAACCGGAGAGGAAGATACCTATCGTTTTGATGTTTTTGAATGAAAATGCAATGATTAGTATTAAACAATATAACGAATGAGAGCAGTCATTCAACGGGTGGCCTGGGCACACGTAACCGTAGATAAAAATAGGATCTCGGAAATTGGAGAAGGCTTGTTGGTACTTTTGGGCATAGAAGATGAGGATAGCTCTGAAGATATTACCTGGCTATCCCGTAAGATCGTGAATCTGCGGATCTTTAATGATGCTGAAGGGATTATGAATAAATCGTTGTTGGAGAAGGGTGGCGATGCTATTGTAGTAAGTCAGTTTACCCTCCATGCAACAACAAAAAAAGGGAACAGGCCTTCCTATATCAGAGCTTCCAAACCAGAGGTGGCTATACCGCTTTATGAGCAGTTCTTAACTCATATGGAGCTGGAACTGGGCAAAAAAGTAGGAGCTGGTATCTTTGGGGCCGATATGAAGGTGGCTCTTTTGAATGACGGGCCTGTTACAATAATGATGGATACAAAAAATAAGGATCTATGAATATAAAAAATGCACAAAGCGCAGTAGATGAATGGATCAAAGCCCATGGGGTTCGCTATTTTAATGAACTAACCAATATGGCTCAGTTAACAGAAGAAGTAGGGGAGGTAGCGCGTATCATTGCCAGGCGCTATGGGGAGCAGAGCGAGAAACTATCAGATAAGGATAAGGATCTTGGGGAGGAACTTGCCGATGTTCTTTTTGTAGTTCTCTGTCTTGCCAACCAAACCGGGATAGATCTGGAAGCTTCATTTGAGAAGAAACTTGCGATAAAGACAAAACGCGATCACCAACGCCATCAGGATAACAAAAAGTTGAAATAATCCTATCTTTGATGCATCAGGTCTCCTTTAATGTAGCATGTAAAAACTCTTAAATCTAATCTGCTTGAAACTTCACCTCTCTGGTCCTCCAAATTCCGTTTTACGGTCCGCCATCAAGATCACCGGATCCAAAAGTGAATCAAACAGGCTTCTTATTCTTCAGGCACTTTATCCTAATTTAACAATAGAAAACTTGTCGAATGCGGATGATGTTGAAGTAATGAAGCAAGGACTTTCAATAACAAAAGGGGAAGTGGATATTCATCATGCGGGTACTGCCATGCGCTTCCTTACGGCCTATTTTGCCTCCAAAGATGGAACTGATGTAATGCTTACAGGGTCATCAAGGATGCAAGAACGACCCATTAAAGTATTGGTAGATGCGCTGCGAAACCTGGGGGCAGAAATTCAGTATCAAAAAAAAGAAGGATATCCGCCGCTTCAGATCAAAGGAAGAGAACTAACGGCACAAAAAGTAAGTTTACCCGCTAACATCAGTAGTCAATATATCTCCGCTTTGTTGCTGATCGCTGCAAGTTTACCAAAAGGTTTGGAAATAGATTTGTTGGGTGAGATCACCTCAGTTCCCTATATCAAAATGACATTGTCTCTTTTGGAGGCACTGGGAATTAAAACCACTTTCAAAGCCAATACTATCAAGGTATATCCATTGAAAACAACAGAGCCAAAGAATGTAGTGGTAGAGTCTGACTGGAGTTCTGTATCTTATTTCTACAGCATTGTGGCCCTAAGTAAGATAGGCACAGAATTGGAAATTTCATCCTATACCCCCAATAGTCTGCAGGGAGATCGTGTCCTGGCAGAAGTGTATACTCATTTTGGAGTAGAAACAATCTTTAAAGGGCAAAGCCTTCATCTTATAAAGCGAGCAAAAGCCGCAAAAAATATTGATGAAAATGGCCATGACATACCGCTTTCTCTCCATTTAGCTGATACACCAGATATTGCACAAACAATTGTTGTTACCTGTTTTGGTTTAGGAATTGGCTGTCATCTCACAGGATTACATACCTTGAAGATCAAAGAAACAGACCGACTTGAGGCCCTTAAAGATGAACTTACGAAGTTAGGAGCTACCGTAAAAGTGTCAGACAAAGATTTGGAGTTGGAGGCAGATGGTAAGGTCAATAAGGACGTCACTATAGAAACCTATAACGACCATCGAATGGCCATGGCATTTGCACCTTTGGCAATGAAGACATCCCTGTTTATAAATGATGCGGGGGTAGTTTCAAAATCGTATCCCGACTTCTGGAAAGATCTTCAGGGGCTCAAATTTCAGGTCACTTCATAAGATTCCTTATTTAATTATTGTTTTACTTGACAACGCCTGTTTCAGGGTCGTATATTTGCAGGCTTGAAAAAGGGCGTAAAACCAAAATTTTGAACCATTTTTAAAGTTTCATTTTTGAGTTTTCATCTCTTTCAAAAAATATCAGCCTAAAAAAGTAACACTCTATGAAATTATCTCATTTTAGTTTTGAACTTCCTGAAGAATTATTGGCAGAATATCCATCAGAACACAGGGATGAATCCAAGTTAATGGTCGTACATAGGGATACAGGTAAAATTGAACACAAAATGTTCAAAGACCTTATCAACTATTTTGACGAGGACGATGTTATGGTGTTGAACAATACCAAAGTATTTCCGGCCAGATTATTTGGGAATAAGGAAAAGACCGGAGCGCGTATCGAGGTGTTTTTGCTTCGTGAATTAAATGAAGAACAACGCCTTTGGGATGTTTTGGTAGATCCTGCAAGGAAGATCAGAATAGGGAATAAACTCTACTTTGGTGAAGATGAAAGCCTGGTTGCTGAGGTTATAGACAATACTACTTCCAGAGGACGTACCCTTCGTTTTCTGTACGATGGTGCTTATATCGATTTTAGAAGAAAATTGCGTGAATTGGGTCAGACCCCATTGCCAAAATACATTAAACGCGATGTAGAACCGGAAGATGAAAAACGGTATCAAACCATTTATGCCAAACATGAAGGCGCAGTGGCAGCACCTACGGCAGGACTCCATTTTTCAAAACACCTGTTAAAACGACTTGAGATCAAGGGGATCAAATTTGCTGAGGTAACCCTGCATGTTGGATTAGGTACTTTTAATCCGGTAGAGGTAGAGGATCTTTCCAAACATAAAATGGATAGTGAAGAATTGGTGATCGATGAGAAAGCAACTGAAATTGTGAACAACGCCAAAAACAATAAACGAAGAATCTGTGCGGTTGGGACCACAGCAATGAGAGGCCTGGAAAGTGCAGTGTCTTCAAAACATATGCTAAATACTTTTGATGGCTGGACAAACAAGTTTGTCTTTCCACCCTATGAGTTTAGTATCGCCAATGCTATGGTCACTAATTTTCATTTACCTAAATCTACCCTGTTAATGATGGTCTCTGCATTTATGGGACACGATCTGATGAAACGAGCATACAAAGAAGCCATCATTGAAGGATACCGTTTTTATTCCTATGGTGATGCCATGCTGATCATTTAATTCAATTAATAGTCACAAGATCCTGCGCCACCAAAATTCGCTTGGGGGAGCAGGATTTCTTATTTTTAAACATGGATACCATTCAAAAGAAAGACATCCGGGCCTTAAGCAGGGAACAACTCAGATCCTTTTTTAAGGAAAGTGGAGATGAGGCCTACAGGGGAGACCAGGTGTTTGAATGGTTGTGGAAGAAAGGTGCCCATTCCTTTGAGGACATGACCAATCTCTCTAAAGAGACAAGGGCCACGCTGATGGATCAATACGTGATCAATCACATCAAGGTAGATAAAATGCAGCGCAGTTCAGATGGGACAATTAAAAATGCAGTACGCTTACATGATGGACTAATTGTAGAATCGGTATTAATTCCAACAAAAACAAGAACTACCGCTTGTGTTTCTAGTCAGGTTGGATGCAGCCTGGATTGTAAATTCTGTGCCACCTCCAGGCTAAAAAGGATGCGCAACCTAAATCCGGATGAGATCTATGACCAGGTTGTGGCGATTGATCGTCAAAGCAGACTATATCACGATCGGCCCCTGAGCAATATTGTCTTTATGGGGATGGGAGAACCATTGATGAACTATAACAATTTATTAAAGTCCATCGAAAAGATCACAGGAAAAGAAGGATTGGGGATGTCCCCTAAACGGATCACTGTGTCTACTTCCGGAGTGCCAAAGATGATTCGCAAAATGGCCGATGATGAAGTGAAATTTAAATTGGCAGTTTCCCTGCACTCAGCGATCGATACAATAAGGACCTCAATTATGCCTTTTAACGCAACCTTTACACTGGCAGACTTAAGGGAGTCTTTGATTTATTGGTATCAAAAGACAAAAAGCAGGATCACCTATGAATATGTGGTATGGGAGGGGATCAATGACACCCAGAAAGATGTAGATGCCCTGGTCGATTTTTGCAAATTTGCCCCTTCAAAGGTGAATCTTATAGAATACAACCCAATAGATGACGGAGCCTTTCAGCAAGCAGGAGAATCGGCACTCAACTTATATGTCAATACCCTGGAAAAGAATGGGATCACTGTTACCGTTAGGCGTTCGCGAGGGAAGGATATTGATGCGGCCTGTGGACAATTGGCAAATAAATCGTAGCTCTGTTATCTTTAGAGGAATAGTAATAGATTAAATGGAATCATATAAAGTACGCTGTCACCAAGAGCGTGGCAATTTTTACCTTATTTTTAAGGAATACTAAGACCGTTGTAGCAAACCCACTTCATTGAAAATCGTATCTCAAATAAAGGAACCTGTAAACAAGGAAATGGAGCTCTTTGAGCAAAAATTCTTTGAATCCATGTCGTCTAAAGTCGCCCTCTTAAACAGGATCACCTATTATATAGTGAACCGGAAAGGGAAACAAATGCGTCCTATGTTTGTGTTTCTTACTGCCAAATTGGTGAACAATGGAGAAGTTAATGAGCGTACCTATAGGGGCGCTTCGGTCATTGAACTGATTCACACCGCTTCATTAGTTCATGATGATGTGGTAGATGAGAGTTATAAACGCAGAGGATTCTTTTCGATCAATGCTCTCTGGAAGAACAAGATCGCCGTTCTTGTTGGGGATTATCTCCTGTCTAAGGGCATGCTATTATCTGTAGAGCATGGCGATTTTGATCTGCTAAAGATCATTTCAGTGGCTATCAGAGAGATAAGTGAAGGGGAATTATTGCAATTGGAAAAAGCAAGACGACTAGATATTGACGAAGCTGTTTATTACGAGATCATACGGCAGAAAACAGCTACACTCATTGCCGCTTGCTGTAGTTTAGGTGCTTGTTCAGTGCAACCCGATTCTACCCATGTGGAGACATTCAGGAAGTTTGGCGAGCTCTGCGGGATGGCCTTCCAAATAAAAGATGACCTTTTTGACTATGGTGACACCCAGATCGGTAAACCTACAGGGATCGATATTAAGGAACAAAAAATGACGCTCCCTCTGATCTATGCGCTTAATAACGCTACCCAAAAAGAAAAAAGGTGGCTTATTAACTCCATAAAGAACCACAACAAAGACAAGAAAAGGGTCAAAGAAGTCATTCAATTTGTCAAAGATAAAGGAGGTTTGGAATATGCAGAATCTAAAATGCATGCTTATCAGGACGAAGCCCTTCAGCTTTTGGAGACCTATCCGGATTCACCATATAAAGAGGCCTTGCAGTTATTGGTGAACTATGTGGTAGATCGAAAAAAGTAATTGATCGCCATTCGATTTACAAAAAACTTGAAATTTCTGCTAGTTGAGGCAACGTTTTTGATGTTTAGTTCGTCTATAACAATAGAAGACCACACTTAATGAAGATCATTTCATTGTATGAGAACCAAAAGAGGATGCTTAAAAAAGCATTGAAAGGGGACAGAAATGCCCAGCGTATGCTTTATGAGAAGTTTTCCCCTAAGATGTTATCGGTTTGCAGGCAATATGTAAAGGACCAACATTTTGCAGAGGATGTTATGATCAGCGGGTTTGTAAAAGTCTTTAAAGGACTGCATACATTTCGAAATGAAGGCAGTTTTGAAGGTTGGGTTCGCAGGATCATGATTAGGGAAGCGATCTCCTATTTGCGAAAAAATCAGTTTGTGGTCTTTGATTCAGATCAACTACCTCTGGCTGCTGAAGAAACCGTATTTATAGAATCATCGTTGCAGGCGTCGGAAGTACAAGTGCTAATAGATTCTCTCCCGGAAGGCTATAAAATGGTCTTTGTGCTCTATGTTGTTGAAGGGTATAAGCATAAGGAAATTGCTGATATGCTTGATATTTCGGAGAGCACTTCAAAATCACAGCTTTTTAAGGCTCGCAATTATTTACAACAAAGAATAAGTAATCTGGCAATAGCAAAAGAGGGGCAGTCCTAACAAAAAAGAATTTTATCATGGCAAAGAATAGTGTAGAAAAGAAAATAAAAGAGGTGTTGCATGAACGAACTATGGCTCCTACCGAAAATGCCTGGAGTAAGATCGAAGAGCAACTGGGATCTGCCTCGGAAGCAAATAAAAAGGGGTATTGGGCATATGGGATAGCAGCCGGTTTTATCGGGATTTTATTTGTTTCAGTATTTTATCTATCTCAGCCGGGCGCTGAGGTAATTCCTTCTCAGGAAGTAGTGAAATCTACAGACAATAATTCTGACCTTCCCAATACATTAGAAATTAAGGAGTCTTTGAAAGAAGATTTTGAGAACAATAGCGACTTTGTAAAAAAGGATCCTTTGCAGGAGAATAGGCAATTACCTAATGAAGTATTGGTGCAAAGTGTGGTACAACCAAAATTATTTAGACCAGAAGATGGCGGAGGACTTTGTTGCCTTAGAGAAGGTAGATACCAAAATTGCTGAAGTAATGAACCGGGTAACCATTTTGGAACAAACCCAGGGTGCTGTAAGTGATGCTACTGTAGATTCTTTATTAAGAACAGCTCAGAAAGAATTGCTGGAAGAGCAAATTTCAGGAGCATCTCAAACAGTAGATGCCCTGGCTCTCTTGTCCGATGTGGAAGACGAACTCAACAGATCTTTGAGAGATCAGTTATTTGAAAAATTAAAAGATGGTTATGTAAAAGTAAGGTCGGCCATTGCCTATCGCAACGAGTAATCAACAATGAAATAGTAGGTTTAATTTCTTCATACAAAGCTATGAAGACAGGAGAAGTTTATTCATCAATCAATCATCAAAAACAGAAGAATCATGACAACATTATCAAAAGTAATTCTGGGAATCGCGCTATTGTTCCTCGCACAAGGTATAAGCGCTCAGACAGATGTGCAACAGCAAATAGATTCACTTCGTCTGCAGAAAGTTCAGATCAACCTTCAGGAAAAGGAAGCGTTGAAAAAGGAAGTAGAGGAGATCGTACAGCGTCAGAAAAATGGCGAGATCACTTTGGAGGAGGCCAGGGAACTAAAGCAGGAAGCAGCTAAGAAACGAGCCCTGAACATTGAGAATAAACTGGCTATTCTGGATAATACCATTGCGCTCATGGAGCGAAACAACGGAGATGCAAATTTAGTGCAGGATACGGTGCCTTATGTTACTAAAATTGAAATAGGATTGGGTCATAAGGATCAAGATAATAGTCGAATATTTGGTATTAAATATTCTGATAGAAGTGAACCAAGTCCGGTAGTTTATGACCGAAGGACATATTCGGATATGGTGCTGGCCTTTGGGATAAACAATGCCATAATCGATGGACAATCCTTAGGGGATTCACCATATGAACTGGGCGGAAGCCGTTTCTTTGAAATAGGAGTTACATGGAGAACACGTGTTTTTGAAAACTCTAACTTTATGAGATTTGCCTATGGCCTCTCCTTGCAGTTTAATGGCCTCAATCCTAAAGACAATCAGTATTTTGTTACAAATGGTTCCGAGACCACCCTGGAGACCTTTGATGTAGATCTGAGGAAATCAAAATTACGTATGGATAACCTGGTGATTCCCCTATATCTTGAGTTCGGACCTTCTAAAATGACCAAAACGGAGAGCAAAATAAGATATTCTTTAAGAAACCAATTCAGGATCGGAATAGGAGGCTATGGTGGATTTAATCTGGGGACCCGCCAAAAATTAAAATATGACCGTAATGGAGAACGGGCAAAGGACAAACTTAAACGTGGGTACAACTCTAGTGACCTGGTCTATGGACTTGGAGCTTATATAGGTATAGATGGCGTATTGCTCTACACAAAATACGATCTGAATCCCATTTTTAAGGATGCCACTACCGAGCAAAGAAACATTTCATTTGGGGTGCGATTCGATCTGGACTAGGAAAAGTTGGACCCGCAAAACCGGGGATCATAATTGCTTTGATATTTCATTCATAAAACAGGGATTTGTTTTTTAAACCGTCCCTGTTTGTGTATTTTTAAGGTTCCGTAACAGTTGAGCTTTGATCGCAAAAAACACTATAGACCAGGTATATGAAACAGCCCGTGTAGAGGAGGTTATTGGCGATTTTGTAAATCTTAAGAAGTCGGGTTCCAACTTCAAAGGATTAAGTCCGTTCACAGATGAGCGTTCTCCCAGTTTTATGGTATCGCCCGTAAAGCAGATCTGGAAAGATTTCAGCAGTGGTAAGGGGGGTAATGTGGTGGCCTTTTTGATGGAGCATGAGCATTTTACCTATCCTGAAGCCATTAAATATCTGGCGAAGAAATATCAGATAGAGGTAGAGGAAACGGAACAAAGCAACGAGCAGAAAGAACAGGCCAATGAACGGGAGAGCTTGTATCTTGTTTCGGAATTTGCCCAGACTTATTTTGCCGATGTCCTATGGAATACCCAACCGGGAAAGGCAATTGGTCTATCATATTTTAAGGAAAGGGGATTTACCGATGAGACCATTCGAAAGTTTGGTTTGGGATATGGACTCGATGAATGGGATGCTTTTACAAACCATGCTCTGGAAAAAGGCTATCAGCTAACTTTTTTAGAGAAAACAGGTCTTAGTATTGTCAAAGAGGATACTTCACGACCAGGACAGTCCCGAAAATTTGATCGTTTTAAGGGAAGGGTTTTATTCCCTATCCATTCGTTAAGTGGAAGGGTCCTTGGATTTGGGGGTCGGATACTTACCAGCGACAAAAAAGCTGCTAAATATGTGAATTCTCCCGAAAGTGAGATCTATCATAAAAGCAAGGTACTCTATGGTATCTATTATGCTAAACAGGCGATCGCGAAAGAAGACAATTGTTTTCTTGTAGAAGGATATACCGATGTAATTCAACTCCATCAGCGAGGGATCCACAATGTAGTAGCATCCAGTGGTACAGCCCTGACCCCGGAACAGATCCGGATGATCAATAGGCTGACCAGTAATATTACCGTGTTGTTCGATGGTGATGCGGCCGGTTTACGTGCATCGCTACGTGGAATAGATCTCATTCTGGAACAGGGTATGAATGTTCGCATATGTACTTTTCCTGAGGGAGAGGATCCGGATAGTTTCGCAAAGAATAATTCATATGAAGAGGTTCTCCTTTATCTGGAGGAACAAGCCAAGGATTTTATCAAATTCAAGACCTCCTTACTGGCTGAGGATGCAGCTAACGATCCCATTAAAAAAGCTGATACCATACGCGATATTGTTGGCAGTATTGCCAAGATCCCGGATCGTATTAAACGCGAACTCTATGTTCAGCAGTGTGCAGCAATGATGAACATCTCCGAGGAGGTTTTGTTCAACACCCTTGCTCAGATCAGTAAAAAAGCATACTCCGAAGCTAACAAACAAGTTAAAAGCGAACAAAAAGCCTTTGAGGTGATCCGCGAGACTCCAAGAGAAACGAAGGTGGATGTGCAATATGAACTAGAGCGAAAGATCATAGAGATCTTGTTGCTTTACGGAAATGAAGAGCAGCAATTTGAGGACCTGGTCCTAAAGGAGAATGAAGCAGGAGACCTTGTTCTGGAGCCTGAGCGAATTGAATCAAGGGTGTATGAAAAGATCTATTTGGATCTTCAGGAAGATGAGATCGAAATGACCCATGAACATTTTAGAAAGATCTATTACAGGCTGATGGAAACCCTGAATGAAAAAGAAGATTTTAGTGTTGCCTCTTTTTTAAATGAATTAGATCAGGAACTGGTAAATAATATTTCCTCAATTTTGATGGAGGAGGAAAAATACAGACTCCACAATTGGGAAAGCAAAGACATTTATCCCAAGGAAAAAGCTACTTCAATTTCTCAATTAGTAAGCGAAACCATCCTCACTTTACGTTGTTATCTCATCAAAAAAAGGATCAATGCCTTACAGCAAAATACGGAGGACCAGACAGATGATAACCGGGAGGTTTTAGAAGAGATAGTGAATTACCTGCAGTTGAATAAATTGTTGAGCAACAAGCTAAACAGGGTCCTTTCTTAAAAGCTCTTATAAAGGATAAGAAGAAGTTTATGGCAATAAAAAAACCCCCTGAAAGTTCAGAGGGTTTTTTAAGTTTGGTTATTGTGCTTAATAGAGTTCCAGTGCCTTTGCTTGTTGCAACAGGTCTACCAGATTATCTACATTTAATTTCTTCATTAGTCGGGATTTGTATGTGCTAACGGTCTTTTCGTTCAAATTAAGACCCTCTGCAACATCCTTGTTGCGTTTGCCACTTGCAAGCAGTTTCAGTACTTCTACTTCCCTGGTTGAAAGTTTTCTGAAAAATCTACGCTGTTTTTGAGTTCCTTCGTCGAACGCAAGGCGTTGGGCCAATTCATTTGTAATAAACATCTTTCCTTGGCTCACTTTTTTTACGGCGCTGATTATGTAATCCAATTCTGAAGTTTTGGAAAGATATCCAAAGGCACCTGCCCTAATGGTACTCAAGGCATAAACATCCTCAGATTGGCCACTGTATATAAGAACTTTTACTTCGGGAAATTCCTTTTTGATCTTTCTCAAGGTGGCTATTCCATTGATCTCAGGAATATCCATTTCCAGAATTACTACATCCGGAACGGCATTCTCTAAAGAGTTGAAAAGTTCGGTAGTTGTTGATACATCGCCTAGTACGTTGAATTCGGGAACTGTATTAAGTACTTCTTTAATTCCGAGACGGACAATGGGATGGTTGTCGGCAATAAGAATTTTAATCATTCGTCGGTTTTTTCTAGATATTATGCGTAGGTTTTATGCATAACCCTAGCATGCAATGTAAGGTTTTAATATCTAATTTCTAAGGCAAATCTGTACTTTTTTTATGGTTTTACTACAATTTCCTTTCATTAATTCGTCTTAATTGCCTGATTATTAGGTGATCGGTTATTTTAGTGTAACAGGAATCTTACAAATAGGTATAGGAATCATCTTATGCTTATTAGCTGAATTATACTTCTTATATATCTGAAAAACCTCTGCTTCCCTGTTTTCGAAGTCATGTATATGTTTTCCTTCAGCTTCCATTGCCATGGCCCATTCCAATTCCGGGTAGGAAGCCCCTATTTGATCTTCGTCTGTTCTATGGTCACCCCACAAACCATCTGTAGGAGCGGCCATTAGGATTTCCTTGTGCACCCCTAATAGGGATCCAACTTCATATACCTCGGTCTTAAGCAGGTCGGCTATTGGACTAAGATCCACGCCGCCATCCCCATACTTCGTGTAAAATCCGATCCCAAAATCTTCCACTTTGTTTCCGGTGCCTGCCACGAGATAGCGTAAGAGTGCTGCAAAATAGTACAAAGTGGTCATACGCAGTCTGGCTCTCGTATTGGCAAGAGACATATGTCTTTCTTCTTCATTATCTACAACCGGTAATGCGGCTACCAGATGATCAAAAACTGGGGTTAGATTCACGGGTTGCCGACTAACATTTGGATAGTGTTTCTGCAACCATTTAATATGTTTATCTGCTCGGGTAACTTGTTTAACTCCCTGGTGAATAGGCATTTCTACACATAAAAGATCAAGACCGGTACGAGCACAAAGGGTAGAGGTCACGGCAGAATCAATACCGCCGGATATACCAATGACGAAACCCTTCATTTTTGCATTGGTAGCATAATCCTTTAACCATTCAACAATATGATCTACTACTTTATCTGTTTGCATGTTGCACTTAATTTAAATTGAAATACTGTAACTTTGGCCCCGTAAAAATAGCCTCTGCAAACATAATATTAAAACAGTTAAAGGAGAACTTTCTATGTACAGAACAATATGGGTAATTTGTATGCTTTGTATAATTGGGGCATGTAAAAATGAGAAAGAAGTACCTGCTGGTATTGCAAATCAGGCGTTGGAATTAAAGGTGCTGCGTTTTGACCAGGAGTTTGCTGAGACTACCCCCGAGAATTTAGTAGTTATTAAAGAAAAGTATCCATATTTCTTTCCATCGCAATATTCTGATAGTATTTGGATCGCTAAAATACAGGACACGCTTCAGATAGAATTAAGACAAGCAGTAGACAGTGCTTTTGCCGATTTTACTGAAGTACAGGAAGAGATCACTTTGCTGTTCAAACATATCGCCTATTATTTCCCGGCCTATAATACTCCCACTGTAGTGACACTCACCACTGATGTAGATTACGAAAACAGGATCATCTTAACAGATACCCTTCTTCTAATTGGGCTTGATAATTACCTTGGCATGCATCATCGGTTTTACCAGGGTATAGATCGTTATATTTCTAAAGGTTTAGACAAGGAATACCTGGAAAGTGATATTGTAAGTGCTTTTTCGAAAAAGGTGATCTCCTATCCAAGAGATCGCTCATTTTTAGCACAGATGATCTACTATGGCAAGGAGCTCTATCTAAAGGACCTGTTGTTAACCTGGCAAACAGATGCCCAGAAAATAGGATATTATGACGAGGAATATAGCTGGGCACAGGCTAATGAAGAGCAAATATGGCGCTACTTTATTGAACGAGAACTATTGTATAGTACAGACGCACAATTAGGACCGCGATTTCTCGATCCTGCGCCATTTTCTAAATTCAGGTTAGAATTGGATAATGAATCACCGGGAAGGCTTGGGAGATATATGGGATGGCAGATCGTCAGGTCCTTTATGGAGAAAACGGATATTCCGGTACAGGAATTGTGGAATTTGCCGGCCGAGACTATATTTAAAGAAGCAAATTACAAACCTAAGAAGTAAGACTATGGCCCAGCAAGAGACCTCAGAAATAACCTTAAGGATTGCCCTTGATGAGAACAGGATCCCGGAAAAATTAACCTGGTCTGCCCAGGATGGTGGTATCTTAGACCAAGATGCTAAGGCTATGCTGTTATCTGTTTGGGATAGCAAGAACAAGGAATCACTTAAGATAGATCTATGGACCAAGGATATGCCGCTAGATGAAATGAAGATCTTTTTCCACCAAACCCTTGTGGCCCTATCTGATACTTTTATGAAGGCCACCCAAGACGAAAAAATGACGGCTACCATGAAGGATTTTTGTGAATATTTCGCAGAAAAGTTAGAATTGAAATCCTAAAATTCCAGTATATCCAACAATATTAGGTCTGTAGAGAATTCCGAAGCTCTAACCTATTTAAATTTCTCAAGGTGGCTAAAGATCCAATTAAAAAGTTAGTTTTTGTCTATAACGCAAATGCCGGTATTAAAAATGGCCTGCTAGATATTGCACATAAGATAATAAATCCGGGTACCTACGAATGCAATCTTTGTGAACTAACGTTCGGAACCTTCACAGAAAAATCGCGTTGGAAAAAATTTCGACAAGATCATACGATCGAAATGGAATTCTTGCACAAAGATGAGTTTCTCAAGATCTATGCATCCAAATTTATGCCGGCATATACATTTCCAATAATCCTAGAGCTTACGGCACACGACCTAGATATATTTATGGGAACTATTGAGCTCAATACCTTTAAGGAAACACAAGAACTTATAGATGCCATCCAAAATAGGCTGCTAAGTACAGACTCTTAAAGTCATGTTATTCGGGTGCGCGACAGATCAGCTACTTTGTCCCTTATAGTATTCTTTATTGATCTCATCTATATATTCCAATATTTCTTCCCTTCCAAGGGAATGTGTGGATGAGGTAATAAAATGAGGGGGAGCATGTTCCCAGATATCACTCGTCATAGCAGTCAGATAAGCCTCTGCCTCTCTCTGTATGGCTTTGGGTTTCAGTTTATCGGCTTTGGTGAAAATAATGGAAAAAGGGATGGACTTTTCCCCGAGCCATTCCATAAATTTCAGATCTATGGGTTGTGGTTCGTGGCGAATATCTACAAGTACAAAAGCACTTAAAAGCTGTTTTCGTTCAAGAAAATAATCGGTTATATATTTTTGAAATGTCTTTTTGTCCTTTTTGGAAACGCGGGCATATCCATATCCCGGCAAGTCTACTAAGAACCAGTTGTTATTGATCTTAAAATGATTGATAAGCTGAGTTTTTCCAGGTCTGCCCGATGTTTTAGCAAGTGATTTGCGTTCAGTCAACATGTTGATCAAGGAAGATTTTCCCACATTAGACCTGCCAATAAATGCGTATTCAGGAATAGGCTCTGATGGGCAATGGGCAACATTGGTATTGCTAACTACAAAGTCGGCCGACTTTATTTTCATGACATACAGTCCTTAGAAATTTCGTTTTGCCAGCCATTTTTCCAACACCTCATTAAATTCATTAGGGTGTTCCATCATGGGAGCATGACCACATTTTTTGATCCAAAAAAGATCCGAATCTGGCAATAGTTCATGAAACTCCTTTGCCACATTGGGTGGGGTCACAGAATCGTTTTCACCCCAGATAATGCAGGTAGGAGTATACATATGAGGCAAGTCTTTAGACATATTATGACGTATGGCGCTTTTTGCGATCGCTAAGGTTTTAACAAGCTTCATACGGTCATTGACCGTAGCAAATACTTCATCTACGATCTCTTTGGTAGCAACAGCAGGGTCATAAAAGACATCCTGTGCTTTCTTTTTGATGAATTCGTAATCGCCGCGTTTTGGGTAGCCATCTCCCATGGCACTTTCATAAAGTCCCGAACTGCCCGTAATAACGAGGGCTTTAACCATTTTTGGATACAGCTTTGTATGTAACAGACCAATATGACCTCCAAGAGAATTTCCTAAAAGGATGACATCCTTTAGGCCTTTGTATTCAATAAAACGTTCCAGGAATTTTGCAAAATTCTTGACATTGGTCTTAAGCATTGGCATACCGTAAATAGGCAGTTCCGGGACCAATACTTTATAACCTAACTGAGGAAAATAGCTGGTTACCCCTTCAAAATTACTTAAACCGCCCATAAGGCCGTGAAGTATGATTATTGGGGTTCCTTCACCAACCTCTATATATCTGTATTTACCGTCGGTCTTTATGTTTTTCTCCATGCAGGACAGCTTCTGTTGTCAGTTGGCAAATATAGGCATTATCCTCATATGCCGCCATTTAATTGAGGTAAGGGAATGCGATTTTATAATCCCAAAGGGATTATTCTTTCATCACCAATGAATGTGGAGTATTTCCATAAAGTAGCCGATTTAAGATTTAAAGGGGTAAAAGTGGCAATTTTTATGAACAAAGTGGTAATTTGTGGTAAATAGTGGTAATAATTTATATATATTTGAGTTTATATACGAAAGACCAACCAGATACAGATGATCAGTTTCATTGGAACATATGATTGTAAGGCCGATGTAAAGGGCAGGGTAATGATACCTGTGACCCTTAAGAATCAAATGGCTCCTGTGATAAACAAGGGCTTCGTAATAAAGCGTTCTGTGTTCCAGCCTTGTTTGGAATTGTATCCCATGGAAGAATGGAATTTACTAATGCAGAAGATGAACCGTAAGAACCGCTTCAAGAAAAAGAACAATGATTTTATAAGAAGGTTTTCGGCAGGGGTAAAGCCAGTTGAGATTGATGCCACCGGACGACTCCTGATACCAAAGAATCTGATCGCCATTGCGGGGATAACCAAGGAAGTGGTATTGAGTTCGGCCATTAATATCATCGAGATCTGGGATAAAGATAACTATGAGAAAGTACTGGATGACACAGCTGAAAACTTTGCGGAATTGGCTGAAGAGGTAATGGGTGAAGATGGTGATGAAGTATCATAATCCGGTATTGCTGAAAGAATCTGTTGAAGGACTCAACATAAAAAATAATGGGGTCTATGTGGATATCACCTTTGGAGGTGGAGGACATTCCAGAGAGATCTTGAAGCAATTGGGAGATGCAGGAAAATTGATCGCTTTTGACCAGGATGAGGAGGCCGTTGCAAATGAAATACAAGATGAAAGATTTACCCTGATCAACGAAAATTTCAGGTATCTGGGTCAGTTTTTAAAGTTCTATGGCATAAAGAAAGTAGATGGGATCCTAGCCGATTTTGGGGTCTCTTCACATCAGTTCGACAGTGCGGAACGTGGTTTCTCTACCCGCTTTGAGGCAGAACTAGATATGAGGATGTCAAAGCGGAACGAGCTTTCGGCCTATGAGGTGATCAACCAATATGAACACAAAGAGTTACGAAGAGTGTTATTTGAATATGGTGAGTTGAGAAATGCTGAGGCCATGACCAGAGAAATAATTTCGGCCAGGGAGAAAGAACCCATTAAGACATCAACAGAGCTTAAAGTGGTTTTGAAGCGTTTTTTGCCGGCTCATAAGGAACATAAAATATTGGCACAGATCTATCAGGCCATCAGAATAGAAGTAAACCAGGAGCTGGAGGCAATAAAGGAGTTCTTGATGCAAACACCGGCGCTGCTAGATAAAGAAGGAAGGCTGAGTATTATTAGTTACCATTCGCTGGAAGACCGATTGGTTAAACGATTTATTCAAATGGGAAAGTTCGAGGGGGAGGTAGAAAAAGATTTTTATGGCGCCCCACTTACTCCCTTTAAAAAAATCGGGAATCTGATAGTGCCAACAAAAGAAGAGATAAAACAAAATAATAGAGCACGAAGTGCAAAACTTAGAATCGCAGAACGCATTTAAATAGCAGGTAGATATATGAAAAACGGATTTGTTGCCATCTTAAAAGGAAAGTTTCTTGTAAGTGGCGATGCCCCTAAAAATTGGCTCTTTCTGATCTTTGCTTCCTTTTTAGCCACCGTTATGATTGCCAGTTCTCATAGCGCTGATAGGAAGGTGCACCGCCTTGCAGCCTTGAATGAGGAGGTAAAGGAATTGCGAAGCGAATTTGTAGATATGAGATCTGATGTGCAAAGATTAAAACTAGAGTCTACCATTCGTCTCACCGTGGCAGAGGAAGGATTAGTCCCATCTGAAACACCACCAAAAAAAATTAAAGTAAAATCTGAAAATCCATAAATGGCCTTTTCAAGTAAACACATATTAACCAGGTTGTATCTCGTTGCAGGGGGCTTGTTCCTTTTTGCGGGGCTCGTTTTATTTAAGCTGGTTTCTATTCAAATGGTACATGGCGACGAATACAAGGCCTTAGCCATGAAACGCACGGAGAAGATGTTTACTATACCACCGAATAGGGGTAATCTGTATTCTGATGATGGTAGTTTACTTGCCACTTCGGTCTCAAAATACACCATACGGTTTGATGCAGTAACCGTGAAGGATCAGGATTTTAAAAAGTTTGTAAATCCGCTTGCAGTTAAGTTGGGAGGATTGCTGCACAAGCCTTCTTCTCATTTTGAGCAGCTTTTACGCAAGGCAAAAACTAACAAAAACAGGTATGCATTAATTGCCAGAAATCTGGACTATTCCCAGTACATAAGTGTAAAGGAATTTCCACTCTTTAATATGGGTCCTTATCGTGGAGGCCTTATTGTTGATCAGAAAACGGTCCGGGAACATCCCTTAGGGAAGATTGCAGAACGCAGCGTAGGCTATGAGCGTTTTGATGAAAACGGCTATGCTACCCGTGTGGGACTAGAAGGCGCTTTTGGTCAGTATTTGAGAGGTAAGGAAGGGAAGCGTCTGAAACAAAAAATAGCCAAGGGACAATGGAAACCGATTGGGTTAGACAATATAATAGAGCCTAAGGATGGGTACGATGTCATTTCTACTATAGACATTAATATTCAGGATATAGCCCATCATGCTCTCCTGAGGCAACTGGAAAAATATAAAGCAGATCACGGTTGTGTGATTGTTATGGAAACCAGGACGGGTGAGATCAAGGCCATATCAAATTTAGGAAGGACCGAAGGCAACAAGTATTATGAAAGGTTGAATTATGCCATTGGGGAATCTAACGAACCTGGTTCTACCTTTAAACTAATGTCGCTTGTTGCTGCCCTGGAAGACAAGGTAGTTGACACCAGTAGTGTCATAGATACCGAAAAAGGTAAATGGCGGCTGTACGACCGGACTGTCCGTGATTCTAAACACGGAGGCTATGGGAAGATCTCTGTAGGCAATGCTTTTGAGGTTTCCTCCAATACCGCTTTCGCAAAAATGATCCATAATAACTATAAGGATAAGCCACAAGTTTTTGTGAACAGACTGATGCGGATGGACCTTCATAAAGAATTAGACCTTCCTATTAAAGGAGAGGGTAAACCTGTGATCCGAAATCCGGGAGACAAAGGATGGTCTGGTATTTCCTTAGCCTGGATGTCTCACGGGTACGAGGTGTCATTAACACCATTACAAACCTTGGCCTTTTATAACGCGATCGCCAATGATGGTGAACTACTCAGACCCCGCCTGATCAAAGAGGTGAAAGAATGGAACACCACCATTCGAAAGTTTGATAAAGAAGTGATTAATCCGGCAATTTGTTCCGAAGAAACAGCACATAAAGTGCAGCAGTTGCTCAAGAATGTTGTGGAGAAGGAACACGGTACCGGACATCGGCTTTACGCACCCAACTTTTCTATGGCCGGTAAAACGGGTACAGCCCAAAAGAACTATGTAGGGAAAGACCCGGACAAACTGAGATACATATCAACTTTTGCGGGATATTTCCCTGCAGACGACCCAAAGTTTTCCTGTATTGTGGTAATTCATGAACCAGACAAAAGCGTCGGGTATTATGGCGCCGATGTTTCAGGTCCGGTTTTTAAATCTATTGCACAGAAGATATATGCAAACAATCCTTTGATAGACGAAGTGGCTTCATTGGAACCTTTTAATCAGGTATTAGATGAAGCTTATGAAGACTATTTTGAAGAGGCGAGCAAAGCGTTGACTACCATGCCCAACCTTAAAGGTATGAGTGGAATGGATGCTGTTTCCATCCTGGAAAATCTTGGTTTGCAGGTAGAAATAAAAGGAAATGGCAAAGTAATAAAACAATCAATCACCCAGGGTACTGCATTAAGTAAGGTATCTAAAATTGTATTAGACCTATCATGACATCCTTAAAGGACATATTATATGGAGTAGGTTTAACTGCTGTGAGCGGTACCACGGTTAAGTTGGTAAACCGCATTTGTTTTGATTCGCGTTCTGTAGCATTAGACGATGTGTTTGTAGCTATAAAGGGAACGCAATCTGATGGACATACCTATATAAAAAAGGCTATTGATTTGGGGGCAAATGCCATTGTTTGTGAAACAATGCCCGAAGAACTCATCAATGAGATCAGTTATATAGAGGTAGAAGACTCCAAAAAGGCGTTGGCTATCATGGCGTCTAATTATTACGGAAATCCATCCAAGAACCTAAAATTAGTAGGTGTTACCGGTACCAACGGCAAAACCACGGTAAGCAGTCTGCTCTATCAATTATTTAAAAAAGCAGGATATAAGGTAGGATTGCTTTCAACTATCAGGATCATGGTAGATGAAAAGGAATACCCTACCATGCATACAACGCCAGATGCACTTACTATTAACAAGTACTTGTCCTTGATGAATGAAGAAGGGGTTGAGTTTTGTTTTATGGAAGCCAGTTCGCATGGTATTGATCAAAGAAGAACCAATGGACTTCTTTTTGCAGGTGCCATTTTCACGAACCTTACCCATGATCATTTAGACTATCACAAAACCTTTGCGGAATACAGAGATACCAAAAAAAGCTTGTTCGATGGCTTGCCAAAAACAGCTTTTGCACTTTCTAATTTAGATGATAAGAACGGGCTGGTGATGTTGCAGAATACAAAGGCAAAAAAATATACATATGCCTTAAAAACGTATGCAGATTACAGGGCTCAGATCCTCGAAAATCAATTCAGCGGACAATTATTAAAAATCGACAATAATGAACTCTGGACCAAACTTATTGGCCATTTCAACGCCTATAACATTTTGGCCATTTATGCTACAGCAGACCTGTTGGGGTTAGAAAAACTTGAAATTCTCAAACTATTGAGTGAACTGGAAAATGTGGATGGCAGATTCCAATATTTTATATCAAAACAACGCATAACGGCTATTGTTGATTATGCCCATACGCCGGACGCCTTAAAAAATGTGCTGGATACAATCAGTGCATTGAGGACTGGAAATGAAAACGTCATCACCGTAGTGGGGTGTGGTGGTGATCGTGACAAGTCTAAGCGTCCGGTAATGGGGCATATCGCTTCATCCATGAGTAACAAGGTCATTTTTACATCTGATAATCCCAGGACGGAACCACCCAATAGTATTATTTCGGAAATGGAAGCAGGGGTGGAACCACAAAATGCTAAAAAAGTATTGGCCATTGAGAACAGAGAACAAGCCATAAAAGCGGCCTGTCAGTTAGCCGATGCCCAGGATATAATTCTATTGGCAGGTAAAGGTCATGAGACCTATCAGGAAACCAATGGAAATAGGATTGAGTTCGATGATTTTAAAATTGTGAGAAAAGTTTTAGAGGATTTAAATAAATAAGAGCACCAAGAGACACTATATGTTGTACTACTTATTTGAATATTTAGAAAAGCAATACCAGTTCCCCGGGGCTACCCTGTTTCAGTTCCTTTCGTTCCGGGCGGCAATGGCAGTGCTACTTTCTTTGATTCTTGCAACCACACTTGGAAAGCGAATTATTCTTTTTCTTCGTCGCAAACAAATTGGGGAAACCGTACGCGATCTTGGCCTTGATGGACAACAACAAAAGCAGGGAACCCCCACTATGGGAGGTCTCATCATCATTATGTCTACCCTGGTGCCAGTTCTCCTTTTTGCACGCCTGGACAATATTTATATAATCCTTCTGATTATAACCACTATCTGGATGGGCATAATTGGATTTATAGATGACTATATCAAGATCTTTAAAAAGAACAAAAAAGGCCTAAAAGGACGTTTCAAGATCTTAGGGCAGGTTGTGCTTGGACTTATGGTAGGAGCTACCCTCTTTTTTCATCCGGAGGTTACCATGAAAGATAAGAACAAGTCCATTATTACAGAAAATTTTGAGGTAAGGGATATAGAAGGAAAAGAACACAAGTCAACCAAAACCAACATTCCTTTTTTTAAAAACAATGAATTAGACTATGCAGATTTTATTTCCTGGATTGGGGAAGGAGCTGAATCTTATGCCTGGTTGATCTTTATTCCCATCGTTATTTTTATTGTTACCGCCGTATCTAATGGTGCCAATCTTACAGATGGTATTGATGGCCTGGCAGCGGGAACTTCGGCTATTATAGTCCTAACCCTTGGCATTTTTGCCTGGGTCTCCGGTAATATTATTTTCTCTAACTACCTCGATATTTTTTACATCCCAAGAGCAGGGGAACTGGTGGTCTTTATTTCGGCATTTGTAGGGGCTCTGGTTGGGTTCCTTTGGTATAATGCCTTTCCCGCACAAGTATTTATGGGGGACACCGGCAGCTTAACTATTGGAGGGGTCATAGCAGTAATCGCGATCATTGTTCGCAAGGAATTGCTCATTCCGCTATTGTGTGGGATCTTCTTTGCAGAATCATTATCAGTCATGATTCAGGTTAGTTATTTCAAATTTACTAAACGCAAATATGGGGAAGGAAGGCGCATTTTTTTAATGTCGCCACTACACCACCATTATCAAAAGAGGGGGTATCACGAAAGTAAGATAGTTACCAGGTTTTGGATCATTGGGATCCTGCTGGCGATCGTTACGATAGTAACCTTAAAAGTGAGGTAAATGGAGCGGTTAGTGATCCTGGGAGGAGGAGAAAGTGGCACAGGTACTGCCATCCTGGGGAAACAAAAAGGTTTTGAGGTCTTTGTTTCAGACAAAGGCGAGATTAAAGATAAATACAAAGACGTTCTTATACATTTTGGAATTGATTGGGAAGAAGGAGGTCATTCTGAAGAGAAGATCCTGAATGCCGACCTGGTCATGAAAAGCCCGGGAATCCCTGATAAGGTTCCAATGGTGCAAGATCTGATAGCCAAAAAGATCACGATTATATCGGAGATTGAATTTGCTGCCAGATATACAGAAGCTACCATTATTGGAATTACAGGGAGTAATGGGAAGACCACGACCACCATGTTAGTACATCATATCCTGAAACAAGCGGGATATAACGTTGGTATGGCCGGAAACATTGGAGACAGTTTTGCAAAGATGGTGGCAGAATCCTCTTATGACTATTATGTTTTAGAGATCAGCAGTTTTCAGCTAGATGGTATTACCAAATTCAGGCCGCATATTGGAATACTGACCAATATTACTCCAGATCATTTGGACAGGTATGAGCATGATTTTCAGAAGTACATTGCCTCCAAATTCAGGATTACGATGAACCAAAAAGGGCAAGACTATTTCATTTATGACGCAGACGATGAAGTGATCGTTCACTATTTACAGAAGCACCCAATACAAGCCAAATTACTCCCCTTTTCCTTGGAGAAAGAAGGGGTACAGGGAACACATATAAAAGACAAACACTTTGTAATTAAGACAGAACAAGGAACTATGAAAATGACATCAGATTCACTGGCATTAGAAGGAAAACACAACCTGAAGAACACTATGGCGGCTATAACCGCAGCCAAGCTGGTGGGGATTCGTAAGGAAGTGATCAGAGATAGTATTCAGAATTTTCAGGGTGCAGCTCACAGATTAGAAAAGGTGCTAAAGATACATCATGTACAGTACATCAATGATTCCAAGGCAACCAATGTGAATGCTACCTATTATGCGCTCGACAGTATGTCTACTCCAACGGTATGGATTGTTGGTGGTCTGGACAAAGGGAATGATTACAGTGCTTTAATGCCGTTGGTTCGCGAAAAGGTAAAGGCCATCATATGCCTGGGTATGGACAATAGCAAACTAAGACATGTCTTTGGGAATGTGGTAGATATTTTTGTTGAAACCTATGCGATGAGCGAGGCGATTAAAGTTGCTTACAAGATTGCCGAACGCGGTGATACAGTCTTACTTTCTCCCGCCTGTGCCAGTTTTGACCTTTTTAAAAACTACGAGGATAGAGGTGATCAATTTAAAGAAGCAATAAAAAACTTATAGATTTTGAAATTCCTACAACACATACAAGGCGATAAGGTTATTTGGGCAGTAGTAGCCCTACTGGCCTTATTCTCTTTCCTGCCGGTCTATAGCGCCAGCAGTAATTTGGTGTATGTAGTAGGTAATGGTACCACCATGGGCCACCTTATGAAACATGGCTTGCTACTTTTCTTAGGTTTTGGAATCATTTATGGGATACATAAGATCCCGGCTCATTATTTTAAGGGACTGGCCATTATTGCAATGCCTGTGGTGATCGCCCTCCTGGTCTATACCATGGCTCAGGGAACTACGATAGATGGGGCCAATGCCAGTAGGTGGATTCGTTTGCCTTTGGTTGGGATAACCTTCCAGACGTCTACCCTGGCTTCTGTTGTCTTAATGATCTACATTGCTCGTTACCTGTCGAAGATCAAGGACAGGTCTATTACTTTTAAGGAAAGTGTATTGCCATTATGGTCTCCGGTGTTCTTAATTGTGATACTGATATTACCCGCAAATTTTTCTACAGCGGCCATCTTATTTTTTATGGTTCTTGTTTTGTGTTTTTTGGGGGGATATCCCTTGAAATATTTGTCGGCAATGGTAGGATTTGGACTTTTATGCCTTCTCTTCTTTGTGCTGATCGCAAAAGCTGCACCCGACCTTTTCCCTAACAGAGTGGACACCTGGCTTAGCCGGATTGAAAGTTTCTGGGATCCGGCAGATACGGAAGCCGATTATCAAATAGAAAAAGCAAAAATAGCCATTGCCAGCGGCGGTCTGGTAGGCAACGGAGCAGGAAAAAGTGTGATGAAGAACTTTTTGCCACAAAGCTCCTCAGATTTTATTTATGCGATCATTGTTGAGGAATATGGATTGATAGGAGGATTTGTACTAATGTTCTTTTATCTGTTGTTGCTCTTCAGGATCGTAGTGGTGGCCAATAGCAGTGAATCTGTCTTTGGGAAATTACTGGTTGTAGGTGTAGGGTTACCTATTGTTTTTCAGGCCTTTATTAATATGGCTGTGGCGGTAGAATTGTTTCCGGTAACAGGACAGACCCTCCCTCTAATCAGCAGTGGCGGCACCTCTATTTGGATGACATGTTTAGCGATCGGAATAGTATTAAGTGCCAGCATAAAGAGATCAAAAGCCGGCATAGAAGAGAAGGAAATAGACGAGAATAACCCTTTAGAAGTCTTAAGTGGGCAATTATAGGTTTATACTCTCGGGAGGAGGTACTGGAGGCCATATTTATCCGGCGATCGCCATCGCGAATGAATTGAAACGAAGGTTTCCGGATGCGAAAATACTGTTTGTGGGTGCTTCAGACCGGATGGAAATGGAAAAAGTACCGCAAGCAGGTTATGAAATAATAGGATTATGGATAAGTGGATTACAACGAAGATTAACCTGGAAGAATCTGCTGTTTCCAATAAAAGTGATAAGTAGTTTGATACGAGCACGAAATATAGTAAGCACTTTTAAACCGCATGTAGCGATAGGTACAGGGGGCTTTGCCAGTGGACCAGTACTTCGTGTAGCATCGCAAAAAGGAATTCCATGTCTACTGCAGGAACAGAATTCGTATGCAGGAATGACCAACAAAATTCTGGCCTCAAAAGTGAATAGAATTTGTGTTGCCTATGATGGAATGGATAAGTTCTTTCCAAAAGAAAAGACCGTAAAAACCGGAAATCCGGTACGTGCTTCCTTAGTTCATTTACCAGAACAAAAAACTGCATCCTTTGCTTATTTCGATCTAAATCCGGATAAGCAGACACTCCTTGTACTAGGCGGTAGTTTGGGAGCAAGAAGGATCAATGAACTTATTGAAGAGCAATTGCCAAATTTCGAAAAAATGGGCTTACAACTCATTTGGCAATGTGGCTCCCTATACTACGACCGATACAAGAAGTACGGATCAGAATTTGTTAAAGTGACAGGATATCTGAACCATATGGAACATGCATATAAGGTGGCTGATGTTATTATTTCAAGATCAGGGGCAGGATCTGTATCCGAACTTTGTTTGGTTGCAAAGCCGGTTATTTTTATTCCATCGCCAAATGTAGCAGAAGATCATCAGACTAAAAACGCACAGGCACTGGTACAAGCAGATGCTGCGCTTATGATCCAGGAAAAAAACCTGGAAATAGAATTTAAAAACCGCTTTGAAAAACTCCTCGCTTCCAAAGAGAAGATGGACCAGCTGGGTAGAAATATAAAGAAGTTGGCCTTACCAAGGGCCACCGAACATATTGTAGATGAGATCGTACAACTAATCCCGGAGGTAGATGAATAAGTTTTCATTCCATAAGGTATATTTTATTGGCATTGGAGGCATAGGAATGTCTGCTCTGGCCAGATATTATAAGTTCCTTGGACATGAGGTAGGTGGGTATGACAAAACCCAAACCCCATTAACCTCTGAATTGGAAGCACTGGGGATGAAGATACATTACGAGGATAAGGTCTCACAAATTCCAGAATCATTTCTTTCTCCAGAGGATACGCTTGTGGTCTATACTCCTGCAGTGCCAAAGGATCACACTGAGTGGAACTATTTTGACGCCAACGGTTATACAATCAAAAAAAGGTCTGAAGTATTGGGGATGATAACTAAAGACACCTTTTGTTTTGCCGTTGCCGGAACCCATGGGAAGACAACAACCTCAAGTATATTGGCGCATCTTTTAAAAGAAACGGGGACACCTGTCACTGCCTTTTTAGGAGGTATTTCAGAAGATTTTAATAGTAACTTCTTATGGGAAGGAAATGAATTCTCTGTAGTAGAAGCAGACGAGTTTGATAGATCATTCCTTCAGCTTACGCCAAATGTTGCCTGTATAACTTCTATGGATGCAGATCATTTAGATATTTATGGAGATAATGCAAGCCTGCAGGAATCCTTCCGTGCATTTGCATCCAGGCTAAAACCTGATGGAAAGTTGTTTGTACGAAATGGCTTGCCTTTGCAAGGAATTACCTATGGAATAGAAGACGACTCAGATTATTGCATACGAAATATAAAAATTGAACATGGCACCTACATTTTCGATTTGGGAACTCCTGAAACTACCCTAAAAGGAGTTAAATTCAACAAACCCGGCCGGCATAATTTGCTCAATGGGCTAGTAGCTTTTGCGATGGCGATCCAAGCTGGACCCCCGCTGGATCGCCTTGTGGAGGCTCTGGAAACTTTTAAAGGGGTACAAAGACGTTTTTCTTACAAGATTAAGGAGGCGAATTTTATTTTTATTGATGACTACGCTCACCATCCGGCTGAAATTGATGCAATATTTGAAGCTGTACAGGAGATGCACCCCAATAAAAAGGTGCTGTGCGTTTTTCAACCTCATTTGTATTCGAGAACCCGGGATTTCGTAAATGAATTTGCACGGAGTCTCTCCAGATTTGACAGTATCATACTGTTAGATATATATCCCGCTCGTGAAAAACCCCTGCCTGGTGTAACCTCGCAATGGTTACTTGAAATGATTACAAACCCAAATAAAAAATTGATTTCCAAAAAAGAGTTAGCAGAGGAGATCAAAGCACAAAACCCGCAGGTACTGGTCACTCTGGGAGCAGGGGATATAGGCCTGGAGATAAACACACTTAAAAAAGCACTGGAATATGAAAATTAATTGGAATTATCTAAAAGTAATTGCTCTGATGTGCTGTATAACAGGACTATATGCTTTTTCTAACAAAAGAAGTCATAATAAACCTGTACAGAATATGGAGATAATATTTGAAGGAAACAACAATTTATACCTCTCTCAGGATATGGTTAATAAATTGTTAATACAAAATTATGGTAGTGTCCTCAATGTGGAGAAAGAAAAATTAGTTTTGAATACTATAGAAAAGGTCATTGAGGCCAATGATATGGTAAAAAGCGCCCAAGTATATCTTACTATTAACGGTAGACTTACATCTAAGATTTTCCAAAGGCAGCCCATAGGACGTGTAGAGGGAAGTACAAAATTTTACCTGGACGAGGATGGTAAATCTATGCCATTATCCAAGATGCACTCCGCCAGAGTGCCAATCATCACAGGAGAGATTACAGGCAAAAGTCTGGATGATGTATTTGAGATATTGAAATATATAAATCAGGACGACTTTTTAAGAAAGAATGTAATTGGTATACATATTCAATCTGAAGAACAATACCAGTTGAAATTTCGGGTGGAGGATTTTATTGTTGATCTGGGTACTGTGGAGGACCTGGAGGCCAAGTTTAGGAATTTCAAGGCATTTTATGCGAAGGCGATGAAAGATAAATCATTACGGGAGTATGCCGTGGTAAGCTTAGAATTTGATAATCAGGTAGTGTGCACCAAAATATAAAGAACTATGGAACAGGGTAATTATTCAGTAGGCCTAGATATTGGAACAACCAAAATTGTAGCCATAATTGGGAAGGAAAATGAGTACGGTAAGATAGAAGTACTTGGTATAGGTCGTTCCAAAAGTTTGGGGGTACACAGGGGTGTTGTTAATAATATCACTCAGACCATCAAGTCTATTCAACAGGCCGTGGAACAGGCAGAAGCCAATTCGGGATTAAAAATAGGATCTGTTGTAGTGGGCATAGCCGGGCAACATATCCGCAGTTTACAACATAGTGATTATATCACCAGAGCCAATTCTGAAGAAGTGATCAATGAAGACGATCTGGAAAAACTTTGTAATCAGGTTTACAAGCTAGTAATGTTACCGGGAGAGGAGATCATTCATGTGTTGCCTCAGGAGTACAAAGTAGACGGACAGGCAGAAATAAAGCAGCCCATCGGGATGTATGGAGGGCGACTAGAAGCTAATTTTCATGTCGTAGTGGGCCAAGTATCCTCTATAAAAAATATAGGCCGATGTATAAAAAGTGCCGGCCTTGACCTGTATAACATAACACTAGAGCCTCTAGCCTCCTCAGAAGCAGTATTGAGTCAGGAAGAGAAAGAAGCAGGAGTAGCCTTAATAGATATAGGTGGTGGTACCACAGACCTTGCCATTTTTAAGGATGGAATAATTAGGCATACCGCTGTGATCCCTTTCGGTGGCAATGTTATTACAGAAGACATTAAGGAAGGGTGCTCTATTATTGAAAAGCAGGCGGAATTATTAAAGATAAAATTCGGTTCGGCCTGGCCGGGTGAGAACAAGGATAATGAGATCGTATCTATTCCTGGCCTTAGAGGAAGGGAACCCAAGGAAATTACTTTAAAGAATCTTTCCAAGATCATTCATGCACGTGTAGTTGAGATAGTGGAGCAGGTCTATGTGGAGATCAAGAACTACGGACACGATGATCAAAAGAAAATGCTTATCGCCGGAATTGTCCTTACGGGAGGTGGCAGCCAGCTAAAACACCTGAAACAATTAGTAGAATACATTACCGGAATGGATACCAGGATAGGATATCCCAACGAACATTTGGCCGGAGATTCTGAAGCAGAAATTGCAAGTCCGCTATATGCCACTGCGGTTGGACTTTTAATGAATGCTGTAGAAAATAAGGACAAACGCAGATTAAAGACCCTTGAAGAAGAAAAAGAGCGGGAAATGGTTCTGGAGGGTCATGAAAGTATGAATACGACCACCGCTATCAAAAAAGAACGTAAATCGGTTTTTGACCGATGGTCCGAAAAACTCAAGGATTTCTTAGATAACGCAGAATAAGTACAAAGCATATCACATTAACCAGTAACAAGAACAACATGAGCAAGAACACCGAATTTGAAAGTATTTCCTTTGACCTCCCCAAGAATCAAAGTAATGTAATAAAAGTGATCGGCGTTGGAGGCGGTGGTAGCAATGCCATTAATTATATGTTCCAGGCGGGAATCAACGGAGTAGATTTTGTTATCTGCAATACTGATTCTCAGGCACTTCAAAATAGTGCCGTTCCTAATAAAATTCAACTAGGGGTTTCCCTAACTGAAGGATTAGGTGCCGGAGCAAATCCCGAAGTAGGGGAGCAGGCTGCTATAGAGAGTATCGAAGATATTAAAACCATGCTCGATACAACTACAAAAATGGTATTTATCACGGCCGGAATGGGCGGGGGCACTGGTACTGGTGCAGCTCCTGTCATTGCAAAACTGGCTAAGGAAATGGACATTCTTACCGTTGGAATTATAACGATGCCATTTCAGTTTGAAGGTAAAATGAGATGCCAACAGGCACAAAAAGGAATAGAACGTTTACGAGATCACGTAGATTCCCTGATCATCATAAATAACAACAAGCTTAGAGAAGTTTATGGTAATTTGGGATTCAAAGCGGGATTCTCAAAAGCGGATGAAGTGCTTGCTACTGCTGCCAGGGGGATTGCAGAAGTTATTACCCATCACTATACTCAAAACATAGATTTACGAGATGCCAAGACGGTTCTTTCCAATAGTGGAACCGCTATTATGGGATCTTCCATGGCCTCTGGTACCTCGAGGGCCACAGAAGCCATTATGACAGCGCTTGATTCCCCTTTATTAAATGACAACAAGATCACTGGTGCAAAGAATGTGTTATTACTGATTGTTTCCGGTACTAAAGAGATCACCATCGATGAGATAGGAGAGATCAATGATCATATTCAGATTGAAGCCGGTCATGGAGCTAATATCATAATGGGAGTTGGCGAAGATGAGACACTGGGCGATGCTATTGCCGTCACCGTGATTGCAACGGGCTTTAATGTAGATCAGCAAGATGAAATCGTCAATACGGAGTCTAAGAAGATCATTCACACTCTTGAAGATGACCAAAAAGCTGTTCACAACTTAACAGAACCACCTGTGGTCGTACATGAACTGGAAGAAGAAGAGGAAGACTTTGAGCCAATAGTGAAACACACTTTGGAAATAGAAGATGAAATGGATCTGATCCCCACCACGAATTTTATACGAAACTTTAATGTATTCTATGACGAGGTAGTGGCTGCCGAAGTGAACGAAAATGATTTTGTGATCGTTAATTCCAAAGAGGAACTTTTTGATATTGAAGTAGTAGATCCTGTAACTGTATCGGCGAAAGATGACAATAAAGAGCAAATAGCTTTTAGTTTCGATCTGCCAATTGTTGAAAACAACGAAGAGGAAGATGAGAAGGAACATGTCATTACCTTTTCCTTGGACGATGAGATCAATGACATGGATGTAAACGAACATATAGAAGTGATCCCTGTATTGGAATACAGCAAGGAAGGTGAAACCCGTTACAGTTTAGACGACTATATGGAGCTTGAGTCGCAGTTGACAGGTGCCCGTTCTAAAGCGGAGGATTATGACCCAAAGATCGTGGAAGAAGAGCTTGTCTTTGAACAGAAAACGGTAAGTGCCTTTGATCAGGCAAATGAGAGCAAGAATCAGGGAGAAGTAGATCCTATGAGTTCACCTATTGAAGAATTACTAAAGGCAAGAGCTGATGAAAGAAGACGAAAATTAAAAGATTTTAATTACAAATTCCAAAATAGTATTAGTCATATTGAAGAAATAGAGAAAGAGCCAGCCTACAAACGCCAGGGCATTAATCTGAATGAGAATCCAAAAGACGGGAAGGTTTCCAGAACAACTTTAGGGGAGGATAGCAATGATGAGATACAATTGCGTTCTAACAATTCTTTTTTACATGATAATGTGGATTAGTTAGTTTTTTTTGAAAGGTTATTTTAACCTAGCCAGAACCCGGAATGACCCCCATCGTTTCGGGTTTATTTTTTTATCTTCGTGAGGTTAAAATTTAAAGCTATGGGCTTACAGGAAAAGGTAATGCAAGAAATGAAATCTGCCATGAAGGCCAAGGATACTGTAGCCTTGGAATCGTTACGTGCAATCAAATCCGCTTTGTTATTGGCACAAACAGATAAAAGTGGAGGTACCTCTTTATCTGAAGAGGACGAGGTGAAAATGGTACAGCGATTGGTAAAACAGCGAAAAGACAGTGCAGCTATTTTTATTGAACAGGGCAGGCAAGATCTGGCGGCAACAGAATTATCACAAATTGCTGTCATTGAAAAATTCTTACCAGAACAACTCAGTGAAGAAGCTATTGAAAAAGTTGTGTTGGCAACGATCTCTAAGGTAGGAGCAAATGGGATGAAAGATATGGGAAAGGTAATGGGTCTCGTAAGCAAAGAACTTGCTGGACAGGCAGATGGCAAGACCATTTCGAACATTGTACGTAAGCACCTTAGCTAGTAAAAGGCTAATGAAAAACTCTGAACTCAGGACCCTGCTGGAAAGCTCTATTCTGCGAACAGAAAAACGTATTGCTCAGTATAAAAGTCTTTCTGCTCCTATAGCTCCTGATAATGCTATAGGACGGGTTTCAAGAATGGATGCCATCAATAATAAAGGGGTCATGGAAGCTGCTTTACGCAAATCAGAAGAGCAGTTGAAAGGGTTGAAACGGAATTTATCCAAAATTGGAACAGATGACTTTGGGCAGTGCAGCAAATGCGGCAATAGGATCCCTTTTGAGCGTATTTTATTGGCGCCAGAAAGTTCTTTTTGCGTAAATTGCGCTCGCTAAGAAAGCGAATACAAAATGGCTGCGTAGTTCAACTGGATAGAATATCAGATTTCGGCTCTGAGGGTTGGGGGTTCGAATCCCTCCGCGGTCACTCATAAACCAAAAAAAGTTTTTAAGACAAGCGAGTTTCAAAAAAGAAGCTCGCTTCTTTTTTGAAGTGTAGCGCAGGCTTGTTTTTTTGGTTTTCAACGCGGAGCGTTGAGGGATCACTGAACGAAGTGAAGTAATCCTTTTGTGTGCAGCGTTGAGAGTGATCACTGAACGAAGTGAAGTAATCCTTTTGTGTGTAGTTGAGGGATCACTGAACGAAGTGAAGTAATCCTTTTGTGTGTAGTTGAGGGATCACTGAACGAAGTGAAGTAATCCTTGTGGAGTGTTGAGGGATCACTGAACGAAGTGAAGTAATCCTTTTGTGCAGCGTTGAGGGAACACCGAACTAAGAGAGTTTCCCAAGTGGAGTGTTGAGGGAAGATCGCACTGAGGTGCGGTAATCCCTAGTGCGAATTTGAAAATATTTTTATTAAGCCGGAACTGAACGTTTTTTAACAATGTGGTCCATAATGATCTTCGCATGGATACGAGAATTCTCAATAAACCATTTATGTGTTTCCATGCCTCCGCAAATTACCCCTGCCAGATACAGACCTTTAATATTGGTTTCCATGGTATTTTCATTGTATGAGGGCAATCTCTTTGTATCATCAGATAAGTGAATTCCCAAAGCTTCAAGAAAATGGAAATTGGGTTTGTATCCGGTAAGTGCCAGTACAAAGTCGTTTTCAATTTGCTGACTTCCATCCGGGGTATTTAGAATTAACTCCTTTTCCTGTATTTCAGAGACTGTAGTATTGTAATAGGCCTTGATACTTCCTTCATTAATTCTGTTAATAATATCGGGACGTACCCAGTATTTAACGCGTTGCCCAACCTCCGGTCCTCTGATGATCATACTTACCTCAGCTCCTTTACGCCAACATTCCAGGGCAGCGTCTACGGCTGAATTACTGGCTCCGATCACTGCCAGTTTCTGACTGGCATAAAAATGAGGATCCTTGTAATAATGAGAAACCTTGGCCAGATCTTCACCAGGAACATTCAATTTATTTGGAAGATCATAAAAGCCGGTGGCTATGATTACGTTCTTTGCTTTGTATTTTTGTTTCTTTGTTTCCACTTCAAAAACATCTTCTTTCTTTTCGATGGAAGTAACGTTTTCAAAAAGATGAATATTCAAATTATTGGAGGTCACTATCCTTCGATAATACTCAAGTGCTTCATTTCGTTTTGGCTTGGCCTCTTTGCTGATAAAGGGAATTTCATCTATTTCCAGTTTTTCTGAAGATGAAAAGAACTGCATGTTCACGGGATAATTAAAGAGTGAATTCACAATTGGTCCCTTCTCTAGTATAAGGTAGCTTATTCCATTTTTCTTCGCTTCCAGGCCGCAAGCTATCCCAATAGGTCCGCCTCCAACAATGATCAGATCTAACTCCTTTATCATTTTTTAATTCTTAGCCAATTTTACAATATTTCTTAACAAAACTAGGCATTATATACTAAAATACCTGAAAATATAAGGGTTTGCTAAACCTGACATTTATCATTCTTTCCAGGGATAAAGAATCGGATATTTAAGATATCAAACTAAAAGATTCGCATCATGACAATTTCAATAGATATACCAGTAACGACCATCATGACCAAAAATATTATTTCTGTTGATGTCAAAGATGGTTTGGCCAAAGCAGAACATCTGTTCAAAAAACACAAAATACGTCATATGCCTGTTACAGACCACAAAAAGATCGTGGGAATGCTCAGCATAAATGATCTTTTACGTATTAGCTTTGCTGATGGGGCCTATCGTGAGGAAGGAGATATTCAGTCCGATCTCTACGAAATGTTTAGTATAAAACATCTTATGGTTCGTACTCCGGAAACTATTAGCCCCAAAAATACAGTAAGAGAGGTAACCTCCTTATTGACTAATAGGAAGTTTCATGCCCTTCCGGTAGTAGATGGAGACGAAATAGTAGGAATGGTAACCACTACCGATCTGTTAAAATATTACCTGTCTATGTTTTAGGTAGCCTGAGCGAGCTCGGTTATGGTTGCTGAAGGATTCTTAGATTTAAAAACGGAACTCCCTGCCACTAGAACATCTGCCCCGGCATGAATTAATTTTGCCGCATTTTCCATACTAACACCACCATCTACTTCTATTAAGGCAGTTGCCTTATGTTCTTTGATCATATGTTTTAACGTCCTGATCTTTTCATAAGTATTCGGAATAAAGGACTGGCCTCCAAATCCGGGGTTTACACTCATAATAAGTACCAGATCCAGGTCTCCGATGATATCTTTCAATAATTCTACATTGGTATGTGGATTTAAAGCAACCCCTGCTTTCATTCCACTGGCTTTTATGGCTTGTACCGTTCTGTGCAAATGGGTGCACGCTTCGTAGTGTACGGTAAGCATGTAGACGCCAAGATCTGCAAAGGTTTGTATATACCGGTCCGGATCCATGATCATTAAATGTGTGTCCAGAGGTTTCTTTGCAAACTTTGCTATTGCCTTCACTACAGGCATCCCATAAGAAATATTAGGTACAAATAGTCCGTCCATAATATCTAAATGGTGCCAGGCTGCCTCACTCTGGTTCACCATCTCCACATCTCTTTGAAGATTTCCGAAGTCTGCGGCGAGGAGGGAAGGGGCAATTTTTACTTCATTCATAGATCAGCAGATTTATATGTCTGTAAAAATAAACAAACCCTTGTTATTCAGAGATAATGTGGTCTCCTTTTCTGATAATGATCTTACTGAGATCGCTTTCAGCAGCAATATATCCAAATGAACTCCAGCTCTCCCGTTCTACAATATCATTAAGGAGCACCCAACCTTTTTTGTCCAACTGGTCTTCGTATAAATACCAGTTAGCCAAACCATAGCTAACAGCATCTGAAGCGGCCGATAATTCTTTGGTTTTAGTTAGGGAATCTACAGGGATCAATCCTTTATAAAATCTGCATAGATCGTAATAATTTGTGTTTTCAATCACTTCCATTCCGTCTTTGATAGGAAATAGTAAACTATCTGCAATGGCTTTGTTTCCAAGTCGGCGCTGGATCATATACAGCCAGTGCGTACTCGATACGATGTTGTCCGGGTTTTCACCGCTTTCCCGACAATTGAGGTATGCCCGATAGGCGTTCTCAAAATCATGTTTTAGGTAATAGGCAAGTCCAAGGTGGTACCAGATATTACCATGTAAGGTACTAACCGGGATATTCATGGCATTAGGCATCCCATCGGGTTCTATCTCATTTGGAGTGCCTTGTATAAGTGCAGCTCCGCGTTCCAGATCGGCTATGGCCTTGTCGAATTCTCGAATAGTGATATACCGATGTCCTCTGTGTCTGTAGAGACGTGCTTCTCGGGGAAATCTTTTGATACCACTGGAATAAATTGCTATGGCATCTTTATAATTACCGAGATAGGCTGTTCTTCTGCCATACCAAATAAGTAAATCTACATTTGTGGTATCCTTCAGATATGCTGTTTTGGCTTCCTTGTATTGTTCAATTAAGGTATTACTTGGCTTGTTTCGCGTAAAAACCTTTCCCAGGGGAGTGGTAAATGGTTCTGGGATTTGAGGATCTGAAGACTTACTAAAATCGCAGGAAGAAAACATTAATATTACAGCCATTACCAGGCTTATTAAACCAAAAAATGATTTATAATTGAGCGTTAATTTGAAGATCAGATTGATTACGGATACTGGCATATATAAAGGTACAAAATTGGGAATAGGCCTTAAAATGAAAAAACTCCGGTAATCAGCCGGAGTTTATTCATCAATCAAAAAACGAACAGTCATGATAAACTGTTGTTATCGTATGCAAATTAAGTTAAAAACTCCAGTATTCCAATTTTGGTTACGGACTTCTAACGTATAGCTCTTGGGCGATTTAACCCAAATATGTTTTTAAGATTTTACTTCTGGAGGTGTGTTTTAACCTCCTGATAGCTTTCTCTTTTATTTGACGTACCCGTTCTCTTGTAAGGTCGAATGTTTCGCCTATTTCTTCCAGTGTCATAGAGTGCTGCCCTGCAAGGCCAAAATACAATCTAATAACGTCTGCTTCTCTTGGTGTAAGGGTTTCCAAAGCTCTTTCGATCTCTGTTCTCAGAGATTCGTGTAAAAGGTCCTTGTCCGGATTTGGTGATTCACCACTTCGAAGAACATCGTAAAGATTAGAATCTTCACCGTCTATTAATGGAGCATCCATGGATACATGACGTCCAGAGTTCTTTAGTGATTGTTTCACGTCTTCAACGGTCATGTCCAATTCTTTAGCTATTTCTTCAGCAGACGGCATACGCTCATGGGCTTGCTCTAGAAATGCAAAGGTCTTATTGATCTTATTGATAGATCCGATCTTATTTAATGGTAAACGAACAATTCTAGATTGTTCTGCTAATGCCTGCAGAATGGATTGACGAATCCACCATACAGCATAGGAGATAAACTTAAACCCTCGTGTTTCATCAAAACGCTGAGCTGCTTTTATAAGTCCCAGGTTTCCTTCATTGATCAAATCGGGTAGGGTAAGACCCTGATTTTGATACTGCTTCGCCACAGAAACTACAAACCTCAGGTTCGCTTTGGTTAGTTTTTCCAGGGCCGTTTGATCACCTGCCTTAATTCTCTGTGCCAATTCTACTTCTTCATCAGCCGTGATCAGGTCTACTTTTCCAATTTCTTGCAAGTATTTGTCCAGCGACGCGGTTTCCCTATTCGTCACCTGTTTAGTAATCTTTAACTGTCTCATCTGTTAAGTTCCTTTCTATTTAGGTTCAATGTGCATTGACTGCATATACTTATACGTAAAAAAAGAGGGAATGTTACAATTAGGTCAAGTTATTTTCAATAAAATGTTAAAAAAACCAAAAAACCCCGACCAATGGTCAGGGTTTAGGGCTTTTATTAGAAAAATATTAATCTCTGCGTTGTCTTGGGCCTCTTCTGTCGTTACCTCTTCCACGATCATTTCGATCATTTCTTGGAGGTCTTTCTACGTAGCCTTCAGGTTTTGGTAAAAGAGCCTTTTTGGAAACTTTATCCTTTCTGGTCCTTGAATCTATTCCAAAGTACTTCACATCGAAAACATCTCCCATGTTGACAACATCGGTAACATTCTCTGTGCGTTCCCAGGCTAGTTCAGAAACATGGAGCAATACCTCGTTTCCGGGGGCATCCATATATTCTACAACGGCACCAAAATCAAGGATCTTGATCACTTTCACTTCATAGATACTGCCTACTACAGGTTTAAAGGTGATGGAATCTATTTTTGCCAATACGGCGTCTATTCCGGCTTGGTCTGTACCCAAGATCTCTACCAATCCTTCTTCCGTTACCGGATCTTCATTGATCACGATAGTGGTCTTGGTAGTTTTTTGTAATTCCTGAATAACTTTACCTCCTGGGCCAATTAAAGCACCTATGAATTCTCCGGGAATAGTGGCAGTCACCATTTTAGGAGCATGCGGTTTTACATCCGCTTTTGGAGCATCAATGGTTTCATTTAATTTGGTAAGGATGTGTAGTCTCCCATCCCTAGCTTGCTTTAAAGCTTTTACAAGGATCTCGTATGACAAGCCTTTAACTTTGATATCCATCTGGCATGCGGTTATTCCATCCTGAGTACCAGTGACTTTAAAGTCCATATCGCCAAGATGATCTTCATCACCCAGAATATCTGATAAGACAGCATACTTGCCGGTCTCGGTATCGGTGATAAGCCCCATGGCAATCCCTGAAACTGATTTCTTTAACTGAACACCCGCATCCATTAGTGCCATAGTACCGGAACAAACGGTAGCCATAGATGAGGAACCGTTACTTTCCAGAACCTCAGACACAACACGTACGGTATAAGGACAATCTTCAGGAATCATTCCTTTTAAGGCACGTTGTGCCAGATTTCCATGACCTACTTCTCTTCGTGATGTACCTCTAATTGGTCTGGCTTCCCCGGTTGAAAAAGGAGGGAAGTTGTAGTGCAGGTAAAATGTTTCTTCTCCTTCAAAGGAAGGCATGTCTATTTGGTTAGCCTCGCGAGACGTTCCTAAAGTTACAGTGGCCAATGCCTGGGTTTCCCCTCTTGTAAAGATGGCAGAACCATGTGTGGAAGGAAGATAATCTATCTCACACCAGATAGGTCTGATCTCATCGGTCTTACGACCATCTAGTCTAAGTCCTTCATTTAGGGTTAGATCTCGTACTGCAGCTTTTTCTGCCTTGTAATAGTACTTTTTGATCAAATCTCTTTTTGCCTCTACCTCTTCTTCAGAAAAGGAAGCTATTACTTCCTCTTTTATCTCAGAGAAAGCAGCACTGCGTTCATGTTTAGATGACCCGGCTTTTGCAACGGCATATACTTTGTCATAGGCCATTTTATGGATATCCTTGGCCATGGTTTCATCTTCTTCTTCTTGATCGTACTCACGAACTTCTTTTCTACCAAAGGCATCTGCCAGGCGCATTTGCGCTGCAACCTGAACCTTTACGGCCTCATGAGCAAACTTAATGGCCTCTACCATCTCTTCTTCAGAGATCTCGCCCATTTCACCCTCAACCATCATAACTGAATCTGCGGAGGCACCAATAATCATATCGATATCCGATTCCAATAGCTGAGCACGGGTTGGGTTTATAATAAATTCACCATTAACCCTTCCTACGCGTACTTCTGAAATAGCGCATTCGAAAGGAAAATCTGAAAGTTGAATGGCTGCAGAAGCGGCCAAACCAGCCATTGCGTCTGGCATAACATCATCGTCATGAGACATCAATTGGATCATTACCTGCGTTTCTGCGTGGTAATCTTTTGGAAACAAAGGACGAAGTACCCTGTCTACTAAACGCATGGTAAGTACTTCACCATCACTAGGTCTTGCTTCTCTTTTGAAAAAACCACCTGGATAACGACCAGAGGCTGCAAATTTTTCGCGATAATCTACCGTTAGCGGCAGAAAATCTACATCGGATGCTTTGTAATTAGATACTACTGTACACAGTAACATACATTTACCCGATTGAACAACAACAGAACCGTGGGCCTGTTTTGCCAGTTTTCCGGTTTCGATAGAAATAGTTCTACCATCACCCAGGTCAATGACCTCTTTAAATGTTTTTGGAATCATACTTTTTAATTAAACCTGTCTTTATACAGGATTGTTAAACAATGGTCTGCCGCCCTCATGGTCGGCCGAAGTTGTGTTGTTGTGTTGTGGACCAATGAAAAACTGAGTGTAAGCTTTTTAATGTTGCCCTTTACAGGGACTTGAGAATAAAAAAAGGGGAAGACTCGTCCTCCCCTTTTCTTTTATTTTCTGATATTCAATTCTACTATTAGTTCGCGGTATTTTTCAATGTCTTTCTTTTTTAGATAATCTAAAAGACTTCTCCTTTTACCTACGAGCATTACCAGCGATCTTTCTGTATTGAAATCCTTATGGTTTCTCTTTAAATGACCTGTCAGGTGGTTGATCCTATGAGTAAACAACGCGATCTGACCTTCTGTGGAACCGGTATTATTCTCGTTTCCACCATGCTTTTTGAAGATTTTCTTCTTCACATCTTTGGTTAAATACATGCCAATATTTTATTTAATGATTATTATGTATCTGATTGATTTTCAATCGAGCGGCAAAGATAGGAATATTTTTAGAATAGACCCCGGGTAACTATTTTTTTTAGTCTAGTGTTAAACCTTTCTTAAAGATATGTGTCCTAGGAGGGTAATCTTTAATAACTACATTATGAAAAAGAGTCTCAAAACATTGAACTACGCAGGAGGAATGCTTATGGCAGCCGCTTTACTATTTTCCTGCAACAAAGAAGAATCCACACCATTAGTGGAACAAGAAACATTTGAAGTGGCCGAACTAAAGGCCAGTGATGAATCTGAATTGATCTCTGAAGAGATCTTGAATATCGCAGAAGATGTCTATACCGCAGATGAGGTATTATCCACTTCTAAATTTTCTTACAATTCAGATTTCTTGCCAGATTGTGTAACTATTACCACTGTTGTGACCTCAACCACCAAAGAACGTACCATCGATTTTGGTGAGGGCTGTGAATTACCAAATGGCAACGTACTAAGTGGCATCATTTTTCTTAGTTACGCCAAAGACATGGAACAAGCTACGAATACCCTTAGTCTTTCATTGGAGAATTTTACATTTAATGGAGTAGCCATTGAAGGAGGTGCTTCTATAGAAAGGATGCGTTCTAATGAGAACGGTAATCCACAGTCGTATGCGAGTGCTAGCTATACTGCCACCTGGCCAAATGACGACACCGCCAGCTTTTCCGGAAACAGAACAAGAGAATGGATAGAAGGTGTTGGAACCGGATTTTGGGGAGACAATGTATATCTTATTTCCGGACAAGGAACCTTTACAGGTCCACTTGGGAATGTCTTTATGAAAGAGATTGTTACCCCATTGCGCAGAGAATTATCTTGCCGATTTATCGTTAGCGGAGTTTTAAATATTTCCAGGAATGACCTTACGGCTAGTCTCGATTTTGGTGATGGAAGTTGTGATGCCCTGGGTATGTTGACATATCCCGATGGTACAATGAAGGAGATATTTCTTAGAAGATTTAAAAACTAAAAGTTTCTTGCACAAAAGAAAAGGCCCTGATAGTATCAGGGCCTTTTTTTATCTTACCGGGTTATTTTCAATGAGATCTATATAAAGATTGATCTTCTTTTTTAGTTCACTCCTGTGGACAATAAAATCAAGAAATCCATGCTCTTTTACGAATTCAGCAGTTTGGAAATCCTTAGGAAGATCTTTACCGGTTGCTTCTTTTACTACGCGGGGTCCTGCAAAACCTATCAAGGCTCCAGGTTCTGAGATATTGATATCACCCAACATGGCATAAGAAGCTGTTGTACCTCCTGTTGTTGGATCAGTACACAACGAAATATAAGGGATCTGCGCTTCAGCCAGCTGTGCAAGTTTTGCAGAGGTCTTGGCCAATTGCATCAGGGAAAGAGCGGCTTCCATCATCCTTGCTCCCCCGGACTTTGATATCATCACAAAGGGTACCTTTTTTTTGATGGCCACATCGATGGCACGTGCGATCTTTTCTCCCACAACACTTCCCATAGATCCTCCTATAAAAGTGAAATCCATACAGGCTACCACAAGGTCTTTACCCATAGATTTGCCTAGAGCGGTTCGTACAGCATCCTTTAATCCTGTCTTTTTTTGAGCTGCCTTTAACCGATCACTGTATTTCTTGGTGTCTTCAAACTTTAATGGATCCTTGGAAGTTAGTTTTGTGTCTAATTCGGTGAACTTATTGTCGTCAAAAATAATCTCAAAATACTCCTTACTTCCAATGCGTACATGATAATCATCTTCCGGACTAACGTAGAAGTTCTTAGCGAGCTCGTCATATTCTACGATCTTCCCTGTTGGAGACTTATACCAAAGCCCTCTGGGAGTGTCCTTTTTCTGCTCTGTGGCAGTTTGTATGCCTTTTTCTTTTCGTTTAAACCAAGCCGTCATAGTGTCTGCATTTAAAGTGCGAGATTCAACTTATAATGTATTAACATTATTTAGATCCTCAAAGGCCTTCTTTAGGCGAGCAACAAAGGTCTTTTCTCCTTCGCGTAGCCATACCCGTGGATCGTAGTATTTCTTATTTGGTTGATCATCTCCATCAGGATTACCGATCTGAGCTTGTAAATAAGCTCCTTTCCCTTGAATATAATCCCTGATTCCTTCCATAAAAGCGTATTGCAGGTCGGTATCAATATTCATCTTGATAACCCCGTACCCAATGCCTTCTCTGATCTCCTCAACAGTGGACCCCGATCCACCGTGAAATACAAAATCTATATGATTATGTTCTACACCGTATTTCTTTGTGATAAATTCCTGTGAATTTTTAAGGATCTTAGGAGTGAGTTTTACATTCCCTGGTTTGTATACCCCATGTACATTTCCAAAGGCAGCAGCAATAGTGAATCTGTGGCTAACTTTAGACAACTCTTCGTAGGCATAAGCTACTTCTTCTGGTTGTGTATACAATTTAGAATCATCTACATCCGTATTATCAACACCATCTTCTTCTCCTCCTGTTATTCCGAGCTCAATTTCCAACGTCATGTCCATTTTACTCATCCTGGCCAGATATTTTTTACAGATCTCTATATTCTCTTCGATCGGTTCTTCAGAAAGATCTATCATATGAGAACTGTAGAGCGATTTTCCTGTTGCCTTAAAATGAGCTTCACTAGCATCAAGAAGTCCATCTATCCATGGAAGAAGTTTTTTGGCACAATGATCTGTATGCAAGATGACAGTGGCCCCATAGGCCTCAGCCAATTCATGAATGTGTTTTGCACCAGCTATTGCACCTTTAATGGCAGCCTGCTGTCCTTCGTTAGAAAGGCCTTTCCCTGCATTAAACTGAGAACCTCCGTTAGAAAATTGGATGATCACAGGGGAATTAAGTGCAGCAGCAGTTTCGAGTACCGCATTGATGGTGTTAGAACCTGTTACATTTACTGCGGGAAGGGCAAAGCCTTTTTCCTTGGCATAATTAAAGATCTTTTGAACTTCATTACCCGTAGCAACGCCTGGTTTTATAGTATGTGACATAGTATTTCGTTTGATTTGTTAGTATGGTTACCCGGGCAAAAGTAATAAAATAATTAGGTCTAAAAGGGATAATTGATCCCTATTTGTAAGACCGCATTACCGAAATTGTAGTCTCTAAACCATCTTTTAGAAGTTACTTCTGCAGGATTATAAGTTTTAAATCCGGCATCTACCCTAAATACAAAGTAGGTAAAATCATAGCGCAGACCAAATCCTGTCCCTAAGGCAATATCAACCAAAGAACTAAAACCACTAAAGGTTTTGGCCGGGTCGTCTACATTATCCCAGACATTCCAAATATTCCCTGCATCTGCAAATAAGGCTCCTTTTATATTGCCTACAATAGGAAAACGGTATTCAAGATTAAAAGCAAGTTTTAGATTGGCCTCATTGAAATCATTTATATCACTAGAACTCCCGGGGCCCAATGAGTAAGGGAACCATGCTCTGTTATCGTTAGAACCCCCGGCAAAATAACTACGCACAAAGGGTACACTTTCTGAATTTCCATAAGGGGCCGCTACGCCAACAAAGCTTCGGAATGCCAACACGTTCGACCTTTTCAGATCCCAATGTTTTATAAAATCTAACTCGGTCTTTATATATTGGGAATAGGGCACTCCAAAGACCAATAAGTTATTGTTATCGTTTTCATTGAAAGGAAAAATATAGGACAGGGCCGAAAGTAGATTCCCTGCACTTTCTACATTAAATCGGAATTGATAAAAACTATTATCGTTAATCCCATTTTTGTTATTTTTTGTAAAAGTGTAATTACTGGAAAAGATCAAATTATTCTCTGTGAGACGTGCGCGCCGTTCTTCTATTCTGCTTACATCAATAAAGTCATCTGAACTGGAAGTAACGGTTCCATCTAAAATTGCCTGTGTAAACCCGGTAGTACCATCGGGAATAATTAGTTCAGGATCATCTGGGTCATCTGTATCTTCGTAAAAACCAGATAATGTAGGATCGTTCTCATAGATATCTGCACTTGCAATATCATCTAATTGTTTATAACTACTGCCATACACATTAAAAAATCGATCGGGATTAACATTTCTTACATACAGTATATTTAAAAGTTCAATTGTATTTTTTCGATAGCTATTAGGGACCCAATTGTATCCCAGAATAGTATTCAAGGTTTGCTTATCCAGGCCGATGTTCTTTTGAAAACTGGTTCCTGCAGAAATGCTGGTTTTCGGAAGCATATAATATGGAACTATCTTTTTAGTGTTAAACAGCGGAAACCAGAGACGTGGAAAGGTTAAGTTTATATCGGCACCTATCTCGGAGAAAAAGTCTTCCGGGAGGGAGGTGTCACTTAACAAGCCAAAGGTCCCCCTCGCAGAGAGACTTAAGGTTTCTGCTCCTCCAAAGACATTCCGGGTAATTAAGGAACTACTAAAGCCTATGCCAAGGCGTTGAATATTGGAATGTGTCACATCGAGGTTTAGACCCAGAGAATATTTTGGTCTGGCTGTGAGGTAAATATTAGAGATCAGTTTAGATTGTGTACTGTCTTCAATGATCTGAATATTGGGATATTTAAAGGTATTCAGGTTTGTGATTTGGCGGTACGTGCGCAGTCTGTCTAAATCACGATACAGACTATCCTTTTCAAGGAAGATGGCATCGGTAAGAGCCTTGGGTTTGTAACGCAGTCTATCCTTAAAGTATATGGTGTAATTTTCAAATTCCTGAGATTGGAGATCACTTTCCTCATCTCCAAAATTATAATCGGCATAAACGTTGATCTTTTCAAAAGAAAAGACCTTGTATTCGGACGTTGTTACTGCACTATCTCCACGTTTCCGTAAATTTTCAATATTGAGTTCAACTTGCATTTTCTGATCGCCCCCAATTTCCGTGGTATCACGAAGGATATCATATGTAATTGAACTTTCCTGAAAATTATAGACTCCGGTATTCCTGAAAAGCTCTGTTAAACGCTGTCTTTCATTATTAAAGTCGGCCAGATCAAATTGTTTATTTTCCTTAATAAAAGATAATTTTTTGTTCAAGGTGTAGATAGAATCAATGGCGGGGGATGCTATATTTTTGGATAAGGAATCAATGATATATGGTTTACCCAGGGTAATCAGGTAATCAATGGCTGCCCGCTTACTTCTTTTTTCCTCAACTATCTCATAAGTGGTTGAATTATTGAAATAGCCTTTGCTTCCGTAGAAAGCACTTAGTCGCTGTAATGATTTTCTGGTTCTGGAAGTGTCTATTATTACCGGAGCCTCACCAATCTTCTTCAGCCATTCACTATAGCCTTTTACCATAAAGGATTCTCCCAGGGCTTCTACTTGTTTTTGTGATAAGAAAGATGCCAGGCGCTCTTCTCTCTTTGGCTTTCTGTGCAGCCAGGCCTGATATAGAGAATCAGGATCTTTTTTAGCCAGGTTGTATAAATTAAGTCGCAATGGATAGCCAAGAACACGAGTATTAGGTTCCTGAACAATAAGGCTCTTGATATCTTCATCAATCACTTTTTCTCCATCCGTAATAATGCTATTTTTTGTGAGGAGCAATTCACCTTCTTCCACTCTTTTTAAAGCATTACAGGAACTAAACACGGCGATAAGCAAGAAGATACCTATTTTAGCAGCATAGCCTTTAAGATGAAAGGGGGTATTCATAAGAATCAAAAATACATTATTTGGATGGTTGTAAAAAGTCAAATAAAGTTTATAAAAAGCTTACAACAAAAAAAATACCGGATCTTAAATGGCCTGTTTGTGGTTGAAGGAGTGAAGATGGTAAATGAACTACTCCTTACACAACTAAAGCTACATGGTCTATATACGACAAACCCGGAACTCCTTCCTTCTAAAGCATTTGAATATGAGGAGATCAGTGAAGCAGAGTTGCATAAAATAAGTGGTTTAAAATCTCCTAATAAGGTACTTGCGATCTTTAAGATCCCCAATTCAACGCCGCTCCACTTTAACGATTGGATCCTTGTGTTGGATGGGATTAAAGATCCTGGAAATTTGGGGACCATTATCAGGTTGTGCGACTGGTTTGGAATACCACAGCTTGTATGTTCTCCTGACACCGTAGATTGTTATAATCCAAAAGTTTTACAGGCTACCATGGGTTCTATTGCACGAGTGAACATTGTGTATACGGATGTGGAATCACTGGTTAAAAAGTCAGATATTCCAGCAGTGGGGTCTTTTATGGAAGGCGAGGCTGTTTACCAATACAATTGGCCTTCAAAGGGGATGTTGATCATGGGGAATGAGGCACATGGGATATCCAAAGGCTTAGAGGCCCTTTTAGATAAAAAGGTGAGTATTCCTCAATTTGGCAAGGTAACAACCGAAAGCCTTAACGTAGCCACGGCAACTGCTATTCTATTGAATGAACTAAGAAGAATTTAAAGAGGTTCTACTCAAAAGTGAAATTCACAAAAACGCCGCGCGTTCGCAAAGCATCAATATTACCGGTCCATGGACTGTTGGGATCATTATCCGGGATCAATTCATCGGTAATGGCAAATACTCCTCTGATAGAAGGTGAAAACTTAAAGTATTCGGTATAAAAATCTATACCAAAACCAAGTTCGTAATTAAATACCTGCTTTTTCATCCGAAAGGTACCGCTGCTATTGTCGTCCAGGCTGGCTTCATTACTACCAAGGTTCATGGAAGCTGAAACACCTCCAACAAGAAAAGGCTTCCAGTTACCTAATCTCTTGGTACTCACTTTTAAAAGCAAGGGAAAATTAATATAGGTAGATTTTACTTCCCTGATAGCATCATTCTCTTCAGAAAAACCTGGGAATCCAAGGGTTCTTGAGCCATAAAACAAACCGGGTTCAAAACGTAGATCCAAAAATTCATTGAGTCGAAGTTCACCAATAAGACCAACATTAAAACCTATTGTTTTATCCACTAAAATGTCTTGTAGATCGTTCTTGTAATTGAACTTGAAATCGTATTGGTTAAAGCCCAAAAAGTAGCCCCAATTCAATATTGCCTTATCCTCGTTTTCCAGATTGAGGATGGGCTTCTCATTAAATTGCGCCTGTAAGACCTGTCCTTTTATCAAAAACAACAGGACCAAAAGGAAGAAAAATCTTCTCATAAGCTTACTTTGTGGCGATATAAATAGACGCCACTCCGAATGTTTGTGGCCTATTCTCCATACCTATAAACCCGATTTTCTTTAAAATATTGTTGAATTCCATACCGTGTGGAAAAACCGATGCAGATTCGCTTAAGTATCTATAAGCGGAACGATCTTTTGAGAAGAGTTTCCCTATAGCAGGCAGGATGAATTTGGTGTAAAATACATATCCCTGTTTAAAAGGCGTTTTGGTGGGAACCGAGGTCTCCAGAATGACCAGTGTTCCTCCGGGTTTTAGGACCCTGTAGATCTCTTTTAGTCCTTTTTCCAGGTGTTCAAAATTACGCACACCAAAAGCCACTGTTACAGCATCAAAGTAAGCATCTTCAAATTGAAGGTTTTCACTATCGCCAACGACCATTTCAATAGTGTCTTCCAAATGCTTTTGGATAACCTTTTTCTTTCCTACAGATAACATGCCGGTAGAGATGTCCAGACCTATTATTTTCTCGGCACCGGTTTCTACCAGATTAATTGCCAGATCCCCTGTACCTGTTGCAATATCAAGGATGTTTTTTGGGGCTCGTTCCTTTAAAATATTCACAACCCTCTTTCGCCATTTTACATCAATTCCAAAAGAAATAACGCGGTTTAAACCATCGTACTCTCCAGAAATTGCATCGAACATAGTAGTAACCTGTTCTTTTTTGCCCTTTGCAGAGTCCTTGTAAGGCGTAACTTTCTTGGCCATTTCATCAAATTTTCGGCAAAGATACTACAATGTCTTCGTAATCGTGAGGGCTATTTGCTATATGTAATTTCTTGAACAGATTAAAGTACAGCGGTTTTTAGGAAGGGTTGAAATAAATTTCCGTAATTTTGACGCGCAAAACCATGCAACTCTTTCTTAGGTAAGTGCCGTGGCTTTATAGATCAGAATAGAACTTCTTAGATGGTCTGTACAATATGATAAAAGACTTTTTTAGCTCATGAAAATTATAATCGCTGGCGCAGGTGAAGTAGGATTTCATTTGGCAAAATTACTATCCTATGAATCACAGGATATCACCCTTATAGACACAAATAAAGATAGCCTTATATACGCTGATAATCATTTGGATATCAGAGTATTAAGAGGAGATGCCACCTCTATATCCATCTTAGAGGAGGCGCACGTAGAGAAGTCTGATCTGGTGATCGGTGTAACTTCTTCCGAAACTACCAATATTACCTTGTGTATGTTGGCAAAACAGATGGGTTCAAAAAAAACCATTGCCAGGATCTCCAACACGGAGTTTTTAGATCATAGGGAAAAGATAAAATTTTCCGAACTGGGAATAGATGAGTTGATCTCTCCCGAAGAATTGGCAGCTTCCGAAATACAATTGCTCCTAAATCAATCTGCATTTCACGACACCTATGAATTTGAAAATGGTGCACTTATCATGGTAGGTGTTTCCTTGCCTAAGAGTGCTCCTTTTATTGGGAAGTCGGTTAAAGAAGCCGCTTCCATCTTTCCGGAATTGCATTTTATGCCAATTGCTATGCAGCGGGGAGGCACCCAATTTACGTTGATCCCAAGAGGTGATACTATTTTTAAGGTAGATGATCAGGTATATTTTATTACTGATAAAAAAGGAGTGGATGAACTTTATAAACTCACCGGTAAAAAGAGGCAGGACTTAAAGAATGTCATGATACTTGGAGGGAGTAAGGTAGGATTCAAAGCAGCTCGTGACTTATGTGCAAAGAAATTCAATGTAAAACTAATTGAAAAGAATAAAGAAAAAGCCTTTGATCTGGCAGATATCCTTCCAAATGCCCTGGTGATAAATGGGGATGGTAGAAATGTTGAATTATTGGAAGAAGAGAGTCTGGAATCAATGGATGCTTTTATTGCGGTAACAGGAAATTCTGAGACCAATATTATGTCTTGTTTAGTGGCAAAATCCAAACATATAAAAAAGACGATAGCACTAGTTGAGAACATGGATTACTTTCAGTTATCTCAATCCATTGGGATCGATACGCTAATAAATAAGAAACTTCTGGCGGCCAACAATATCTTTCGATATATACGAAAGGGAGAGGTTGTAGCTATGACAAGGCTCAACAACCTCAATGCCGAGATCCTGGAATTTGAGGTAAAACCCTCTTCCAAAATGAATGGTCAGATCATAAAAGATTTAGACTTCCCACGGACTGCCATCATTGGTGGTATTATACGTAATGGGAAAGGGATGGTAGCATTGGGTGATTTTGAAATAACTGAAGGAGATAGGGTAGTTGTTTGTTGTTTGCCACAGGCCATTCAGAAAATAGAAAGGTTATTTTTATAGCATGGGATTCAATGCCAAAATAATTATTCATCTCATGGGATTGCTCCTTTTATGCAATGGGGGCTTTATGATCCTCGCTGCACTGGTGAGTGGTATCTATCAGGACGGTGTTACTCTTGAGATTACGTTGGCGGCTATAGTAACCATGTTTATAGGGGTTTTGGCCATGTTCTTTACCAGGGGACATGATAAAGAGGTAAACAGGAAAGAGGGGTATATTATAGTAACCTTTGGATGGATTATTATGGCTGCCTCCGGGGTGCTTCCTTACCTATTCTCGGGTGCGATCCCGGATATTACCAATGCATTTTTTGAAACCATGTCCGGGTACACCACTACGGGCGCTTCCATTGTAGATGATATTGAAATACTCCCGGAAGGGATTTTATTTTGGAGAAGTTTAACCCATTGGATAGGAGGTATGGGGATCATTGTTCTGGCCATCGCCATTTTACCCTTGCTTGGTATTGGAGGGATGCAATTGTTTGCCGCAGAAGCTCCTGGTCCCAATGCAGATAAATTACATCCAAGGATTACAGATACAGCCAAAAGACTTTGGCTTATTTATTTTGGATATACCGTTGCAGAAACAATCCTGTTAAATCTGGCGGGGATGTCTTTTTTTGATGCTATGAATCATTCACTGGCGACACTTTCAACGGGCGGTTTTTCTACGAAGAACGCGAGTCTGGCTTATTGGAACAATGAACCACTCATTCAGTATATCGTCATCTTTTTTATGTTTTTGGCAGGAAGCAATTTTGTTCTGAGCTATTTTGCCTTTAAAGGAAAGGTGCAAAAGATCATACGAGATGAAGAATTTAAATATTATTCAGCGCTTATTGTCATCTTTTCTATCGTTGTTGCTCTGGTGATCTACTATAAGGCAGATGTGCCGATCACTGAATATCACCCAATGGTGCTTGGAAATGTGGAAAGTTCTTTCAGACATTCATTGTTTCAGGTAGTGGCGGTTGTAACCACAACGGGTTTTGTGACGGCCGATTTTACAGCATGGACACCTTTTATTACAGTGTTCTTTTTTGGTCTGATGTTTACCGGAGGATCAGCAGGTTCTACTGCAGGAGGGATTAAAATAATGCGTCATATCCTGATCATAAAAAATGGATTGTTAGAATTTAAGCGAACCCTTCATCCAAATGCGGTGATCCCGGTCCGATTTAACAATAAGACCGTTACTGAACATGTGGTTTATAATGTGATAGGATTTTTTGTGCTATATATGCTTCTTTTTATTATCGGTGCCCTGGTGCTTGGGTTTCTTGGACTCGATTTTGACTCTTCCATCGGAGGTGCAGCATCTGCCTTGGGTAATGTAGGACCTGCCTTTGGATCTTTAAGCCCGCTTAATAATTTTAACAGCCTACCTGCTTTAGGAAAGTGGTGGTGTGGGTTTCTAATGCTCGCCGGAAGACTGGAATTATTTACCGTTCTTATCCTGATGACCCCCTACTTCTGGAAGAAAACCTAAGAAAAATTAAAGGACCTTTTTGATCCTGGCAACGGCCTCTTTTATTTCATCTTCAGAGGCAGCATATGAAATACGGATACAATTGGGATTACCAAAAGCCTCGCCTGTGACGGTTGCCACATTAGCCTTCTCAAGCAGGTACATGGCAAAATCCGATGCGTTGTTGATCTGAGTGCCATGCAGCTCTTTACCAAAATAACTGGAAACGTCCGGGAATACATAAAAAGCACCTTCAGGTACATTAAGCTTAAAACCATCTATGGTACCTAATAATCCAAGAATCAGATCTCTTCGTTCTTTGAATTTATCGATCATAAACCGGATCTTGCTAACCGGGGCTTCCAAAGCGGTAATGGTAGCACGCTGGCCAATGGCATTTGCTCCACTGGTGATCTGCCCCTGATATTTTGTACAGGCTTTGGCGATCCAGTCGGCTGCGCCTATATACCCAATACGCCATCCGGTCATAGCAAAGGCTTTGGATACGCCATTAACCGTAATAGTTCGGTCATACATACCGTCAATTGCTGCAATACTGGCATGTTTCCCCCTAAAATTAATATGTTCATAGATCTCATCAGATACAACAAAGATGTTTGGGTATCTTTTGAGGACCTCGGCAAGTCCTTTGAGTTCATCTTCGCTGTAGACAGATCCACTTGGGTTGCACGGAGAACTGAACCAAAGCATTTTTGTTTTAGGTGTTATTGCAGCCTCTAGTTGGGCCGGAGTCATTTTAAAATCGGTATCAATAGATGTTGGTACTTCAACCGGTGTTCCCTCTGCCAATTGAACAATGTCTCTATAACTAACCCAATAGGGAGCAGGTAAGATGACCTCGTCTCCTTTATTTAGCATTACCATAGCAATATTTGCCAGCGACTGTTTTGCTCCGGTAGATACTACAATTTGGTTGAGGTTATAAGTTAGATGGTTGTCTCTTTTGAATTTTGCAGAAATAGCTAGTTTCAGATCGGCATAACCATCCACAGGGGAATAACTGCTATAATTATCGTCTACTGCTTGTTTGGCCGATTCCTTGATAAAATCCGGGATGTTAAAATCGGGTTCTCCAAGACTTAGACCAATAATATCTTTGCCTTCATTTCTTAATTCTCGGGCCTTTGCGGCCATAGCCAAGGTGGCCGAAGTAGATAATTTATTAATTCTATCGGAAAGTTGGTTACTCATGCCTGCTAAGGTTTATTGATATTGCAAGCTGGGATTTTTACCCAGCTCTTTCAAATGTTTGAAGTGCGAAATTATAGCTTTTCTTGTAGTTTTATATTCATTGTAGGGCAAATTAAACTCTTTGGCCGTCTCTTTCACAATTTTGGAGATTTTTGTGTAATGAATATGACTGATGTTTGGAAATATATGATGCTCTACCTGATGGTTCAATCCACCGGTAAACCAATTTACAATTCTGTTCTTTGTACCAAAATTAACTGTGGTAAACAATTGGTGAATGGCCCAGGTGTTTTTCATGGTTCCATCTTTTTCGGGTAGAGGCGTATCTGCCTCATCCACAACATGTGCCAACTGAAAAACAACACTTAAAATTACCCCAGCCACATAGTGCATAATAAAAAAGCCCAAAAGTATTTTCCACCAGGAAATACTAAGCACTAGCATGGGTAAAACAATCCATATGCTCAAATAAATGGCCTTGGTCCCTAAAAGAACACTCCAATTAAGGAATGGATTGGGAAATTTACCATAGGAAAGCTTTCGCTTGGTATACCGGTACATCTGCTGAAAATCTGTCGTAATGGCCCAGTTGAAGGTCAGTAGGCCATACAGGAATACAGAATAATAATGTTGAAATTTATGAAACTTGTGCCATTTGGCATGTTTGGAGAATCGCAGTACCCTTCCTGCTTCCAGATCTTCATCATGATTGTGAATATTGGTATAGGTGTGGTGTAAAACATTGTGTTGTACCTGCCAGTTATAAACATTACCTGCGAGAATGTAGATACTGCTCCCCATAAGTTTATTCACCCATTTTTTAGTGGAATAAGAGCCGTGATTTCCATCGTGCATTACATTCATGCCTACTCCGGCCATCCCAACACCCATAGTTATGGATAGTAATAAATTTGCCCAATTAGGCAAATTGAGGGTAAGTATCAAAAAGTAAGGTGCTAAAAAAAGAGAGAACATTACAGCTGTTTTTAGGTGCAGCTTCCAGTTTCCTGTCTTCTTTAAATTGTTTTCTGCAAAGTATTCATTGACTCGTTTGTTGAGGGTTCTAAAGAAATTCGCAGAGTCTTTTCTAGAAAATTTTATTGTAGTCTTCTCCATATAATAGGATTCAAAGATGTAAAGATAACGCATTATCTTGCTTTATAATGCCCGGAAACTCATAAAATATGATTAAAAAGTGCCGCTAATTATGGTATTTTTGCTCGAATAAAATAGAAGAATGAACGCAGAGATCATCAATAATTACTTTCCCGAACTCACAGAATTACAAAAGGAGCAATTTAGGCTACTGGGTGAGTTGTATCAGGATTGGAATAAGAAGATCAATGTTGTCTCCCGTAAGGATATTGATGAATTGTACCTCAGACATGTGTTGCACAGTCTGGGAATTGCCAAGGTTATTACTTTTCAACCAGGAACTCGCCTATTGGATGTTGGAACAGGCGGTGGATTTCCGGGTATTCCTCTGGCCATTCTCTTTCCGGAAATCCATGTAACTATGGTAGATGCTATAGGAAAAAAGATACGGGTTGTACAGGAAGTAGTAGAGGGATTGGGAATCACGAATACAAGGGCTTTACATACCCGAGTGGAGGATTTGGAGGAACAATTCGATTTTATTGTAAGCCGGGCGGTGGCAGCTATGCCTACCTTTGTTCATTGGGTAAAGGGGAAGATTAACAAACGCTCTGCCCATACCATGAAAAATGGGATACTCTACCTGAAAGGAGGTGATTTAACTGAGGAGTTGAAGACCTATAAGAATGCTGAGATTTATAACTTATCCCAATACTTTTCAGAAGAATTTTTTGATACCAAAAAGGTGGTGTACCTACCTTTGAAATATCATGGACAATTAAAAACTAAACATCGATAGATAGGAATGTCGGCACTTGCGCGCGTATTGTACTACTGCCGTATGCATAGTATTCCAAAGTCCCTTGTCTTGACTCATCATATTCTCCGAATTTTTTCTTACTTCCATAGGAATTTAGATTTTCAATATTCAAATTTACAAAAAAATTACAATAACTTAACGTTAAATTTACATTAATAGTATGCGGCTGCTAGAATGGCACCCTTTCAGATGGTAGTAAAAGTGTTTGAAATGAGCGCAAAAAAACCCCTAAGAGAAATTTCTTAAGGGTCTCTAATGATATGGGCAAATGTGACTTATCCTAAAAATGGATATCTGTAATCTTCAGGAGTCACAAAAGTTTCTTTGATCAATCTGGGGGATACCCAACGCATTAAGTTTTGAGCTGATCCTGCTTTATCATTGGTACCCGATGCTCTGGCACCTCCAAAAGGTTGCTGTCCGACTACTGCTCCGGTTGGTTTGTCATTGATATAAAAATTTCCCGCGCAGTTCTGCAGCGCTTTAGTGGCTTCTTCTATGGCGTATCTGTCAGTAGCCATAACTGCTCCTGTTAAGGCGTAGGGAGAAGTGCTGTCTACTAAGTGCAATACCTTGCTCCATTCTTTGTCATCATAGACGTAGATCGTAACCACAGGACCAAATAATTCCGTTTCCATGGTTACATAATGCGGATCTGTAGTAAGGATAATAGTGGGTTCAATAAAATATCCTTTGGATTTATCATATCCTCCTCCGGCTACAATAGCAGCTTCTTTATCCTTCTTTGCTCTCTCAATATAGCTTACTAATTTGTCAAAAGAACCTTCATGGATCACAGCCGTAATAAAATTGCTCATATCCTCAGGTGATCCCGGGGCATTTAATGAATCGATGTCTTTCTTAGCTTCAGATAAAATTTCATCGGCCGTAGATTTTGGTAAATAAACCCGTGATGCCGCACTACATTTTTGTCCCTGGAATTCAAATGCTCCGCGAACAATAGCAGTGGCTACCTGCTTGGGTTTTGCCGTGGGATGTGCTAAAATAAAATCTTTGCCCCCGGTTTCACCTACGATCCTGGGATAGGTCTTGTACGTGTGGATATTGTTCCCGATTTGGGTCCATAAATTCTTGAAGACATCTGTTGAGCCTGTAAAGTGAATTCCTGAGAAATCCGGGTGCGTCAGAAGTGTCTCGGTGATCATCACAGGATCTCCATAGATCACATTGATTACTCCATCGGGCAGACCGGCCTCTTTAAAAACATCCACAAGGATCTTGGCCGAAAATACCTGACTGTCACTGGGTTTCCATACCACTACATTCCCCATCATGGCTGCACTTGCAGGCAAATTTCCGGCAATGGCCGTAAAATTGAATGGGGTAATGGCATAAACAAATCCTTCCAAAGGCCTGTATTCTACTCGGTTCCAAATTCCTTCTGCGGAATCTGGTTGCTCCTGATAGATCTGAGACATATATTCCACATTGAATCGAAGGAAGTCAATAAATTCACAAGCAGCATCTATCTCTGCCTGGTGAATGGTTTTGGATTGAGCTATCATGGTAGCTGCATTGATCTTTGCCCTGTATGGTCCGGCTACCAGTTCGGCTGCTTTTAGAAAGATCGCGGCGCGTTGTTCCCAGGCAAGATCTGCCCACTCACTTCGGGCCTCCAGTGCCACATTAATGGCCTCTGTTACGTGTTTCTTTTCTGCTATATGATACTGACCAACAATGTGCTTGTGGTCATGAGGAGGTGAAAGGGGTTTGGTATTCCCTGTCCTGATCTCTTTTGACCCAATAAATAAGGGTATATCTGCCTTTCCTTTATAATATGCCTTGTATTGTTGTTGAACGGCCTCTCTCTCAGGAGATCCCGGGGCATATCCCTTAATAGGTTCATTAACTGCTACTGGTACTTGAAAAAACCCTTTACCCATGACATGCTATTTTTGGTTAAAAATCATGCAAAGGTACTAAAAGGAGGGAGGTTTAGAAAATACTTATCCTCTAAAAATATGCTAATTTAAAGCGAAGGGCGCGCTAAATTTGAAGGAGGGAACATAGACCCTGAATTTTTCGGTAGTAGAAAAATTAACCATATTGTAATACCCTTTCATTGATCCGATAGGAGAGGACAATAAACAGCCGGAACTATAAGTGTGCGACTGTCCCGGTTTAATAACTGGTTTTTTTCCAATGACCCCTTCTCCATCCAGAATCTCCATCTCATTAAGGGCATCATAGATCTGCCAATGGCGAGAAGTTAGTTGCACCGAATGTTTACTCTGATTTTCTATAGTAATGGTATAACCAAAAGCAAAATGGGTCTTATAATTTTTGAAAAATGTTCCTTCAAAACTTGTAGCTACTGAAATTTTAATTCCTTTGGTGACTTGTGTAATCATTTTCATGTCTTCTATAACCAGCTTTTATCAATCTTTCAAAAAAGGGAATAATGGTCGATAAGGTATAAATTCTAGTTCAATATACTATTAGGGTCATTATAACTCCTGAAATATACTCCTAAATACCTTTCTTAGAGCAAGATAATAATTAAGGCTGTAATGAAGTAGCATTGGAAAAAATATTCGGTGTAGCGATATTTTTTTCTGCTGTAACCTTTCCTTTTAATTGCTTATAGTCCTTGAATTGGCTGTTCCTATACCTATGATCCCATCGTATAGATCTCCAAAATTTCGATAATAAACCAGGATCAAATAGTTGTTTTCTGTAAAATGGAAATTACCTCCTATGGCATTCAGATCAATACTTCCATCACTTTTTTTCAGGGCATAGTTGTAATTATAGAAACCCTGTTTGAGAAGTAGGGTAGCCTCCAGATTACCGGTTTTATCATTATAGGTCAACTTGTTGGACTCATCGAGCGCATAATTATTGTATTTCCCATAAATATAGACATCGTCTAAACCTATACGCTCAGTATATGGTAAGGTAAAATGAACCCCGGTGTACTCTGCTTCTCTAGATCCGTCTGTTCCTTGCAAAGTTCTTATTACGAAGTCGCCATTGATATCCGGAAAGTAGGTATATGGTCTGTTAAACCTATAGATGTCCGGGAAAAGATAGTGCTGATATATATCTTCGAATTCAATACGCGAAATGGCTGCAGTTGGAGCTCTGAGATCACTTGTGTCAAAATTTAAAAATTCATTTCCTCCAAAAAAACTGGTTTCCTGATCATATTTATAAACTAATTCATTCCCCAGCGTGTATTGAGGTGGTATTGAATTGATGACGAGATTCCATTGGTAATTTTTTATCAAAGCAACCTTTATTTCCTTTTTAGGATTCACCCAGGGAAATCCGGCTGAATTTATTGTGAATTGAACTGACTGTTTTACATCCAGATAATTGAAATCTCTTGAACGGCGCACAACAGCAGCTACTCTCACCAGATTCTGATACACTACAAAACGTCTTGAGAATTGAAGTTCGTAAGAACTGTTATAGATCTCCAAAATATAATTACCGGTTACTTTGAGTCGGACATTGGTATTAGGAATAGTAAGCTGATAATTAGAATAAGGTTGAAGGGTAGAATAACTATTCTCATAATTAATGATCCTTTGATTATCTATCCCAACCAGGTACTGCGACTTTAATAATTGTGAAGGTGTCCAATCATAATCGCAATGAACAATAGTGTAATAATAGTCTTGTTCTGCGGCAAGGAGATCATCAAATTCGAGGTAGATATCCTGGCCTAATTGTACTATTGGGAATTGGTCCTCCGTCTCTCCTTTAAAGATGATTGATTTAATATTATCGGGAGGATTTATTTCCTCCTGAACCTGCGCAAAGGTCTGGAAGACAAAGCAGCACAAAAAAAATTGTTTAAGATTTAGGCGCATTTATGGGCTATTTTTAAGCCAAAGGTAAACAAAAACTATGCCGTGCAAATTCCCTTCGTTGTAATGCCCAAATTTATAGTCAATAATTATGAATACTTTCTTTTAATTGGTATTTTTGGGCAAATTTTTTAACCATAAAAGGTTTCCATTTCATGTCAAAAGACATTCGAATTAAAAAGGGGTTAAACATCAACCTGGTAGGCGCTGCGGAGCCTACGACCTCCAAAGCCGCTTTAAGCAATGTATATGCTATCAACTTGTCCGATTTTCATGGGCTTACCCCAAAGATGCTGGTTAAGGAAGGTGCTGAGGTAAAAGCAGGAGAACCCTTATTCTTCAACAAGAAGATAGAGAGTATGATGTTCGTTTCGCCTGTAAGTGGTGAACTAATTGAGATAGAACGTGGAGCTCGAAGAAGGATACTAACTATAAAGATCCTTGCAGATAAGACGCAGGAGCAACTCACCCATAAAACCATAGACCTTGGAAAAGCTTCGGTTGCGGAGATCAAAAACTTTCTATTAAAATCGGGGTGCTGGCCTTTTATAAAACAACGGCCCTATGACCTGATTGCAAACCCGGAAACCACTCCAAAGGCGATCTTTATTTCCGGATTCAGTTCTGCGCCATTGGCGGCAGACATGGATTATGTACTGCAAGGGAAAGAAAAAGAATTACAGGCCGCATTATCGGCTCTTTCAAAATTAACTCCGGGTAGCGTTCATGTTTCCCTGAGTTCTTCTTCCAATTCTCCATTAGCCACAATGGACGGAATAGTTCTGCATAAAGTATCAGGGCCTCACCCGGCCGGACTTGTAGGAACACAGATTAACAAGATAGATCCTATTAATAAAGGGGAGCTTGTTTGGACCATAAGTCCTCAAGACCTGGTCATTATTGGAGAAGCTTTGCTAACCGGTAAATTCAATGCGGAAAGATTGATAGCTCTGGCAGGTTCTTCCATTAAGAAACCTCACTATTTCAAGACAAGAATTGGGGCAGAGATTGCTACATTCCTATATGCAAGCGGCGTAAATGATAAGAATTTCAGGGTAATTAATGGTGATGTACTCACAGGTTTAAAAACCCGCCCAGACGGACACCTTGGGTTTTATAATACCACGGTTTCGGCCATTCCGGAAGGAGATGATTATGAATTTTTTGGATGGAATAAGCCGGTATTCGACAAGGTTTCTACAACAAGGGCCCTTACATTTTCATGGCTACAGCCTAAAAAGAAATATGACCTTAACACTAATACTAACGGAGAGCACAGGGCTTTTGTGGTCACCGGGCAATACGAGGAGGTCTTCCCGCTGGATATTTACCCATTACAATTGTTAAAGGCATGTATGGTGCAGGATCTGGATGAAATGGAACAATTGGGATTGTATGAAGTGATCCCGGAGGATTTTGCCTTAACTGAGTTTGTTTGCATTTCAAAACAACCCCATCAGAAGATTATCAGAGAAGGATTGGATTTACTATATAAAGAAATAGGATAAGGATGAGTAATAAAAGACTAACGTTCAAGAAAAGACTGCATATCCTGAAGCATCACTACAGGGACAAAAAGTTAGCGCCGGCTTTTAATGCCTTTCATACCTTTTTGTTCTCTCCAGATGAGACCACCCACTCCGGAAGTCATATCAGAGGAGCCGATGATCTTAAGAGAACCATGAATACAGTGATCATGGCTTTGATTCCGGTATTGTTGTTCTCCATGTTCAATGCCGGGTATCAACATTATTCAGCGATAAATGGATTCCCGGAAAATTTTTCGGTTTGGAACGACTTTATTACATGGGATAATTTTTGGATAGGTATCATTAAGGTCTTACCGCTAGTGGTTGTATCCTATGGAGTTGGCTTATTGGTTGAGTTTATTTTTGCCGTTATCAAAGGCCATGAAGTAGAAGAAGGATATTTGGTTACCGGGATGCTGGTACCGTTGATCGTCCCTATTGATACACCATTATGGATGTTGACTGTTGCCGTGATATTCGGAGTTGTGATAGGAAAAGAAGTATTTGGAGGTACCGGGATGAATATCCTGAATCCTGCACTTACCATACGAGCTTTTCTGTTTTTTGCATATCCTACCTGGATGTCTGGTGATAAGGTTTGGGTCCATGGGGCAGTTGAAAGAGCCGGAACACCAGATGCTATCTCAGGAGAAACGATATTGGGTTATTTAGCCCAGAACAATGCGAGTGAATTTTCATATTCCGTTTCCGATATGTTCTTCGGTTTTATACCGGGTTCTGTAGGGGAAACTTCCGCTTTCCTAATTTTACTTGGTGGTTTATTCCTTGTCTTTAGTAAGATCGCCAGTTGGCGTATAATGGTTAGCGCTGTTGCAGGCTCCTTGGTCATGGGACTTATTTTTAACGGGGTAGTTGATGCCGGCTGGATCACAGAAACAAGCAAATTCTATGGCTTGATGAGCTTTGAATTCTGGAAACATCTCATTGTAGGTGGCCTGGCATTCGGAATTGTTTATATGGCCACAGATCCGGTTACCGGATCACAAACTAACCGAGGGAAATGGATCTACGGTTTCCTTATCGGATTTATATCTGTAATGATCCGGGTATTTAACCCGGCATACCCTGAAGGTGTATTCCTTGCCATTTTACTTATGAACGTATTTGCGCCTACTATTGATCATTACGTTGTTCGAGGAAATATAAGCAGACGAATGAAACGGTTTAAAAATGCGGTGATAATTCCGAAGGATACAGATACAAAAGCAGCAGCAGTTAAAGTTGAATCCATATAACTTATGAATAAAGAAAGTAACATCTATACGGTTCTTTTTGCCGGTTCAATGGTGATCGTGGTTGGGAGTATTTTGGCTTATCTGGCCTCAGCTCTAAGTGCGAAGATCAAAGAGAACGAACGCTTTGAAAAGCAGCAGAATATCTTATATGCGATGGGGGTGAATCAGAATGAGGGCGAAGGCAGTGTTAACTTTGTGCCTACGGACAAAGTAGAACAAGAGTTTTCATCCTTTATTACTGAACAACTCGTAATTGAGGGCGATAAGATTACAGAGGATGATCAGGCCTATTTAATAAATATCAAGAAACAACTTGATCTTATAAAAGACGGTAAAACACCTAAACTTCCAGTTTTTATTGGAGAGAAGGATGGCGAGACATTCTACATAGTCCCTATGTACGGCAAAGGTCTTTGGGATGCCATTTGGGGATTTATGGCCTTGGATAAAAACATGACTGTACAGGGGGTTTATTTTGATCACAAAGCTGAAACTCCAGGTTTGGGTGCCAATATCAAACAGCGCTATTTCATGGATGATTTCAAGGGAGAGACCATTTTGAATGGATCACAGTATGCCGGAATCAAAGTCGCCAAAGGAAATAATGATCCGGTAAATAATATAAAGGATGATAATGAGGTAGATGCTCTTGCAGGAGCTACTATTACCGGCAACGGCGTATCTGCGATGATCTACAAGACCGTAAATCTGTATAAGGATTATTTTGAATCATTAAGAAACAAAGGATAACATGGCAATACTATCTAAAAAAGATACCAAACTAATATTAGATCCCTTAGCGGATAACAACCCTATTACGATTCAGGTACTCGGGATATGTTCTGCCCTTGCGATCACGGCGGAGCTAAAGGCATCTATTGTAATGGCCCTGTCTGTTATATTCGTCCTCGGTCTGGGCAATGTGGTGATCTCCCTAATGCGTAATATAATTCCATCCAAGATAAGGATCATTGTTCAGCTGGTGGTTGTGGCCGCCCTGGTGATCATTGTGGATCAGGTTCTAAAGGCCTTTGCCTATGAATTGAGCAAGACCCTGGCTGTGTTTGTTGGACTTATCATTACCAACTGTATAATCATGGGAAGGTTTGAGGCCTTTGCCCTTGGAAATGGTGTATGGCGCTCTTTCCTGGATGGTATTGGTAATGCCGCCGGTTATGGAATTATTTTGATCATAGTAGGATTCTTCAGAGAGTTGTTAGGCTCTGGCACCCTGCTTGGTTTCCCTGTACTGGGAAATCCTATTGAAAAAACAGGATTGTATTCCATTGGGTACGAGAACAATGGCTTTATGTTGCTATCTCCCATGGCATTGATAGTCGTTGGACTTTTGATCTGGGTACAACGTTCCAAAAACAAAGCATTAATTGAAGAGAATTAGAATAGATCTTAAACACACAATATGTTAGAACACGTAGAATTATTTTTTAAGTCTATTTTCATAGATAATATGGTATTTGCCACCTTCCTGGGAATGTGTTCCTATTTGGCAGTATCAAAGAAAGTAGCTACTGCAGTAGGACTGGGAGCTGCCGTTATTTTTGTGTTGGCCGTTACGGTTCCACTAAACTGGTTGTTAGACCAGTATATCTTAAGAGATGGTGCTTTGGCCTGGTTAGGACCAGAGTATGCCGACTATAATTTAAGTTTCCTTTCTTTTATTCTATTTATTGCAACCATAGCCACCATGGTGCAGCTGGTTGAGATAGTTGTGGAAAAATTCTCTCCAGCCCTGTACAACTCTTTAGGGATATTCCTCCCGTTGATCGCAGTAAACTGCGCCATCCTTGGAGGTTCTCTTTTTATGCAGGCCAGAGAGATTGCAACATTAGGTCTCGCCTTTAATTACGGACTTAGTTCCGGAATTGGCTGGTTCCTGGCAATTCTTGCCATAGCTGCCATACGGGAAAAGATCAGGTATTCTAATGTGCCACCACCACTCAGGGGCTTGGGCATCACCTTTATAATTACCGGACTTATGGCCATTGGATTTATGAGCTTTGGAGGTATGTTAACAGGAGGAGATGAAGCGCCTGCTCCGGAACCCACTACTGCTCAGAAATCTGAAAAGGAAAAAACAACATTGGAAAAAGAGAAGCAGGAGAATGCCGTCTCTTATAACACAATCGTAAAAGAATAAGCATGATATTAGCTACAAGTACATTCGGTACCATTCTAATTACAGTGATAGCATTTATGGTGTTATTGCTTCTATTGGTAGCCCTATTGCTTTTTACAAAAGAAAAATTATCTCCTTCAGGTCCGGTGACCATTACCATCAATGGGGAGAAAAAGATAGAGGTTGCCTCAGGGAATTCATTATTATCTACCCTGGGGAACCAAAAGATATTCCTTCCATCGGCTTGCGGTGGCGGGGGAACATGTATTCAATGTGAATGTCATGTGCTATCCGGAGGAGGAGAAGCCTTGCCTACGGAAACTCCTCATTTTTCTAAAAAGGAATTGAACCACGGAGCTCGTCTCGCCTGTCAGGTAAAGGTGAAACAGGATATGAACATCACTATCCCGGAAGAAGTATTTGGGATCAAGAAATGGGAAGGAACCGTAGTTCGAAATTACAACGTGGCTTCCTTTATCAAAGAATTTGTAGTGCAGATCCCGGAAGATATGAACTACAAAGCTGGTGGGTATATTCAAATTGAAATCCCTCCATGCGAAATCAAGTTTTCAGATATCGATATTACAGCTCACCCGGAAGAACATGAGACACCAGATAAATTTCAGACAGAATGGGATAAATTCAATTTATGGCCCCTGGTGATGAAGAATAATGAAGTAGTTGAACGTGCCTATTCCATGGCTTCTTATCCTGCAGAAGGTAGAGAGATCATGCTGAATGTCAGGATCGCTACACCGCCATGGGATCGCTCTAAGAATGGATGGATGGATGTAAATCCTGGCGTAGCTTCTTCTTATATTTTCGGTCAGAAAAAAGGAGATAAAGTTACCATTTCCGGCCCTTACGGTGAATTCTTTATCAATGAGTCGGATGCAGAAATGCTTTACGTAGGCGGAGGAGCCGGTATGGCACCCATGAGATCGCATCTGTATCATCTGTTCAAAACCTTAAAGACGAACAGAAAGGTGACCTACTGGTATGGAGGCCGATCTAAAAGAGAATTATTCTATTTAGATCATTTTAAAAGCCTGGAAAAGGAATTCTCAAATTTTAAATTCTATATGGCTCTATCGGAACCAATGGAGGAAGATAATTGGAAAGTGAAAAAAGACCTTGATGGTCCCGGTGACGGCTTTGTTGGATTTATTCACAATTGTGTGATCGATAACTATCTGAGTAAGCACGAAACCCCGGAAGACATAGAACTCTATTTTTGTGGTCCACCATTGATGAACAAGGCGGTACAAAAAATGGGAGAAGATTTTGGAATTCCGGATGAGAACATACGTTTTGATGATTTTGGAGGATAAAATCACTAATAATTTATCTATAAAAACCGATATCAGCACGTATCGGTTTTTTTGATCCTAGAAGATTATGAAAGCACTTACGGAACAAGAACTGCATAACCTGGCCATGAATATTGTTGGGAAGGAATTAGAAGCTGAAGGTTTTGAGTTTATGGGTGTAAATAGCAAGCTCAAAAAAAATCCTCAATTTGTATGTCTTAGGGAAAAGGAATTACATTTTATTGTGGTTCGCTGTATTTCATATCCGGAAGATCCCGGCAAATACGATACTTCCCTAATGACAAAGATCAAGGAACACGCTTTGAAACACGAGGCCAGGACCTATTTTGCAGGGGTAGGACTCTCCAATGCTGCCGATCGTACGCAGCCAGTTTTTCTAAATGAAGATTATATCGTAGAATATGAAGGCCTTGTTGAGATCTAAACGTACATTCTTAGTATTTCCTTTTCTATTAATTTTGCTGGTTTCTTGTGTGCAACAAGAGCAATGGATCAAAAATTCCAATACCGGAGATGCCCTTGGAACTTCATATAGTATACTATACCTGGCAAAGGATTCCTTAGATCTGAAGCAGGGCATAGATTCCGTCTTTCAAGTAGTGAATGCCTCCATGTCTACTTATATCCCAAGTTCAGATATTTCCAGAATAAACAAGGGAGATTCTTCGGTGGTGGTGGATGCCATGTTCCGGGAAGTGATGACTATTTCAAGAGAGGTGTATAATAAAACCAATGGTTATTTTGATCCTACTGTAGGGATCCTTGTGAATGCCTGGGGTTTTGGCCCGGGCGTGCAAACCTCTATGGATAGTGCTACGGTAGAAACCCTAAGATCTTTTGTGGGTCTCGATAAAATAAAGGTAACAGAAGATTTCAGGATCGAAAAAGAAGCACCGGAAATGCAAATCGATTTTAATGCCATAGCGAAAGGATATGCCATAGATCGCCTTGCGGCATTTTTGGATACTAAGGAACTTCAAAATTATCTTGTGGAAGTGGGGGGAGAGATCGTAGCCAAAGGAGAGAATAGGATCAAATCTCAGCAATGGGTGGTGGGGATAGACGATCCACAGGTCACCCTGGGCAGACAATTAAAGATCACCCTGAATCTTAAGGACGAAGCTCTGGCATCTTCAGGGAATTATCGCAAATACAGAATCGACTCTCTTACGGGTCAGAAATACGTGCATACGATAGACCCCAAGACCGGATTTACAAAGAATTCGAACGTTCTGGCAGCAAGTGTAATTGCCCCTTCATGTGCAGTAGCAGACGCCTATGCAACGGCCTTTATGGCCATGGATCTCGAAGCTTCTATGGCCCTGCTAAACTCTAATGAGATCATAGAGGGCTATTTGATCTATCTGGATACTGAGGGAAAAGTAACTGAGTTTATGACACCGGGATTTAGCGAGAAAGTTAGGCGATGATCAGGCCTTTTTAACCAGAGGAATGATCTCTCTTTGTGCCAGCCGATACCGGTCAACTTCATCTTTAGAGAGTTGGGAGGAGTAGGGGACGGGACTCACTTTAAATCCAGCCTCTTCCAACGATTTAAAATAATCGAGACCATAGATACGTACATGGTCATACTGCCCAAAGACCTTAGCGCGTTGCTTTTTATCTGTAATGCTATCATCTTCAAAGGTACTGTCCCTATCCATATCTTGAGGGATCTGAAAAATGCCCCACCCTCCGGATTTCATCACCCGAAATAATTCTGACATAGCCTTGGTATCATCCGGGATATGTTCCAGGACGTGATTGCAAAGGATCACATCGAAGCTATTGTCTTCAAAAGGGAGGTCACAAATATCAGCTTTTACATCCGCTAGGGGTGAATTTAGATCTGTGGTGGTATAATTTAGGTTCTTGAGTTTCCGAAATCGTTTATAAAAAGCTTGTTCCGGGGCAAAGTGCAATACCTTATGTTGTGCAGTAAAAAAATTGGTCTCATTTTTTAAAAACAGCCAAAGTAATCTATGTCTTTCAAGGGAAAGGGTAGAAGGGGATAGTACATTTTCACGCGGATGTTCATACCCATAGGGCAGGAATTTTCTAAACTTTTTCCCGTCAATGGGGTCTGTATACTTATTTCCTTTGAGCGAAAAGGCAAGCAAAGGTCGCACCACATAGCTGAATTTGATCAACAAAGGCCTGGGAAACAACTTTAATACAAACTTAAATACCTGTTTCACCTCTTTATTTAAATGTTAAAGCTGCAACTTAGAAGTTCTGTATGCGTCTTCCTCATCACTCTTTATACCTAGTGCTTCATAAATATATTGAAAGGTAGAAAGGAGTTCGGGCTTACCGTTGATCAGGGCAATATCATGCTCAAAATGGGCGCTAGGTTTTCCATCTGCCGTCAGGATGGTCCACCCATCGGACAATTGTTTTATTCTTCTGGTTCCCATATTCACCATTGGTTCTATAGCTACTACCATACCCTCTACAAATTTCTTTCCTCTTCCCCTTTTCCCGTAATTGGGCATTTCAGGAGCTTCATGAAGTTTTTTACCCAATCCGTGCCCTACCAGTTCGCGTACAATGCCATAACCATGGGCTTCACAATACTGTTGTATGGCATACCCAACGTCACCTACACGGTTTCCGATTTTGAATTGTTCTATCCCAACATAAAGTGATTCCTTGGTGATCTTTAAAAGTTTTTTTGTTTCTGCTGCCACCTCGCCCACTTCAAAAGTGTACGCATGATCGCCATAGAATCCATTTTTCAGGGATCCGCAATCTACCGAGAGTATGTCTCCATCCTTTAAAGGTTCATTACTTGGTATCCCATGTACTACCTGTGCATTGGGACTTAAATTCAGTGTATTTGGAAAGTCGTACATCCCTAAAAATCCAGGTTCTGCCCCGTGATCCCTAATGAAGGCTTCGGCTAGTTGATCCAGATATAATCCTGTAACCCCAGGTTTGATCTCTGATGCCAACATTCCCAATGTTTTGGAAACTATGAGGGCGCTTTCGCGCATTAGTTCAATTTCTTCCGATGTTTTTACTACGATCATATTTTACCTGCTTCCTACACTTTTATACCAGTGATTTTTGAGTCATGGCTTTGGGTTGATGCAGACCCATCATATGAAGGATTGTTGGTGCAATGTCACCTAAGACTCCATTTCTTACTGCTTTAATGTCCTTATCTACTACGATCAGCGGCACCGGATTTGTGGTATGAGCTGTATTAGGACTTCCATCCGGATTCATCATGGTATCACAATTCCCATGATCTGCAATGATGAGGGAACTATAACCATTTTCTAAACCGGCGGTAACAACGGCTTCGGCACAACTATCAACCGTTTCCACAGCTTTTATAGCGGCTTCCATTATACCGGTATGACCAACCATATCCGGATTTGCAAAATTGAGACAGACAAAATCGGCTTCACCTTTTTTTAATTCCGGGATGATAGCATCTCTGATATCGTATGCGCTCATTTCGGGTTGCAGATCATAGGTGGCTACTTTCGGGGAGGGGCACATAATGCGCGATTCACCATCAAAGGGGATTTCCCTACCTCCGTTAAAGAAGAAAGTAACATGCGGATATTTTTCTGTTTCGGCGATCCTTATTTGTTTTTTTCCTTGGTTGGCAAGGATTTCTCCAAGGGTATCATGAAGATTTTCTTTATCATAAACCACTTTGATCCCTTTAAACGAGTCGTCATAGTTGGTCATAGTTACGTAGTACAGCTTCAGCGCCTTCATATGAAAATCTGGGTGATCTTTTTGTGAAAGCACTTCGGTTAATTCACGACCTCTGTCTGTTCTGAAATTAAAAAATATAACTACGTCGTCTTCTTTTATTGTGGTAAGTGGAGATCCCTTCTCATCCGTAACTGCAATAGGTTTCAGGAATTCGTCCGTAAGGCCTTTATCATAATCTTTTTGGATACTAGAGAGCACATCTCTAGTCTTTTCTCCTTTGCCGTTTACAACCAGGTCGTATGCCAACTGCACTCTTTCCCAGCGCTTGTCCCGGTCCATAGCGTAGTAACGACCAATAACACTGGCGAGTTTTGTTTTCTTATCCTTACAGAAATGAATCAGGTCTTCCATAAATCCTTTTCCACTCCTGGGATCTACATCACGTCCATCCGTAAAGGCATGTATATATACATTTGCAAGCCCATGATCTTCTGCAGCAGAGATCAATCCTTTTAAATGGGTAATATGACTATGAACACCTCCATCACTTACCAAACCGAGAAAATGTACGTTTTTTTGATGTTTTTTTGCGTAGAGAAAAGCTTCTTTGATCACTTTTTCATCTTTAAGCGTGTCCTCTTTTACCGCCTTATTGATCTTCGCCAGATCCTGATAAACGATCCTGCCTGCACCTAAATTCATATGACCCACTTCACTATTTCCCATTTGGCCTTCAGGAAGTCCCACGTTCATCCCATCTGTAAGAAGGTTGCTATTCGGATATTTTTTGTAGAGAGAGCTGATAAAAGGTGTTTTAGCCTGATCAATGGCGGAGACCTTGGGATCCGGAGATTTTCCCCAGCCATCAAGGATCATCAAGATCACTTTTTTGTTCATTTTCATGGGTGTTGTTCAAATTATCTATCAAAAATAGTATGATTTTATGGGGATTACCACATTTCCCCTTCCTTTTTCACCATGAAGCGAGAATCTAAAGAGAATAATACTATCTAATGGTTCCGGGGAATATCTATGGAAAAATAAAAACCCCGGTATTAACCGGGGATGAAGGCGTATTATAGTAGCCCAAGTGTTCTCGCAAAAGGGTCCTTAAAATTGGAAACCTGTAAAGGCTCTGTATAGAAATGCATAGACTGCCATCCCTAACATTAAGACGCAAAATACTGAATAGACTTTTAATAATAAAACCACAAATTCTGGTTTACAGTCATCAAAGGCTTCCAGGTATAGATTTTTAAAGTGTAAAAGTGTTCCCATATAGTTTTCGTGTTCACAAAGCTATAAGGGTTAAATTGAGTGTAATAGTAAGATTGGGAGAATTTCAAAGATAGAAAAAAAAGGATACTAACCTAATTTTGGTCGATGTATTGCTGTTCTTATCCGCCCTGATACTTCTGGATGGCTTCTTTGATCTTTTCAATCCTATTATCCGGATCCGGATGGGTACTTTGAAATTCAGGGACACGGTTGGGTCCGGCGGCATCTTTTAGGATCTCCATTACACGGATCATTTCGCTAGGTTTGTAGTGAGAACGTATCATAAATAATACGCCAAGATCATCGCTCTCCAGTTCATCACTGCGTCCATTTGTTAAGAGAGTATTTTGCCCTATGCTTCCAACGATATTTCCGGCATCGGCTCCAACCTGAGCGCCCATACTTACAGTTTTCCAGAAATTGCTTTCGGCAATTCGTTCTGCAGAATGTCTGCCAATAACGTGCCCTATTTCGTGTCCCAGGACCCCAGCTAATTGTGCTTCATTTAATTTAGAGAAGAGGGCATAGGTAATAAAGATCTGTCCTCCGGGGAGCGCAAAGGCATTGATGGTCTTATCATCTGCCAGTAGATGAAATTCATATTTATAAGGTGTTTCCCTGGCAATACTATTTTGTACAAGTTTGTTACCTACGGCATCTACAAAAGACTGCATACGTTCATCTGGGTATAAACCGCCGTATTGTTGCGCAATTTGTGGAGTACTTTGCAGACCGATGGCGATCTCCTGATCTGCCGTCATGTTTATATTTTGAACCCTGCCAGTATATGGATTCTTTTCCTTATTACTGCAGCGTTGTACTAAAGCGAAGGCTACGATCGCCAGGCCAATAAAAATTCTAATTTTCCAATTGGCTCTTCTCATGGAGCAAGTATCTTTGAATGATATACCATATAGTTATCTACAAAAGTACTCTGTTTATATCCAATATATTATCCCTGATATAGGTTTTGATGAATCCGGTGGTAAGAAATTCGCTTCCTATGAAATCTTCTTCCACCAATAATTGAAGAATGTTCTTTTTACGAAAGATCTCGAGCATAGGGACAGAAAGCGGTGCATAGCTGTAATGCCATGGCTCGTATTTAAATCCGCGGCGTTTCGACTCATTTGTATAGACCAAATAAAAACCGTATTCCTGTGCATGTTCATCCATCCATACCTTCAGGTCTGCAAATGGTCCGCCTTCTTCAAATTTAGAGGGAACCAACACGTCCCCTTCCGTTTTTTTGCTGGCATCAATGATATCGATATCTGTACCCCAATGATGTCTGCTAGTCCCTGGAATAGTAGAATATTCAATGATCTTGTCTATGGCATCTAGGGGTTCCATACCATCATCTTCTGTATACTGCAGGTATTTCCTTTCGAAAATAGACAGTTGGCGGTCAAAACTTCTATAGCTGGAAACGATCTCAATAGTTATTCCATCCTGATAGGCGGCTTTTTTCATCTCAATAAAGGCATCGTGTGCTTCTTTTCTCAGGTTGATGCCCTCGCCGTACAATTCGATATCGGCTTTGCCCATCAATTCTGCAATATTGTACTCTTCGGCTTGAGCCCGGGCTCCCGCAGGAATAGTCATCACCATGATCACTATCAAACTGATTTTTATAATAAAATATCTTCTAAGCATACAATTGATTCCTTAAGAGTTAATAAAACAGGACTACAGAGCTACATATTAGGGATCCCTAAATTAAAGAGTTTTAAGCAGATATCCTCATTTAATATAAAAGTTCCCCGGGATGAACACGCATATCATAGGCAGTATATAACCAATTTTTATACCAAAGATCTTAATTTGAGATATAAAGATACCCTTGATGTTTTTCACGCAGGTCGTGCATTGTGAAAATATAGAAGTAGATCCCGGATGATAGTCCGGTTCCTCTTTTTATAACTGCTTCGCGGTTAGATTCTCCGTTAAAATCATTTTGGTAGTTGGTTATTGAATATACCAGAACTCCATAACGGTTAAAGATCTCCAATTTATTGTTAGGCGAATTTTCAATTCCCTCCAATACCAGCATATCATTTGTGCCATCCCCGTTGGGCGTCATAAAATAATTGTCCAGATCCATAGTGGTGTAGGTTTCCAGCCTGCTATCGTTACCCCCAATGGTAAATATTTCGTACTCATTTGGAGTTACTACCTCAGAGGTTACAGAACCGTAGCCCATGCCGCCTTCCACACTCGAATTCCCCAGGTTTACCCATTGGTTTTCCGTCTTGCTCCAACCAACAACTTTAAGATCGTTCAGGTATTCTCCGAGAGCACGCACATTGCTTAATACATCCCAGGTAAGGGTTATTTTGGAAGGGACATCGCTTTCCAATCGCCAGAATTCCTTATCACTAACTGAAATAAATTCTGTAGCTTTTTTACTGGTACTAAAATCAACATTCAAAGTCTTGGAGTTATTTGGATCTTCAAAAAAATAGGCGCATTTGGCCATGGCATTGATGGCTACAGATTCTATGGCCAAAGGGCGTAACCTATCTTCATTCCCAACAGGAAACATAAATGATTCTTTGTTGGTCATGGCACCATACCCATCTATTTTGGATACGCTACTTTCACCAATGTAAAAGGAGTTATCAAGAAAATTAGAATATACAGTAGTACCCGTTTTTTCAGTAACAATATCGCCTGTGATCAGGTTTACATTATTATGGACATTTACAGAAGTTTCCAATACCAAGCCGCCTGGGACCGCTACCTCTGTATCAAAAAGTACCGGCATATAGGCACCTGAGATTGTCAAAGCATCCTGGTCACTATAAAAACCTACAAGTCCTGTAGTTTGATCAAAAGTACCGTCGTTGACAAGATCCAGGTGGAAGCCCACATTGGTATTCCCATGGACCTGAATGGTACCATAGTTATGAAATGCATCCTGGGCGAACACAGAACCTTTTATTAGGAAGGTTATGATAATTACTATGTATACGTTAGTTTTCATAGAAGTGCTTCAGAGACAAGTGTAATTTAAAGTAGGTTTATTAATTGCCAATTGGTTCCATCACTTTGCAACCAGAAAATTTTATCGTTATCAATTTTATTTTCCGGGTCTCCTTTATCATCCAGATAATTGATGTTTGTAAAATTATCTCCCGTTCCAATATTTTTTATAACATAGATTCTTCCTCTACAGGTATTTGCAGCCGGTAGTGTTATAATCAGATCTTTTACAGTGGTTGTTATCAGCGTATGATCATTAACCCCCAGGGTGGTGTTCACAGCGGTGGAACGGATCGGAGTTGAGAAAGAGCCGGAAACTTGTAAGGTAGAATTAGGCGTTGTATTTCCTATTCCCATTTTACCATTGGTAAATCCGAGGTTTTGAGCATTCATATTATAGGTCCGGGTTTCAGCATCCTGTGTAAGATTATCGGTAGCCAGATTAACAAGCACAGGTAAGGTTACAGTATTGCCTCCTGTCCCGGAAATAGTAAGATCTCTGCCCACAATGGATAGTGTTTGGATCTCGTTGGATGGATTGGCATCTGCATCATTTACATTAAGGGTAATAGTATTCCCTCCTGTAATACTGATGTTACCGGCACTATTGTTGGTAGATAGGGTTTGGTCATCGGTGGCCGGATCTCCCGGAATACCCTGAATACCTTGTATTCCTTGCGGTCCTTGTGGCCCGGTCTGTCCTACTATAAGCCAGCTGGCCCCATTGAACTGATAGATGGAACTATCTGTGGTATTGTAAAGAACTGACCCGGTAAGTGGACTAGAGATAGCATTCATTTCGGCAGTGGTAGCATTGATCAACCCCAAAAGAAGGCCCGGATCTATTTGTGCAAAAGCACCCGAACTGTACAAAACGGCAAGTAATGTAAAAAAGACTGCTTTCATAAATTGGCTTAAAGATCTAAAATGGTAAACATGAATTCTGAATTGAAACGTGACCTATCGGTACCCCCGTTATCATTGTCACCAATTATTACCTCAAAGCTGGTTGAGGTTTGATTTTCATAGGCAATTCCAGGGTCATCATTTCCGGCACCACCCCGTCCTGGTTGTGTTAATTGTATTATGTAGTTAGCATCTGAAACGAGTCCGGCAGGTAAATTCACTCTATAATGACCGTTTCCGGACAGCTTTGTAACTGTTATACCTGTGGTTGCCCTTGTGATCGCCCCTGAAGAAGCAATTTTACCAAAAGCTTTTATCGGACTCTCATAATAGGCTCCTCCATTGGCACCTACAGAAATACTATTATCCCCTTCTGCCCCAACTACATTGGCTGTTTGGGAGCTTGTATTTTCATTGACGTATGTGATAACGCCCGTACTAGTATTCTGAGAAAGATTTGTGACCGGTAAGGTTACTGTATTTCCCCCGCTACCGGAAATTGTAAGATCATTCCCGGTTATTGACAGGGTCTGTATTTCATTAGTAGCATCCAGATCAAGGTCGGCCGCCACATGGGTAGCAATGTCTGAGGCATTTGTTGCAATGTCAGTAGTATTTGTAGCTATATCAGAACTATTTGTTGCAATATCACTAGTGTTTGTTGCTATGTCTGCTGTGTTTGTTGCAATATCCGTAGCGTTGGTTGTAATGTCCGTTGTGTTGGTCGCAACATCAGTTTGTAATGTTGTAATGTCACCGGCATTGGTAGTAATATCTGAAACATTGGCAGCGATATCCGTAGTATTCTGAGCCACATCATTCTGCAGCTGAGTATCATCATAGGCCAGGGCAGAGATGTCGACCGACTGGTTACCTCCTGCATCGGAAACTGTAACGCTTGCACCGTCAAAGGTTAAACCAGTGTTGTATTCGTTGGTTGGGTCCAGATCAAGATCGGCCGCCACATGGGTAGATATGTCTGAAGCATTCGTTGCAATGTCAGCACTGTTTGTTGCAATATCACTAGTGTTTGTTGCTATGTCTGCTGTGTTTGTTGCAATATCCGTAGCGTTGGTTGTAATGTCTGTTGTGTTTGTCGCAACATCCGTCTGTAATGTTGTAATGTCACCAGCATTGGTAGTAATATCTGAAACATTGGTTGCGATATCCGTAGTATTCTGAGCCACATCATTCTGCAGCTGAGTATCGTCATAGGCTAAAGCAGAGATGTCGACCGACTGGTTACCTCCTGCATCGGAAACCGTAACGCTTGCACCGTCAAAGGTTAAACCAGTGTTGTATTCGTTGGTTGGATCCAGATCAAGATCGGCTGCCACATGGGTAGCTATGTTTGTAGCATTGGTAGCGATGTCTGCACTATTTGTTGCTATATCAGAACTGTTTGTTGCTATGTCTGCTTGTATTCGTAGCGATGTCAGTGGTGTTCGTAGCAATGTCCGTTGTGTTGGTCGCAACATCAGTTTGTAATGTTGTAATGTCACCGGCATTGGTAGTAATATCTGAAACATTGGTAGCGATATCCGTAGTATTCTGAGCCACATCATTCTGCAGCTGAGTATCGTCATAGGCCAGGGCAGAGATGTCGACCGACTGGTTACCTCCTGCATCGGAAACCGTAACGCTTGCACCGTCAAAGGTTAAACCTGTATTGTATTCGTTGGTTGGATCCAGATCAAGATCGGCCGCCACATGATTAGCTATGTCGGTTGTATTTGTAGCAATGTCAGTACTATTTGTTGCTATATCTGCACTATTTGTTGCTATATCACTAGTGTTTGTTGCTATGTCTGCTGAATTCGTAGCGATGTCAGTGGTGTTCGTAGCAATGTCCGTTGTGTTGGTCGCAACATCAGTTTGTAATGTTGTAATGTCACCGGCATTGGTAGTAATATCTGAAACATTGGCAGCGATATCCGTAGTATTCTGAGCCACATCATTCTGCAGCTGAGTATCGTCATAGGCCAGGGCAGAGATGTCGACCGACTGGTTACCTCCTGCATCGGAAACTGTAACGCTTGCACCGTCAAAGGTTAAACCAGTGTTGTATTCGTTGGTTGGGTCCAGATCAAGATCGGCCGCCACATGGGTAGATATGTCTGAAGCATTCGTTGCAATGTCAGTTGTATTAGCTGAAATGTCGCCAACATTGGTTGCAATATTGCCTGCATTGGTAGTTATATCAGCAGTATTCTGAGCCACATCATTCTGCAGCTGAGTATCGTCATAGGCCAGGGCAGAGATATCGACCGACTGGTTACCACCGGCATCGGAAACCGTAACACTTGCACCGTCAAAGGTTAATCCTGTATTGTATTCGTTGGTTGGATCCAGATCAAGATCGGCCGCCACATGGGTAGCAATGTCAGAACTATTTGTTGCTATATCTGCACTATTTGTTGCTATATCACTAGTGTTTGTTGCTATGTCTGCTGTGTTTGTTGCAATATCCGTAGCGTTGGTTGTAATGTCTGTTGTGTTTGTCGCAACATCCGTCTGTAATGTTGTAATGTCACCAGCATTGGTAGCAATATCAGTAGTATTCTGAGCCACATCATTCTGCAGCTGAGTATCATCATAGGCCAGGGCAGAGATGTCGACCGACTGGTTACCTCCGGCATCGGAAACCGTAACGCTTGCACCGTCAAAGGTTAAACCAGTGTTGTATTCGTTGGTTGGATCCAGATCAAGATCGGCCGCCACATGGGTAGCTATGTCTGAAGCATTCGTTGCAATGTCAGTGTGTTTGTTGCTAATCCGTGTGTTGTATGTCGTTGTGTTGTCCAGATCAAGTCGTCCGCCACATTGGTTAGCGATGTCTGACGTATTCGTAGCGATGTCAGCACTGTTTGTTGCAATATCACTAGTGTTTGTTGCTATGTCTGCTGAATTCGTAGCGATGTCAGTGGTGTTCGTTGCAATGTCAGTTGTATTAGCTGAAATGTCTGTAGCATTGGTTGTAATGTTGCCTGTGTTGGTTGTAATATTACCAGCGTTGGTAGCGATATCCGTAGTATTCTGAGCCACATCATTCTGCAGCTGAGTATCGTCATAGGCCAGGGCAGAGATATCGACCGACTGGTTACCTCCGGCATCGGAAACCGTAACGCTTGCACCGTCAAAGGTTAAACCAGTGTTGTATTCGTTGGTTGGATCCAGATCAAGATCGGCCGCCACATGGGTAGATATGTCTGAAGCATTCGTTGCAATGTCAGCACTGTTTGTTGCAATATCACTAGTGTTTGTTGCTATGTCTGCTGTGTTTGTTGCAATATCCGTAGCGTTGGTTGTAATGTCTGTTGTGTTTGTCGCAACATCCGTCTGTAATGTTGTAATGTCGCCGGCATTGGTAGCGATATCTGAAACATTTGTTGCGATATCAGTAGTATTCTGAGCCACATCATTCTGCAGCTGAGTATCGTCATAGGCCAGGGCAGAGATGTCGACCGACTGGTTACCTCCTGCATCGGAAACCGTAACGCTTGCACCGTCAAAGGTTAAACCAGTGTTGTATTCGTTGGTTGGGTCCAGATCAAGATCGGCTGCCACATGGGTAGATATGTCGGTTGTATTTGTAGCGATGTCAGCACTGTTTGTTGCAATATCACTAGTGTTTGTTGCTATGTCTGCTGTGTTTGTTGCAATATCCGTAGCGTTGGTTGTAATGTCTGTTGTGTTTGTCGCAACATCCGTCTGTAATGTTGTAATGTCACCAGCATTGGTAGTAATATCTGAAACATTGGTTGCGATATCCGTAGTATTCTGAGCCACATCATTCTGCAGCTGAGTATCGTCATAGGCCAGGGCAGAGATGTCGACCGACTGGTTACCTCCTGCATCGGAAACTGTAACGCTTGCACCGTCAAAGGTTAAACCAGTGTTGTATTCGTTGGTTGGATCCAGATCAAGGTCGGCTGCCACATGGGTAGCTATGTCTGAAGCATTCGTTGCAATGTCGCCTGTATTCGTAGCGATGTCAGTGGTGTTCGTAGCAATGTCAGTTGTATTAGCTGCGATGTCAGTTGTATTAGCTGCGATGTCTGCTGAATTTGTAGCGATGTCAGTGGTGTTCGTTGCTACATCCGTCTGTAGAGTTGTAATGTCTGACGCATTGGTAGCGATGTCAGTTGTATTAGCTGAAATGTCTGTAGCGTTGGTTGTAATATTGCCAGCATTGGTAGCAATATCAGTAGTATTCTGAGTCACGTCATTCTGCAGCTGAGTATCGTCATAGGCCAGGGCAGAGATGTCGACCGACTGGTTACCTCCTGCATCGGAAACTGTAACACTTGCACCGTCAAAAGTTAAACCAGTGTTGTATTCGTTGGTTGGATCCAGATCAAGATCGGCCGCCACATGGGTAGATATGTCTGAAGCATTCGTTGCAATGTCGCCTGTATTCGTAGCGATGTCAGTTGTATTCGTAGCAATGTCAGTTGTATTAGCTGCGATGTCTGCTGAATTTGTAGCGATGTCAGTGGTGTTCGTTGCTACATCCGTCTGTAGAGTTGTAATGTCTGACGCATTGGTAGCGATGTCGCCTGTATTCGTAGCGATGTCTGCACTATTTGTTGCTATATCACTAGTGTTTGTTGCTATGTCTGCGGTGTTGGTAGCGATGTCAGTTGTATTAGCTGAAATGTCTGTAGCATTGGTTGTAATGTTGCCTGTGTTGGTAGCTACATCCGTCTGTAATGTTGTAATGTCACCTGCATTGGTAGTAATATCTGAAACATTGGTAGCGATATCCGTAGTATTCTGAGCCACATCATTCTGCAGCTGAGTATCGTCATAGGCCAGGGCAGAGATGTCGACCGACTGGTTACCTCCTGCATCGGAAACCGTAACGCTTGCACCGTCAAAAGTTAAACCAGTGTTGTATTCGTTGGTTGGGTCCAGATCAAGATCGGCCGCCACATGGGTAGCAATGTCCGACGCATTGGTAGCGATGTCGCCTGTATTCGTAGCGATGTCAGTTGTATTAGCTGAAATATCCGTAGCGTTAGTAGTTATGTTGCCTGTGTTGGTAGCTACATCAGTTTGTAATGTTGTAATGTCGCCAGCGTTGGTTGTAATATTACCAGCATTGGTAGCTATGTCAGTAGTATTCTGAGCCACATCATTCTGCAGCTGAGTATCATCATAGGCCAGGGCAGAGATATCGACCGACTGGTTACCTCCTGCATCTGAAACCGTAACGCTTGCACCGTCAAAAGTTAAACCAGTGTTGTATTCGTTGGACGGATCAAGATCAAGGTCGGCCGCCACATGGGTAGCAATGTCAGTACTATTTGTTGCTATATCACTAGTGTTTGTTGCTATGTCTGTTGAATTCGTAGCGATGTCAGTGGTGTTCGTAGCAATGTCAGTTGTATTAGCTGAAATATCGCCAACATTGGTTGCAATATTGCCTGCATTGGTAGTTATATCAGCAGTATTCTGAGCCACATCATTCTGCAGCTGAGTATCGTCATAGGCCAGGGCAGAGATGTCGACCGACTGGTTACCACCGGCATCGGAAACCGTAACGCTTGTTCCGTCAAAAGTTAAACCAGTGTTGTATTCGTTGGTTGGATCTGCATCTGCATCGTCTACATTCAAGGTGATGCTATTTCCTCCTGAAATTGAAATTTCTCCCGGAGTAGTATTGGTTGATAAGGTTTGATCATCTGTAGCTGGATCTCCTTGCGGTCCCTGTGCACCATCTACTCCATCTGTCCCTGCAGGACCCTGTGGACCAGCTGGACCGGTTAGATCCGAGGAAGTAAAAGAAGTACCATCGGAATAGTTGACGGTAAAAGTGCCATTATAATTGTCTACAAAGGTGAAAGTACCTTTGTTAGCCGTGCCATTGCAGAGGTCAATCCATTGAGATCCATCGTAGTAAAAAACACAATCGTCTTCTGTGTTGTAGACCAGGGCACCACGAAGCGGTTTAATAGCTTGCATTTGTGCCGTTGTTACTCTGGTAAGTACAAAGGCCTTGGAGGTAGATTCTAATTCAACAATAGAGGCCGAATCGATCTGATTAGGATTCTCACCAATTTTCACCTGGGAAATCGCCAATTGGGATACCAGGAAAAGGAAAATGAAAATTATTTTCTTTGAATTCATCATTTAAAAATTGCGCAATTATAAAAGTGAAGTAAAAATAGCGCTGAAACTCCCTGAACAGGAATAAATGTTGTGAAGGCACAGAAAGATGTGGTGAATTCAAAAATTGATGATAAACGTCGAAAAATATGGTAGTTCGGCGGGTAGGAGACCTCTTACATTTAGCGTTCCAGGAACAAAAAACCCTGAAAATTTAGCCCCAGATCGTCCATGGAAATTATGTAATAATAGAGTCCTTCCGGGAGGCCAATTTCACGCTTCAGGACCATATTATCCATATTTGAAACCCCTGTAAATTCATTTATATAATTTACCATTTCAAATACTTTTAGTCCTCTTCGGTCGTAAATCTCCAGTGAATTATTAGGTGATTGTTCTAGTTCCAGGATCTCTAAAAAGTCATTGACTCCATCCCCATTTGGAGAAAGGTAGAAGTTTGGGAGCACCAGGAATTCCTCAGGTTCGTCAGCACTACCAAAAGTGAGGATCTCATAATCATCTGGTACAAAGGGTGCCGAACTGACAATACCCTGAGAAATGTCTCCGGCAATGGATTCGCGACCTAAATTCACCCATTGATTGGCAGATGTACTCCATCCCATGATCGTAATGGAATTTACGTCTGCCGTAAGCGCAGCCAGATTGCTTCTGGGATTCCAGGCTAAGGTTACACGAGATAGAACGGATCCTTCCAGCCTCCAGAATTCGGTAGTACTTATTCCAAAAATATTTCTTGGTTTTATATCCGTATTAAAGCCGGGAAAAGTTGATGGGTTATTGGGATCTTCATAAAAATAAGCGCACAAGGCAATACTATTGATCCCGTTAGAATTGATCACCAAGGGCCTGTGTTGTTCATTGTCGCCTACCGGAAAACTAAAGTTTTGTTGTCCGGATACCATAGCATATCCTTCTACTTTAGAAATATTATTCTCCCCCACAAAAGAGGCATCCTGCAAAAAATTATAATGTATGCCAGGATTAGCTCTGGGCGTAATAAGATCGCCTACCATAAAACTGGTATTGTTTGCTACAGCCAGGGTGGTATTGAGTAGTACACCGCTGTCATTTAATAGTTCAACATCGTACAAAATGGGCGTTAGTGCTCCTGAAATTGTTAAGAGGTCCGTACCGTAAAATCCGGCCAGACCGACATTTTCATCAAAAGGTCCGTCATTGATCAGGTTAGTGTGAAAGCCAATCTGCCCTTCTTCATGTATGCGCAGATTACCGCTGTTGTATAGGGCTGTCTGACTATTAGCCGCCAATCCTATACCTAACAGTATGTAGCTTAATTTCTTCAAATCTTAATTGTCAAAAATGGTAAAATACCATTCTGCATTACCTATGGGCAATCTTGAAACGAGATCCTTAATTTGAATCACAAAGGCATTGTTGGTCTGAAAAACCACATTGATACTATTATCGCCTTCAACCGTGAGCAGAATTACATAATTGGCATCAGCTCTCGGCGTAGTCAAACTGACCGTATACGTGCCTACTGGTGCTGTTGTAACATTAGAGATACCAAAATTTTTTAAAATGGTTGTAGTGCGACTAATTTTACCAAAAGCGACAGGGGAAATAGGGGGTGGGGCCCAAATTGCATCCGTACCAGCAGCATTTGTTTTTATAATCTGATTCGGTATCGCGGAAGGTATCAATTTGATTAGGGGTACTGATCTATTTTGTATGTGGAAAGAACCGTTGATGGCAGACCCGGCAATGTCATCTGCCCTAATACTACGGTCAACGATCTGCAAGCCTGTAATAGAATCTACTTCAATGTTAATATTATTATCTACTCTGGTAATAGCAATGGTGGTATCTGCATGTATCACGGGGTTATTGGTAATAGTAAGCCCCAAAGCTTCGCAAATGTTGAGCCAATTTTGGCCATCATAATAATGCAGGCACTGAATATCCGTATTATAGACCATAGCACCTTCTATGGGCACTATAGCATTCATTTGAGCAGTAGTAACCCTGTTGATCACAAAGGCCCTTGTCGTACTTTCCAGCTCCAAAATAGAGGAAGCGTCAATATTTTGGGGATTGTCACCTATTTTGATCTGTGCGTTCATAGAAAAACTACATATCAAAAGGAAAAAAAATAATAGTTTAGTTGAGTGCATGAACCGAATTTTTACATCGCTTTTCAGGACCAACAAAAATAGAATTATATCTCTATTCTACTAAACATATACCCCGAAATACGAAATTATAAGATAAACCACAGCCAAACCCCCGCTTAGCAGACAGATGGGCAATTATTTTACCATTTTATTGATTATTTAGTCTTATAAAAACTTGATACCTGCGCTTTTTAACATAAGTTTAATGGTAGATTATTTTTTTATGAGGCCAAGTTATTTTTTCTTTATCAAAACACGGTGATTCTTGAAAAAAAAGCCTCAAAATGACGTCTCACCATTCTATCGATACCTATGAAAACTCTAGCTATTTTATTGCCAGCTTTATTCTTGATGACTTTGGGATATTCTCAAACAGATGACAGACGACCCTTACGAGGACAGGTAATGTATAGAAACGTTCCTGTACCAAATGAAAATGTTATCAATACCACCACTGAAAAGGCGACGATCACCAATGAAAAAGGAGAGTTCCGCATCAATGTGAAGGAAGGTGATGAACTTGTCTTTACGGCCATTAACTACCAGATCGAGATCTTAAAAGTAAGCACGGAAATGTTGGTCAAAAACCGACTGGTAGTGGAGGTGAATGAAAAAGTAACGGAACTAGATGAGGTTACTGTGAGCCCTGAGAATCAGAAAAAGTTCCTTCAATTACAGAATGAAGAATTTAAGCAATACGCCTATGAGACCGATGCCACCGTTGAGGTCCAAAACATAGCGTTAGACCCAACAGTAAGAGGGATGCAGGACGGTGTTAATTTCGTCAATATTTTTAAAGCACTCTTCCTGTCTAAGTCGAATGATAACGGAGATACCAGAACACCGCTAAAAGTAAGTGAAGTACTCAGGCAGGTGTACGATGATGATTTTTTTGTGCAAGATCTGCAATTGCCTCAGGATAAGATCGATGCTTTTCTCTTATACTGTGATGATCAGCTACCTACCCAATCATTACTGCGTAAGGATAATGAATTTCAACTCATTGATTTTCTGGTGACCCAAAGTAAGGAATTCAGAGAAGGACTCAATGTGGAAGAATAATTGTCTGTTACTGTGCTTTTTTTTAGCCTTTCAGCTGTTATCGGCACAGTCGTACTTCATTAAATCTCTTGAAGGTAAAGTTCTATTCGATTCAAAGGGGATACCAGATGTACATATTATGAATACATCGGCCGGAATAGCTACTATTTCGGACGGGGAAGGCCGCTTCGATATTGACGTAACCATTGGAGATACACTATTGTTTTCGGCTGTTCAATACAAGCGTAAAAGCATTGTGGTCTCTGCTTTAATCCTCGAAAGTAAAATGGCATTTATCACTTTAGAAGAATTTGTAAACGAATTAGATGAGGTGGTGGTAAGACCATATAATCTAAGTGGCGATCTCATTAGGGATATGCAAAACATACAAACAGATCCCGTAGTTACTGCTTCTACCCTGGGACTACCCAATGCGTATGTAAAACCCATGATGCAAAGCGAACGTTTGCTGCGCGAAGCCTCCTTAGGGCCATTCTCTATTGGAATGTTAACCAGCATCCCTTTTAATCCTTTGATCAATGCAATTTCTGGTCGCACTAAAATGCTTAAAAAGAGAGTGGCTAGAGACAGAAAGTATTTGCTTACACAACGTGTTAGGAACTTTTATCCGGACAGCATCTTTGTAAAGCGTTTGGGGATCCCGGAAGAAAACATCTCAGATTTTATGTACTATTGCGAGGTAGATGATGAGTTCGACTCTATAGTTGCCACCGATGATCAAATAAAGATCCTGAATTTACTGGTTCTTAAGAGCAAGGACTACCGAAAAAATAATGATCTGGAGTAAATTTATATGGCACGCGAATTGCTCTTAATGCATCAAAACAAATAATATGCAAGCTGTAATAAAAGGAATTTTCTTATTGTTCTTACCGCTATTTATGTTCATAGGAGTGCATAAGTTTTATGTAAGTGTTACCAATATAGAGTACTATGATAAAGGAAAGGCATTGCAGATAACCAGTCGGGTTTTTATCGACGATTTTGAAAAAGCCCTGGAAGAACGCTATGAGGTGACCACCTTGTTAGGTACTCCTCAAGAACTTCCAGATGCAGAGGTGTATATAGAGAAATATCTGAATGCCAAATTCCTTGTGAAGATCAATGGGGAGACAGCTCCTTATCAGTTCCTTGGGAAGAAGTACGACAATGATATTATGATATGCTTCCTGGAGATCCCTGAAATTTCATTAGATCAATTAAATTCTATTGAAATTCAGAACGAACTTTTGATGGATATTTTTGAAGAACAAAAGAATATTCTTCATTTCAAGATCCTTGAAAAGAAAAAGAGTTTTGTGCTCATCAGGGAAAGTAATAAAGGAATGTTAAACTTCTAAGCTGCAAGGCATAATCTCCTTAAAAAATCCTAATTTCCTCGCTGGAAAATTATCAAATCAATACTGATTTATGAATACAATAAGATATTATACAACCGCAGTTTTAATACTGTTTGTTTCGGTTCTTTTTGCACAGGTGGAAACTACCAAAGAACGTGCCCCGGGGCATTTAAATCAAAGCAAATTCAAGCAGATGTATGAAGAGTTTGCTACTCCAAACATGTACAGGTCGGCCTCTGGAACCCCAGGTCCTAATTATTATCAGCAACAAGCCGATTACAAGATGGATATTGAGCTCGATGATAAGAATGCGAGGATCTATGGGGAAGAAACCATAACCTATCACAACAATGCTCCTGAGGCACTCGAATTTCTCTGGTTGCAATTAGACCAAAATGTTAGAGCCAAAGATTCAAAGGCACCTTTGAGAAATGGAAATGGCATTAAAAATGCCTATGTACCCGATGCTTTTTCAAAGCAGTTCTTGAATGAGAAATTTGATGGGGGCTTTAAGATTGAGTACGTAAAGGACGTCAATGGGAATCCTCTTCCATATACCATTAACCAAACCATGATGAGGGTAGACCTTGCCAGTCCATTGAAAAGTGGGGAAAAAGTGTCATTTGATTTAAAATGGTGGTATAATATCCCGAATCATACCATAGACCGTGCACGCTCCGGATATGAATATTTCGAAAAAGATGGGAACAGATCCTATGTAATTGCCCAATTCTTTCCGAGAATGGCTGTATACAGTGACGTTGAAGGGTGGCAAAATCACCAATTCTGGGGGAGTGGAGAATTTGCCCTTCCTTTTGGAAATTACGATGTGAACATTACTGTTCCTGCAGACCATACCCTGGATGCTACCGGGCTTCTTACGAATCGCAAAGAAGTTTTCAGCAAGGAAATGCTAAAGCGTTATGAGGAAGCAAAGAAGTCGTATGACAAGCCCGTTCTTATAGTAACCCAGGCAGAGGCAGAAGCTGCTGAAAAAGGATTTTCCGAAAAGAAAAAGACCTGGAAGTTCAGAGCTGAGAATGTACGCGATTACGGTTTTGCTACCTCACGGAAATTCATCTGGGATATGCAAGCTGTTAGAATAGGAAATAAAGACGTGATGGCTGTGTCCCTTTATCCAAAAGAAGGCAATCCATTATGGGAAGAACTATCCACAAAGGCTGTGGCCAGTACTTTAAAATCGTATTCCGCACATACCTTTGATTATCCTTATCACAAAGCCATTTCAGTACACGCAAAGCGGCAGGGGATGGAATACCCAATGATCTGCTGGAACTACGGCAGACCCAATGAAGATGGGTCTTATTCAGATAGAACTAAATATGGAATGATCAGTGTCATCATCCATGAAGTAGGACATAATTTCTTTCCTATGATCGTGAATTCTGATGAACGCCAATGGGGCTGGATGGACGAAGGTCTAGACACCTTTATGCAGTATTTGGCAGAGCAGGAATTTGGTGAGACCTTTCCGGAAGTAATTGCTCCAAATGAAAAATACCCTTCAAGAAGAGGAGATCCTTCCAAGATAGTTCCTTATATGAGTGGTGATCAAAGCACCATATCTCCCATCATGGCTAATCCTGAAAACGTGTATCAACTGGGACCAAATGCGTATGCTAAACCGGCAACAGCATTGAATATCCTGAGAGAAACTGTTATGGGAAGAGAATTGTTCGATCATGCCTTTAAAACGTATTCTCAACGTTGGATGTTTAAACATCCTACTCCGGAAGATTTCTTTCGCACCATGGAAGATGCCTCAGCGGTTGATCTCGATTGGTTCTGGAGAAGCTGGTTCTACACCACTGATTATGTGGATATTGGGGTGAAAGAAGTTAAAAAATATTATGTAAGCAATAAACCTGGCAAGAAAATGCAGGAATATATGAGAGCCAGGAATTTAACACAATCCGACCTCCGTCCACAAGTATACCTGCTTGATGCCGAAGTCGAAGATTTCGACCCAGGGATGAGCGGCATGGCACCGAGCGAAATATCTGTGCCATTGAAGGAGTTTATGATGGACAATATGACCGCCGGGGAAAGGAGTTCGGTAAAAGAACCAAAATTCTTTTATGAAATTACCTTTAATAAGCCGGGTGGTATCCCGATGCCTTTAATAGTTGAGTATACCTATGCGGATGGCAGTTCGGAAAATGTTACCTATCCACCGGAAATTTGGAGGAAGAGCGACCTTGAGGTAAAAAGAGTCATCTCCTCTGAGCAGGAGATCGTTGGGATCGTAGTAGATCCGAAGGGAGAAACGGCAGATATTGACGTTACCAACAACAGCTGGCCAAAAAAGGAAACTCCTTCAGAATTCAATCAATTTAAGGAAGGTATTAAAGGAGAATAATTTTCGTTATATATATATGAAATGGTCCTGACTATTTTTGGTTGGGACTTTTTTATTTTATAAAAGGGTTCTAAACTTGATTATATTTGTAGTATGCAATCGATGGTAATTTTATTTATTAGTGGTGCAGAGATCTTCTTCATCATGTTTATTGTGGTCATGGTCTTTGGCGCCGATAAGATTCCCGGTATCGCTAAAGGACTGGGAAAAGGAATGCGGCAATTAAAGGATGCTACTGAAGATATTAAGCAGGAGATCCAGAAAAGTGCTGAGAAACAAGGAATAGATACCAGTATTGCAGACGATATAAAAAAGGAAATGAATCAGGTGAAAAAGAATATTGAGGATGTTTCCGGTACCATCAAAAGAAAGTAAACACGCGTATGTGGGAAAGGTTATTACAATGGGACCGCGACACCTTTATCTACTTAAATAACCTTGGAATAGAACAATATGACGGGTTTTGGTCGCTGGTAACCCATACCACTACATGGATTCCATTATTTATACTGTTCTTCCTGCTACTTCTGCTAAAATATCCTAAAAAAGAAGCGATCGCCATGATCCTGATGACGGTCTTGTTATTTGGTTTTGTAATGGTCTTTATGGATCTCACCAAGAACCTTATTGCCAGGCTACGTCCCAATAATAATGAGGAGATAAGTGCCTTTATCCGTATCCTTATTAACCCCATTGACTATAGTTTTTTCTCGGGGCATGCTGCGAACTCATTTGCCATTACCACCCTGATCGTTCTTTTTCTCAGAAAGAAATTAAGATGGGTATACCTCTTTTATCTATGGCCACTGCTATTTTCTTTGAGTAGGATCTACGTAGGCGTACATTATCCTTTAGATCTGATCGCAGGTGCCATTGTAGGACTCTTAATGGCCATAGCTTTTTATAGACTCTACCATCGATTTATGATACCCTACTTAGGGTTAGACCGTCCCGTATAGGAAGCATCACTGTCTCTACCCTTGAATCTTCCTTAAGCATCTGGTTGTATTCCAGGAGAGCTTTGGTAGCCTTGTCGTTGGCTTCCAGTGCTTCCACTACCTTGCCAGACCAAAGCACATTGTCTGATAAGATGATACTTCCACTTCTGGTCTTGGGCAATACGGCTTCAAAATAGCGGGTGTACTCCTTTTTCTCGGCATCAATAAATACAAGATCGAATTGCAGCTTAAGTGAAGGAATTATCTTCAGGGCATCTCCTGTATGCCGATAAATACGGTCTGAAAATCCGGCCATATTAAAATACTTCTTTTGGATCTCCGCCAATTCTTCATTGATGTCAATGGTATGGAGCTGTCCATTGGGGGTAAGACCTTCCGCTAAGCACAAAGCAGAATAACCGGTATAGGTCCCAATTTCCAATATATTGGTAGGCATAATTATTTTAGAAAGCATACTTAACACCCTACCCTGGTAATGGCCAGTGATCATCCTGGGCTGTGTCACTTTTAAATATGTTTCCCGGCTAAGCTCAGTTAAATAAGGCGGTTCATCCTCTGTATGACCAGTGATGTACTCCTGAAGTGTTTCTGATAGAAAATGCATGCTATTCTTTTTGTAAAAATAGGCTTTTTGACCTACTTTGTTGTGTCCATCATTATCCCTACTATTATGAAAGATGTCCGTATTCGGGAAGCTATTGAGAGTGATTTGGAAATACTGCTAGATTTAGAAAAGGCACTTATTAAGGCTGAACGCCCCTTTGATCCAACTATTAGAAATGGCCCTCTGCATTACTATGACCTGAAAGAGTTTATAGCTAATAAAGAAGCAAAGGTGGTAGTTGCCGTAGTAGACGGGCAAATTGTAAGTTCAGGATTCGGCATCGCCAGGGCCGCAAGATCGTATCTGGATCATGATCAATATGCGTACCTGGGGTTTATGTATACCCTCCCTGAATATCGTGGGAAGGGAATCAATGGAAAGATCGTTGAAGAACTTACGAAATGGGCCCGAAGTAAAGGGTTGATGGAGGTGCGTCTTACCGTGTATCAGGATAATAACCCGGCCATTGCTGCCTATGAAAAAGTTGGGTTCAGGAAACATATCATTGAGATGCGTATGTCTTTGGATAAGCATGATTCATAAGCATAGGCAGTTTAGTTTAAGTGGAGTGTTGTATTTTTGCGGAAAAGATGACTATGAAGTTTCAGAACACCTTGTCCTTTGCTCGTGAACTAGATGCACAAGATGCTTTAGCGCCCTACAGGGACGAGTTTTATTTTCCGAAGGTAAAGGGTTCAGACGTAATTTATTTTACAGGAAATTCTCTTGGTTTACAACCTAAGAGAACCCAAGCCTTTGTAGATGAGATCATGAAAGATTGGCGGGAGTTGGCTGTAGAAGGTCATTTCTTCGCAGAGAAATCATGGTGGGATTATCATGAACGTCTTGCCAAACCCCTTGCAAAAGTTGTAGGTGCCAAACCTGCTGAGATATCCGTAATGAATACGCTGACAGTGAATCTTCATCTGCTCATGGTTTCTTTTTACAGACCTACCAAAAAACGATATAAGATACTATGCGAGGAAAAGGCATTTCCGTCGGATCAATATATGTTTCAAAGTCAGATCAAATTTCATAAACTGGAAATTTCCGATACCCTGGTTGAGATCAAAAAGCGAGAAGGTGAAAATTTTTGGCGAACAGAGGATGTGCTGGCCAAAATAAATGAAGTGGGAGATGAGCTCGCACTGGTCCTGCTTGGAGGTGTTAATTATTACAATGGGCAGGTTTTTGATATGAAGACCATTACTCGCGCCGGTAAAAAGGCCGGAGCTATGGTAGGATGGGATCTGGCTCATGCAGCAGGAAACATTGAACTCCAACTTCACGATTGGGATGTAGATTTCGCCGCTTGGTGCAGTTATAAATATATGAACAGTGGGCCCGGAAATGCTTCAGGTATCTATGTTCATGAACGTTTTTTAAATAGGCGAGACATTCCGCGATTTGAAGGGTGGTGGGGAACGAAGAAAGAAACACGCTTCCTGATGCAGCCAGAGTTCGATCCAATGGAGACGGCAGATGCCTGGCAAATAAGTAATGCCCCTGTTTTGGCAGTAGCTCCATATCTGGCCTCTCTTGAAATGTTTGAGGAAGTAGGTATGCAGGCACTGATCAAAAAACGAGATCTTATAGTCTCCTACTTAGAATTTATCCTGCACGAAATTGATAAGGAGGTAGAAAGCTCGTTCGAAATTATCACGCCTCAAGATCGCGGGACCCAATTATCGGTTTTTCTGCATGGCGAAGGACGGCCACTATTCGACTATCTGATGGAAAATGGGGTCATTACCGATTGGAGAGAACCTAATGTGATACGCCTGGCCCCGGCACCTTTCTATTGCTCTTTTGAAGATATGTATCGTTTTGGCCAAATTTTGAAGGAAGGCATTTTAAAAAAGTAGGTATCTTACCCATCCTCTAATTCCTGATCACTATGAGATCTTTACGGTTAATTTTGTCTAATTCGAGGTACTTTGGTCCTGCCTGGGCATTTGCCAGTCTAAATATTCTGTTTGGCACCTGGGCAATCTATATTCCAACAGTTAAGGAGGATCTGGGAATTGACAAAGCCACACTGGGCATTGCCTTGTTTTTTCTTTCGTTTGGAGTATTCACTGTATTTCCTATAGCTTCCCGGATAGTTAATCGGTTAGGGGTTGGAAGGGCCACCTGGGCAGGTATAATTCTACTATGTATTACCGCCATCTTTCCATTGATGGCTACAAGCTTTGTAACCCTGGCCATTGCCTTGTTCTTTTTTGGTTCTGCTAATGGATTTCTGGATATCTCAATGAATACTCTGGTTACTGAGATAGAGAAGGAGGATAAACAAAATATAATGTCGGCTTCTCACGGCTTCTTCAGTTTGGGTGGAGTGATCGCCGGATTGGGGAGTTTTTTGATCCTGGTATTCGGAAATAGAATGTTGCATATGCTATTGGCAATAGCTCTTGTATTTGGCATCAATTTTATATTCCATAAGCGCTATAAGAATATAGTTGCAGCACCAATAGAAAAGGAACCTTTCAGCCTTCGAAATTTTAAACCTTTACTTCTTCTGGGAATCGTATCCTTTGTGATCATGGGGAGTGAAGGAGCCATTGTAGATTGGAGCGGTCTCTTTTTAAAAGAAGTGTCCCTGGCTCCCGAAGCCATATGGGGTGCAGGATTCCTGGGATTTCAAAGTATGATGACCCTGGGCCGTTTTCTTGGAGATGCCATCAGTGCTCGTATAGGTTCAGTAAAGATCGTTGCGCTGGGATCTACCATTGCCATTTTGGGTTATGTATTGGTCCTGTTGAGTAATACCTATTTGGCGATCGCCGGTTTTGCCTTAACAGGTCTTGGTTTTTCGGTCATCATTCCCGAACTCTTTAGGATAGGTGGGAACGTAAAGGGGGTAGAATCTTCACAAGGTGTTGCCTTTATTGCAGGCACCGGCTATTCGGGCTTTCTGCTTGGTCCGGTCATCTTGGGATTCCTGGCAGAACAATTTTCACTGAATACCAGTTTTATGGTTCTGCTTGGGGGTGTAATTGCTGTTCTGGCAACCACTTTTCTCCTTAAAAGAAATACTAAAAAGTCAGGCTGAGCCTATTTTAGAACTTCTACATCTGTAAAATACAGCGAGAAATCTCCCGCCTTGTTCTTATGCATCTTTGAGATGTTCAGACCATTGATAGATTCATAACCTTCCCAAGTTGATACGCTTGAAGGTTCCGGGCTATTTCCTCTGCGGAAGACCCATTCTTTGATCTTGTAGTCATCGCCTAAATAAAAGTCATAGGCGTCGCCTGGCGTATAGCCACCTTCATTTCCATACACTACGGTAAGTTTTGGTAAGGAATCATTGCTAATGGGGGCCAGGGCAGATTCCTCGAACGTATAGCTAAGGCTATTCTGGTCCCATAAGATGTTAATAGGTGCCAACATCCAAAATTTGTCATTGATAAAAGCACCATCTGCTCTTGTAGAGAGGCTGTCTACAGCTTTTCTGTTATAAATTATGGTGTCTCCGTTAGATATTCCTTGAACATCCTGACTTTTGGTATTCCAGATCCAGGATCTTTCAAAGTGCGTGGTATCGCGATCTACATTGAAAGTAAATCTGATTTCCTTCACCTTATTCCATTCGTCATATCCATGTGCCTTGGCAACTTTTTCGAGGATAGTGTCTTCTTTGACAGGGGTAATTTTCTTTTCTGATTTACAACCTGCCAAAAGGGTTAATAGGGTACAAAAAGATATAAATGACTTGTTCATAGTAAAATTTTTGCCAAATATACAGTGTTTTTGACATATGGATCATCTTTATGTTTTCGGAGGTATTCCAATAAAAACTCCTGAGATAAAGGACCTCAGGAGTTTTGTTTACTAAAATGGCATGAATTACTATTTATTCTTCACGATCAGGTCTTTTGGACGTTTGATCTGTACGATAGGGAATTCGGTTCTTCTATTGAGCTCTAATTCTTCATCCGTACAATCTTTTCTGCTTGTACAGTGATTGATCAACCTTCTTTTACCAAATCCTTTATAAGAAAGTATATGCTCTTTTGAGACCCCGTGTTCAATTAAGTAATCATAGGTAGATCTCGCCCTTCTTTCAGAAAGATTGTCATTGTAAGCATGACTCCCAATAGGATCCGTGTGAGCTTCCAGATGGATAATCATATCCGGATATGTTACAGTCATTAGTTTTACAACTTTATCTAGTTCTTTGGCTGCATCGGGGCGTATGTCACTCTTATTAAAATCGAAATAGATCTTATCGAGATTTGCCAGTAATTTTACATCCATGACTGGTTCCAAGGTGATATTTTGAGAAATTACTTTAGTGGTAAGCGGTGTTGTATATGTATTGAAATATACATTCTTGGTGGGGTGTGTTTTACGTGATGCCTCAATTACATAATTGCGTTCCCTGTTGATATACATTCTGTAATACCCGTTGGCATCGGTCAGTGCTTCACCTTCCTGTTCACCCGACTTTTGGTTAAATATCGCGATCTTAACATTATCCAGAGGTTTTAAATTTACACCATCGATCACAATACCTTCTAACGAAAGTTCCGGGGTAAACTTAAACTTATAGATGTCGTCGCCACCCAATCCTCCTTCTCTGTTAGAACTCAAATATCCGGTAATACCATCATCATGAGCATAAAAGGCAAAATCATCGCTTGGAGAGTTTACAGGTGTTCCCAAATTCACTACATCTACAATTTCCTCATTTTCATTACTGATTGTTGAGAAAATATCCAGTTGTCCAAAACCGACATGTCCGTCCGAAGCAAAGAACAGGACTCCTTCGCTGTTCATAAAAGGAAACATTTCATTTCCTTCGGTATTTACTACAGGACCGGCATTGACCGGTTTGCCAATACCTCCTCTTGGGTGTATATCGGAATAATAAATATCTGTACCACCGTATCCTCCCGGTCTGTCTGATGTATAGTACAAACGCGTTCGACCCGGACTCACGTAAGGGTGACCCGTAGAGTAATAATCGCTATTTATTCGTAAGTTCCTGTTTTCTTTCCAAACACCTTTTTCCTTGATGGCACTAAAAATTTTAAGATTCAGCTCATCTTCTGCTCCATAGGCCTTTTTGTTTTTAAAGAAATTGTTTCGTGTAAAATAGATGACCGTATCATTCTTGTAATCTGTCGAGAATACAAGCGAACTTTCATGAAATCTTGTATTTATGTCACCTTTAATTTTTTCAGGAATAGATTCCGGATTATCTTCCTTCACCATAAAAATATCTAACCACGGCTCATCGTTCCAACCGTATTCACTGCCATCTACCAGATCTTTTCTGGAAGATGAGAAATAGAGATATTCACCATCCACAAAAGCACCAAAATCACTTTCACTGGTATTGAAAGGAACCGTTTTAACTTCATAACGTTCTCTGCTATTGAAGACTACCGAGGCCAAATTCCCATCCTTTAAAAATCGTTTTACCCGGGAATCGTTCTTATTGTATTTTTTGTATTTCTTTAACCAGGTCGCTGCTTCGTCTAACTGTCCGTTACTATAGAGGGCCATGCCATATTTGAAATAGTAATCCGTAGGGATACTTGTTTTATTGATCACCACCTCAAAATGAGGCAATGACTTTTTAAAGTCACGAATCAGCAAGTAACACTCTGCCAAACGTTGGTGAGCATAGTCGCTATTGAACTTGCCTTCTACCATCTTTTCGTATTCTTTGATGGCTTTGGTGTATTGAAACTGGCCAAAGTAATAATCGCCACGTTTCTGGGCTCCGTATTGAGCCTGACCCGTGGTAATTACCATGGAAAAAATTAGAGTGAATACTATGTTTGCTATGTGTCTCATGGAGAATATTTTTTAGAAGTATCTAGGTGATTTAGCCGGACCTCTTTGTTTGAATAGTGTCTCATAGATCAAAATGATCTCATGGGTTCCGGTAGAGTAGGGCCTGATCTCGCCTGTTGGCATATCATATGCATATCCAAGTCTAAAGTCTTTAGAGATCTGGAAGTCGAGTAATGCGCCAAAACCATCGGCATTGTTGAAGCGGTAAGAGGCACCTAACCAAAGCTTGTCATAAAATAAAAAGTGTGCGGAAACATCCATACTGGTTGGTGCTCCGTTGGTAATTTTGGCTAAGACAGAAGGTCTGAACTTAACAGTAGGAGATAGATCAAGAACCAAGCCCGCAATAGAATAATAACTAGGACGTTCCAAGGCCTCAAATTCCCCTTGATTTAAATCTGTTGTAAGTATCCTGGGAGATGATACCCCTACGTACCATCTATTGGTACTCAAATAAACACCGGCACCTACATTAGGAGACCACTGGTTAAAACTAGATGCAAAAAATACATCATTACTGTCAGGAGTTTCCAATTGGTAATTGGTAAACCCGGCTTTTAATCCAAACGAAAGTTTTGCTTTCAGACTCACAGGTATGGTATATGAAAAATCACCATATATGTAATTTGTACTTTCAAAGCCCAATCTGTCACTTATATAGGAAAGTCCCAGGCCTACCCGGTCATTTCGTAACGGTGCGTGCAATGAAAAGGTGCTTGTCCTTGGGTTTCCATCGATCCCAACCCACTGATTTCTATGCAATGCGGTGATGTTCAGGGTCTCCCTGCTTCCTGCATAGGCAGGGTTCACAGAGATGGTGTTGAACATATATTGAGTGAACTGCGGTAACTGTTGCGCGGTCATCAAACTGCTCAAGGAAAAAATGAACAGGAATAAAATATTTTTTACCGTTTTCATACTAGTAGGTTTTAATTAGATCCGAGATAGATATATCCATTCACCGGTTTAAAGTCCTTATTGGTTACTTTAATGATATAGTAATAAGTACCTGCCGGTAGCATACCTGAATTCCCGAAGGAATTGTTCGGAGAGATACCTCCCCAATCGTTTTGATAATCTTGTATTTCATATACCTTAGCTCCCCATCTGTTGAAGATCATCAGGTCGAAATTAAAGTCGCAGAACTCCACGCCCTTAATTTCAAATACATCATTTACACCGTCACCATTTGGCGTTACGGTTTTAGAAGGCGTAATATTTGCCACACCACAAGGAACACAATCAGCATTAACCGTTATGGTAAAATCAACATAGTATTTACAGGTTCCTTCAGTTGAGCTATAGGCGATCTGATACTCACCAACAGGCACGTCCATAGGATCAAGGATACTTCCATTTAAGACCATTCCGGCAGTCAATATTTCAAAGGTGCCGTTTGTGTCAAATGACGCAGGTAAATAATTTACCAGATCAATGGTTGGATCTTCTACACATATATCAATAAATACTGTTTCTAATTGCGGCTGCATCACAAAGATGAGCTGCTCGAAGGACTCCGTATTGCCACAGGCATCGGTTACATCCCAGGTTCTTATGATCATATAATCATCAGAATCGTCTGAAAATTGTGTTTCTTCGTTGAACACTACAGTATAGTCGCCACATCCACCCATAAAGGTCAATTCTGGTACCTCAGGAATGTCTTCTCCACAAGTGATCATGATCTCTTCCTCATAGGCACTGCTGGTAATAGGACCAGTTGCTGGGATAGTAATTACCTGTGTATGGGAAATGGCATTTCCTGCACAATCGCTGGCACTCCAGGTTCTTGTTATGGTATACCCCATTGCACAATTTGCGTCGTTGGTAATAATTTCTTCAAAAGCAACACTTACATCAGGATCACAATTGTCAAGCGCCGTTAGCGTAGCTGCCTCAGGAACTTCACTACAAGTTGTAGTAAGGTCTCCAGGCAATTCCTGCTCAAAAATCGGAGCAATCACATCTTCCACAATAATCACCTGTGTATGGCTCGTAGAATTCCCGGCACAATCCTGGGCTATCCAAGTCCTTGTGATGGTATATTCTGAGGCACATTCATCATCCTGACCAGTAATAGATTCAGTAAAGGTCACAGAAACATCTGTATCACAATTGTCCATGGCAGTCATATCTGCCGCTTGTGGAACTGCATCACAGGAAACTGTCATGTCTGTAGGTAAACTCTCTACGAAGACTGGAGCCACAGTATCAAGTACGGTTATGATCTGTGTATGTGTACGTACATTGTCAGCACAGTCCGTAATGGTCCATGTTCTGGTGATGGTGTATTCTGTAGCACATTCATCATCCTGTCCTGAAATTACTTCAGTGTATTCCTGAACATAATCACAACCACTGGCATTCAGTGTGATCTCACCTTCGCCTATATAGATGATATCATCTAATACAGGTATTTCCTCACATTGCATAGTAGTATCCGAAGGAAAATCATCTTCGCTGTCATTGTCCAGAATAGTTCCTGTCGCAGTTGGTGTATTGATACTGATCGCAGTATGCGAAAGATTTGAAAGGTTTACATTGAATAGTTCACTGTCTTCAATGATAACATCATCAATGATCGGCACAGTGATCTCATAGGACTCACCATCGGTACCTACGAAGGTAAGCGTACCAGAAGTCGACGTATAATCACCAGGCTGCCCGGCACTACCCATCGGCAGTGGCATAGTCCAGGGTAAATCCACCTTGCACATCCCCGGTAAGTATCACGGTAAAGGTAGCCGTACCGGCTCCTTCATCCACCGTTACAGAGGTAGCATCAAAATCGATCCCGGTTCCAACAACCGCATCGTTATCGGTAATGTTACCGGTCGCCTGTGGGGTATTTATTCCAATTAAGGTAGTAGACAGGTTAGACAGATCTACCACAAAATCTTCGGTGTTCTCTA
>CAWJQE010000002.1:0-236283 GCA_963844995.1 uncultured Flavobacteriaceae bacterium | reverse complement strand
CAGAATGTCAATCCGGGCGCAACGGAAATTGTTGGTAATGGTATTGATGATGATTGTGATCCGGCGACTTCAGATGGTTCAGGAGTTACCGATGCAGATGGCGATGGTTATACCAATGATGCAGACTGTGATGATACCGACGCATCGGTCAATCCCGGAGCTACGGAAGTACCCTACAATGGCATCGATGACGATTGCGATCCATTGACCCTGGATGATGATCTGGACGGTGATGGTTTTGATAATGCCGATGATTGTGATGATACGGATGCTACCGTAAATGAAGAGCAACAATATTATGTGGATGCTGATGGGGATGGATTTGGGTCAATGGCTTCAGATCTGCTTTGTGCATCTATAGCTCCCATAGGATACAGTGATAACAATACCGATTGTGATGATACGAATGAGAATGTCAATTTCGGGGTAACCGAAGTTCCTTACAACGGCATCGATGACGATTGCGACCCTGTTACTCCTGATGATGATTTAGATGGCGATGGCTATACCAATGACACAGACTGTGATGATACCGACGCATCGGTCAATCCCGGAGCTACGGAAGTACCCTACAATGGCATCGATGACGATTGCGATCCATTGACCCTGGATGATGATCTGGACGGCGATGGCTTTGATAATCCCAATGACTGTGATGATACGGATGCTACTGTGAATGAAGGGCAGCTATATTATGTGGATGCTGATGGGGATGGATTTGGGTCTACGGCTGTAGAACTGTTATGCGCATCTACAGCACCTATAGGATACAGTGATAACAATACCGATTGTGATGATACTAATGAGAATGTCAATCCGGGGGTCACCGAAGTTCCCTACAACGGCATCGATGACGATTGCGACCCTGTTACTCCTGATGATGATTTAGATGGCGACGGCTATACAGTGAATGGTGTGGGCACTCTTTTTTCAGATAATTTTAATAGAGCGAATTCTGGTGATTTAGGTCCGGACTGGACTCATTCTACAGGACTGGGAGGAGGCACTGCTAGTATAGCTTCAAGTACAGTTGAGAAAGGTGGAGGAACATTTGGCATAGCTTTCCGTAAAGGAGTTTTTGGTGACGACCAATGGGCAGAAGCTACTTTTGCAGGCGGTGGAGTATTTTGGTCTGGTGTAGCACTTAGATGTGATGAAACGTCGAGTGTAGTATGGCAGAGTAACGGCAGTGTTGTACAGTTGATAGTTATGACTAACGGTTCAATAAGTGGTAAAGGTAAAGTTAATTATACAGTAGTAGAAGGTGATGTAATACGGGGAGAGGTTAGTGGAACGACTTACAAGGTTTTTGTAAATGAAAATTTAGTACACACTATAGTAAATCCTTCTGGTGCAAATACTTCTGGTAACCCGGGCATAATGGTTGAAGGGTATGCCATGGATGATTGGTCAGGAGGAGATATCAATAATAGTGCTGCTGACTGCGACGATACTGATTCAGTTGTAAATCCAGGGGCAACCGAAATTGTTGGTAATGGTATTGATGATGATTGTAATCCAGATACTTCAGATGGTTCAGCAGCTATGGAGACTGAAAGCAATCTCCCACCTAGCTTATTGGCCGGATCCATTCCTACCCTGGCTAGTGAATTAAACAATATAAGCTTATTTCCAAATCCTGCAAAAGTTTCCACTACCGTGAGTTTTAATAAACCCGTTGAAATATATACTATTCAGATTTTTGACATGAGTGGCAGACTTGTTAGAACATTCAAATCAAACGAAATTAAAAGCGGTGAAGACTATCCTCTGGATATACAATCTTTACAGCCGGCTATTTATATGGTGAAAACCATAGATAGTCAAGGCCAATACTATCACAAACAAATGGTCGTTAAAGAATAAGATTTATCAATTAAAGGAGTCATAATAAAATGTATGCTTTTTATCTATTCACTATTATTATGAGTGTTTTAAACCGAACTATTTTTTAAACCTTAATTGAAAGCAGTATCTATATAGTATTTAAAGATTTGAGGTAGAGTGAAGGTTGATATAGAGTCGAAGTAAACCTATACTAAACCTGGTAGCAAGAAATGAATATTGACTAAAAGGCTGAAAATTCGAGATTAGATCTGTTTTATGATGTCTTGTTATTTAATTGTTTTGATGGTTTACTTCCCGATACAAAAATTGGCAAAAATATTTCCCAACAGGTCATCGGAAGTGTTCGCGCCGGTGATCTCCCCGAAATGAAACAAGGCCTGACGGATATCTACGGCTAACAGATCGCAGAAAATAACTAGTCAGGGACATTGGCGATTTTAACCGATAGCTATCTGTATTGTCCAACTTTGTAAAAAAGGCAATTTGCGATTAAGGGATCACGTATAATCTCGCAGTGTAAAATTCCATGTATACTTTTTGAACAAAATAAGATAAAGGTTGAGTTTTAGATTTTTGGCTTTTAGCTTCTTCTTGAAATTAATAGCAGATTTATTGAAATAAGTCGTAACGCTATAAATTTTATCTATTCCTTCTTTATTCAATAGTTGATAACAATGAAAGCGTAGGTAAGGTGCCAGGTTTTTACCTCTAAACTCATCATAGGTAAACATATTATGCAAATAAACCTCATTCTCATTTAATTTAAATTTTCTGCGTCTAAAGAGCAAGTCATCATATTGAATGAACATAAATGTGGCTATTTCATTGTCAAATTTTATACCCAAACATTTTTGACCATCCCTTAATAATCCAGTAAAATCGTTTCCCCAGCTTGTTTCAGTTTTTTTTATTTCCTCAAGCTCCATTAAGTTGAAAAAGGAAACCTCGCATTTTGAGAGATCTAGTTTGATATCGGGTTCATCAATGGGATAAGCCCCCTCTCTTACCCAATAGTAAGGCCCAATATGGATGCCAACTCTTATTAAAAGATTTCTGATACTAAATAAAACCTGGCCATCTTGAATTCGTTTGGTGATTAAATTAAGGTAGTAGGATATATTTTTGCCCTTAGATTCCATTCAGTTGATTTTTTTACCGTATTTACCATTACCAGGCTCCATTTGCATTTTTTTCCTAAATTCACGAGGATTCATGATGCTTCTATAGTTTACTTCCGCTAATTGGTGGATTCGATGTAACAGTTCTATATTGGAGGTCAAACGGGTTCTTTGGGAATCCCACCATATGTTATCTTCAAGCCCGACCCTAACCCCTTCACCAAATGCAATAGCTAAGGAATTCATTTTTAACTGCTCATTTCCAATACCTGCCAAACTCCATAGAGCACCCTCAGGCAAATCGTTGAGCATTACACCAGTATGCAATAAATTGGCTTGGGAACAGGCTATATTCCCAAAAAGTAGATTAAAGTAAAAGGGGGCGGTAATCAGTCCTTTTTTTTCGAGATACTTGGCATAGTTTATCATGCCTATATTGAATACCTCCAGCTCCGGTACAATTCCTTTTTCTTTCATTTTGGCAGCTAATTCTAGAATCATTTTCGGCGAATTCACACTTGCAGTGTATTAAAATTAAAGAAAATCAAGGTTAAACTTCTCATATCGGCGTTTAGGAGGCCTTTCAATGATAATGGGTTTCTTCTTTGCGCCAATTCACAAAAATTTCTGCGAATAAAGGAAGCACATATGACCAACTTGGGATCATGTTTTTGGATACCACCTATAATATCGGCATAAATTTCTTTTTTAGAGGTTGGCTCCCCTGAATCTACTTCTCGGGCATGTAAATGAGCCATGGTAATACCGAGTTCTGAAGCTTTTAAGAAATCATCAATGATTTCATGGCTACTTACTTGAAAGTTAGGTGTCTTCACCTTTGTTAGGATCATACCAGTCGCAGTAAAATTTAAGATAAGATTTTTCATTGGCGAACACTTCATTTTTAAAAATTACTGGATAGGTGTTTAAATTTTTAAAAAGGTGATAATTTAACGCCAATCCCATAAAATTATTCCAAAGTAATAAATAATTCGGACTCACAATATTGCTAAAATCATTGATGATATTGCTAATTTGAAAACGTGGAAGCTCTAAAGCTACCCGCATCAGAGAAGCTAATCAATTATAGTGGATGAGTGCTTACTAAATAGGGTGTTGATAAGTAGATGCATAAAAGAGTGACAATCGGCGCTAAAAAAATATCAAATTCACCATTTTTAACAACCATAAGCATTTATTCTCTATCCACAGATTTGGCTTTCAGCCAAACATGCGGAGGAACAGTAAAATTACGACCTTCTTAAAGGATTATTGTTTCGTTATGAAAAATGTGTTGAAGTTCACAAATCAAACAGTACAAAACTTTTGTCAGAATTAAAAATGATGTCGCTATCAATGGATTATTAGTCCAAATGTGTCTTCCACCAGTCCTAATGTACAATAAATGTTAATTATAGCTTTTCCGATATTTCTAAAGACTGGCTTACTAAACCAATAAACATTCTTTTAGCGCTAAATAGTTTATAGAAAAATGTAATTATTTAAACCCTACATCATCAATTAACTTTGTTTTTGTATCTTTTTTTTCTTCCCTCCGATAATTGCAAGGAATATACTTTAGTCGATTTATTAGACATCAGGACAGATAATTTTTTCCTTCTTCTTAGTTTGGCGTAATATTAATGGCAGCGTTCTTTAAATGATACAAAAACTAAGCTTCTATATTAGGTAGCCTCTGAAAAGAATCATTTAAAGAGTGCTTTTCTTTGATTTCATAAGATCGGTTCATTTTAACCTGCTCATCCAATTGAGGTGCTGCTCAGGTTTATTGATAAAGCACAAGACAGTTATGCCGAGAAAAAATTTAAGGCGTAAAGTCAAACTCATTTTTATGAAATCTAATCTAATTTAATTAAACAAGAATGAGAAAGATTTTCAGGAAGTTAAAGTTCTGTTTAAACATTATCTATATCCATTTGAATTGTCTTGGAAACCGGATCAAATACCGGATAGAAATTAAAAAAGAATTAAAAGTGAATCCGCAGCCGACCCTGACAAGACAGCAAAAAAGGGAAATAAAGGATTACTTTGCCCAATTTGGCTTTAAGAGAATAAAGACCTATTGGCATTGGTTTTATGGAGGATTCTGTAATCAATATTCCAAAAAGTACATTCCTCAGGATTTCTTTTTTTCGCATCTGGAAGTAGCCCTGAACAACAAGGAATATATAACACTTCAAGATAAAAATCTATTGCAAAACGTGTTCATAGATGTAGAACAACCCAAAACCGTGGTAGGAAAAATAGGCGGGATGTTTTTGTTAAAAGATCAAATTGTATCGCAAAATGAAGCCATAGAAGCGTGTCTTAAATGTGGTAGGTTCATTGTAAAGCCTACTATTGAAACTTATGGTGGGCTGGGGGTGAGAAGAGTGGATCTTTCAGGAGAAGTTAGCGACAGTGATCATTCCAAACTTACCGATCTGTTCGATTCATATAAAAGCGACTTTATCGTTCAAGAAATTGTAGACCAGAGCGAAACGATGAAGACCTTGAACAATACATCTTTGAATACCATTCGAATAAGCACCTATTTAAGAAAAGATGAAGTAATAGTGCTTTTTTCGCTCGTAAGATTTGGGACCAAAGGGATTCATGTCGACAATATTTCTCAGGGAGGCTTCTACTGCCTTATCAAAGATGACGGATCCCTTCATGAACATGCTTACGATACATTTAAGAAAACGATCAGTAAGACAGAGGATGGGGCGATTCTAAGTGCTTTTGTAATTCCTAATTATGCCGGTGTTAAAGAAATGGTGCAAAATATACATCAGCGAATACCATATTTTAGGATGATTTCTTGGGATGTGGCACTCGATTCCAATGATCTTCCCGTTCTCATAGAGTTTAATGCGTTTGGACAATCAATAGATTTTCAATCGGTAAGTGGCCCCCTGTTCGGAGAATATACTGATGAGGTAATGCTAATCGCAAAAGACTTCAAGGAAAAAAGGTTACGGTACAATGACCAAGAAAATTAACTTGACTTTCCCATCTTTGGCATCTTTTTTTCCATTAATATGAATAAAAAGCGATTAACCCATATTAAAGACCAAATCAAAATATCTTCGACTAAATTTATAACACTATAGGTCCAGATTGGTGGCATTCGATACGAATCCAGTTTAGGAGATTTCGATTGAAACTTTGGTATTTAAAGAAACTTCATTATGATATTAAACCTTCATTTCAAATCTTTAAATCTTCAATTTTTTATATTACATTATGGATGAATGCAATGGTGTAAACAATTGATTTAGCGTGTTCTTCATTTATTTGTTTTTAGTGGTTACTTTCCGATACAGAAATTAGCAAAAATATTACCCAGCAGGTCATCGGAAGTGATCTCACCTGTGATCTCACCGAAATGAAAGAGCGCTTGACGGATATCTACCGCTAACAGATCGCCCGATCTGCCTTCATCCAGACCTTCTTGCACCTTTATGATCTCCTCCAAGGCCTTTAAAAGGGCATGGTAGTGCCTGGTATTAGTTACAATGGTCTCGTCCTTACCAAGTGCCCCGGTGTTTACCAGCGAGAGGAGTTGAGATTTGAAAGATTCTACTCCTTCTTTAGTTTTTGCAGAAAGAAAGAGGGCAGAGGCATGCGATTTTTTTAGTTTTTCAAGAGCAGTGGGGCTAAGGGTGTCCGACTTATTAATAATTAGGAGTACCGTTTTATCCTTGTGCTTTTGCTTTAGCTCTTCCACGTTTTTTTGTAGGGCAAGATCTACGTTTATCATTGTTGATCAAGGCAGTAGCATCTGCTAAATAGACGACAACCTTGGCTTTCTCTATTTTCTCAAAGGTTTTCTGTATCCCAATAGATTCTACCTCATCCTTCGTCTCTCGTAATCCCTGCTGTATCAATAAATCGAAAGCCAATTCCCTCAATGACGATCTCATCCTCAATGGTATCCCTGGTGGTGCCGGCAATATGGCTTACAATAGCTCGTTCTTCATTCAGCAAGTGCATTCAACAAGGTAGATTTGCCCACATTGGGTTCTCCAACAATGGCAATGGGAATCCCATTTTTAATGACATTTCCCAGGGCAAATGAATCGATCAAATGTTTGAGTACCTGCTGAATTCTTTCCAATAAGGATCTGAATTGTTCCTTATCTGCAAATTCTACATCTTCCTCGGCAAAGTCGAGTTCCAATTCAATCAGCGAGGCAAAATTAAGCAGTTCCTCCCGTAACCTTGCTATTTCATTGCTAAAGCCGCCTCTCATTTGTTGGATGGCTATCTGATGGGAAGCAGCATTTTCAGAGGAGATGAGGTCGGCCACGGCTTCGGCCTGACTCAGATCCATTTTACCATGAAGGAAAGCACGAAGTGTAAATTCGCCTGCATTGGCCATTCTGCAGCCGGAGCGCAGTAGTAGTTGCAAGATCTCCTGTTGAATATACATGGACCCGTGGCAAGAGAATTCCACCACGTCCTCTCCTGTGTAGGAATGAGGGCCTTTGAATACAGTTGCCAATACCTGATCCAGCGTTCTTTCGCCATCTTTCAGGTATCCGAGGTGTACGGTATGACTTTTAACTGAGGACAGTTCTTTTCCGCTCACAGCCTGAAATATGGAGGAGCAAATGGGTATGGCTTTTTTCCCTGATACCCGTATTACGGCAATGGCACCTGCCCCGGATGGGGTGGCTAAGGCAGTAATGGTGTCCTGAGGAATCATTGACTAATTTTTGGTAAAAATACTGAAAAGGCAGCGATTCAATTGTACTTTAAAAATTTCAATTATTTTCATTCTCGGATTCACTTTTGGAGTACATTTGATGCGTAAATTTCGTACATTAAATAGAATACAAAATGAATAAACTAAGGATGATGAAACAACTTGTTATTATGGTGGTCCTTATATGTTTTACAGGGATCACAAGGGGATATGCACAGGAAGCACCCTCTACACCCATGACCGAAGCCCAAATCCAGCAAATGAAAGAAGTGCAGGCCAAAGTAGAAAAAGCGCAAAAAGAAGCTGAAAAAGCTGAAAAAGATCAGAAAAAAGCTGAAAAAGAAGCTAAAGCAGCTAAAAAACTAAAAGAAAAGATTCAAAGTACAAGAAAATCCATCGATAGGGATAATAACCGAATCAAAAAATATCAGGAAAAGCTTGAGAAGGATGGCGCCAAAGGAAAACTTTCTCCCAAAGACATCGAAAATCTTAATGCCAGGATAAGCAAATTGGAGGCTGGGATAGTAAAGCAACAGGCTCGACTTAAAAAATTGGAGAGGAAGTAGATATTTTTATGGTGATTTAGAAGAATAATTATTTTGTAACATTTTGCACTGTTTTCGCTACCAATATGTAATCATCAAAACATATTAATCATGGAAGTCATCAATCAATCAGCTTTGCGAGTAGACAGGCAACTGCTTGTCATCACCCATCTAACACAACTATTATCGTACATCATTGGGTTTGGAGGTCTAATTACGCCTCTTATTATATGGCTTTCGTCCAAAGACAGGGTAGAAGGTATGGACGAGCACGGCAAGGCCATCGTAAATTTTCAACTTGAGTCTTATTTTATATTTTATAATCAGCATTCCAGCTATTCTATTGCTTGGGCTGGGAATACTAGGTATCATTGGAGTGGTTGTCCTTGGCTTTGTGCTGCCCATTGTAAATGCAGTAAGGGCTAGTAATGGTGAAGAACCAAGTTATTTTATGACGATACGGTTTATAGCGTAAGGAAGTAGATAGAAATAAAAAATCCAATCTATTAAGATTGGATTTTTTTTATTGATTCCTAGTCATAGGAATAAGATAGTTACAGATGTTTTTTACATTACTATGCCTTGACAAAATTCTCCTCCATTAAGGCTGGACCCACCTTCAATGGTGAAATCACCATAAGTATAGCCAAGTATGTTGGGTTCTGAGCAGCTTGTATCAATAGTCGTATTCTCTTTTCCTTTTACGGAGATGTGAATCTCTGCACCTAATGTGCCATCTCTATCAAAACCATCGAGGAAAAACATTTCTCCAGGACTAAGTCTTTCCCTATAAAGGACTTTTTTGCCTTTAGTACCTGTGACGCTTATTATAGCATCTTCGGCACCATTATATCGTAGGTCTAGTCGGGTAACATTCCCGCTACAATCACAACTTGCAGTTTGGTCGGAGCTATCATCTAGTATAGATACCGTCTTCATTGAGACTGCTATTTAAACATTCCCCAAGAGCATCACCATGGGCTATATGAGCCTCGATGGCCTCTGGTGGAAGATATAAGGTTATGAATTTCCAGTCGTTGCCAATGTTCAGCTTATGGCATATGTATTGAAAATCCTTTTTGTGATCTTTACTATTTTTCTTTGATTTCGAATAAACGGCATTTAAGGATTCATTACTTTGTTCTAATTCATCAACTTGACAAGAAAATAGCAATACAAAACTTAAAAGATAGAAGAGATTTTTTTTCATGACGTAGGTGGATTTGGGTTAAAGTGTAAATGTATTGTAGGTTGAACGGGTTGATTAGCAGGTAAATTTAGATAATACGCTGTAGTAGCAATTAAAAGGGGTAAAGTGTATGTTGAGGTATCCAAAACTGAAAATAGGACACCATTACACCTGTAAAAGAAGATGTGGTTATAAATATGGAAGAGACTAAGGATTAGCAAAGCAGCTATAAGACCATTTAGTTATTCAACATCACCGGCATTACCAGCATGGTGACATGCTCCCCTTCATCCAGACCATCAATAGGAGTAAGGATCCCGGCCCTGTTGGGAAGGCTCAGTTCTAAGAGAAACTTCCTCCGAAGATAAATTCCCAAGCATTTCCACTAAGAACCTGGAATTAAAGCCTATCTGCATATCATCGCCCTGATAGGCACAGGTAAGTCGTTCTTCAGCCTTGTTGCTGTAGTCTATGTCCTCCGCAGAGATATTGAGCTCAGCTCCGGCAATTCGCAACCTGATCTGATGGGTGGTTCTGTTTGAAAAGATAGAAACCCGCCTTACAGAACTTAAAAAATGATTTCTCGAAATCGTGAGTTTATTTGGATTTTCTTTTGGGATAACGGCTTCATAATTAGGGTATTTCCCATCGATGAGTCGGCAGATCAATTCTGTATTTTCAAAACTGAATTTGGCATTGCTATCGTTGTACTCAACCTTTACCTGTTCTTCACTCCCGGAGAGTATACCCTTCAATAGATTCAATGGTTTTTTGGGCATGATAAACTCTGCAACCTCAGAGGCTTTTACATCATTGCGTCTGTATTTCACCAATTTATGTGCATCTGTGGCCACAAAGGTTAAATGCTCCGAAGAGAATTGAAAAAATACCCCGCTCATTACCGGTCTTAGGTCATCATTCCCGGCTGCAAATATGGTTTTGGTGATGGCCGTCGCCAGAATATCTCCCATGATGGTCGTAGAACTTGGACTTGCCAATTCCACTGCCTTTGGAAATTCTGCCCCATCGGCATACGCCAGGGCATACTTCCCGTAATTGGAACTGATCTCAACGGTGTGATTATCCTCCACTACAAAGGTCAAAGGTTGTTCGGGAAAGGTCTTTAGCGTATCGAGTAAGAGTCGGGCAGGAACGGCGATGGTTCCCTCATTGTCCGATTCTACTTCCAAAACCGCACTCATAGTGGTTTCAAGATCGGAAGCGGAAACGGTGAGTTGGCGTTTCTTTAACTCAAATAGAAAATTATCCAGAATGGGCAGTGTGTTGCTGCTATTGATAACTCCCCCTAATACCTGAAGTTGTTTTAATAAATACGTACTCGATACAATGAACTTCACAATGTCTGTTTTTTGGTTACCATGGAAATATGAGATATGCTTTTGACCTTGTTACTTTGAGATATTAAAACAATCGCTTACTTCCGTCTTTTCGGCTATAATTTGAGAAAAATCCTTACTCAAAGATCTAAAAACAAATATATCCTAATTGTCTATTTTCTTAAAACTTACTTATTAACATCTATCTGCCATATTGCCGCTTGCGCCATAATGAAAAAAGCGCAGTTAAAAGGAGAACAAAAAAGAGGGGAACCCCAATTGTAATCAACTGCCACCGGGTTTTCTGTGAAGCGATTTTCTCTCCATCCAACATTGGAATGGCAACCGATTTGTTTCGAATGTTTATAAGTCCGGTATCATCAAGCAGGTAATTCACGCAATTAAGCAAGAATTCCTTGTTCCCATAATAATTATTTGTCCATTTATCATACCCCAATTCCAGTGGCCTGTTATTTCGCAATTGATTCGCAATTAGGTCCCCGTCAGCAATTACGATCATCTTATTTTCCGGACCTTTTTCATTACTGCCTTCTAATGCAATGGGTTTTACTCTATTGACGTAGGCTGAATTAAATGCTCCTTCCACCAGTACAGCCAATGGTTTATCGCCATTTGCATATTGCTCTTTGTCCGGGGGTGAATTAAGGATATCAAAGCTTATTAGTTTTGGCAAGGTCTCGATCCTCGATAAAGGCGAGCTCTGTGCCAGGATCGTCTTATTATACTCATTGCTTAATGTATCTATGGTACTTGTAAATTGAAACCGCAGGGCTTCTGTATTGGTATTTATCGGATGGTTATTTTTTGATAAAACCATAGGATTGAAATACCAGGGGAGGGGGTTGTAGTCCGCACTGTTCCCTTCCCCAGTGGCCAAAACGATCTGAGTAAAATAAAGATCATTGACCAGAACAGGATTTATGCGAATCCCATATTTAAAGAACAGATCATTAAGATTCAAATCCCGGGCAAGGGCCAAGGCCTCTCCATCTTCATTAAAGAGACTGTCGAGCTCCATGGCAACAGGATCAACCAGCCAAAGCGACTTCCCGCCATTCACTATAAATTGGTCCAGGATATATTTTTCAGAATCCGTAAAAGCCACGGTAGGTTTAGCCAATAGGGCCAGATCATAGGATTTGAGCTGATCCAATACTTTCTGAGGGCTAGTTTCCACAGAATCGAGGGTTATGGCACCTAAATTATAATAATCGCGTAGCGAACTTAGAAAGTCTGCTAAATAAATATCTTCCAATTCGCCGTTTCCCTTTATGACAGCAATGCGCTTCTTTTCCTGTATCCCTAATTTGGTAAATGCATCTGCAAAGGCGTATTCCAGGTTTTGAACAGAATTGTTGATCCTGTCCTCCGTACTGGCTCCCAATTTATTTTTGAGGAGGGCTACCTTAACCGTTTTGCCTTTATGAGTTACCATCGCCCATGGAAAAACCAATTCCTGAGACACTTTCCCTTCATTTTCGGTAGTTACATTGGCAGGGGTAAGGCCAATGCTCTGAAGTTGTGCCAGGGTAGCTTCTGCCTGTGAGGCATCTTCCATTGGGTCTTCAAAACTGTATTTGATGTTACTATTCTTATTAGAAAAATTCTCTAAAAGCTGTGCAGTCTCTACTTTCAAACGCTGAAACTCTGCAGGGAGGTCGCCTTCCAGCAATACATCAATGATTACAGGTGTTTCGAACTTTTGTATCACAGTCTCTGTAGCCTCAGTCAAGGTAAATCGTTTGTCCTCGGTTAGATCGAAACGGAGATAAAAGAAGGATGCCAGGAGATTTACGAGGATGAATATCCCCAACCCCAGTGCTATATTTCGAAGAATAGTATTTTTCACTTTAGGCACGCTGTTTTAATCGGGTTACAGTTAGAAAGAGAAAAAAAGAGGCTAATGATGCAAAGTAAACTACATCGCGTGTATCTATAATCCCCCGACCCATTCTCTCATAATGCGACTGCATCCCTAAATTTTCAATCAACAGGGAAATACCTCCATCCATGAGAAGTCCAGATAAGGCTTGCAAACCCAGGTACCCAAATAATGCTAATAGAATGGCCATTAGGAAGGCAACGATCTGATTTTCGGATAGGGTAGAGGCAAAGAGTCCAATTCCGGTATACGCAGTGAGCAATAAGATCATTCCTAAATAAGCACCTACTACCATCCCACCATCAAAATTACCGGGTTCGGTCCCTAATGCTGAAATACCCCAAACATAAACAAGCGTAGGTACCAAAGCGATGATCCCCAGTGTCATGATCCCAAAAAACTTCCCCAGTACCATTTCCCATGGGCTAATGGGCTTCATAAGCAGCAACTCCAGGGTTCCTGATTTTTTTTCTTCTGAAAAGCTTTTCATGCTTAAGGCGGGAATGAGGAAAAGAAAAATAAAAGGAGACAACATGAAAAATGCAGACAGATCAGCAAATCCATATTCAAATACATTATAAGGTCCCTTAAACACCCACAATAGCAATCCATTGATCGCCAAAAACAAGCCCAATGCCAGGATACCTGTTGCTGTGGTGAAAAAGGAAGTTATCTCTTTTTTAAAGATGGCAAGCATATTTTTTAATTTAAGCTGTGTATCTTTTGAACACTCCAGGCCTGGGGCTTATTATCAAATAGCAATTTGGTACGGCCCCAAACTTCCTTAAAGAAGTCCGAATTTCTATAGGCTTCCAAATGATCTTCCGATTCCCAATGACTGTAAGTAAAGAAGATGGAGGGGTCATTAACGTCCTGATATAATTCAACTAATGAACATCCGTCATATCCTCTTATGACTTCTTTTGTTTCTTCAAATATGCGTTCAAAACCAGGAATATTTTCATTTTTGAAGACGAGTTTTACAATGCGAACTATCATTTATGTAAAGTTTATAATAACGGTGTCCCTATAATCTAGTCCCAGCAGGGAAGACGCACTTCCAACGGTGTTTGGATCACTTTTATATATCGCCAGTTCTATATAATTGGCAGAATTAAATAAAGCCAGCAGATCTCCCGGACCTTTGCGTTGCTGCTTATCGAGATCAAAGTCAATGATCTCGCTATAATTATTCACAATCCTGGTTATCTTCTTATTTCGCGCCAGCAACTCAAAGTCGCGCCCCTTGCGATACGCCTCAAATAGACTCTTCTGAATATTAGTAACCACATTCCCGTAGTTATCAATATAGATAACACTACCTGCGATGGTATCTCCATCATTGGTGATCCTGGGAGCAAATTCTTTAAGTTCTTTCAGGGCATCGAATTTTTTACCAACAACTTCCAGCGTACCACCACGGGCTATATGGCAGGCCACTTTTACAAAGACCTCTAAAACAGGGAAGGCTCCCGGATGGGGATTGGGAATTTTTAATTCCACCACCTTGTCCGGCTTTATTTCCGCTGTTATAAGGCTGCTTACCCCATTGTTGGCAAGGATAAAGTAATGACCGTCTACATATACAGCGATATGCTGATTTTCTGCAGTACATTCAGCGTCAACACCAACAATATGAATGGTTCCTTTAGGGAAAGCCTTATAAGAGTTTTTCAGGATATAAGCACACTCCTGGATATTAAATGGACTAATGGCATGCGAAATATCAACAATTTTAGCATCTTCCAGTTCACTATAGATGGTTCCTTTAATGGCGCCTACAAAATGGTCTTTATGTCCAAAATCGGTAGTTAATGTTATAATCGCCATGCAAGACTGTTGATATTTTTTTGGAGCATCAAACTGTTTTATTCTTAAGTTTGTATGTCAAAATTAAACAAAAAATCAGCGTTTCGAAATTTATATTCATTCCATCCACATAACTTGTAGCTTCTTTGAACGAACTCACACTAGAACTCACAGAAATTAGTCCAAGAGAATTTTTTGGACACCAGAACGAACACATAGATCTTCTAAAAAAGTATTTTCCAAAACTCAAGATCGTAGCCCGAGGCAGTAAGATCAAAGTATTTGGGGACGATAAACTTTTAGATGAGTTCGACAAGCGCTTTCATATGTTGACTGCGCATTTTACAAAGTACAATAAGCTCGATGAAAATGTTATAGAACGCGTTCTGACGAGCAGCGGGAAGGAAGATTATGCCTCCCCTGATAAAAGCAATGAGATCCTGGTTCACGGGGTTAGTGGAAGATATATAAAAGCGCAAACGGTTAATCAACGCCGATTGGTAGACGCTATGGGTAAAAACGATATGGTCTTTGCTATCGGACCCGCAGGTACGGGAAAGACCTATACCGGGGTTGCCCTTGCTGTTAGGGCACTAAAGAACAAAGAGGTAAAAAGGATCATTTTAACAAGACCGGCGGTGGAAGCAGGGGAGAACCTTGGATTTCTGCCAGGAGATCTGAAGGAAAAGTTGGATCCCTATATGCAACCACTTTACGATGCCCTCCGGGATATGATCCCCAGCGAAAAATTGGCACTTTACATAGAGAATGGAACCATACAAATTGCACCTATGGCCTTTATGAGGGGAAGAACCCTGGATCATGCCTTTGTGATCTTAGATGAGGCCCAGAATACAACTCATGCTCAAATGAAAATGTTCCTTACCAGAATGGGGAAGGATGCTAAATTTTTGCTGACGGGAGATCCGGGGCAAATAGACCTGCCAAGACGGGTGATCTCTGGACTTAAAGAGGCTATGCTTATCCTGAAGGATGTAGAAGGTATCGAAATGATCTACTTGGATGATAAGGACGTGATCCGTCATAAATTGGTAAAAAAGGTGATAGACGCCTATAGAAATATAGAGCATCAGAATTAAGGACTAGATGAGCCAAACCATAACCAGCACTAATTTTAAGTTCCCCGGACAAAAAAAGTTCTATAAAGGAAAAGTAAGGGAAGTTTATACTCTGGAGAATGATCTTTTGGTGATGATAGCCACGGACCGACTTTCCGCTTTCGACGTGGTGATGCCCAAAGGGATACCCTATAAAGGGCAGATCCTGAATCAGATCGCCACAAAAATGATGGCCGCTACGGCAGACATAGTTCCCAATTGGTTACTTGCCACCCCGGACCCTAATGTTGCTGTGGGCTTTGCCTGTGAACCTTTTAAGGTAGAAATGGTCATACGTGGCTATTTATCAGGACATGCCGCACGGGAATACAAAAGCGGAAAACGAATCATATGCGGAGTACCTATGCCTGAAGGGATGAAGGAAAATGACAGGTTCACAGAACCTATTATTACACCTGCAACCAAAGCGGAAAAAGGAGATCATGATGAGGATATCTCCAGGGAGGACATCTTAAAGCGTGGCATTGTCTCCGCGACAGATTATGCTATCCTGGAAAAATATACCCGAGCCTTGTTTCAACGAGGTACCGAAATTGCTGCAGAAAGAGGACTAATTCTGGTTGACACTAAATATGAATTTGGTAAAAAGAAAGACGGCAGCATTGTGCTGATCGATGAGATCCATACGCCTGATTCTTCACGTTACTTTTATGCAGAAGGCTATCAACAACGGCAGGATGATAATTTGCCGCAAAAACAGCTTTCCAAGGAATTTGTTCGGCAATGGCTCATTCAGAATGGTTTTCAGGGCTTGGAGGGACAAACAGTACCCACAATGTCTGATGACTATGTAAATTCTGTGTCGGACCGGTATATTGAGTTATATGAGAATATAACGGGTGAGGTATTTAATAAAGCTGATATTTCGAACGTTCTTCACAGAATTGAGAAAAATGTACTCCTATATTTAAATAAATCATAAGCACATAGCAACTAAGTAATACTCAAATAACTTCGGTATTTATTTCTCTACCTGTACTCCACAATATGCTGTAAAGCTTCCTTATCTAATAAGATAATTCTTTTGGCATGGCCCATGGTAATCAGTCCTTCTTCCTTGAATTCAGAAAGGGAACGTATCGCCGTTTCTGTAGCAGTACCGATCATGCCTGCAAAATCTTCACGCGGAATATCGATGCCCTCATTGGGAAAATCTCTTATAATTCCCTTTTTGTACAAGTCCAATAAAGCCCTGGCTGCTCGCTGGCGAACCGAGGAGTAGGCCATATTGACCAATTGTTCCTGTACTTCGATAAGATTGTTTGAAATGATGTCCATAAACTTGTGGGCCACCTCTTTATTTTCGTAAAGCAGATGAATAAAATTCGATTTCGGAATACCATACGCTTCGGTATTCTCAATTGCCATAGCTGTTTCAAGATAGGTGCCGTTTGGATTCAAAAGGGACAATTGACCCATAAAATCTCCTGCTTTGTGGATGCCTGTCACAAACTCCTTGCCCGATTCGATGGATTTGTAGGTCTTTACCGTACCGCTTTCAACAAAATACAAAGTATGTGCGCCATCTCCTTCCCTAAATATAAAATCCTTTTTGTCGTATTTTTTTGGACGATACTCCCTTGTAATTGTAATATGCTCCAGGTTGAGGTAGTGGGAGGCATCCTGGAGAAATTCATTAATACCCTCTATGTTTCTAGAGAATTCCTTTCGTAGAAAATCAGACTTTTTTATACGAGTGGTAACAGCTTCGAGCAGTTCATGCTCCTCAAAGGGTTTTGTCAGGTAATCGTCAGCACCCAGGTTCATGCCTTTTCGAAAATCTGATTTATCCGCTTTGGCGGTCAAAAAGATAAATGGAATGCTTGCAGTTTCATTGTCTTTGCTCAATTCCTCTAACACCTCGTAACCATCCATGACCGGCATCATGATGTCACATATGATCAAATCTGGCTTAAACGATCGTACCTTATCGATACCCACTTTGCCGTTCTCCGCTGTGGCTACCTCATAATTAGACAATTCTAAAATATCGGCGGTATTTTCGCACACATCTTTGTTGTCTTCTATTAATAGAATCTTTTTCATCATTATATTTTTTCAACTGTCACTACCTCTCTTCATTTCACCGGAAACTCAACCCTAAAGACAGACCCTTTGCCCTCCTCACTTTCAAACCCAACTGTACCGCCCAAAAGTTCGGTGTAGTGTTTTACGATATGCAATCCCAGACCAGTACCTTGCATGTTTAAACTGTTTTCAGCACGGAAAAAACGTTCAAAGAGATTTGCTTGTTCCTGGACAGGAATACCGATGCCCTCGTCCCTGACTTCTAAACATGTGGAATTCTTTCCACTTTTCAAATTCAATATAATATCCCCATCTACATCGGAATACTTAACGGCGTTAGACAATAAATTTATAAGGATATGCTGCATCAATTTTGGATCCAGATATACCTCAATAATTTCTTTGTTGGATTTCATTTGGAGGGTTTGTCCTCTTTTTTTGGTGGGCCTGATTTCTTCAAGTAGTACATTTGAAAATGTCACCAGATCAAAATGTATCGGTTTTACCGGTACTTTTCCTTCCTCCAGCTTGGCTAGCGACATAAAATCGTTCAGAATAACCACCAAATTCCTGACATTCGATCTTATTTGCTGGATGTATTTTTTACGCTTTTTCTCCAGGCCCTCACCGTTCTGTTTCTCAATAAGTATGGCTGAGGACAAAATAGCGCTCAAGGGCGTTCTGAACTCATGAGACGCCATTGAAATAAATCGCGATTTCAGTTTGTTGAGTTCCTGCTCTTGTACCAGTGCCTTGCGAATATCGGTCTCTGCCTGTTTCAGTTTGGTTATATCATTATAGACAAAAAGCGTCCATTTTACTTCATCGTTCCCATTCACCAGGGGAGAGGAATTTACCGAATAATCCTTGTTCATGAAACGCACCTCAAAGGAGAGGTGTTCACCTTTCAGAGTTCTTTTAACATCTGCTTTGATACGCGCGATCCTTTTTTTTGAAAAAGTATTGATTTTATCGATGTTAAGCCCTTCGAATTGACCTTTTTTAAAGCCCAACCGATATAGTTCGCCTCCATCTATATAGACGATATCAAAATTGGAATTGATAACGATAATGACCCCTTTGGGAAAGTTTTTTGATATAGCGGTAAACATGGCCTGACTCGCCCATGACTTTTTTTCGGCCTCTTTGGTCTCCAGCATCTGATCTTCCAGAGTTAAATTAGCATCAATAAGCTTCTGTAAGATGGCTTTGCATATTTCGGTACGTTCCGCGACTTCTTGCTCCAGGTCATTAGCGTGTTCTCCAAGAAATTCCGGGCTATTTTCAAGTTCTTCACGTACTATATTTCGCTCGATCGTCATGCTTCTAAGATGCGGAAGGTTGGCAATTGTTTCGCAAAATGGCCTTAAGTGCTTTTCCTGCTCCGAAGTATCTCTTACAAAAACGACTTGTACTTGCTTATCTGCAATATTTGCCGGACTCAGCCGCATTTCCAGGGGGAATTGTGAACCATTTCGCTTTATGCCGAATAGATTTGTATGTTCACCCATCTGCCATGATGAAGTGTTCCTGGTATAAGATGTTTTTTTGTCTACCTGAATTTTTCTATTTTTTTGGGGAATAAATACTTCCATTTTTTTACCTATCAACTCCCCGGTGATGTAACCAAACAATTTGCAGCAGGCGGGGTTAGCTTTCAGAATAAACCCGTCCTGATCTACTATCAAAATGGCTTCGGTAGAAGATTCGAATATGGCCTGATAAACCGGGATGTCAGCTATGCTGTTATTCATTGATTTCTTTTAAATCATTTCAGTTATCCGAGGCTGCATACCATGAATAATCAGATTAAACCCGGTATATACCAAACAAGATCCTATATCGAACAAAGATGAAAAATATACCTTTTTAAATGGTTTATTAAAAGTAGGGAAATGATCCGATTTGATATATGACATTTGTCATGAACATTACCTTAACAGTGAACTGACCAATATCATAAGGATACCAGGCCATTTTCTATAATTTTGACCGAATTATATTTTGCAACTAAGAAGAGTTATGTCACTTTGAGCATTGTTTTTGGTGTCTTTGTCTTTACATCAGGCATTTTTAAAATTGCCTTTTACCCTTTTGAACAGAATGGAAATTTAACATTAAGATGGGCTTTATCGTTATCTTTATCTTGCTAACCTCGCTCATGGGCTATTTTTTGATGACTGTGCCAAAACTTCAACTTCCTGACCATGTCTATAGATAATTTTAACATTAAAGGACTTACCCAAGCGGAAGTACTTCAAGCAAGGGCAACTTATGGAGAAAATATTCTGGAAGGGAAAAAACCCCTTGGTCTTTTCCATGCTTTAAAGGGATTGGTAAAGGAACCGATGGTCATTCTGCTCTTCGTAGCCTCCGTAGTTTATTTTTTAAGTGGAAATACGGGTGACGGTATTTTTCTGCTCGCTGCAATCGTTATGGTATCAGCTATTTCTTTATATCAGGATGGGCGGAGCCGAAACGCCGTGGAAAAGCTGAAAATATTTACCCAGCCTAAATGCACAGTTATTCGTAATGGGGAGACAGTAGAGATCAATAGCGAAGATGTGGTTGTGGGCGATAGCCTAATGGTAGAGGAAGGTACCACCATTGCCGCTGATGGTAAAATAGTACATTCCAATGATTTTTCAGTAGACGAATCCCTTCTTACCGGAGAGTCCCTTTCGGTTTATAAAGATGCAGATCATACTTTCAACACTATCTACAAAGGCACAACGGTTGCCAGCGGACTCGCCATTGCAACCGTAACCACTATCGGTAACAAGACCGAATTGGGAAAAATCGGGAAAAGTCTGGAGAGCATCAAGGAAGAAAAGACACCGCTTGAAGAACAGATCAACAGTTTTGTAAAAAAAATGGTGGTCGCCGGGGCTATCATTTTTGTTATTGTTTGGGCTATCAATTATTACAATTCCCGGGATATTTTGGACAGTTTGCTAATGGCATTGACCCTGGCAATGTCAATTTTACCGGAGGAAATACCTGTGGCATTTACCACTTTTATGGCCTTAGGCTCGTATAGGTTGCTAAAAATGGGCATCATTGTAAAACAGATGAAAACGGTTGAGACCTTGGGAGGTGCTACGGTCATCTGTTCGGATAAGACAGGAACAATTACCGAAAATAAAATGGCGCTGGCGAAATTATTTACACTGGCTTCCCAAAAAATTACCGATACTAACAACACTTTAGACAAGGGTGAAAAAGAACTGATCCGAATTGCGATGTGGGCCAGCGAACCCATACCATTCGAGGCCATGGAAATCGCCTTACACGAAACATACCGGAATACCACTGCGAAAGATGAGCGCCCTGAGTATAAAATGATACACGAATATCCGCTTGGAGGGAAACCACCTATGATGACCCATATTTTTGAAAATAAAGAGGGAAATCGGGTTATAGCGGCAAAAGGCGCCCCTGAGGCCTTGATAGAAAATTCTAAGCTGTCCGACAGTGAGAAACAGTTAATCAAAAAAGCCATAGACGAACTTGCTAATCAGGGGTATCGCATCCTGGGAGTGGGAGAGGCATATTTTAAGGGCACGCAATATCCCAAAATACAACAGGATTTTAATTTTGTATTTAAGGGAATCGTCGCATTTTACGATCCGCCAAAAAAGAACATCAAATCTGTATTCGATGCATTTGCTTCTGCAGGGATCAAGGTAAATGTAGTTACCGGTGATAATGCTTTAACCACCGAAGCCATTGCTAAGGAGATTCAATTTAAAGGCTATGAAAAAAGGATCTCAGGTGATGAACTGATGCAATTGAGCGAAGCGGAACTAAAAAATAGGGTACAAATCACCAACATTTTTACCCGAATGTTTCCCGATGCAAAACTCAAGATCATCAATGCCCTGAAATCAAATCATGAGATCGTGGCCATGACAGGGGATGGCGTGAATGACGCACCTGCCTTAAAAGCGGCTCATATCGGTATAGCCATGGGCAAAAAGGGCACTGAAACTGCAAAACAGGCCGCATCGGTTATCTTGTTAGAGGATGACCTGAGGAGCCTGGTAGATGCAGTTGCTATGGGCAGGCGTATCTATGCCAATCTGAAAAAGGCGATCCAATATATAATTTCCATCCACATTCCCATTATCCTTACGGTGTTCTTTCCTTTGTTGCTGGGCTGGACATTCCCTAATATATTCACCCCAGTGCATGTCATTTTTCTGGAATTGATCATGGGCCCTACCTGTAGTATCATCTATGAAAACGAACCCATGGAAAAAAATACCATGATCCAAAAACCACGCCCCTTTACGGCCACTTTTTTTAACTGGAAAGAATTGACTACGAGTGTAATACAGGGATTGATCATTACCGCAGGAACGTTGACTGTATATCAATATGCGGTGCAACTGGGTTATGACGAAGCTACGACCCGAACCATGGTATTTGTAGCATTGATCTCAGCTAATATTATACTTACATTGGTGAACAGGTCTTTTTACTATTCCATTTTAACCACCTTAAAATACAGGAATAATCTGGTGCCTTTGATCATTATAGCCACCGTGGTATTAACGGGAATGCTTCTTTATATACACCCGTTGACCACATTTTTTGAGTTTTCTACCTTGAATGCGAATCAGATATTGATCAGTTCGGGGATCGGGTTACTGTCGGTCATTTGGTACGAGATCGTAAAGTGGAAGAGGCGCACAATGGACAAAGCAGAGAACTTATAACACAATAGTTCTCTTCGATACATAAAACAATTGCAGGATTTACATATGAGTCAGCGACCGAAACTTAAAGTTTCTTCGCAAATCCAAAGACCATCTTTTTGAATTCCTTAAAATCGCTGCTAAAAATTTCCATCTGATGGCCAAGTTTTCGGTGCTCCTCCCTATAGGTACCATCCGATAGCCCTTTTTCACCCATTTCCAAACGAGCCAGGAATTTTTCGTGATCCACAATGTCATCGGCCAGGTAATCGAAAAGGCTTTTGTGTAGGCTATCCAGATGGCTGAGCATTATGGTAAAATTCGATTCCTTGCTGTCTTTTTTACGCAACAAATAGGAGAAAAACCTGGTCTCGTCTTTCCAGAAGGCAACAGTATCTTGCCATTCGAGGCTTTCCTGGTGCAATACATCAAGGCCTGCCCCTAATAATAACTCAGTTTTCGGACTTGAAATTTTCGTTTTCATGATTATCTTTCTAGTGATTTATTTTGTTATACCTGCTATAAAAACTGGTTTCCAGCGCTTTGCGGGCATTTTTTAAAAGTTGTTGCACTTCTTGAATACTTTGGCCGCGAATGACAGCTATTTCTTCAGTGGTAAATTGATGCTGCGTGGCTAGTTCGAAGACAACCCGCATAGGTGAAGGCAAATGGTACAAGACCATATTGGCGTGCCTCCTGATATTTTCCTCCCCCAATTCCTTATCCAGCCCAGCAATTATTTCGTTATTGTTGTCCTCCACAAAGACATGGTTTAGCATATACTCGTTCTTCTTATAGGATATATCATCTAATTCATCCAACATGACAAGATCGCCATCGCCGTCGGTAGAAAATTTTTCTTCCATGGCATCCCAGGCAGGTTTTGAATAATCATCGATATTCTGAAAGAAAACCTCATCGAATTCCTCATCTGCAATAGTATCCTCAAGCAATTCGTCTGTTTTTTTAAACAACCATGGGTAGAAGTCTTTTTCATTCTTGACCTCATCAAAATCATCGTATGCAGTAATGAACAATTGATCAATAAAATCGTCCGGTCTGTATTTTCCATGCGGAAGGTTCCCTTTGGAAATCGCAGTATTTAATCTTTTAGCAATGTATAATTTTATCTGGGGCAAGGTTATTAAAAGCAACTCGCTGAATTCCTTTTTTTTGCCTTTATTCTTGTATTCAACCAATTCGGAAAAGGTACTTGCTACAAATACCTGAAACTCCTTTTGGTTTTTGTAAAAGGTCGCCGTGTTAGCCATTTTCTTGTTTTTTTATAGAACAAATATTCAAACTAGAGCCGAGTCATAAAATGATTTGCATCAGTTAGGACCATTTTGTCTGATAAGGAAGGAAGCATGTGTAGATAGTTTATTTGGGCTGCTGTGCTCTCCTCAGACTTGTAGAAAAATAAGGAAGATTCTTGGTCCCCAAAATTATCAGAATTATCAAAAAAAAACAATGTAACTGACCAAGGTCATTTCAAATATTGTTCTTGCTATGTACTTTAACCTTGAAAATAATTTTTATTAACTTATAAATCGTAGAAACCATGAAAAACACCAACGAAGTATTATTAGCATTATTGACCGGAGCTGCTATTGGGGCAGGTATAGGTATCCTTTATGCTCCTGATGAGGGGAAAAAGACCAGAAAAAAAATTAAAAGTAAGTTAGAGGACACCGGTCATGAAATCACAGAACGGCTTTCTCATGCCAAGGAAGAACTTACCAAGTCTGCCACCGAGCAGAAAGATAAATTCGAACAGAAATTGGAAGAAGCCATTTCAACTATGAGCTATAAGGCTGATGATATCATCGCCACTTTAGAGCGCAAATTGGATGACCTCAAAAAGAAGAATGCCCAACTACAAAAATAATGGCACATGGTCTTTGAAGAAATGAAGAAGGATCTAATGGAAGCTGATGCCGATGTTAGATCCTATCTTGAAAATAGCGAGGAGTATATCAAGCTGAAAATATTCAGGGTGCTGATGGGCCTAATTACATCTGGTGCCCAAATTATGTTGGTAGGTGCCTTTGCCCTCTTAGCCTTATTCATACTATCCTTCGCCGCCTCATTTGCCATTGGGCAGGCGTTAGAGAGTGAATACTTCGGCTTCATGATCATAGGAGGGGTCTATGTGGCTATCGCAATTCTCTGTTATTTACTTAGGGATAGGCTTAATGGTCCCTTGTTGCGTAAATTCTCTAAACAATATTTTGATTAAAATGGAAATACAATACCGTTCTTTTTCGGAAATAGACGAACGTCTTCGCATATTAAAATTGCGACGTGCGATCGATAAGGAAAGTATAAAGCTACATTTGAACCAGGCCAAGTCCAATTTTTATCCTATAAAATTAATGGGAGGAGTTAGTGGTATTGTTGAAAAAATCGCTTTAACATTTGTTATAAAAAAACTGTCCCGGTTATTCCGCAAAAAACTTGTGGACAAATATGAGAAACAGATTTCAAATGGGGTGGAATGATTGCTGGTAGGGGCGAAATTATGTATTATTCCCTATTCCTGTATGGATAGTATGTCCATATAGGAAAATTGCATATACAAGGATCATTTCTCAAGAACCGGCTCCAATACATTGATTATACGGATATGCCGGATTCCCGGCACCCCATGAAAGGACCAGATCTGTTTTCTTAGTTCCCTTTTGTGGTAATATTTACCCTGCTTACATGTACTTGGTTAGAAACGAAAAGAATTCCTTTTTAAGGCCTGCGTACATTTGGCGTTGGGTTTGAATCTGATCTCTAAATTTCAAATGTTTTTTTACCAAGGCTACATCCATCGATTCATTTCCCATTTTGGAATGACCTGCCATGCTGGCTTCGTGTTCTTCTATGGTTTCCTGAAGATCCTCGATTACGCCGCCGTGGAGAATAAATTCATTTTGGTAATGTTCCAGTTGTTTTAATACTTCCTGATTGGTCCATCGAGTTGTCAATTCACTCAACCGGTTATTGAACGATTTTAGTTCGTCTTTCCAAAAATCGAGTTCCGATTTCCAGTTTTGGTGTTCAAAATGAAGGTTTTCATCGTACACCACTTCACCTATTTTTTCCATGATGATTGTGTTATATGATTTTTAATATGAGTATTTGTTCCTTATAATATTTCAAAATTATTCTAAGTGAATTTAATATGAAATGATACAGGTCATTTACCATGTGGGTTTGGTTCATTTATTTTGTTGTTTAAATAAGAAGTCATGAAAAACAAAGATTTATTTAAGGCACTATTGTTATTTATAGTACTACCCGTTTTTTTTATAATGACAAGCTGCGGTCCAATTATCCTTACATCACGCGTAAATAATCCGCCTCCTCCCTGGTTTTATCCGAATCGGGTAGAATTGGTGCGCTACGTATATTTTCCTGAATACAGTATCTATTATGATCTTTCTGCAAGGACTTACCTGTATTTGGATGGGGGTATTTGGATAAGGCGCGAGGTGTTACCGCCACGTTACCAAAGAATTGATTTAACACGATCGCGGTATGAGAGGATTCGGAATTATAATGATGACAATATTCGGAAGTACCATGAAGAGTATAATGCGAATAGAGGCAGGAGTAATCTTAATACCCCTAGAAGTAACAGAAACTAGAAGTAACAGCAACACGAGTACTAAAAATCAATAATTGGATTTTAATAAAGTAAAAAAGAGGCAATAAGGATATAGCTATTTGCTATATCCTTAGTCTGCATATTCTATTGTTGTTCTGGTGTTCCCACAGTCATATGTATCAATTTTTGATTTCCGCAGTATCACGAACAACCAAAAAGGGAATATGTACATGAAACCCTATCTGGTCTATATTTTGTTTGATCAGTATACGCTCAAAAAATGAGTGGCCGCGGTTCATCATTGCCAACAGCTCTATTTGGTGCTCCTCTATATATTCCAGAATAGCGTCGGGCATCGTTTTACCAAAGACTTCAACCTCTTTGTAAGAGGTATTTTTAAGCTGATCTAATAGCAGCCCTTTGTTTTTTATTTGGGAATCCGGGTGGTCGTATTCTTCCTGTATATGGAGAACCGTTATTTCGGCCCCGTGGATTTTAGCTGTTTCCAGGATTGTATACAACTCTTCTTTTTTATAAGGAGCCAAATAATCCGAAGGAAAGAGCATATTCTTGACAGGTTTGAATTTGCAGTTTTCGGGAATGACCAAAACGGGCACCTTTGCCTTTCGGATCACAAATACGGTGCTAGTACCCAGAAACAATTGTTTCACCCCGGCTGCACCCTGTGTACCCATGACCACCATATCAATATTCTTTTTTTCAGATAGCTCATTAATTTCGTCCGTTAACGTATTAAAGGCTGAAACGATTTCAAAGGCGTGTTTCGGATTGGGAAATTGTTTCTTTACATTTTCCAGGGTTTTTTCCAATCCCGCCAAGGCAACATCCACTTCCATATCAGGAATGGCACTAAAAGCCGGGCCACCCATTGCATAGTCCATCCTATAAAAAGCAGGGATATAGGTATGAAGAAAGTAGAATTTGCACTTTTCGCTCTTAAAAAATTCCAGGGCATAGGAAATGGCATTCCAAGCGTTATCTGAAAAGTCTGTAGGAATCAGTATATTTTTCATCTGACCTGTATTTCTGTTACATTACCAAAGATAATTGCGGAAAATTGCTTTTAAAATGACGAAGGTCATTTGGGAGCCAAGTAAAAATATCCAAATTTATACTTCACTTAAGAACTATAAATTATGGCACTTAATTTCAATCAATACGCAACAGAGGGAAACACCTTTATAAAGGCGTACGCTAAGGAAATGAATCTTGGAACTGATACTGACAAAGCAGGTCGCATTTTCATAGCCATTATGCACGCGCTTCGTGATATAATCCCGCCCGAAGAATCCTTACAACTTATCGCACAATTACCTATGTTCATCAAAGGCGTCTATATTCACGGATGGAAGATTAAAAAGAAAAAACCTAAGATTAAGCACATGGCGGAGTTCATCGATCTTGTCCGACAGCACGATGGCCCTGCTGCAGTGAATGATTTTGAATATAGCGAGGAGGTTGCAGAGCGATACATCAATACCACATTTATCTATCTGAGAAGATATATCTCTTTGGGAGAAATGGAAGACATCCGTGACGGATTGCCCAAGGACCTGAAAAGTATGGTCTATTCTAATTTGATGTTTTAAAAAGCAATAGCCCGCACCTAAGGGTTGAGTGCGACTAATAAAGCCGGCTTTGAAAAGATGTATTGAATTTTCAATTTCTTTTCTTTAGTCCTGACTCTTGTTCTTTGCTTCCTTTTTCTCTTGTTTTTCCAACTTCCTAAAATACCCCCGAAATAAAAAGTTGTGCTTTAATGCCTCCATATTTTCATTGAACCGTTCCACGCCCTGTTCTACATTTTGGATAGTACTTTGCAATTGGTTGACCAAAACTGTATCCGTCGTCAAATACTTCAAGGCACCATCGTCTTTTGCCATGGAAGAGGACAGAGTATCCAAATTTTGGGTTATGGATTGGATTTTGATACTCGTGGCTTCCAGATTATCAATTATCGTCTTTATCTGATTTCCTGATAGGGAATCGTTCAGCAAAATGCCCAGGGCACTATGTTCAACATCCATGTTTGTTATGATGTTGTTCAGCTCACGTATGGTTGTGTTTGCTCCGTTACTTGCGTTCTTTAAGTTGGTTAATGTTTGTTGCAGGTCTTTCGCCATTAGGGTATCGTTCAGCAATCTGCCTAAGGTTCCTTTTCCCCTATTCAGTGATGCGGTAACCTTTAAAAGGTCTTCCGTAAGCAAGGCTGCATTTTCATTGGTAACGCTCAACGTATTTAGCATATCTGTGGTCGCAATACGGCTAAGTGACTGAATTTCATCGCCCGAATTGACTAAGGGCGCCATACCATTTCCCGGGACGATATTGATAATCATACTTCCTACAAGTCCATCGGTGGCGATGGCGGCAACAGCGTTAGTTTTGATATGGTCGCGCATGTTCTCCTGAATGACCATCCGTACCCGTATGGTAGTATCGTTTTCCATTTCGATGCCCGTTACGGTGCCAATGTTAATGCCCGAATAGCGCACATTGTTCCCTTTTTGCAGTCCGCTAACATTTTTAAAAGTTGTGAAAATACTAATGGTGTCGCCGAATAGATTTTGTTGGTTGCCTATGAGATAGGCCGCGATTAACAACAATACGGTTCCTACGATGACAAACATTCCCAGTCTTATTTTTTCCGATACTGTCTTTTCCATAGCTTAAATATTAGTAATCTATTTTCCAGATGAACCCTTCGCTTGTTGGCACCTCCCTTGTAGATAATAGGAGGGACCCATACTAAACAATATTTTTTTATTGTGGACTTTGAAACTATCCACTAGCCTTCTAATATACGTATCATATTTTTCGCCCTTTTCTATTTTTACTTTTCTTTTTTTTCTCTATTTCTTAAAAAATGCTTCGACCTTGGGGTCCGTAAATTTTACGAGTTCTGAATAAGTTCCCTCGGCATAGTTGGTGCCGTCGACCAACAGGATCATCCGCTCCGAAATGACACGTGCACAGTCCACATCGTGTGTGATGATAAGGGAAGAGGTCTCATATTTCTTCTGGATGTTGCGCATGAGTTCAATAATTTCCTTGGATGTAATAGGATCTAAACCACTTGTTGGCTCGTCGTAAAGAATGATCTTTGGTCGCAATATGAGTGTGCGTGCCAGGGCCACTCGTCGTTTCATACCGCCGGAAAGTTCTTCGGGCATGAGATCCATCGTATGAGCAAGGCCAACACTTTCGAGGGCTTCCAATACCAGGGGAGTAGTATCGGTAACATTCCCCAGCTTTTCTTTGTGTCTGCGCATGGGAAATTCCAGATTTTCGCGAACCGTCATGGAATCGTACAAAGCACTTCCCTGAAACAAAAATCCGATCTCCGAACGAAGCACATCCAAGGTCTCACGATCTAGTGTTTCTATTTCCTTCCCCATAACAGAAATATAACCGCTATCGGGTTGTATCAATCCCACTAAACATTTTATCATTACAGATTTTCCAGAACCAGACTTTCCCATGATCACGAGGTTTTCCCCTTTGTAAAGTTTCATGTTGAAACCGTTGAGCACATGGTTATCACCAAAACTTTTATGGAGATCTCTTATTTCCAGCATGATTTCCCTTGTCTCCGTCTTTTGCCCTACAGTTACTATGTCGTTTTCTTTTTCCATTATAGATCATAAAATATATCCGAAATAAAAACCGCTACAAAATCGATAATGAACAGGAACATCGAGGTAAAAACTACCGCAGTATTGGCCGCAATACCGACGCCTGCTGTTCCTTTCTTGCTGTAGTAGCCTTTAAAACAGCCCACAAGGCCAATGGCAAATCCGAAGAAAAAGGATTTTATCGTAGCGGGTATTAGATCACCGTATGTAAGCGCATCGAAAACCGTATTGAAATAGAGCCGAAAGGAAACATCTCCTTTGTAATATTCCACCAAAGCCGAGCCATATAGTGCAACTGCATCGCCCAAAATGACCAAAAGAGGCAGCATTAAAGTAGTAGCCAAAATACGGGTGACCACCAGATATTTAAAAGGATTTGTGCCTGAGACCTCCATCGCATCGATTTGTTCCGTGACCCTCATAGAACCCAGTTCTGCCCCAATACCAGAGGCTATACGTCCTGCACAGACCAAGGCCGTAATGACAGGACCGAGTTCCCGAACAATGGAAATACCGACCATATTAGGCATCATGGAAACGGCACCGAACTGTATCATAGTTGGACGCGATTGCAAATCCAGTACTAATCCGATAATAAATCCTGTAACCAGGACAAGTACGAGCGAACGGTTGCCCATTTGATAGCATTGTCGCACGAGCTCCTTCAACTCGAAAGGGCGTTTAACGACTTCTTTAAAAAAACGGCCCGCGAAATAGAAAAGTTCCCCGATTTCGATCAGGAAGTGGCGTATTTTTTTTGGTAGACGGAATACCTGTGCCATATTGTGATTTTTGGAACGCGTCCAACATTAAAAATAATAAGTATAAATACTATTTGAAATGACATTAGTCATTTTTGAAGGTGGTGCGGTTTTTTAACAGCAAATACAAGCCTGGATCATAAGTAGGTTTGCAGAAATCTTATTCGATACCACCTATGGGATAATGAGGGAGGTTTTCATCAGATTCTTTCCTAAAATCTGGGGAGTAATAGAAAAAAAGACGAAAGGTGTGGTTCAAATTGTATTCTCTGCCCGTGTACTGCTGTTGATATACCATCATATACCCATAGTCTACTCTCAAGTTCTTCCCTATCTGCTGATTAAACCCAAGAAAAAGTCGGTTCTGATCAAAAGTATTGTAAACAATTTCTTTACCCATATGAAACAAAATCTCATTGGAGATCGTTGGCCTGGGTAAGGCAGGTTTGTTGAATATCTGCATGCTTGCAGACATAAGAAATCGGAATCGATTTGAAAACCTAACACGGTCAACGGAGCCATTCATACTGTTTAACACCTGATGCCACCGCTGTTCTGTGCGAATGCGTTGTAAGAATGTAAGTTGTCCAATTACTGCACGCCAGAGGACCTGCTGGTAAATTCTTCGCTCCAGGGCATATTTTGTCCCAATATTAGTTTCAGTAGCGTTCCATAAGGCTGCGGTACCACCTACAAATGAAAATTGGTTGTTTACCCAATAAACACCACCCAATCGTAAAAAATAGAAATTGGGATCCTTAACGAAATTTTCCCGTCTTATATGTACGTCGCCTATTAACCCAAAATGCTGAGATAAGCGTATTGTGCTGTTTAGGCTCGTCCATAATTGGAATTGCTCAGTAGTTTGTCGCTCAATTCCTTCCTGTGCGTTAATAACGCAGGGAAAAAATAGAAAAACGAGAAGGAAATATAAGATGTAATCCTTTTTCATAGAACGACGAGTATCATAAAGCCCGGGTTTTCTGATTTTGAATCAAACTGAAATTTTCTCAACTATTTCTGTCAGAATACTTGTACTTAAATAAATATATCTGTCCACGTATAAAAAAAAGACCACGTAGAGTGATCTTTTTCGTAGCGAGAGCGGGAATTGAACCCGCGACCTCAGGGTTATGAATCCTGCGCTCTAACCGCCTGAGCTACCTCGCCAAAGGATTTGTAAGCGGCTGCAAATATAAAGTTTAATTTCCGCTACATCAAAATTAGGCTGTCAAAAAATATTTATGGGAGATTATTTTTTTATCATATAGAAATATATATATTGTCTGAAGTTAAAAATACCCTTAATGTCAGATAAGATTAAGTTTGAATTAGAATTTGTTATACAGTCTTCGCCACAATTACTCTTCCAATACCTCTCTACTCCTTCGGGACTTTCAGAATGGTTTGCAGATAATGTTAATTCGCGGGGAGAACTTTTTAATTTTATATGGGATGGTTCCGAAGAAGAAGCAAAACTATTAAAAAGAAAGAGCGATGAATTTATTCGTTTTGCCTGGGAGGATTCGGAAGATGGCGTCTATTTTGAAATGAAGATCATTGTTGATGAGATCACTAGTGATGTTTCCTTATTTATTACAGATTTTGCTGAAGAGGATGAAGTAGATGAAGCAAAAATGTTATGGGAGAATCAGGTTTCCAGCCTAAAACAGGTCCTGGGGTCTAAATAAAATTTTATTAAAGAAGCAGTATCTTTGGCCTTGAAATTTTCAAGGCTTTTTTTATGATCAATTTCGATGGTGAGTTGCTTTCTGAGTCATCTACCTACTTTAATGCGGATAACCGTGGATTCTCCCATGGCGATGCCTTGGTTGAGACCCTGCGAATAGCCCCTCAAAAGATCTACTTTTGGGAGGATCATTACCTCCGATTAATGGCTTCAATGCGAATACTGCGGATGGAGATCCCCATGAACTTTACTATGGAGTATCTGGAAGATCAAATCCTGAATACCATAAAGGCAACAGGATTAGAAGATAAATCGGTTATTGCGCATCTGTACATTTTTAGAAAAACCACAAAGGAAGGAGCTAATCTTACGAATGAAGTTTCTTTTCTTATTTCACCGAAAAAAGAGACTACCCCCTTTTATAATATCAATAAAAACTCCTATGGAATAGATCTCTTTAAGGATCACTATGTTCAGGCGGGGATGATCTCTAATCTGTCTACTGTAAATAGTGTGCTGAAAACTATAGGAAGAGTATATGCCTCTGAGAATGGGTATGAGGATTGTATTCTAATAAACGACAGCAAGAATGTTGTACAAACCCTGAAAGGGAACATCTTTTTAGTGAATCAAACACAGATCAAAACACCTCCCTTATCAGACGGTTGCAAGAACGGGATCTTGCGAAAAAAAATGATAGAATTGCTCAGTAGACTTCCCGAATATACTTTGGAAGAGACGTCTATCTCTCCATTTGAGCTTCAGAAAGCCGATGAACTTTTTATTACTGACATAAAAGACGGGATACAATCTGTGACCCAGTATAGAAAGGCTATGTATACTACAGAGGTTGCTAAAGATCTATTAGGCAAACTCAATGCGATGGCCCGACTTAATTAAGGCTTGGATTTTCCGGGGCATTGGACCAAAGAAGATAGTCGCCCCCCAGTTCCATCATTTTCTCTTTCCAAAAAGAATTGGATGATTTCTCAATGATCTCGCTTTCATAGTGATTTTTGACCACTATCCATGATTTAGAATCGAGTTCCTGGTCTAATTGCAGGGAGGACCAGCCAGAGTACCCGAGAAAAAAACGAATATCCCTGGGAGTAATTACTCCTTTGTTGATAAGAGCAATGGTAGCATCAAAATCGCCTCCCCAAAATATTCCATCTGAGATCTCTACACTTTCATTGATCAAATGAGGGACCTTATGGATAAAATATAAATTGTCTTGTTCTACCGGCCCGCCATTAAAAACAGGGAAGGGAATAAGAATTTCACTTACCAGATCACTGATATCATAGTCCAGTGGCTTATTTAAAATAAAACCTACGGAACCTTCATCATTGTGTTCGGCGATCAAAACCACCGACCTATTAAAGGATACATCCCCTGTTAATGAGGGTTCAGCGATCAATAGCTTTCCTTTCTTAGGCTTAAGACTTGTCATAAGGGCACTTCCTTTTTTCTAAAGTAAAATAAAACTACCTAACTACAAAAAAAATAATAGTAACAAAAAAAGCACTTCTTTGTGGGAAGTGCTCTCAATATATTATTTAGAACAAAAATTAGTTAACAGAGCCGCTCAAATCAGAACCTGCTTTGAATTTAACTACATTTTTTGCTTTAATTTGGATAGTTTTTCCAGTAGAAGGGTTTCTTCCTTCTCTTGCGCTTCTTCTAGATACTGACCAAGATCCGAAACCTACTAAAGATACACGGTTACCTTTTTTAAGAGATTTTTGAACATTTCCTAAGAAAGATTCCAAAGATTTTTTAGCGGCTGCTTTTGTGATGCCAGCGTCAGCTGCCATTGCATCGATTAATTCTGTTTTGTTCATAATTTAAGTAAATTAATTGTTGTTAAACATTTTAAAGCTCTAACAAATTTATACGGATTTGCCGTTAACACAAGTAAAATCAAGGGAAATCGGGGTTTTTGTTGATAACTTGAGGGGTTTGTTGATAAAGTAGCAATTTTTTGATGATTTCAATGAGCCCAGTATACATGGGACTTCAGCGAACATGAGCATTTTTATCCAATTTCATCCCGTTTAACACATCTGCAACCCTCATTTTTCGTTTCCCAGGGAGTTGAATTTCTTCCAGTGAAATATAGCCTCCATTTACGGCAACTCTAATACTTTTCTTATCGCTCAGTAAGGTACCCAGAGATAAGGAGTGTTCCTCAATCGTATAAGATGCTTTGTAAACTTTAAGATAAAAAGACTCATCATGATTGATGAATGTGGTCCAGGCAGCAGGGTAGGGGCTTAAACCTCTAATCTGGTCATAAATTGCCTTTACTGGTTTATCCCAATTGATCTCGCTATTCCCCTTAGAAAGCTTTGGAGCTTCTTTTACAACATCAATACTCTTTTGATTGATGGTCTTTACCTCACCTTTTTCAATGTATTTTACAGTTTTTATAACAAGTTCGGCACCCTGTATCATTAATTTGTCATGAAGTGTACCCGCCGTATCTTCTTTACCTATAAAGCATTCTGTTTGAGAAATAATGGCACCTGTATCAATCTTCTCATCAATAAAGAAGGTAGTAACACCCGTTCTTTCCTCCCCATTGATGATGGCCCAATTTATGGGCGCTGCACCCCGGTAGTCCGGTAATAAGGAAGCATGAAGATTAAAAGTTCCATACTCTGGCATCTGCCATACAACCTTTGGTAACATTCTAAAGGCAACTACGATCTGTAAATTAGCCTCCAATTCTTTTAATTCTTCCAGGAAAGCCTCACTCTTAAGATTGGTTGGTTGTAATACCCTTAAACCTTTAGATACCGCGTACTCTTTTACAGCCGACTGCCTCATTGCCTGGCCTCTTCCCGCCGGCCTGTCTGGAGCAGTGATGACGCCAACTACATTATATGTATGTTCTATGAGGGCTCTCAGACTAGCTACGGCAAAGTCTGGTGTACCCATAAAAACGATCTTTAGTGATCTCATTTACTTACTGTATATTCATTATTAGATGTGATAGTAATCTTACCTTCTTCAAGAAGGAACTGCAGTTCCTTCAATATTACCTCCCTTTCATGCCCCAGAGATTCTACAAGAGCTTGGGATGAGACCGACTGTTCTTTTAGAAGGGCAAGAATATCCGAATCTAATGTTTTTAACTCACCAGAACTCTTTTTTAAGTTTTTAAGACAAACATCGCATTTACCGCAAGCAGGGCTATCTTTTTCTCCAAAATAGGTCAACAATTGTTTGGTTCTGCATTCTTTCCTGTTTTTTACATAGGTAAGCATCGCATTAACATTATCGATCTTCCCTTTATTTAGATCTCTGATCTTATGTGCAAACACATTAATGGTCCTATCATCTTCTCTTGGTACAAGAAAGGTTAGTTCCATATCCTGCTTTTGGTGATTAAATGCTATAATGCCGTCTATTTCGGCTTTTTTAAGTGCTGTGAATACAGCACTTTCGGCAACCTCGGATTTTTTGGCGATCAGTAATGTATTGATCTTTGTATCAAATTCAAAAACTCCGCCATAGGTTCTTAACAGGACTTGTAAAATGTGCGCTTCTTTCGGGTGTTTTTCCAAATAAGAAAAGATGGCATTTTTTGATGCAAGAAATTGAACCGATGTTTTATGCGAAAAATTTTGAGAAAGTGCAATCACCGAATGTTGATCTAAAAGTCGCATTCCATTATAAACAAGAGATGCGTTGAGGTCATAGGTATCGCAAAAATGGTTAAAATTAAATGGAAAATTCTCTTCGTCTAAACTCCCATATGGGATCCGAAAATAATTGTTCAGCTTGTTATAGAGAAGTTTTATAAAGGCAACATCGGGTAGAACTTTTATGAATTGATTCAACAGCCGCTGTTCATCGCTGGCACTGATAAGCAACACCGCTTCTGCCTTTGCCCCATTTCTTCCTGCCCTCCCTGCTTCCTGAAAATAATTCTCTACACTTTCCGGCATTTCATAATGGATGACACGTAGCACATCTGGTTTGTCTATCCCCATACCAAAGGCACTTGTGGATACCATGATTCGTTTTTTATTGCCTAACCAGTTCTGTAATTTTTTTTCTTTTTCATCCCGGGGTATTCCTCCGTGAAAATGAATGGCACTGACACCTTTTTGGTTGAGCAATGAAGCTAGTTCTTCCGATTTGCGTCTGCTCCGCACATAGACAATGCTACTTGCATCATCTAACTGACACATTTGAATGAGTCGTTGGTTCTTATTTTCCTGATAAGAAACTTTATAGATCAGGTTTTCTCTGTAAAACGAATCCTTGATCAGTAGCGGTGATTTCAGTTCAAGGTTTGTAGCTATATCTTTTGTGACCTTTTCTGTAGCTGTCGCCGTTACTGCAATGCAGGGTACTTCGGGATGTAAAGCTCTAAGGACAGAACATTTTAAATAGGCCGGTCTGAAGTCGACCCCCCATTGGGAGATACAGTGAGCCTCATCAATGGCAATAAGAGTTACGTTCATTTGGCTTATCCTGTCCTGAACTATTTCCTGTTGAAGTCGTTCCGGAGACAAGTACAAGAACTTGTATCCGCCATATAAACAGTTATCTAGAAGGTTATTTGTTTCTTCAAAAGAGATACCGCCGGTTAAAGCAACCGCTTTTATTCCTCTAGACCTAAGTTGACTCACCTGGTCCCTAATCAGAGCAATTAACGGAGAAACCACAACACATATACCATCGGTCATTAGGGGAGGGATCTGATAACAAACAGATTTTCCACCTCCTGTTGGAAGCAGTGCCAATACGTCCTGCCCCTTAAGCACGGACTCAATGATCTGCTTCTGAGATCCTTTAAAAGTGGAGAAGCCCCAATACTTTTCTAATATACTTACAGCTGTCTCTTTCACAATGTGGCGCCTACCTTCGTTATAATAAATTCTGTGCGCTCTTCAACACTTCCTATGGGGACCATGATAGAAGGGTATTGAAATTCCTCATACATAGCTAATAATTCATTATGAATTTCCTTAGCTTCCTGAAAGGTTTCCAGGCGTTCTTCATCGGTTGCATATATGGCTTCCCAGGGGGGTAATACAATCACTCTGTCATATCGGTGTTCCCGGCATAATTCGATAAAATCTTTGGGATAGGGTTGATCAAAATAGCGCATATAAGCAAGGACATCCGGTATACCCCTGTCGTAAAATACGACCTTGTTCTTATAGTTGCGGCCTTCTTTGAAATGATTAAGCCTTGCCTTTAATAAATGCTGATTGAAACGAAAAGGATCGTCTACAAAGGCCAATGGGTTGGAGACAAAATTATTGGGATCTCCCTGCTTTTTGGCTTCCAGTGTTAGATCTCTGATCACCTCATGAAAGCAGAAATAACCCTTTTCTTCCAGGTTTTTGATTACGGAAGTCTTTCCTGTGCCGGGTCCACCCGTTATTACAATTCGTTTTGGCATCTAATTAATGTACTTCTTTAACAAAAGTAAACAATACACAGATGGGTAAGAAATAAGTTGATTCCCTTTATATTTGTAAAAAGAATTTGCATGAAAAAAGAAAGTACAGATGAATTTTACCAGCGGTTAAAAGAAGAACTATTGCGCACATCTTCATGGCCTTCTGATTACTTGTATAAGTTTATTGTACCCACAGATGCAGAGAAGATAAAGGTTATTGAGGGCATTTTTGACAATACAGGGGCGGTTATTGAGTCGAAAAAATCAAGCAAAGGAAAATATACCAGTTTGTCTGTAACTATACACCTTATAGATCCCGAAGCCGTAATTGGGTATTATAAGGAAGTGGCTAAGGTAGAGGGGGTAATATCCCTTTAAAATAGTTATTCTCCTATAATTTTCTTAATTTGCACCCGTTAAGTAGTTACTTCCAAGCACATACAACAACTGTAAATAAATCACTTTGAATTTAGTAGAAAACTTAGAATACAATACTGAGCGTTCACAACTCATTATACCGGAATACGGTCGTCATTTCCAAAAAATGGTGGATCATGCCGTTTCCATTGCAGATAGAGAGGAACGCAATAAGGTAGCTCAGTCCATAATATCCGTAATGGGTAATTTACAACCACATTTGCGAGATGTACCTGATTTTCAGCATAAATTATGGGATCAGTTGTTTATTATGTCCGATTTTAAATTGGACGTAGATTCTCCATTCCCTATTACAAGTAAGGAATTGCTACAGGCACCTCCCGAACCTTTAGAATACCCGCAGAACTTCCCGAAATATCGTTTTTACGGAAACAATATTAAGCGAATGATAGATGTGGCTATTAAATGGGAAAAAGGGGATATGCGCGACGGACTAGAATACGCGATCGCCAATCACATGAAAAAATGCTATCTGAATTGGAATAAGGATACTGTGGATGATAAGGCTATTTTTAAGCACTTATTTGAATTAAGCAACGGCCAAATAGACCTTGCTTCAGATGGTGAAAGCCTCACAGATAGTGGGCAATTCCTAAAACAGCGCGTCACAAAGACCAGCAGGCCAAGTGGTTCCAACAAGAAAGGCGGACGCAGCAGTAACAGAGGAAAGAAACGATATTAATCTTCTGAAGAGTAGATGGGTACATTCCAAATAGAAGGCGGTCACAAACTACACGGTGAGATTACGCCACAAGGTGCAAAGAACGAAGCTTTACAAATATTATGTGCGGTATTACTTACTGCAGATAAGGTTTCCATTCGCAACATTCCGGATATAGTTGATGTAAATAAATTAATTTCCCTCCTGGAAGATCTGGGTGTCAAGATCCAGAAAAAAGGGAAGGGTTCTTATACCTTTATGGCCGATGATGTGAATCTGGATTATTTATTATCGGATCAGTTTAAGCAAGATGGAAGAGGACTAAGGGGCTCCATTATGTTAGTGGGACCACTGCTTGCCAGGTTTGGAAAAGGATATATTCCAAAACCCGGAGGCGATAAAATAGGACGCCGCCGGCTAGACACTCACTTTGAAGGATTCATAAAACTTGGTGCCAACTTTAGGTACAATAAAGAAGAGCATTTCTATGGTGTTGAGGCCAAAAAACTCAAAGGGACCTATATGCTCTTAGATGAGGCTTCTGTTACCGGCACGGCCAATATAGTAATGGCATCTGTACTTGCCGAAGGAACAACTACGATATATAATGCAGCTTGTGAGCCATACCTGCAACAACTCTGTAAGATGTTGAATAGGATGGGCGCAAAGATCAGTGGTATTGGATCTAACCTGTTGATCATTGAAGGCGTTTCTGAACTAGGTGGTGCGGAGCATACCATGCTTCCGGATATGATAGAGATCGGCAGCTGGATTGGCCTTGCAGCCATGACCAAAAGCGAGCTTACCATTAAAAACGTTAGCTGGGATAATCTGGGACAGATCCCTACGGTATTTAGAAAATTGGGGATTACTATTGAAAGGAAAGGCGATGATATCTTTATTCCTGCTCATACCAATGGCTATAAGATCCATAATTATATAGACGGCTCCATATTAACAATTTCAGACGCCCCATGGCCGGGTCTTACACCTGACCTTTTGAGTATTATGCTGGTAGTTGCTACACAGGCAAAGGGCGAGGTCCTTATTCATCAAAAAATGTTTGAAAGCCGATTGTTCTTTGTTGATAAGCTTATAGATATGGGAGCCAAGATCATATTATGTGATCCTCACAGGGCAACCGTCATAGGGCACGATTTTAAATCAACCTTAAAATCGACCGTAATGGTATCTCCGGATATCCGCGCAGGGGTTTCTCTATTAATCGCTGCTTTATCAGCCAAAGGAACTTCTACGATTCATAACATTGAACAGATAGATAGGGGATACGAAGATATAGATACACGCTTGCGTGCTATAGGGGCTAAGATCACCCGAGTTTAACAGAGATTCTACAAAATTTATTTGCTTTGCCAATAGATTATTCAAAGATCCCGCTTCAGAACAATACCACTGGCAGCCAAAAAAGATTTGAACTACATCTGGAAGGGGGAGTGGCTTTCACGGAATACATTCTTAATAAACTAGATGTTATCTATCTCACCCATACGGAAGTACCAGTTGAATTGGAAGGTAAAGGCGTAGGAAGTGCCCTCATCAAAAAAGTACTACTGCATATTCGCGAAGAAGGGATTAAAATGGCACCGCTGTGTCCTTTTGTGGCGGTTTATTTAAAACGTCATCCTGAAGAGGTTAAAGATCTGCTAGCCCCCGGGTTTCATATTGGTCAATAAGGAATATTGATCATTAAATTCCACAAAAAGAGCAGCGTCCATATCAGTGTTCGGCTCCAATTATAAGCCACCAATTGTGTAAGCGTCCTTTCAGAATAGACGCCGCTTGAGATCTGCTTATGTCTGGGCACAAAAACTGTAAATGTCAGCAACCAGGCCAAAAGTACCAATACAAAGGACCCAATACTATAGAGTGTTTTTCCTTCCTGTAATAAACTTCCATACAGCATTAATTGTCCCAACATCAATGGAAGAACAATGAAAGTTATACGCGGCGTATATTTTTTATGCCAGCGAATAAGACTATCCTTCGCATAATACAAAAAACTGGGATAGATGACCAGTTGCACAAGCCATATCAGAATAACAAGACCAAAATCTATTAGTAATCTCAGGGAATCTGAATTCATTTATTTCTCTACAAGGGTGCCGTCCGGATATTTAGCAAAACGACCTCTATTGCGCTCATGTACATTGTCCGGATAGGGCCAGGGCCATCCTCCAAACTGTGTAAGTCTGTATTCCTTCATAGCCTGCTCAATCTCTTCATTTGTATTCATGACAAAAGGACCATACTTGGCTACCGGCTCTTCAATGGGTTTTCCCTGAAGCATTAGAAAGTGAGCTGTTTCCAAACCATTATTGGTTACCATAACGTCGGTAGTATTTAGTACTATTCCATTGTTGGGTTTTATCTTATTGCTGTCAATAACACAAGAGTCGCCCTCATAAAAATAAAGTGTTCTATGAACATCAGAGGGGATTGCAGGAAAAGAAAAACTAGCACCCGGCTCCAGGTGAAGATTCCATATAGCTACCATATTTTCTTTAGCAGCGGCCCATGAATCAGGCGCTGGGAGGGGGGCTTTGGTGTTTTTATAATCGCCTGTAATGATCTTGAGCCTTACTCCGTCCTTTTGTTCAACAGGGATATCCTCGTGCCAAAGCATTTTGAAATGAGGATCTGCCATCTTGTTTGTTTTAGGCAGATTTAACCAGATCTGAAAGAGCTCGAGAGGATTCTCTTTTTCCTTCTCTAACAAAGGAAACATTTCCGAGTGTTGTACACCCCTGCCTGCGGTCATCCACTGTACATCTCCCTGCCCAAAACGGCCTGCAGCTCCAAGTGAATCGGAATGATCACAGAATCCTTTATTCACTATTGTAATGGTCTCAAATCCACGATGGGGATGATAGGGAAATCCGGGTATCGTTTGACCGTGATACATACGCCATCCCTGTGCATTAGGGGCAAAATCGTTTCCAAGATTACGGCCTTCTAATGAGGCGGCAGGTCCCATTTCATCGTTCCCTTTGGGATAATGATCCAGGTGATACACACAAAATAAAAAAGGATCTTCAGTGGCCCAGGGAAATCCAAGCGGAACTATTTTTTTAATAGAATTAGACATATATGCATATTTGTTGCCAAAAATAAGAATTGCCCGGTTCCTTATGTCTTATAGATATGTTAACACGTAGTGCTTTTGTATTGATACCGCTACTTCCCGGCATTATTGATCTCTACCCAGTTCCCTTCAGGATCCTGAAGATAAATCTGTTCAACACCATCTTCTCTCTTAGAAACTGCCCCTGAGGTTCCCGGCCAGTCCCAGAATGGGATATTTTCTTTATTTAGATAGTTGATAAAGTCGGGTAGATCTGCCGTTGAGAGACACAGATGAACGCTTTTATTCTTTTCCTTGGCTACCACATCTTTCCTGATCAAATGCAACTGGGAACTTCCATCTATAGTAAACCACCTGAATCCATCAGCGTTGGCAGGATGCGGGATATCCTTTAAACCCAAAACTTCTTTGTAAAAGTCTCCTGTTTCAGACAGATCTGCCACGATCATGGAGTAATGGTCTATTTTAAAGGAAAAGGACTGAGACCTTCCAAAAAAGCCGGTACTCAAGAAAGAAAGAAGTAGTAAATAGTGAAAACAGGATCTTTTAAATACCATAGTGGTGATCTTTTATTAGTTATTTTGATAGGATACAAAGGCAAATTTCTTAGAGTCGGGCGACCAGGATGGTACATTGATGGTACCCTGTCCACCGGTAAAAGAACACAGTGTTCTGATGCTCTTATCTTTTAAATTGTACAAACGAAGGGAAACCTTCTTTAAAGCAGGGTGATTTTGTCCCTGATCTTCCAAATATGATATAAAAGCAAGGTATTTTCCATCCGGGGAGGGATGAGGAAACCAGTTGGAATAGGGATCATTTGTTAGCTGTTCCTTATTGGTGCCATCCGGATTCATTCGCCATAGTTCCATTACGCCAGATTGGAAGGAATTATAGTAAATGTAAGCTCCATCCGGACTGTATTCCGGACCGTCATCTAATCCCGGGGCATTGGTTAGTTGTATCTCAGTTGTATCGTTCAAAGCTATTTGATAGATATCATAGGTGCCATTTCGTAAGGCAGTATATACCACCTTTTTCCCATCCGGGGACCAACCATGCCAGTAAGAAGGCATTTTCTCGGTAATGAGTTTGGGCTCTCCTCCCTGAACCGGCAAAACATAGATCCGGGAAGTGCCGCCCGTAGCTCCTTCAAGGAGATCGTTATTGCTGATGGCTAAAAAGGCACCGTCTGGAGAAATTCCATGATCATTATTACACTGTTCAGCAAAACCAGTAGGGATCAGCTCTTTGGTATTCCCATTGCTTGATATTTTATAGAGCAATCCGCCTTGATTTATTATGAAATAATTACCGTCAGCACTCCAGTTTGGAGCTTCAAAATGACCTGTTTCTTCCCTAATCAGACTTCTTTTATTTGTTGTAATATCGAAAGTCTCAAGCCTGGATATCATAGTGCTGTTTTGAGAATAGCCTACAATAAAAGTGGAGAACAACAGAAAAGTTAAGAAGTATATTCTCATAGTATAGGCTATTTTAAGTGTAATCTACCTTGTATTAAAAAGGATACATAATTCTAGGCATCTTTGAACCCTGCCGCTCTATGGCTGCCATCACAATAGGGCTTATTCCCTGAGGCGCCGCAACGACAAAAGGCCGTAGGTTTTGATTTGGTCTCCTTTGACCCGTTTGCTAATGTGATCTCCAATTCCCCATGAACCATTAAAGGTCCGTTAGGCAATACTTCTACTTTTTTACTCATACGTTCAATCGATTTATTTTGTTCATCTTTTCCTTCTGCAAGTCGATATGACAATGCTCCCGAAGGACATTGGTCTATTTGTGATTTAAGATCGCTTGCCGAGGCATTTTCAGGGACGATCCAGGGTTTTTCATTCGGTTTGTAAACACCAGGCAGCGTTTTCACACATACCTCAGAGTGGATACACTTTCTGGGTTTCCATAATACAGTGATCCCTTCTCTTTTATATTCTTTGCTGATCTCTTTTTCAGCCATCCTTGTGTTCTTTTTGCATTAGCTGGTCTATTTTTTTCTGAATTTCATCAGCTTCCGCATATTTAGCGTCTCCGGCACTTCGGTTGACCTTTGAAAGGTTGAAGGCTTCTTTCATGACCGACTTATACTCTTCTTCTAATTTTTCTAAAGGTGATTTTTTCTTAAATAATCCAAACATAGCAGTGTATTTTATTAGTTATTACCAATTGGAGGCGGACCTTCCGGTATAATAGCCTCATATTTTTCATTTCCTTTTCGCTCAATGTATTCGGCCTTTACTTTCTCAACCATTTTAGGGTTTTCAAAAAGATCAGCCATCGTCATACCTAAGGCTTTGGCTGCTTGCACCATCCCTTTGTGGCCAATGCTCATTCCGCCACAGGCCACGACGGCCCAAGAGTGCCATGGAGTATCTTTAGGAGCCACGGTAACCCCCAAATTTATATTGGGAACATTCCAACTTACGTCTCCCACATCAGTAGATCCGCCACCAGGATTTTCTTTTGTTTCCTTAAGAGGTGAAATATCACTGTCCATACCTACTTGTGGTTTCCCGGTTTCTTCCTGTATCTTACGTCCAAACACCATTTCTTCATCTGTATAAGTTATAGGCCCCAAAAGCTCAAGATTTTTTTGCATGATCTCTCCCCCGGTACGGTTTACCAGTACTTCATAGATGCCGGATATCAATGATATCTTATAGTCCACATTTGCAAGGATAGCTGCACCTTCCGCCATGGCCATCACCCGCTCATAAACTGGCATCATACCACTTCTTTTGGTATCTCGCACCCGTACCCATAGTCGTGAATAGTCCGGGACCACATTTACTACTTGTCCTCCATCCTGTATATGATAGTGGATCCTTACGGTTGGCTTAATGTGCTCGCGGTAGTAGTTAATACCCGCAGTATATAGCTCCAGCGCATCTGAGGCACTTCGTCCATTCCATGGATCTGCGGAGGCATGTGCCGCCTGCCCGAAGAATTCCACTTTAAAGTCTACCAGGGCCAGGGTGCTCTGCACATCGGCTTCGGTATTGGCACTGGGATGCCAGCTCAGGTTTACATCTACATCATCCCAGAGCCCCGCTTTGACCATCCAGATCTTGCCAAAATATTTTTCTTCAGAAGGGGTCCCGAAAAATTTGACGGTTCCCTTTAATTTACCCGCTTCTATCAGCTCTTTTACGGCAATTGCTGCACCAAGGCTGGCAGTGCCAAATAGGTTATGGCCACATCCATGACCTGCAGCACCTTCATTCAATGGCGATTTAGTAGGTTGTGCCTTTTGAGAAATACCGGGTAAGGCATCAAATTCTCCCAGCACACTGATCACCGGTTTACCGGAGCCATAGGTAGCAACAAATGCCGTAGGCATGCCGGCAACCCCTCGCTCAACCTTAAATCCGTTGGCCTCTGCATAATCAGCAAGGATACGTGAAGAATCATGCTCTTCGAAAGCTGTTTCTGCATGTGCCCAAATAGAATCGCTGATCTGTATTAATTTAGCCTCATGTTGTTCAATAGAAGATAAGACGGCCTTTTTACTAGAGGTCATCTTCTGGGCGTTAATTGGGATAAACAAAAGGAGGGATCCAAGGAGTAGTAATTTCTTCATAGGTAGTTATGTATAATTGATGGTATTTAGTATTAATATGTTCACAGAAAATTGTGATACGCACTTTTAAACTTCCATTTTATTAAATAGGATCTTAAATATACTAAAATAAGGTCAGGGAGATGGTCTACCAACGGGTTGAAATCAACTTAATTAAATCCTAAATATGGTTGAAGCTTTAAGATAAAGCTGCCTTATATGTTTTGAGACAGCGTTCACGTGCTTCTTTATGATCCACCATTTTGGGGACATAGTTATCACTATCTATTTCCGGTACCCATTTTCTGATATAGACCCTGTCCTTATCAAATTTATCTACCTGGGTCATTGGGTTGAATATTCTGAAATATGGAGCGGCATCTACACCGCTGCCTGCGGCCCATTGCCAATTGCCTACATTGCTGCTCAATTCATAGTCCAAAAGCTTTTCCGCAAAATAAGCTTCTCCCCATCGCCAGTCTATCAACAAGTGCTTACACAGGAAACTGGCCACCAGCATGCGCACTCTGTTGTGCATGTACCCGGTTGCGTTCAGTTCGCGCATTCCAGCATCTACCAGCGCATAACCTGTTTCTCCTTTTTTCCATCTTTCAAACTCCTCTTCATTATTTCTCCAATCGATCCGGTCGTACTTCTTTTTAAATGCTTCATGTGTAGTATGTGGGAAATGCCAAAGGATCTGCATAAAGAATTCGCGCCAAATAAGCTCATTCCAAAACGTTTCGTTCTTTTCAGATTTGGCTTTTCGAATCATTTGGCGAACAGATACAGTTCCAAATCTCAAATGTGGACCAAGATGAGAGGTGCCTTCCAAGGCAGGAAAATTACGGGTCTTCTCATAATCTCCTATCAGTGATGATGATACATTGTACTCCGGAACGTCTATAGGGGAAGGTTTAAATCCCAGGTCTGAAAGTTCCAGATCTGCTAAAGAAGTATCTTGTAATAAGTTTTTTAATTGGGGTTCTTCTTCCCCTTGTTGAAGAGGTTGAGTTTTTTTAAAGCGTTGTTTCCATCGCCTCATATAAGGGGTATACACAATGTACGGATCCCCGTCGTCTTTAACTACCTCGTCCTTTTCAAAAATTACCTGATCCTTAAAGGTGTGGAATTCAATTCCAGATTTGTCAAAATATCCGGCTAATTCTCCATCCCGTTCCTTTGCATAGGGCTCATAATCTGTATTGGTATATACCGCCTGAATATCATATTCTGCAGTAAGTTTTTTAAATACGGCCATGGGGTCATCACAATGGATGGCCATGGAGCTGGAAAACTCTTTCTTAAGTCGATTTTGTATTTGTTTGAGGGTGCTAAAAATAAAAGACACACGAGCGTCATCTTTTGGCAATTCGTTTAAAATATTACGATCGAATATAAAAAGAGGTAATACAGGAAAATCACCTTTGAGGGCGTGCGTTAGGCCCACATTATCTTCGAGTCTCAGATCTCGTCGAAACCAAAAAATGGAAATTTTCTCCATACTAAGAAATGTTCAAAGACGACATGCCTCCATCTACTCCCAGAACCTGTCCTGTCATCCAACCACTATCTTCTTTTAATAAAAATACGGCCATATGAGCTATATCTTGTGCAGTGCCCACACGTTTTAATGGATGTCTTTCCGCCATCATTTCTTTTTTTCTGTCATTGCTAAGTAAACGGGAAGCTAATGGTGTGTCTACGAGAGAGGGAGCGATAACGTTTACTCGTATCCTGGGCGTATATTCGGCCGCCAGGGCCTTAGAAAATCCTTCGATAGCTCCTTTGGCAGCAGACACACTGGTATGGAAAGGCATTCCCATAGCTACAGCAACGGTACTAAAAAATACCATGGACGAATTTTCAGCCATTTTTGGAAGTACTTTCTTTACGGTTTTAACTAAACTAAAAAAATTAATTTCCATATCTGACCTAAAAGCTTCCAGATCCATCATTTTAATGGGCTTCAGATTAATACTGCCCGGGCAATATACAAAGCCGTGCAGCTCTTCGGGAAGTTGGGTAAGATCCAATTCATCTTTGGAAACATCAAAGGTTATATGCGTAACGGGCAGATCAGCGATCTCATCAGACGTCCTGGAGGCAACGAATAGATTATACGAATCTTTTAAAAGGGAAACTATTTCCAGACCTATTCCATGGGAACCTCCAATAAGGAGAATGTTTTTTTTCATACTTAAATCTTTTTGATGATAAGAGAATTTTTCATTTTATCGAGACATCCAAATCGGGCTTCTAATTGTTTTTCACGAAAGTTAAAAATGGTCATTAATTGATTTTTAACTATAAGTGGATGTGCCCACTGCCCGAGGATTCCAAATGGAAGTTTGTAATCAATCACATCCTCCATTTCTATTCCGCCGTCTATTTCGTTGATAAAGTGTTTATGGTGCCATAATGCATAGGGACCAAAGCGCTGTTCATCCACAAAATAGAAACCATCCTTCACATGTGTTATTTCGGAGACCCATTTTGTAGTATAGCCGGGAAAGGGATGTACCTTATATTGGATGATCTGTCCCGGAAACATTGGCCTGTCTGCCCCTGATAAGATCTCAAAACCCATTGCCGGTGGGGTAATGACCTTTAAATTAGCAGGATCTGACAGGAATTCCCAGGCAATTTGCCTGGAAATGGGAAGTGCCTGTTTAGCCGATAAGCGATACATGCTCATAAGAGTATTTTCAACAAAACTAAGTGCAATTATGTTTAATAAAAAATATATATTGTTAAACAAATAGTAAAGTTGGAGGTTTAGCGACTGATAAAAGCCAGTGATTGTATTTCACATTGAGAGATAATGTTTGTCTTTTTGAAATCTGCTCCTAATTCTATGTTTTTATAGGTACTTTTGTGTAGAACATAAAACCCAAAATGTAATGAAAAAAGTAGTGTTTATTGCGATCGCTTTTATAGCGTCCTTATCTATGCAGGCACAAATTCAAGCGCCTCAACCGAGCCCTTTTTCAACAGTAATGCAACGCGTTGGCCTAACCGATGTAACTGTTGAGTACTCCCGTCCTTCTATGCGGGGAAGAACCATATTTGGAAATCTGGTTCCTTTTGATAAAATATGGAGAACCGGAGCCAATGCAAGAACTAAGATCACTTTTAGTACAGATGTAACCGTTGGAGATGGATCTTTAAAAGCGGGATCCTATGCCATCTTTACAAAACCAAATGCGTCTTCATGGGACGTATATTTTTACACCGATACTGCAGGAGGAGGAACACCTCAGGAATGGGATGAAAGCAAAGTTGCTGCCCAAATCAGGGTGAATACGATGTCTATGGAATCTATGGAGATGCCGGTTGAAACCTTCACCATTACTTTTGATGATCTGCATAATAGCGGAGCTACTATAGGCATGCTTTGGGAAAACACCTATGTAGGCGTGCCCTTTATGGTACCTTCCAAGGAGATGACTGTACAAAGTATTGAGGCAGTGATGGCGGGTCCATCTGCCAATGACTATTTCTCAGCGGCTTCTTTTTACTTCGATGAAGGGATGGATCTGAATAAAGCAAAAGAATGGGTAGATAAGGCAGTTTCCATGAATGAGAATGCCTTCTGGATGACGCGCACTCAATCCTTGATCTATGCCAAAATGGGAGACAAAAAAGGTGCTATTGAAGCAGCTAAGCGTTCTTTAGCGGTGGCCCAGGCTGCCAACAATGCGGACTATGTGAAAATGAACCAGGATTCCCTGAAAGAATGGGGAGCTATGTAGAATACTTCTTTCTTAAACTAATAAGAACCCTTGTATCTACAAGGGTTTTTATGTTTCAAGTGGTGGGTTCTTCAGAATGCGATCAAATACTTCTAGGATCATTGCAAATAAGATGACCAGCGCACAGCCAAAAGCATTAAGCCACAAATAAGACATCCAATCTAATTGATACCCTACAATAACAATGATCTGGGTAATAACGGCTGCTACAAATACTGCGTTGCCTTTTACGAATTTAAAAAAGAAAGCCAGTAAGAAAATACCAAGTACGTTGCCATAGAAAATTGATCCAATTATATTCACTAACTGAATTAAATTGTCAAATAGGTCGGCTACACAAGCTATGCAAATTGCAATAATTCCCCATAATAAAGTAAATGCCTTAGATACTTTTACATAGTGTTTTTGGGTAAACTCACCCTTTTTATTCCGTTTGTACAGATCGAGCGCACTGATGGTTCCTAGGGCATTTAACTCAGAGGCGGTAGACGACATGGCAGCAGAGAGGATCACCGCTAACAATAGGCCAATTAATCCTTTGGGCAGATTGTTCAGGATGAAATGTATAAATACATAATCCTTATCATTTGTTTGTACAATGGGATCGGCTTGTGTGATCAGTAATTTGGCTTTTTCCCTGTTTACCTTTTCCTTTTGATTTACATCTAGGATGTGTTGCTTGGCTTCCATGGTAGCTGCGTATTCTTTTAATTTCAACGCACCGTAGAACTCGTCCTGAGCCATCGTTTTTTCGAGCTCTATTTCTTTATGCCTCTCCTCAAGTTCCTTGTAGTCCTCTGAATATTCGGAATTTTCAACAGCAATTCTGGCGGCCGGATTAAAATTGATGGGGGAGGGGTTGTATTGGTAAAAGACAAAGACCATGATCCCAACGAGCAAGATGAAGAATTGCATTGGGATCTTAAAAATACCGTTGAAAATAAGTCCAAGCTGCATTTCTCTTATAGATTTGCCAGATAGGTAACGCTGCACCTGACTTTGATCTGTTCCGAAATAGGCCAAGGCAAGAAAGAAGCCACCTGTGATGCCACTCCAGAAAGTATATCTGCTGGAGGTGTTGAGATCGAAATCAAGAATATTTAATTTTTCACTGGCACCTGCCACTTTTAAAGCATTACTAAATGAAATTTCGGGAGGTAGTGCCCCAAGTATAAAAAAGAAAGCTATGAACATCCCTGTCATAATGATGATCATTTGTTGCTTCTGCGTAACGCTCACCGCTTTGGTTCCACCTGAAACTGTATAAATGATAACAAGGATACCAATTATGATGTTTAATGTTAGCAGATCCCAACCCAGGACCGCAGATAAAATTATAGAAGGGGCATAAATAGTAATCCCGGCAGCCAGGCCTCTTTGGATCAAAAAAAGTATGGCGGCTAAAGACCTGGTTTTTAGATCGAAGCGTTTTTCAAGGAATTCATAGGCCGTATAGACCTTTAATTTATGGTAAATAGGTACAAAGACAATACAGATCACGATCATTGCCAGAGGTAAGCCAAAATAGAATTGGACGAATCCCATGCCATCGTGAAAGGCCTGTCCTGGTGTCGAAAGAAATGTAATGGCGCTGGCCTGTGTGGCCATCACCGAAAGACCTATGGTCCACCAGCGGGCTTCTTTTCCTCCTAATACGTAGTCACTTACATTCTTGCTTCCCTTTGTTTTCCAAACCCCGTAGATAACAATAAACAAAAGGGTGCTTGTGAGTATGAACCAGTCTAAATTACTCATGGATCAGGCGTTAGAGATCATGATGTAATAAAAGGTAAGCACATAGAGAATATTCAGGATCAGGACCAACGAATATTCTTTTTTCCATGTTTTAGAGTCTTGCATTACTTTCCTTTTACCCGATTTTCATTGTTCAGTTGAACTTTGTTTTGAGAAAGCATATTTGCAAATAATTTGTATGCCCCAGAGACGCCTGCCGGTAATTCCCTGAAAAAACTCAGTCCGGTATAAATGTACGTTCCTTTTCCATAGGAGGCAATCAAAAGACTTCCTTCTTTTGGCGTTTCTCCCGGATCTGCCATGGATAGCACTGGTGAAAAAGCAGTATCCCACTTATCGGGGAAGTAAAGTCCGCGTTCCTGAACCCAGCCATCAAAGTCTTTGGGCTCTATCTTGTTGGGAAAATTCATTATTGGATGCTTAGCATTCAAGATCGTAACCGGAGCGTTTTCATCGGTGACCCTGTCTCTGGAAACTTCCAGAGAATAGGGGGCCAAATTATCAAACTTGAGTCCGGTTCTCCCCGAAGTATTGTACTGAAGGATTAGATTTCCACCATTCTTTACATAATCCAAAAGAAAGGTTTGTTTAAACTTTAATTCGTCTACAACATTATAGGCTCGTATCCCTACTACCACTGCATCATATTTATCCAGGGACCCTGGTTGAATATCAATTGGATCTATCCGGTGCACGGTATATCCTATTTGTTCCAAACTTTCGGGTACCTCATCACCGGCCCCCATTAGGTAACCAATATCCTGCCCCGCCTTTTCTATGTTTAAACGAACAACCTTTGTTTCTGAAGGTAGCAATACAGATTGGGTAGGTATATGATCATAGGCAATGGTTACCAATTCCTTCGATATTTCGGTGCCATCGATAGTAAGTACAGGTGAAATGATACCTTCACTTTCGGTTGCAGGCGGTGTAATTAAGAAAGAAAACGTTTTTTCATCCCCATTCTTTTCGATCTGAAAAGGGAGGCTGGGGGTATCTACCGTCCACCCGTCAGGCACCCTTAGTTGAAGTGTACCTTGTACATTTTTCTTTAAAGCCTTTACCTTTACAGGAATTTCTTTGGCTGTAGCATCTGCGAAGATGAGTACCTTGTCCCGGATACTAACGGTAGCGGGAGGTAAGATCTCGAAAGGACTATACAGTTCTCCTTTGTCTGGTTTTGAATAGCGGTATACCACCGGCTTTTTTATGGGTACCGGAATATTATTGATCTCCAATAAAAATGTTACTATAAAAGCAGGAGGTGTTTCCGGCCTTCCAATAAGGTTGAAATCATCTACCCTGTACATTCCTAAACTACCTTTTTCTATAAGCCAATACGGACTTGTATATCCTTTCGTTGAAGGAACATTTAGTGGAAGCGTAAAAGTCTTTTTTATATTATTATCCAAGGTTATATCTGGTTCAACTTTAACCAGATCTCCTATGGAAATTGATTTTAATTGTATTAAAGTATTACTTCTGTTAACGGCTTCAATATCCACGTTTACAGAATTTTCTGGATTTGAATAAGGCGATTCAGATGAAGCTTCAAGGTAAAGTCCGGTGATAGCAGCTATAAGATTTTCGAGTTCATTGAGCTTGATCTGCTTCCAGTGATCATCGGCTACATTCTGTAGTAAATCATACGCTTTTACAAGATCATTCAAGTGCTTGGAGGGATCTTTAAAATTGAACTGCGCTTCTACCGCATAGAGAATTTCCCCAATGGCCTCACCTCCCTTTATTCGAGACCAGGAGGTGTCTATACCTTCGAAGAGGTTTGATGGATCATTGACAGGCATACTTCCCTTGAGCAATTCAATATATTCTTGCTCGGAACCACGGAAGGTGGGCCTTCCAAATCCCTGACATAAGTGCTGACTGCTGGCGATAGATGCAATTTCATTGTTAGACATCCCCAGCATTGGGTAATAAACACCAATATCCAGATTAACTAATCTCGATTTATCTGCTTTTTCAAAATTCTCCTGACTCCCGTAAAACCACCATGAGGTATTAAAAAACAACCGTTTTGGTTGCCAGAGATCCAGGGTTTGCAGTTGATCCGTGTATGCATTAGCATTTGCAGCCAGGTCAAATGCTTCTTCGCTCAATATAGCAGAGGAGGTATGATGTCCATGGGTAGATCCCGGAGTGCGATGATCAAAGCGGTTAATGATCACATCGGGCTTAAAGGCCCTGATAAGATGCACAACATCACCCAATACTTTTTCTTTATCCCAGAGTTGAAGAGTTTCATCGGGATGCTTAGAATAACCAAAATCGTTCGCACGGGTAAAGAATTGAATTCCTCCATCCACTCTTCTTGCTGCAAGCAATTCTTCGGTACGTAAAACGCCCAGAAGCTCTCTTAGCTCAGGACCTATTAAATTCTGACCTCCGTCTCCCCTTGTTATTGAAAGATAGGCGGTACGGGCATGCACTTCATTAGATAAGTACGATATTAACCTGGTATTTTCATCATCCGGATGGGCTGCAAGGTACATGGCAGAGCCAAGGAAGTTTAACTTTTCGAGGCTATGATAGATATCAGTGGCAGATGATTTCTTGGGTGCCTGACCGTAATGCAGGGAAAAAGTTAGCAGGAATCCCAATAAAAATAACCGGTAATGGCGCATGAAATGACATTTTTGATTGGTTCTCAAAGATAGAAAGATAAATAGGCTACGGTCCAATTTTACGACTTATTTAACAAGCTAAACGGCGTCACTTCCTTCATTTTCAATCGTTTCATCGGCGATTACACAAACAGCTTTCTGAAGCATAAGGTTGTTGGGATAGGTAAGTAATTCTCCATTTTCTTTGCGCAAATGAATATGATAGGCTCTGATATCCTCGATGATATAAGTTCCCGCATTTTCAATTTCTTTATCCATGATCATAATTCTGTCGCCTATCTTGAATGGAAAGGAAAAGAAAAGAATTATACCTGCGGTTACATTACTAAGGATCGACCACTGAGCAAAGAGTGCAACCCCGATTACCGCAAATACCGATGACAAAATAAGTCCTAGTTCTCTTACGTTTACACCCCAGATCAAGGTAAAGGCTACTATAGTTAAAGCCGTAAATCCAAAAGAGAAATATTTGCTTACCAGTCGCGTCCTGGCCTCGTTCAGGTCAGATAGACTGCCAACCTTTTTTATGGTCTTGTTGGTTAAGAATCTCACCACCACCACAACCAACAATGTAATACCCGAACTTAAAAATTCACTATAATGCCTGACGAAAAAATCTTCCATATAAAACTAGATTCCCAATGTGTCCCGCAAAGATACATCCTCATTTCCATTTAGGCGCCAATAAGGTGTTTTTAGGGATTTTATTTTAGTCGCTTTTGTGGTAAGAACTTTAGAGTCAGGGCCAAAACCACTGGGATACGATTCTGTCCAACTCTCAATGTTATACGGGAAGGAGCTTTTGAAACTTATCGCTAAGGTCCGATTCAGATCGGGATATGATATAGTGTACTTCGTTAGTTCTCCATGATCCTGAAGACTGACTATTGCATCGTAAGGTTTAATTGTTTGATGTGCTAGCCGAAGATATTCAAGGGAAGGGATCACTTTAAGATTTCCGACCGGCAGATCTTCAGGATGGATTCTGATCTTAGTCCAAAGTTCATTCTCCAGATGCGATTTTTCTATGGAGAAGTTTTGATCTGCTTCGTTTTCAAAATATGAGTGAGACTTTACCTCAAAGGAAGCCTTGTTATTAATTTGAGCATATACATGACCACACCATTCCTGAATTGAAGAGGAAACTTTTAGGGCATGCTGATTGTCGTGCACGGGATAAAAGGTACTGCCCATGATTGAATAAGGATAAATACCGGTTAGGAAATTCTTAGTGACATTTAATTTTAATACCGGGACATTCTCTGAAGAATTCCTTTCTGATTTTACTTGTTTCCCAGGCAAAAAGGGTTCAGTGACGTAGATCATTACTGCGGTGCCGGACCGTAATTCTCCGTAACGAGCCTGCTCCAACGAATAGGAAGTGATCTCGGCATCTCCTGCATACCAGTAGCTTTTAAAATCAAAGGATAATGGCTTAACGGGTAAGTTTTCAGAATTTTGAGATGATTGTTCACCTTTGATGCTCATGTTAGCATTCATGGCTACTAGAGTAGAATTCACTTTCTTACAGGAAGTGAAGGCTAAGAATAGCAAAAAGACTAAAAAAGGGGGATTGTAATTACTTCTGGGTGACATGCTGCAATTTTTTTTGCAAAGCTACCCAAACCACCTCAGGATGCCATAGTCATTAACATTTTGTAAACTAAATCTGTTGGCAATCCTACCACATTGGCATAAGAACCATTTATTTCAGTGATAGCAACAGAACCAAGCCATTCCTGTATCCCATAGGCACCTGCCTTATCAAATGGCCTATGGACCTCAACATAAAAATCAATTTCCTCAGCAGAAAGATCCTTAAAACAAACCTTGGTATTACTTGTTACTACCCGTTGCTCAGTTGAGGTAGTAAAACAAACGGAAGTTATCACCTCGTGCCAACGTCCGGATAGGTCCTTCAGCATTTGCTTTGCCTCGTCCATATCACCTGGTTTTGCAAGGGAACGGTCATTATACCATACCACTGTATCTGCGGTTAACAGGATGTCTTTTTCCTGGAGGCTATCTTTTAAACCCTCCGACTTTAGTTTGGCCAGGTAGATGGCAATTTCTTCGCCTTTGAGATCCTCAGGATATATTTCTTCTACCGGATTTTTTACAATTTCAAAAGGCACTCCCAATTCCTTTAAGTATTGTTGTCTTCTGGGTGACCCGGAAGCCAAAAGAATGCGGTAAGACCTTAATTTCTTTGTTAGTGGATTTTCAATCATTGGCCGCGCTGAAATTATCGAACCAATCGCCCCGCACTTTTAATACTTGCTCTATGACGTCACGAACACAGCCTTTACCACCGCTTTTATGTGAAATGTAGGTGCAGATATTCTTAACTTCGGGCACTGCATTTTTTGGACAAGTTGGGAGCATTACTTGCTTCATCGCAGGAATATCCGGAAGGTCGTCCCCCATATACAAGACATGTTCCGGATTTATATTGTAAAGCTCTAAATATTCCTCTAAGGACTCAGCTTTATGATGTGCTCCTAAGTAGATATCTGTCACCCCTAAACCTCTTAAGCGCTGTCTCACTCCTTCATTGGTTCCGCCGGTAATTATACATATATTATACTCCTTTTGAATAGCTGTTTTGATCGCATATCCGTCCTGAATATTCATTTTTCTAAGGAGCTCACCTTCTGAGGTGATCAGCACGGTGCCATCTGTGAGAACACCATCCACATCAAAAATAAAAGTTGTGATCTGTTTTAAATACGTCTTATAACTTCTTTCCATAGGTTTCTTGTATTGATTCAGATAGTAATGTATATACCTTTTTATCCCTTGGTTCTTTTAGCAAAAGTAAATGTTCCTGAAGTGTTTTTAAATCATTGCGTCTGGCAGGTCCGGTTTGCGCATCGAAAGGGGTCTGGTGCTTTATCTTTTCAAAGGTTTCACGGATGAGAGGTTTTAATAGCTCAAACGGTACCTCGTGTTCAGCACAAATATCAGAAGCCAGGAAATACATGTGATTCGTAAAATTATTGGCAAACACCGCCGCCAGGTGTAGTTGCTTTCGTTTTTCAGAGGATATCCTGTGCACATTTTTGGAAATACACCTCGCTAAGTATTCAACTAAGGTATAATCTTTTTCATTTTCTGCCTCTACACAAAATGGGATGTTCTCACTATTTTCAGGTGGAACGCCGCTAAATGTCTGTAGGGGATAGAATACACCGCGCCTTACGTTTTCCGGAAGTGCCTCTTTGGCAATGCTACCTGATGTATGCACTAACAGGCCATCTTGTATGTTTAATTCTTGTGAAACGCTTTCAATGGCCTCGTCCTTAACAGCGAGAATATAAATATCAGCAGCTTTTAAATCCCTGAAATCAATACTTACGTCCGTCTGCTCTTTAAAGTAATTCAAGGCTTTTATATTTCTGCCAACAACCTGTGCCAACCTAAGTTGAGGATGTACAGATAAGACATCAAAAAGAAATTTAGCAACATTGCCGGTACCTATAATTACAACCTTAACCATGCCCAAAAGTACAATTTTTAGGAGGGAAGTGCTTAGTAAAGAATTAACAAATTTGTTTAACTTTTTATAGCACCATCAATTCTTATAAACGATAAAAAGGCCGTATTTTTGCCCCTGAAATTTGGTTTTAAGTTACAACAGATGATATCCACATTAAAAAATATCTTGTTTTCAAATCGCCTGATGGCCGTACTTTTTTTGGTATTTGCAACTGCTATGGCCTTAGGAACTTTTGTGGAAAGTTGGTACAGTACAGAAACCGCAAAGATCTGGATCTACAATGCCAAATGGTTTGAGGTCATTATGATATTATTTGTCATAAACTTTACGGGTAATATGTTTCGCTATAAGTTATTACGGTGGGAAAAATGGCCTGTATTAGCACTTCATCTTTCCTGGATCCTTATCATTATAGGTGCTGGAGTAACCCGTTATATTGGCTATGAAGGGATGATGCCCATCAGGGAAGGAAATAGCGAGAAGGTTTTTTACTCCGATAAGACCTATTTTACAGTCTTGGTAGATGGAGAAATGAACGGCGAACTTAAGCGTAAAGCCCTACAAGAAGACCTCATTGTTACCCCGGAAGGTATTCAATCTAGTTTACCCTGGCGAAAAGATTTTAACGGACAAGATTTTAGTGTTTCTTATGTAGGTTTTATTCAAGGTGCAAAAGAAGGACTTGTGCCGGATGAAAATGGATCCTCTTTTTTAAAGATCGTAGAAGCCGGTGATGGCAACCGTCATGAACATTATCTTGCCGAAGGGCAAATTGCGAATATCCACAATGTACTTTTTACCTTAAATAAGGAAACGGAAGGGGCCATCAATATTTTTACAGAAGGCGAATCTTATCAGATCCGATCACCTTTTGAAGGTTCCTTTATGAGAATGGCAGATCAATTTCAGGGCAACTTAGAGAAAGACAGCCTGCAAACATTACAATTGCGATCTCTTTATAGTATAGGGTCCATGCAGTTTGTGATCCCGGAACCTGTGATCAAAGGAAAATATGGTGTAATTGAGGTACCCGAAGAAGAGAAAACGCCAAATTTAAAGGATGCCTTTATTGTTGAGATCTCCACAAATGGAGAGACCGTTCAAAAACATGTTCTCGGAGGAAAGGGCAGTAGCAATTATATGGATAAATTTACGCTGGGCGGGCTCGACTTTACCCTGTCCTTTGGATCCAAAGTGTACGAATTGCCATTTAATATTAAACTAAATGATTTTATAGCGGAAAAATATCCTGGAACTGAGAAGGCGTATGCCTCATTTATGAGTAGGATCACGGTAGAGGATGAGCGGCTTTTTGATTATGATATTTATATGAATCACGTCCTGGATCATAAAGGATATCGTTTCTTTCAGGCGAGTTTTGATACCGATGAAAAAGGCACGGTTCTTTCTGTAAATCATGACAGAGCAGGTACCTGGATCACTTATATAGGATATTTCTTGCTTTATATTGGATTGATGGGAATCATGTTCTTCGGAAAAACCCGCTTTAAGGATCTTGCCAGCTCTCTTGAAAAGTTGAAAAAGAAAAAGGCGGCCTTAACGGCAATTTTGATCTTTGCCCTCTTACTTCCATTAAACGCTCAGCAAGCTCCATCTGCAGATAGTCATACTCATGATGCCGGCCCCAGTATTTCTCAGTTAGATTCAATGCTTCAAAGTACAGTTATACCTGAGGAGCACGCTGCAATATTTGGAAAACTGGTCATTCAGGATGAGGGAGGCAGAATGAAACCTATCAATACATTCGCTTCAGAATTACTGCGTAAATTAAGCTTAAAGAACAGCTACAAAGATTTGAATGCAGACCAGGTGTTTCTCTCAATGATGCTGAATCCGGCACTTTGGTACAATACAGATTTTATAGCGCTCGATAAAAAGGCCCAGAATGATAGCATTCGTAGCATAATTGGGATTCCAAAGGGTCAGAAATATATAAAGGCAACCGACTTTTTTGATGCCCAGGGTCGAAATAAATTGGGACCTTATCTTGAGGAGGCATTTACTACCAATACACCAAATAAGTTCCAACAAGATTTTAAAGATGCCTATTTTAGGCTTAGTCTGTTAGACCGGGCCCTAAGTGGTGAGATCCTAAAAATATTTCCTTTGCTTGATGATGAGAATAACAAATGGATCTCGGCTATGGAATATAGAAGTGGCCGGTTCCAGATTTCAGATAGTCTCTATGCAAACTTTGTAAAAAATGCGGTGCCTTATTACCTTATTTCCCTCAGAGAAGCCAAAATAAGCGGCGATTATTCTGAGGCTGAAAAACTTTTAGCAGCTTTTGAGCAGAATCAGATCAATCACGGTTCGGAAGTACTGCCTTCAAAGGGAAGAGTACAGACTGAGACCATTTATAACAAGCTCGATATCTTTAACAGATTATACAAATATTATGCTCTTGTTGGGTTATTAATGTTTATGGTGCTGGTATTCAGGATCTTTAAAGACCGTGAGATATGGCGTATAGCGACCTATTTTCTAAAAGGGGTTATATTTCTTTTCTTCATGTGGCATACTGCAGGATTAATAATGCGATGGTACATTTCGGGGCACGCTCCATGGAGTGATGCCTATGAAAGTATTTTGTATGTTTCCTGGGCCACTCTGGCTATGGGAATATCCCTGGGGCGTAAAAGTGATATGACCATTGCAGCCTCCACCTTCGTAACAGCAATGTTACTTTGGATCGCGCATCAAAGTTGGGTAGATCCGTCCATTGCAAATCTTGTTCCCGTGCTAGACAGTTATTGGCTCATGATCCACGTAGCGGTCATAGTAGGAAGCTATGGCCCGCTTACCGTTGGTATGATCCTTGGCGTGGTGTCACTATTGCTTATTATTCTTACCAATAAGAAGAATAAAGAGCGGATGGACCTTACCCTGAAAGAACTTACTATAGTTAATGAACTCGCATTAACCGTAGGACTCATTATGCTTACCATAGGGAATTTTCTCGGTGGCCAATGGGCTAATGAAAGTTGGGGAAGATATTGGGGCTGGGACCCTAAAGAGACATGGGCTTTGATCTCCATCATGATCTACGCCTTTGTTATTCACACCCGACTAGTACCTGGTTTACGGGGAAAATGGACTTTTAATTTCTTAAGTATCCTGGCATTTGCCAGCATCATGATGACCTACTTTGGAGTTAATTTTTATTTAGTAGGCCTTCATAGTTATGCCAGTGGTGCACAGGTGATCACTCCTTCATTTATATGGTACACAGTTTTTGGTGTAGGATTACTTGGGGTTATTAGTTTCTGGCGATACCGCGTTAACTATTCAAAATAAGGTCTTTTTTAATGGATTAGATTTTTTTTGCACCTTTAGCAAAAGATAATTGGTTACCATGGCTATCAAATCTAGCAATGTAGTATACAAGATCTATGACTCCTTTTTAGACGCCGTAAAAGGAAAGCAAACCGAATTCACTTCAGGAAGTATCAGAAAGGCAATCTTTATGTTGTCTGTTCCCATGATACTGGAGATGATGATGGAATCTATCTTCGCTATTGTAGACATCGCTTATGTTTCTCAGGTCAGTGTGAATGCCGTGGCCACCATCGGGCTTACGGAATCTGTGGTCACCCTGGTCTATGCCATTGCCATTGGACTGAGTATGGCGGCAACGGCTGTGGTGGCAAGACGAATAGGGGAGAAGGATGAAATAGGTGCCTCCCAGGCAGCAGCACAGGCTATTTTCCTGGGTATTTTGGTTGCTGTAATAATAGGGATCATTGGTTTGTTATACTCCAGGGAGATTCTCTCCATCATGGGTGGTTCGTCTGATTTGATTGCTGAAGGACACGGGTATACCAAGTTGCTTATTGGAGGCAATATTACCATTGTACTGTTGTTTCTTATCAATGCTATTTTTCGTGGTGCAGGTGATGCTTCCATTGCCATGTGGACGCTTATCCTTTCTAATGGACTGAACATCATTTTAGATCCTATTTTTATTTTCGGATGGGGTCCTGTTCCGGAATACGGCGTAATGGGCGCTGCAATCGCTACAAATATTGGCAGGGGCAGCGCTGTTATTTTTCAATTGTATATTTTATTCCGGGGAGGAAGTAGAATTCGGCTTTATACCTCAAATTTAGTATTGAGGCTAAAGATCATGATGAACCTGATAAGGGTATCCATGGGAGGAATTGCCCAATTTCTGATCGGAACTTCAAGTTGGGTTTTCTTAATGAGACTTATGGCCGAGTTTGGAAGTGAGGCGCTGGCAGGGTATACCATTGCTATTAGGGTTATGATGTTCACCTTTATGCCGGCCTGGGGCATGAGTAATGCTGCGGCTACACTGGTAGGACAGAATCTAGGTGCGGAAAAACCGGAAAGAGCGGAAAAATCTGTTTGGCTCACCGGGAAATACAATGCCATCTTTATGTTCTGTATTTCCCTTGTCTATCTTGTATTTGCAGAAGGGATCATAGGTCTTTTTACAAATGTACCCACGGTAATAGAGAATGGCGCTCTTTGTCTTCAGGTAGTGGCAGCCGGCTATGTATTTTATGCCTACGGAATGGTAGTGACCCAGGCTTTCAATGGCGCAGGGGATACAAGGACGCCAACCAAGATCAATTTTATTGCCTTCTGGCTCATTCAACTTCCGTTTGCGTATCTGGTTTCTCTTTACCTTGACTGGGGAGTTTTGGGTGTATTTATCGCAATTACACTGGCAGAAGTATTACTCTCCGTTATGGCGGTTATTTGGTTCAGAAAAGGGCATTGGAAGCAAACAGTGGTTTAAGCTATTTTTGTACCTTTAAGCGCATTAATTAAGCTGTTATGAATTCACCAAAAAAAGGGATCAATACCATTTGTACGCATGTGGGAGAACTGGAGGATAAAACGTATAAAGGAGCTGTTTCTCCTTTGTATATGAGTACTTCCTATGCTTTTGAAGGTGTAGATATTAAGAGGTATCCACGATATTTCAATACCCCAAATCAAATGGCACTTTCACAAAAGATCGCTGCTCTTGAGCATGCGGAAACAGCCATGATCTTTGGGAGTGGAATGGCGGCTGTCAGCACGGCCATACTGGCATTTTTACGGGCAGGAGATCATATCATTTTGCAACAAATGCTCTATGGAGGCACCTATCATCTGATCACAGAACAGTTCGAAAAGTTTGGGATAGAATACTCTTTTGTTGATGGGTCGGAGCCCGAAGCTTTCGAAAAGGCAATTAGACCCACTACACGAGTGGTCTATATTGAAACGCCATCTAACCCCTTATTGACCATTACAGATATCAAAGCCTTTGCAGACATCGCAAAAAGCCATGGTATTATCTCTATGATAGACAATACATTTGCCAGTCCGGTAAATCAAAACCCCATAGATTTTGGGATCGATGTGGTGATCCACAGCGCTACCAAGTATATGGGAGGACATTCAGATATACTTGCCGGGGCCGTAGCTTGTTCTTCGGAACACATGGAGCAAATTTTTAGCCTGGCTAAGAATTTAGGAGGGAGTCTAAGCGATTATACGGTTTGGTTATTAGAGCGAAGTTTAAAGACCATGGGGATACGGGTAAAGGCTCAAAATGAAAATGCTCAAAAGATGGCAGAATTTCTGGATAAACATACAGACATTGCTCAAGTATATTATCCCGGCCTTCCTTCACATCCGGATCATACACTAGCCAAGTCACAAATGCATGGTTTTGGCGGAATGATGTCTTTTGAATTAAATGAAGACCTGGACGCTTCACTTTTTCAAAGATCTCTGAGATTAATTAAATCGTCCATGAGTCTGGCAGGTGTGGAGAGTACAGTGCTATCACCAACCCAAACCTCGCATGCACTTTTATCTGCCGAAGAACGGGCTAAACAAGGTATCAAGGACGGGTTGATCCGTTTTTCAGTCGGGATCGAAGAAACTGAAGATCTGATGGCAGATATAGAACAAGCCCTGGCTGCAGTAAAAAAACTACAGATGGCGACATAGTCATTTGAACAGGTCAAATTCAAAGATTTTATGAAATTAGATATTTTAGTATTTGGATCCCATCCGGACGACGCTGAACTGGGAGCAGGAGGTACCATTGCAAAGGAGATTTCTCTTGGAAAAAAGGTAGGCGTTATTGATCTGACAAGAGGAGAATTAGGAACCAGAGGTAGCGCCGAGATAAGGGATAAAGAGGCGGAGGCGTCTGCTGAGATCCTGGGCCTTAGTGTACGGGAAAATATGGAATTTGCAGATGGGTTTTTTGTGAATGACAGGCAACATCAAATGGCTCTAATACGAAAGATCAGAACCTATAAACCAGACATTGTTCTTTGCAATGCTATAGAGGACAGACATATAGATCATGCCCGCGGAAGCGAGTTGGTAAGCAACGCTTGTTTCTTAAGTGGATTAATGAAAATTGATACAAAAGCAGAAGGCGATGATCAATGGCAGGAGGCGTGGCGTCCAAAACAAGTGTATCATTACATACAATGGATGAATTTAACACCAGATTTTGTAATAGATATTTCAGACGTTATTGACAAGAAAATGGAAGCTATTAATGCGTATTCCTCTCAATTCTACGATCCAAAAAGTAAAGAGCCAAGCACACCAATTAGCAGTAAAAACTTTACGGATAGCGTAGCTTACAGGGCAAGAGACCTAGGCCGAATGATAGGTGTGGAATATGGGGAAGGATTTACGGTGGAGCGATTTATTGGCGTAAAAAGTCTTGGGGATATCTTTTAGCTTGCCTGACTGTATTTGTTTTCAGCCTTAGGTAAGGTGAAGAAGAAGGTACTTCCTTTTCGTAAGGTACTTTCTACCCAGATACTTCCTCCATTTTTCTCTATCATCTCTTTACAAAGTGATAAGCCGAGGCCGGTACCTTTTTCATTGTTGGTACCATAGGTAGTAATATTTGCATTTTTCTTGAAGAGTTTTTCCACGGTCACCTTGTCCATACCAACTCCTGTATCGCGTACAGATACTTCCCATAGATCGTCCTTCTCACGCGCATTAATGGTTATCATACCATTATCTGGTGTAAATTTTAGCGCATTGCTGATAAGGTTCCGTACCACAATGTCTATTTGATTACTGTCTGACCACACCAGGGTATTCCCGGTCAATTCACTTACGATCTTTATAGATTTAGCATCCGCTACTTCAGAAAGAAGGTTAATATTTTCGTCAACCAAAGACTCCAGGGTAACTACACTTGGTTTTATCTTAGATCCGTTCATTTGAGAATTACCCCATGTAAGGAGGTTGTTGAGGGTAAAATAAATATGATCTATGTCGTTCTTTAATTTTGGGATAAAGTCAAAGAATTCTGATTTGGTCATTTCTCCATCCGTAAACATTTGCAGTAATCCTTGTAATGCCCCAATAGGACCCCTGAGATCGTGTCCTATGATAGAAAAGAGCTTGGTTTTTGTCTCATTACTATCTGTAAGGGCCGCTTCATGTTTTTCCAGTTTTTCTGTTTTGATTTGCAATTCTTTATTGAGTCGTTTCTGAATTTTTTCTGCTCTTTTGATAAAGAAGGTTATAATTGCAAAAATGATCAAAACAATGATACCAGAATAGATAAGGCCTCTTTGTTTGGCCAGTGCCTTTTGGTTTTCCTCTATTAAGGCCACTCTATGTTGGTCGTATTCTGCACGTGTTTTTAAAAGCGTTAAACTTTTTTTGTTTTCATTCCTGTTTAGTGTATCTGTAAGTGCCTGGTAAATTTCATGAAAAGCAAGAGCCTTTTCGAATTCCTTTTTATTTTTATTGATATTATAGAGTGTCTTAGCACATTTTTGAGTTCCTTCAAGGAACTTTATCCTGTTAGAAATATCAAAAGCATCTAAGGCATATTTCTGTGAAAGACTGTCTTTTTCCTGACCCAAATAGGCTTCTGCCATCCCATTGTAAAGATCAATTTTCCCTCTATCGTCTTCCAGATCCTCATGTATTAATTCTCCCTGACGATACCAGTAAAGGGCCCACTGAAATTTTTCTTGTTTAAGATAGACCTTACCTTTTATCTCATAGGCATAGGCTAGCCAATCCATCACCTTGTGCTCTTCAAAGATGGTAATAGCGCGGTTAATACTGAACATGGCATAGTCTAATTTCCCCATTTCTGCATACAGTGAGGCTAAATTGCTCATGGATTCTGCAGAATTCACATCATCTGCGATCTCGTCGTTTAACTTTTTAACTTTTTCATAAAATTCCAATGCCTGATCAAAATCTTTTTGAGAAGCATAAAGACCGGCTATGTTCTCATTCATGATAGAAAGCATCTCTTTCTCATCCTTTTTCTCAGCCAATTCAATGCCTTCTAAAAACAAATTTAGTGCCTTGGCATAATCACCTTTAAAGGAATATTCGGATGCAAGGTTGTTCATTATACGCAACATCAGGCTGCAGTTATCGATGTTTTTGGCAAGGATGAGTGCCTTGGTAAAATTATTAATGGCCGCTACACGAGCTCCTTCATCGGAATAGTAATTCCCCATTCCAAGATAAGATCTACTTTGTCCTTGGATATATTCAGCTTGTTGGCTAAGCTTTAAGGCCTCTTTGGAGAGAATAAGGAGGCTGTCTACTGCATAAAAGCGAAGTTCTTTGCCCAGATCATTTAGAAGTTCAATGTGTAATGTGTCTGTAGCCTGGAAATTCTCAGCGTTTCGCAGCGATTCAATTTGTTCTTGAATTTCGTTGCGTTTTTCATATTGTGCGATTCCAGGATGTATGTATAATATTGCTAAGACCACAAAGCAAGAATATCGCAAAGTGGCAAAAAACCTGGGAAAACTAACAAATCTACTACAAGACATACCTAGGGATCAATCAAGCAATAAAAATAAAGGTGAACAGAGGCCTATTCTAAAAATTGTTGTGAAACGCCATATTTTGTGTGTTATATCCGAATTTTAACGCGTTTCGTCTATAAAAGATGTTCAGGAAAGAAGTAATTCCTCTGGTTAAAAAATATAATATTGCAGGGGAGTTCTGAAAATTGAAAATATCGATTGTTTTATTTGCTTGCATTGATCAAAAAAAATTACCTTTGCAATCGCTTCAAATGGTGGTTGTAGCTCAGTTGGTTAGAGCATCGGTTTGTGGTACCGAGGGTCGCCGGTTCGAGCCCGGTCTTCCACCCAAAAAGCAAACAAGTCCCGTCTTTTTAAGGCGGGACTTTTTAATGTTACTACATATGAATTGGTAAGGAGATAAAAAAAAACCCTTGTCCCACGTAGGACAAGGGTTTTTTCAGAGTATCTATTATTTTTTACCTAGACGTTTTATCTACCGTCACCCGTTCACTTCTATTGGCTACCTCCCAGGCAGTATAAAAAACCAACTTTGCACGGTTGGTCAACAGATCATAGTTAATTTTATCCGGAGTGTCCCCAGGCCGGTGGTAGTCATCATGGGTCCCATTGAAATAGAAAATGATCGGAATATTATTCTTCGCAAAGTTGTAATGATCACTTCTGTAGTAAAAACGATTGGGATCGTTCTCATCATTATAGGTGTAATCCAATTCAATATTGGTATATTTTTTATTGATCTCTTCCGATAATACATGAAGGTCCGAACTTAGTTTATCAGATCCTATAAGATATACGTAGTTTCTGTTTCCTTCCCTGTTGGGATCAATTCTTCCTATCATATCAATATTTAGGTTAACAACCGTTTGGTCTAAAGGAAATATCGGATCAGAGTCTGTGTAATATCTGGATCCCAGAAGGCCTTTTTCCTCTCCTGTGACGTGCAGAAAGACAACCGATCTTTTTGGACGCCTCCCAACTTTTGTTGCTAATTGAAATGCTTCAGCGATTTCCAATAAGGCTACCGTCCCAGAACCATCATCATCAGCACCATTATTAATACTTCCATCACCTGAGATCCCAATATGGTCTAGATGTGCTGAGATAACGATGTATTCATCGGGCTTTTCTGAACCTTCAATATAGGCAACCACGTTTTCTGTTGAGATGGGCTCATTGGTACTCATCAGGGATGCTGCAACCTCTGCTTTACGAATTACTGAACTTTTCAAGTCATTTATTTCCGGTAGAATTTCCTTCGCCATATTCTCGCTGATCAAAAGTAAGGAAGGGATAGTGCCATCATCCTCAAATCCAAGACGGCCCTGGTCATTGCGCTTCATACGTTGGTAGTATCTTTCGTATCTTTTGTAATTATCAGTATCCACATACAAGATGGCTTTGGCGCCTTTAGCCTGAGCAACCTCTAAACGTTTACCGGGTGCCTCAGACATATTACTCCAGGAAGAAGGTTTGTCTGTTCCTGTTATTTTGTAGGTGCCATCTTCATTCACAGGTTCCCCTGCCTTTATTAAAAGCACTTTTCCCTGAACATCCAGACCTTGAAAATCTGAATACTCCGGATCCTCTATTCCAAAACCGGCGTAGATGATTTCATCATAGTCACCTTCAAAGGCGGAGAAGGTTATGAAATCTTCACCAGATGTGTAGGTTTTTCCATTGATAGACAAAGATCCTTTTGGAAGTTTAGCCATTTCTAACGGGACCTTCTGAAAATAGTCGCCATTTTTCTGTGCTGCAGGGATGCCGAGGTCCATATAATTTTTACGGATGTAGTTTACTGCCATTTTTTGCCCGTCAGTACCCGTTTCTCTTCCTTCAAATTCATCCGAAGCGTAGGTGTATAAGTGGTCCTTTAATTCTTGCTCGGTAATTGTTGAAGCATACACAGAGGGGTCCATTGAATTAGCTACAGCTGCAGGTTCTCCGGTTGTTTTTTGGGTAGTATTACAGCCAGCGACCAGAACCAGGCCAATCAAATAAATATTCTTTATCATATCAAATTACTATTGTTGAAAGTGGCCCAAAAATAATCAAAACAAAATGATTCCTTATTAAAACCATCTTAAAAAGAGAAGCAGAATGGATAGTTTTAAGCTGTTTCTCAGGGAACTAGCTAATTCTATGCGGACTGAGATTCTCGGTGTTGAATCCTTGTGTTTACAAGGAAAGAAATGTACTTTGCAATACAAAGAAGACACCTATGAAAATACGTTGGGAAGGCGTAATGCCTGCAATAACAACAAAGTTTACGAAGGATGACACCCTAGACATGCAGATGTTTGAAAAGAACCTCCAAGCACAACTTACAGCAGGGGTTCATGGCATAATTTTAGGCGGAACACTGGGAGAAGCCAGTACACTTGAAGATGGAGAAAAAGAACAATTGATCAAAACAACCGTGGCCTATGTAGATCAAAAAGTACCGGTGATCGTCAATATTGCAGAACAGTCTACAAAAGGTGCGCTTAAAGCAGCAGAAAAGGCAGAAAAATTTGGTGCCAGTGGTCTTATGATGTTGCCGCCTATGCGCTATAAGGCAAATGCGTACGAAACAATAGTTTATTTTTCCGAAGTAGCAAAGCATAGTAACTTACCCATTATGATCTACAATAATCCCGTGGATTATGGAATAGAGGTTACCCTGGATATGTTCGACGAATTGCTGGCTTTTTCTTCTATTCAGGCGGTGAAGGAATCTACGCGGGATATCACTAATATTACCAGAATAAAGAATCGATTTGGAGATCGATTAAAAATATTATGTGGGGTAGATACCCTGGCACTGGAGAGTCTTTTGGCGGGCGCAGATGGCTGGGTGGCAGGATTGGTCTGTGCCTTTCCACGTGAGACGGTTGCTATTTATGAGTTGGTAAAGGCAGGCCGAATACAAGAGGCGCTTTCCATTTACCGCTGGTTTATGCCGCTATTGGAACTAGATATAAATCCGCAATTGGTGCAAAATATTAAGATGGCCGAAGTGGCAACAGGTATAGGAACTGAATATGTGCGGCCCCCACGGTTGCCACTTCAGGGAGAGGAAAGGGTACGCGTGCAAAGGATCATAGATAGAGGGGTTGCAAGCAGACCTGTACTTCCAGAGTATCTGGAATTAAATAGTAAATAGCAGAGAACTATGTTAGACGGAAAGAATATCATTGGATTTAAAAGATCAAAAAGGGGAACAAACACCTTTAAGACAATCAACCCTATTCTAAATATTGAGAACGAAACGATCTACTACGAGGCTACCGCCGAAGAGATACAGGAAGCGGTTTCCTTAGCACATAAAGCCTGTGCTACCTATGCAGAGACCAGTTATAAACACCGGGGCAAGTTTCTTATGGCTATTGCCGATGAGATAATGGCTCTGGATCAAACTCTGATAGATCAGTATTGTTCTGAGACCGGCTTGCCGGAAGGCAGAGCCAAAGGGGAACGAGGCAGGACAGTTAATCAATTACGCATGTTTGCTCAGATCCTGGAAGAAGGATCCTTTGTGGAGGCGAGCATTGATACGGCGCAACCGGAAAGACAACCTGCACCTAAAGTAGATCTGCGTAAAATCATGGTACCCCTTGGACCCGTGGCCGTTTTTGGGGCCAGTAATTTCCCATTGGCGTATTCCTCTGCAGGAGGAGATACTGCAAGTGCCCTTGCGGCAGGTTGCCCGGTCATTGTTAAAGGGCATCCTATGCATGCAGGGACCGGAAGCATGGTTTCTTCTGCAATAATGAAAGCCGCTAAAGATACTTCCATGCCAGAAGGTGTGTTTTCCCACCTCAATAGCAGCGGGCATGAAGTAGGGGTGGCTCTATTAAAGAATCCGCTGCTGAAAGCTGTAGGATTTACGGGAAGTATTAGAGGTGGACGAGCCCTCTTCGATCTCGCGGGGCAAAGAAAAGAACCAATACCTGTATTCGCCGAAATGGGCAGCGTTAATCCGGTAGTATTATTACCTGAAATATTAAAAACAGAAAACGAAAAATGGGCCAAGACCGTTGCACAGTCGGTTACCTTAGGTAGCGGACAATTTTGTACCAATCCCGGCATCCTTATGGGAATTAAAAATTCTGATCTGGACCATTTCACGGAGATTTTGGCGAGGGAAATTAACGAAGTTGTCCCGGCTAGTATGCTACACCCTGCTATTGCCAACAACTATGATGATGGCAGATCACAAATGCAACAACAAAAAGGAACTTCATTGGTTGTTGAATTTTCAAAAGAGGCGAAACCCAATGTTGGTCGGCCTGCTATTTTAAAAGTAAGCGCGGCAGAATTCAGGGAAAATCCAAAACTTCATCAAGAGGTATTTGGGCCATTCTCTTTGCTTGTGGAATGTCAAAACATTGAAGACCTGGAAAGATCCGTTTCCCTGCTTGATGGCCAATTAACGGCTTCGGTGATTGGGACCACTGAGGAATTACGGGGATATGATTTTCTGTTAAAACAGTTGGAGACGAGGGTGGGCCGACTTGTTTTTAACGGTGTACCCACGGGGGTAGAGGTTTGTGCCTCCATGCATCACGGAGGGCCTTATCCTTCTACAACGGACAGCCGTTTTACGGCAGTTGGGGACGATGCTATTAAACGATGGTTACGACCTGTTTGTTACCAGAATTGTCCGGATGAATTGTTGCCTGCGGCATTACAAAATGCCAATCCCTTACAAATAATAAGAAGAGTAGACGGAACGCTTACTCACGCTAAACTTTAAGTAAGATATGGCCCAATATACTTTTGATTGTATAGACGGACATACTTGTGGTAATCCGGTCCGACTTGTAGTAAAAGGTGGCCCAGTGTTAGCGGGGAAAAACATGAGTGAAAAGCGCCAGCATTTTTTGAAGGAATTCGATTGGATACGGAAAGGACTCATGTTTGAACCCAGGGGTCACGATATGATGAGCGGCAGTATTCTTTACCCCCCTTCAGATCCGGAAAACGACTTTGGGATACTTTTTATAGAAACCAGCGGGTGTCTGCCTATGTGCGGACATGGATCCATAGGGACTATCACCATGGCCATTGAAGAAAAGATCATTATTCCCAAAACGGAAGGTAGAATTCTTATGGAGACCCCGGCCGGACTTATCTCAGCAACTTATGAGATGAACAATGGGAAGGTGAAATGGGTACGGATACAAAATGTTCCTTCTTATTTAGCGGCAGAAAAGTTGGAGATACGTTGTCCGGTTTTGGGAGATCTGGTGTTTGATGTAGCCTACGGCGGAAATTTTTATGCTATCCTGGATCCACAAAAGAACTTTACGGGCTTGCAGAATTTTAATGCAAGTCGGCTTATTCAGATCAGTCCGGAAATTCGCAGGCGGATCAATGAAAAATACACGGATATGTTTATTCATCCGGAGAATGAAACCATCCGTGATGTAAGCCATTTGTTATGGACAGGAACACCCATTCATGAGGGATCTACGGCCCGCAATGCCGTTTTTTACGGAGATAAAGCCATAGACAGATCGCCTTGTGGCACAGGTACTTCTGCACGTATGGCACAGTGGCATGCCCAGGGAAAATTAGAGGTAGGTACACCCTTTGTACATGAGAGTATTATAGGTTCTCAATTTACAGGCAGCATTGAAGGTCTTACCAAAGTAGGGGATAAGGAAGCCATTATTCCCGGTATTCAAGGCTGGGCAAGACAATATGGGTATAACCGCGTTACCATAGATGAGGACGACCCCTTTGCCTATGGATTTCAGGTACTCTGATATTTATTATCCCAATACGCGTCTTTCCGTGCCCATAAAGGGTTGATCATAATAACGCACCCCTTTAGCTTTGTAAAGCGCATTTGCCAATGCTCCTATGGCCGGAGGAAGACCTGGTTCTCCAAGTCCGGTTGGGGCAATTTCATTTTCAACAAAGAAAACTTCAATCTCCCTTGGTGCCTGCGAATGACGGATCAACTGGTATTTATCGAAATTCATTTCTTTAGGCGCCCCATTTTCAAAGGTCAACTGACTGTACATAGAATGACCAATACCATCTATTACCCCACCTTCTATCATATTTATTGCCCCATCTTTATTGACCACAATTCCGCAATCTACAGCACACCAAACTTTTTTAACAACCGGTTGTCCGTTCTCTATGATCATATCGAATACTTCCGCTACATAGGTAGAATGGCAGAAGTAAGCCGCAACGCCACGATGAACATCTGGTGTAGATGCGCCCCAATTGGCTTTTTCCTTTACCAACTTTAAAACGCCGGCATACCGCTCTGCTTCGTATTCATGCTCTCCACCAACAGGATCATTGATGGCCCGATCGAACAATTCTAATCGAAAATCTATAGGATCCTTTCCTGCCAGTTCAGCTACTTCATCTAAAAATGACTGCTCTGCACCTGCCGTAAAATTAGACCTTGGAGCACGCCATGCCCCTGTGGTAATATTGGTATCTGCTTTTATTTTTTCAGCCGAGTAATTCTCGACTGTCCCGGCCGGGAACCTGTTCGGAAATACGGGTCCATCTGGCATACCGGCGCCTTTTACGGTAAAAGCGATCAGCTTATTATTTTCATCCAGACCGGCTTTATAGACAGATTTATAGGTAGGGCGGTAGGTTCCTTGCGTCATATCATCTTCCCGTGTATAAATAAGTTGCACGGGGCCTCCTATTTTTTTCGAGATAGCTGCGGCTTCCAGGCCAAAATGTACATAGAGCCTTCGACCAAATCCTCCTCCAATGCGGGTCATGTTTACCGTAATATTTTCCAGCGGCAGACCAAGTAATTTGGCAACAGAGCCTTCAAGGGCCTCCGGAGTTTGGGTTGGACCAACAAGTTCTGCAGAATCTTCTGTTACATTGGCGAAGAAATTCATCGGTTCCAGGGTGTTGTGTGCAATAAAGGGTGCCGTATAGGAGCGTTCAATTACCTTGGCAGCCTTTTTAAATGCTGCCTCGGGATTACCATCCCTTCTGCTTTCCGTTACTTCCCCGGATGCAAGTGCTTTCTCTAGTCGCTCTCTGTGCATATTAGAATTTTCCAGGGTGCTTACGGTTTCCCAGTTAACTCTAAGTGCTTTTTTTGCCTGCATTAGGGGCCAGGTAGTTTCACCCACAATGGCGACCAATTGTTTAAATCCTTGTTCGTCGAACATACCGGGTTCGTCTATAGAAGTATCGATGATAAAGGCATCTTTTACTCCCGGCATACTTTTTATCTCATCTTCATTAAAGTCCTTTACTTTCATTCCGAATGCAGGTGGGTGTGCTATCATAGCCAATGACATCCCATCCCTGTGGAAATCCCATCCAAATAGAGGTTTGCCGGTCACTATTTTCATACCGTCCACATTCTTTTGACTTGTCCCGATAAGTTTGAAATCTTTAGGTTCTTTTAGTTCGAGCTCTTCAGGAACTTCAATACCAACGGCTTTGGAAGCTATTTCACCATAGGATATGGTTCGCTCTCCATTTGTTTCTTTGATGACGCCTTCATTAGCCGTAAGATCTGCCTTTTGCAGACCCCATTCTTTTGCGGCGGCCTCCATCAACATGTACTTCCCGGCAGCACCTGCCATACGAAGGGCGTTCCAGCTTAAGCGGATTGAGAGACTACCTCCCGCAAATTGATTTTGATAGAATCCTGTATTCAAGGGTGCCTGTTCTACTACCACATTTTCCCAGGGCACATCTAATTCTTCTGCCACCACCATGGGCATGGAGGTTCGAACGTTTTGACCGATCTCAGGGTTAGGCGAATAGATGGTTACCATACCGGTTTCCCCTATTTTAATATAGCCATTGATCTCAAACCATTCCTTGGGGATTGCCACACCGGCCTGTAACTCGGGTGAATTTGGTTTACATCCGTTGAGCCAGCTAAAGCCAATAAGCATGCCTCCACCGGCGGCGGCAGATACTTTTATAAATGAACGTCTGTTGTAGTGTGTTTTTATCTTAGTCATGATAGTTATATTAAAAGTGAGCTGGCAATTAAGCGTTTTCGGAATTGGCCGCAGTCTTGATGGCCTTTTTGATTCGCGTATACGTTCCACATCGGCAGATGTTCCCGTTCATGGCCGCATCTATCTGTTCATCCGTAGGATTATCATTATGCTTTAAGAAAGCAGCTGCATTCATGATCTGTCCCGCCTGGCAATAGCCACATTGAGGTACATCGTGTTCTATCCAGGCTTGTTGAACGGGATGGTCCCCGTTTTCGGACAACCCTTCAATGGTGGTAATGGCCTGGTTGCCTACCACAGAAACTGGTAATTGGCATGAGCGTACGGCCACATCACCAAGATGAATGGTACAGGTACCGCATTGGGATATTCCGCAGCCATATTTGGTACCTACTAAATTTAAATGATCTCTTAGAACCCAAAGCATAGGGGTGGAAGGATCCACATCTATTTGGGTATTCTTTCCGTTGATGTTAAGATTGAAATTTGCCATAATAAAGGAGTCATAATTTGAATAGCTTGAATTTAAGGAATAAATTAATATGTTCCGTTCATTAATTGGCTAAATAATTAAGATTTACTAACAGGCATTGAAAGCCACCAGAGTATTATCGCGGATTACTTATCTGCCTTAAAGGAAAGGTAGATTATTCTAAAAAAAATACTTCTGAGAACAAAAAAAGCTTCTTATATTTGCTGCCGCTAAGGAGGAATGGCAGAGTGGTCGAATGCGGCAGTCTTGAAAACTGTTGAGGGTCACACCTCCGGGGGTTCGAATCCCTCTTCCTCCGCAAAAGAAAACCCGCAACAGATGTTGCGGGTTTTTTATTTCCTGAAGCCTTTGAAGCTTGCTTCTAAAAGGCGGAAGGGAATAAAAAACAACCAAGTGCAGCTTGGTAAGGGATTTTATGCTTGCCCGGGATCTCCATTTGGGATCAACGCAGTTAATCCTTCAAGCGCAGCTTGCCACCGCACCAGCTGGCCCCTCACTAAAAAACGTCTGCAAGACCTTTTTTAAGCGTTCGGTCCGGTTTTTATGCTTGCCCGGGATCTCCATTTGGGATCAACGCAGTTAATCCTTCAAGCGCAGCTTGCTGCCGCTAGTCTTTGACTAGCAGTGATTATTCTTTAAGCCGAAACATTCTTGAAGAAAGTATGCAGTATTGCAGACAGATAAAAGGCATGGAAATCTATGCCTTTTGTTTCATGCCGAGCCATGTTATATTTCGGTCGACAAATCCTGATCCTTCGGGGATATTATATTGTCGCCCCACCAACTTGATATTGTTTAATCATTTTAACGATGGGTGTTATACTAGATTTGTCCATATAATCAAATCCTCCACGCTCATCTTTACTGGCTTGAGGGTCAGGATTCAATAATGCACCAATTCTCATGATCTGTCTTAGACCCCAACTGAGTTTTGAGTGGTCCATCCTTCCTCGAAGCGCAACATGATCCATTTTTGATAATAAAGTTTCGGGTAGGGAGTTAGCTACCCATTTATCAAGTTTCGGCCCCGCCTCAGCACCGGAAACTGAAAACAAAAATTTCGACTTGCTCTCAATGTTCACAAAGTTTTCTTTTACCCATTTTCGTATTGTCAACTTGTAAAATATTACCGAACTACCCAAAATTAAAAAGTCATATTTTGATATATCAGCGTTGAAATCTTTGATATCAAACACGGGCAAACCTGTGGCTTTACCGATCCAAAGGGCATATTGCTCTGTACTACCATATTTACCTGAGAAGAAAATTGCACCTTTCATAATACATATTGTTTTAGCTATTTATTTATCAAAATTATGCTAGTGTTACCACCAGTTGCAAAGTAGCGTAACCACCAGTTGCAAACTGGCGGGAACAGAGAATAAAAAGAAATAAACCTTAAGTGCATATACCTGCAGAATTTGTCACGACAAGAATTGTTCAAATTAATTTCTTTCTTCATATATAATTTCTAGAAGGATGCATTAATACCGAATGTAATTGTTCTTGGGTTCGGGAATGCAGACCAGTCAATACCTCTGGATGGAACACCGGAACCCAGGTCACCAGTAGCTACCGTTACCTCCGGATCAGGACCACTGTAAGCTGTAATCAGGAATAAATTCTGACCTGTTAGAGATAACCTCAATGCGTTTAAAAATCCGTCGCTACTTAAAGGTACGTTGTATCCGACGGTTGCGTTTTGGAAACGTACGAAGTTACCTTTCTCGAGGAAGCGAGTCGATACATCAGAAGAGGCTCCGGGACCTTCACCGCTAGTTAACACGTTTTGAATCACATTTCTCGCGTTATTTATCGCACCCGCGGTAAATAAACCGCTTGCTGTGCGGTTGTAGACTGAGAAGCCAAACTGCCCCTGGAAATATGCGGCAAAATCCCAATTGTTTGTTTTATAATTAACAGAAAGACCAGAGGTTACATCAGGGAGGGCATCCTCCCCCACAAAGGTCCTATCACCTTCAAAATCAAAATCACCATTCCCGTCTACATCCCGGTAAATGGGGAATCCGGCGCTATCGAAACCTTCAAAAACAAGCATATGGTAACTAAAGAGAGAACGTCCGGATTCTACACGCTGTGTATAATTAAATGAGAGACCTGAACCGCCAGTTTGACCTGTAATCAGGGAGCCCTGGAAATCCTGGATCTCATTTTTATTGTATGCTATGTTGAAATTGACAGAGAGTTTTGAATGCTGGGTTTGGATAAAATCATAGGCCAATGCCAATTCAATACCCTGGTTCAGAATAGAACCTTGGAAGTTGCCGAATTGGTATGGACTATTACTAGGAGCTGCCGGAGGCGCCTGGAGTAAGAGGTTATCCGTTTCATTGCGATATACGTCAATACTACCGCTGAAACGATCCAGGTTATAACCGAAGTCAACACCCATGTTTAATCCAAAAGTTTCCTCCCATCGTAAATTAGGGTTACCCACTGAAACGATAGCCAGACCGTTCTGGTTTACCACAAAATCATTTTGAACATAGAGTCCGCTAAAACGCTGGCGGGCCACGGAGTTTCCGTATCCCAGACCTTCCTGATTACCGGTTAGACCGGCACTCAATCGCAGTTTCAGGGTAGAAACGCTTTCACCGATGAAGTCTTCTTCGCTGATCTTCCAGGCAATCGCACCGGAAGGGAAGTATCCGTATCGGTTATTTGGTCCAAAACGGGAAGACCCGTCTGCCCTGATGGTACCGGTAAACAAATACTTGTTAGCCAGTGAGTAATTGATCCTTGCAAAATAAGATTGTAACTCATCGGTGTTATCAAACGTATCTGTTGTCATCCCTTGTACAAAGCGATCGAAAGCAAAAGGTACAGCCTCTCCAGCAACAACATCCGGGAATAAACGGTTAACAATTAAAGAAGTGGTATTTACCCCGTAGTAGTATTGCTGGTAAGAACCATCAATAGTACTGGCTGCACCATTGACTGTAGCTCTCAGGTCACTGGCCATTCTATTGAGGTCTGTAGTTCCAAATCCTCGTGCCTGAGAGTTAAATCCACTAGTGCGGAAATCCTGGAAGGAATACCCAACAAGCACATCAATATTGGAATTGTCAAAATCCTTTTTCCAGTGTAGGGTAGCTTCCAGAAGTTTACTCTCCCTATTCAGGATATTGTATGTACCAAATCCTACACCTTCAATACCGCTAAAGTTTTGGAGATCTCCGGAAAGGACCGATGTGTTCTCACCTTCTGATTTATCATAACCCAGGTTGATCTTACCAGTCAGCTTGGGAGTCAATCTATAGTCAATAGACCCGTTTACCAGGATCCTGTCCGTATTGGTCTTGATCTGAGAATACGTCAGGAAGTTGGCAGGAAAGATCTGCGTTCCTCCGTCTGTAAAGTCTGGATCTGAAGGCCATGTTGGGTTCGCAGAATAAACAGCACCCAGGATATCTCCACGGAATCCGGCGGTGCCGGACAATGGAGCGGTTTCATCATTTACTCTTGAGATAGAAGACTGTAAGCCTACTACCAGTTTATCATCCAGGAATTTATGTTTCCAGTTTAATCGACCCGTAATTCGTTCCAGGTCTGTTTTCTCTACAATACCATTTTGAGTAGTGTACCCAAGGGTGGCACGTACATTACCTTTTCCGTAATTATTGGAATAAGACAAGTTTTGACTTTGAGAAACCGCCGTACGGGTAATGTAGTCCTGCCAGTCCGTATTGGCTCCAAAATCAACGGCATTCCTGTCTCCACCATATAGCTCTACAGCATCGAGGAAGTCTGACCTGTTAAGTAGATCATACTCGTTAGCCGGATTGGCCATACTGAGGGTTGAAGAAAATTCGAATACTCCTCCTGAAGTACCCTTACCACTTTTGGTAGTAATGATTACAACCCCATTCGCACCGCGTGAACCGTAGATTGCAGTTGCGGAAGCACCTTTAAGGATAGAGATGCTCTCAATATCGTTCGGGTTTAAGAAGTTCAGTGGATTTCTTGGCGAAGTTTCACCAGCACCGGTGTTTCCGGGAGGTGCTGTGTTTTCTCCCCATAACGGAATTCCATCAACTACAATTAAAGGATTGTTATTTGACCGGATGGAATTGGATCCGCGAATGTTGATGAAAATCCCCGCTCCGGGTTCTCCACTGGTCTGCTGGATGTTTACACCGGCAATCTTACCCTGGATCAATTGTTCAGGTGAAGCAATGACACCAACGTTGAAATCTTCCGCTCTAACAGCTGTTACCGCTCCCGTTGCATCTTTTGCCTTTATTGTACCGTAACCAATAATTGCGACCTCTTCCAATGCTTCGGAATCTTCTTCGAGGGTAACGCTTATGGTTGATTTTCCATTCACAGGTACCTCAACAGAACGATACCCGACGTAGCTGAATACTAATGTGGCCTCATTCGTTACATTATTTAAGGTATAATTACCATCAAAATCTGTCTGTGTACCGTTGGCAGTTCCTTTTTCTAAAACACTAACCCCGGGTAGCGGACCATTGACATCAGAAACATTACCTGACACATCTTGAGCCAGAGACAAGCTGAAACTTAGAAGGGCTCCTGCTATAAGAAAGTGTTTTAGAAACGAAGTCTTCATATTTTAGTAGATTACTATATAAAATTATCGTCATGCTATTAGAAAACCGGGTTTAAAACAAACTCGGAAATACCAATAATGTCAATAAAATTGTTGGTAGTTAACCAACCTTTTAGCACCATTATCTACCATTTCTCTATGCATGGTTTTATCAATGATGGTGTATATGGTGCCCCTAACCTGAAAAGTATCCCCCACCATCGCAAACTCATCGTATTTTATCATGACTCCATTGGCAGCCGGGTAAATGGGGATCTCATCTGAATTTTTGGCACACCCAATGAGGAGCATTACAAGTAGCAGGAATAAATTACGGCACCATTTCATAGCTCTATTTTAATCTTAAATACCGTGTAAAGATTAATGTATCACTCATACCAAGAGTAAACAATGATATTTATCACGATCCTGAATGATTTATAGAAATTTAATAAGTAATTGTTTGAAGAAACAATTCAATCCGAATACTTGATGGGTGGAAAAGATAATTTTAGAGCACTAAATGTAATTTTGCTATGTACTTATAACGCATAAGAAAAACTCAGAATTTTCAACTTCAGCGAGGTCTGTTTGCGGTAGATGATTAAGTAGCGCTATCTTTTACCTTTTCACATAAACAGTTTTTCTGTTCACAAACTCCATCATCCCATCTTTGGCCAGTTCACGACCGTAACCCGATTTCTTGGTGCCTCCAAAAGGCAGTCTGGGATCTGACTTCACCAATTCATTAATAAAATAAGCCCCGTCACTAACTTTTTCGGCATACTTTATGGCCTTGTCAGTATTGGTGGTGCACACCGTTACACCAAGTCCGTATTTGGATTCTTCCGAGAGGGCGAATGCATGATCTATATCCCTGGCTTTGATCATAGCGGCCAAAGGCCCAAAGGTTTCCTGATCAAAAGCGGCCATACCGGGTACCACATCTCCCAAAATGGTGGGTTCGTGGTAACAGCCATTTTGCTTGCCACCCAACAAGAGTGCAGCGCCTTGGGCTACCGATGTTTTCACCTGTTTGTTTAGTTCATCGGCAAGGTCTAAGCGCGCCAGCGGGCCTATACTTGTGTTTTCATCCAATGGGTCGCCGGCTTTCAACTGTTGTACAGCTTTGGTGAATTTCTGTACGAATTCGTCATAAATATCTTCTATTAAAATAAAGCGTTTGGCGGCAATACAGCTTTGTCCGCAATTGAGCATACGCGCTGTTAGTGCAATTTTTACGGACTTGTCTATATCCGCATCTTTCCAAACGATAAAGGCATTGTTACCACCGAGTTCCAGGACCGTTTTTTTTATATGACGGCCAGCTATCTCCGCAACTGCCGAACCTGCTCTTTCACTTCCGGTTAGGGTTACTGCTTTTACCCCATCGTTGGAAATGATTTTTTCTGTTTGATCGTGATGTACGATCAAGTTTTGAAAAACATAGGACGGATAACCGGCCTTGGTGAACACTTCCTCAATTAGTTTGGCACAGCCAAATACGTTTGGCGCATGCTTTAATAATCCCGTGTTACCGGCAGTTAAGGTTGGAGCCGCATATCTGAAGACCTGCCAGAAAGGAAAGTTCCAGGGCATTATCGCTAAAACTCCTCCAATTGGGTCATGTCTTACGTAACTTTTATGGGCATCGGTGCTTATGGTCTCATCTGCAAGGAAGGCCGGGGCATTTTCCGCATAATAGTCGCATACCCAGGCACATTTGGTTACTTCCGACCTTGATTCCTTTAAAGGCTTCCCCATTTCCAGAGTTATCATACGGGCGTATTCTTCCACATTGTCTCGCAAAACCGTTGCTGCCTTTTTTAATAATTTGCAGCGCTCTGTTAGTGGTACATTACGCCAGGATGCAAAGGCTTTCTGGCTATTTGATAGCCTTTCTTCCAATTCTTTTTGAGTAAGGGACGTGTAACGGCCAACGACCTGGCCGTTGTAGGGGTTAATGCTCTTAAATTCCATATTATTTTGTTAGGCTACCGCTTAATGCTATTTTTTCGCGTTTGTCTTCGATGATCTGTGAGACATATTTTCCACGAATGGCCTTTATCCAATCTTTTGCCCGTTTGTTGAGTTGGAAATTATCGGTCATCATACGGCCTCTCGATACCAGGATGCCCATATCGGCCCCTTCGTATATATAATCCCCTTGTTTGGCAATATGTAGGAAGAATGCCTCATTTTCGGTCTCCACGGCTCTTCTATGGGTATCCATCCTGTCGAATTGTATATGACCATTGTCGAACATTTTATAAATCCCGGATTTTGGGGCTTCTGAGACATACTCTATGGTATCCTCAGTATGTTTGATGATCAACTGGCTCCACCCGTCGATGTTCTCCTGGCGAGCCCATCTCGCATTCAGCTCATTTACATTCAGTTTATAGTCAACATCCATCCATTCCAAAATATGGAATATAAAAAGAGGGGCGTCTGCCAAAGCAAAAACCGCATGGTTGGTGATAGAACTTGCACCGGTTACCCTGGGGTTAAGTTCCCCAAGATAAATCTCACCATTGTCCTGATCGATAAGAAAATCTAATTCAAAATATCCTTTGTATCCTTCCTTTCTCAATTGATCACCGAAAAGTTGTGTGTACTTCGTTGCTTTTTTCCGAATGTCAGGCGTAAAGGCATTGGGATAAATTTCATTACCGCACCAACCTCCTTTATATGGGGTCATTTCCTTAAAACCAACGAGTTCGGTCATCAAGGGGGCAACGATGGTACCATGTCTTGTAACACAAGCCTCAATTGCAGATCCCCTGCAATTAATTCGTTTCATTATTTTTACTTCCTTTTCCTTGATAATTTCCTCTTCGTATTTTTTAAATTCTGCCTCATTTGAGATAAAAAAGGTAGTATGACCCGAATCGCCAAACGGCGTTTGGATCACCAGATCATTGCCAAGGACCTTAGAGACTTTCTTCAGGTGCGCATAATCCAAAACAGGGGAGAGCACATAAGGTACACAGGCTACCCCGGCCTTTTCTGCAATGCGGTTGGTATTCACCTTATTGTCCATAAACGTCCGCATCTTGGCGGTAGGGAACATAACCTGCAAGCCTAATTTTTTTGCGAGCTTCTCTGTCTGTTCATCAAACATTAAAAACATGGCCTTTCCGGCTGACTTTCCTTTTTTTCTTGAGGCCAAAAAATCCTGAACCTCAGGATGCTGCAGGAGATAATTGTTGATGTCTTCTATACTTGTGAATTCGTCATGCGGAATTTCCTCCTTAGGAGAAAAAACATTAGGGTGTTGCCCGTCAAAACATTCAATATGGCATATAAACTTAAATCCCTTGATCCATTCATCAGCACCTAGCATATTGAAATTTGTGGCACTTATAAAATAAAGAGGGATCTCGTTTTTATAAAAGAATCTTCTTATATCGGGAACGCCATTAAGTACCTCTGTAGTTGCTTCTTTTTTCGCAGCGACCTTTTTCTTTGCTACCGGCTTTGCTACCGGCTTTGCTGCCAGCTTTGCTACTGGTTTTGCTACTGGTTTTGCTGCTAGTTTTGCCACAGGTTTTGTGACTTTCTTAGTTGCTGTTTTCTTAGTCGGGACTGCTTTCTTGGCTACAGGCTTGGTAACTTTCTTAGTTGTTGTAGATTTTTTAGTGCTCATTTTTTTATTTTCAATGATTAGATTAGTTGTTTTTTCTTCTTTCCAATAGACATGCCGCCAATGGAAGTGGTGATCTTGTGCCGGTCCAGGATCTTATTCTTGAATACCCTCAGGCCTAAATCGGATCGATATCCGTGTATTTCGCTTACATCCAGTGCGGTAAGGAAGTTGATGATCTCATCGCTTACAACCTGGCCCGGAACTAATACTGGAAACCCCGGGGGATATGGAATTACAAAGGTGGAAGCAACCAATTTTCTACCAGTGCCCATTACTGACAAACACTCGTTCAAGGGAACATATTCATAATTTTCTTCGTCGTACGCCAGGAAATAAGCTTCCCGTAAATTACCTCCGGGAACCCCTGGTACGGCTTGAAATGAGTGATGGAAATAACTAAAATCAGGTAATGGGGGAACCTCCTTGGTCAATGAATGTATCCTTTTATCCCGTATTTCTCTTTCCTTTTCACTCAGTGATTTTACCTCTTCATCTAGTTCATCCGAAATTTTTAAAAGGGCATTGATAAGATACGTTATGCTGCCTCTTGTTGTACCGATATTCGTCATGAATAACACCGTGTTCCTGGAGGTCTTATTGATCTGGATATTGAATTTATCCATTAGGTATTTGTTCTTAAAGGTATCGCCATCCACACCTGTCTTTCCGATGTACAAAGTTATTTTGGTAGGGTCTAGAACAAATTCGTCTTTTTCCCACGCCTCGTTCATTCGGTTCCAGCCCTCGTGCTTGGTGTAGTATTCCTTAAGGCCGGTTTGGCGATATTTATTCGGAATAAAATCATGCACTGTAAGCACATCAAAGTACTTGCTCAATTGGGGATTGTCATTCACCTTAGCTCTCAACACCATGGCCATTTCAATACTCTTTTCAACCAATTCGAATCCCTCTAGTTGAACCTGTCTTCTGCCAACGTCCAAGGAGGCCAGCATTTGATAATTTGGCGAAGTAGAGGTATGTGTCATATAAGCTTCAAGAAACGTATTTTCACTTTTTCTGCGAAAATCCTCGTCCCAGATATGAATCATAGATCCTTGTCTAAAGCTGCTCAGTGTTTTATGTGTACTTTGAGTAGCATAGACCCGAATCCGCACCTTATCAGGATCTGGTAAGGACGATTGGTCCCCATTGTTTAATCCCTTAATATGTTCATTATACTGTTTTCTATACTTTGTGCTATTGTACTTTTCATATAGCTTTTTAGCAGTAACCATACCAGTACGCTGCTTATAGTTATTTGCAAAGCTTGCAAAAGCAAACCAGGCTTCATCCCATAAAAAGACCATATCTGGTTTTATCGCCAGTACTTCCTCCATAACCCGTTCTACATTGTAAACAAGGCCATCAAAAGTACAATTCGTCAATAGCAGCATCTTTGCTTTATCTAGTCTTCCGGCCTCTTTTAGCTGTAGTAATCTGGATTTTATCTGCTCTAAAGGAACCGCCCCGTACATGGAATATTCTTCTATCGGATAAGAATCCAAATAAACGGGATAGGCACCTGCCAAAACCAGTCCGTAATGATGCGACTTATGACAATCCCTGTCGATAAGCACAACGTCCTTTGGTTTAACTATAGCCTGCATCACAATTTTATTGGCTGTAGATGTTCCATTGGTCACAAAATAGGTGTATTGGGACCCGTAGGCATCTCTTGCCATCTCCTGTGCTTTTTTCAAAGGTCCGGTTGGCTGTAATAAAGAATCAAGGCCTCCTGTTGTAGCCGATGTTTCAGCCAGAAACATATTGCGGCCATAAAAATCACCAAAATCGTTTATCCATCTCGATTTAAAGACAGAATTTCCACGCGATATCGGCATAGCATGAAAGACCCCAGTCGGTTTTTGGCTGTATTCAACCAAGGCAGAGAAGAAGGGCGTTTCGTAGCGTTCCGCGATTCCCCGCATGATTGTCAAGTGGAGTTCCTGTATATCTTCGGTTTGATAAAAAATACGTCTAAAACCCTTAATAGTGCTGTCTTTTAGATGTCCCAGAGCGGTATCCGTAACATAATAAGTATCTAACTCGGGTCGGATCTGTTTGATCAACCCTCCCATAATTGGTCCGAGATCTGTTTCTTGTTTTGATGAAAAGTCGTGCTTTGTAACTTCTTCGATATAAGGTTTAATAAGAGCGGTAATTTCTTTGGAGTGATACGGAGGCGCATATCGGATTACGACAGCCTGGATATTGTGATTAAATAATAAGGAGATCATTGCATCTTGAAAGGAACGCTGCACTACCACCCCATAGGTGAACTTATCATTGGGCGTGCGTAAATTCCGTAAGCTGTACTTCAATTTATGCTCATCTTGTTCTGAGATATTGTCTACAAACAAAACTTCAAAATGGTTCTTTCGTACGCTATTGTGCTGTTCGTGATCTTCGGCCGACTCTATACTGTGTTCATCGAAGTCTATGAAGTCGGGATTACTCCTATAGCTATCACCCACTAAAAGCTTTGTGGTTTCTGCCACCATATGGGAAAGGGAGGCATGCTCATGTGCGGCAAACGCTTTTTCCAGTTTTTGCAAACGCTCTTTTCCCGGAGAAGCAAAATAACACTCTACTCCTTTGAGGTCCTTTAATAACTCGTTGATCTTTTGTTTGTGTCCTTTTTCGTTTGCGGACCCTTTATGACAGCGCGTTAGTTCGGAAGTTTCAATTTTTAATTGATTCCAATAATCTACCCGCAGTTGGCCGATGTTGTAATAAGGTGCACTTTTTGTTTTGTTCTGAGTCACGATTTAGTTTTTTGAATGTAGGGCGAGTTTGTTTCCTTGGCAATCGATAAAAATGGCAAAATAACCCGCATCTTCGCCAATGGGAGTTTTAGGCATCACTATACGTCCGCCAGCCTCCTCCACTTTATTTAGTACAGTGGACAAATCTTTTCCGCCGTTTAAATAAATTAATGGACCCGTATCACTTGGGACCGATCCAGGGCCCGAGATGATCGCTCCGCCAATACCGGTGGTAACCGGAAAAAAGGCCATGGCATTTACGTCCGTTATGTTCTGTGCCATTTCAATACCGAAAATCTGGTTATAGAAATGAACGGCCTGATGAAAATCGACCGCCGGTATTTCGAACCAACTCACATAATCTTTAATCTCTTTGCTTTTACTTTTTTTATTCCTGGTTACGCCGCCCATTATCTTTTCAATTTAGATTGATCCATCTCCCTTGTAATGTGTGGGATATATCTTATGTTCAAGAGAGTCTTCTTTTATAATAAGTTCTGTCAGTTTATCGAGTCGATTAGGTTTTATGAGAGGGCCCAGAGAATCAAGATAGGGGTGTGGCGTGCCGGGTTGATATATACTGAACTGCCCTAAATGATCTCTAAAGCTTTTAAGGGGCTGTCCCAGACGCAATATGCCCAATTCCCGGCTTCTTTTGACCCTTGCGATATTAAGTTCAAGTGGAATAATCTCCTCCGTGCCTTCAGACTGGTGAATAACGAGTCCGTCTGGCCCGCATACTATAGATCGGCCGGTACCTCCGGTATCCAATCCGTTGACATCAAAGAAGTAACATTGATTCATTGAAGCCAGGGCTCTTACGATAGATAACTCGATATCTCGATCTATGGTGCCAGACATGGTGGGATGAAGTATAACTTCTGCACCCATTGATACCAGTGTTCTGATGGTTTCCGGGAACCACATGTCATAACATATGGACACTCCGAACCTTCCAACACCGGGCACATCGAACACACAAAAGTCCGATCCCGGAGTTACCCCTGTCTCATAGGGATAAAAAGGAAACATTTTTCGATACCGTGTTACTATTTCCCCTTGAGGATTAATTACTGTGGTTGTATTGTAAATTTTATCACCACTTTTTTCAAAGATCGAGCCCGGCAGCAGCCAAATACCATATTTCTTGGCCATGGCCTGCATTTCAGCCTCAAAGTTATTGGGTATCACCTGTGCCGTATGGGTCAATGGTCCGTAAGCGCATAGCTCACTAAACATGACCATTTCGATCCATGGATAAAGGTTCATGGTGATATCTATTTTCAGCTTCATCATTTCCACATTGGAAGCGACGGCCGATACTTTCATTTGTATTCCTGCAATTGCGAAAGGTCTCATATTTATTTACGTGTAGCTTTTTTAATTTCATTTTCCATAATGGTCATCCCTTTGTCTAATTGTTCGTTGGTTATAACCAATGGGGAAAGTATTCTTATAATATTTTTATGGGTTCCTGCACTTAAAATGATCAAGCCGTTCTCAGAACAACCTTTTACAATTTTTGCACAAGTTTCTGCATCTGGCTGTCTGGGATCGCCATTTTTGACAAACTCGATCCCGATCATGGCACCAATACCTCTTACATCTCCAATTTCGGGACACTCATGCATCAGGCTTTTTAATCGATTCATGATTGTTGAACCCACTTCATTTGCCTTTTGGTTAAGATCAATGTCCTTCATGTATTTTATGGTAGCCAATGAGGCGGCGCAACAAACCGGACTACCAATGTAGGTGCCTCCAATGGAACCAGAGGCGGCGGCATCCATAACTTCTGCTCGTCCCACTACCGCTGCAATGGGTAGGCCAGACCCCATAGATTTCGCATAGGTAGAGATATCGGGCTCAACACCATAATGTTGCCAGCTGGCCCAATATCCTGTTCTACAGAAACCGCTTTGCACTTCATCCATAATTAGCATTATACCATGCTCGTCACAAAACTCCCTGAGCCCTTCTAAATATTTTTGTGGGATAGGATTAAATCCGCCTTCCCCTTGGATGGGCTCAACGATTATGGCCGCCACACTTTTAATATCGACAAGATTAAGCGCACTTTCATGTAGTCGTTTAAGTTCATCCTTGACATAGGTAGCTTCATCCCTGTCGCCTTTATAACGGTATACATTGGGAAAAGGAAGCCTGTAGACTTCTGGCGCAAAAGGGCCACAATCATATTTGTAGCTCACCTTGCTGGTCAATGTCATTGCCATCATAGTTCTACCATGATAGGCCCCCGTATAGCAAATAACCGCAGGTCGTTTTGTAGCCTGCCTTGCAATTTTAATGGCATTTTCAACAGCCTCTGCGCCTGTACTTACTAACATAGCCTTGGTCTTTTTACCGTGGGGCAGGATATTGATCAATTCCTCACATAGCTCAATGTAGGGTTCGTAAGTAACCACATTAAAACTGGTATGCAAGTACTTGCCGGCCTGTTCCCGTATTGCTGCCACCACGGGTTCTGGACAATGACCTGCATTTACCACCCCTATGCCGCCTGCAAAATCAATAAGTTCGCGCCCATCAGCATCAATTATTATTGCTCCTTTTGCGCTCTGTACTGTAGCGGTATTAAATACGCCTACACCATTTGCGACGGCATCTTTTCTCCTGTCCAGGAGTTCCTGAGATTTCGTTATTTCTTTAATCATGCTAAAATTTCTGTTTTTTATAAGGTAAGATTATTACTAGAATTTACACCAATTTTCTTGATTTATAAATTGTATAATGAGGGTTTATTTTAAAGCTATTTTTTACAATACAATTTTGCCTACAATTTTACCTGAAAGATCATATAGGATTTTAAGTGTATACAAGCCATTATTTAAATTCATCTCATAAATACTTCTATCAGGGGTTTGAACATGATAGATTTGCTGCAGCCCATTACTATTGTATTTTTCTTCAAAAGTCAATTGTAAATGATCTGGAACTTTATCCAAGGGCATTAAAGTGACTGTTTCCAGCCATTTGCCTTCACTATTAAATAAAGCAGTGCATTTTTTCTTTTTCTGGTTGAAATTAACGTGCCATTTAAAAACATCGATCTGCTGCCATATGATGTTAGTTGCATTGGGGAATTTTGAATTAAACGAACGTAAAACCATGGAATTTGCGATGGGTCTCCTTCTTCTGAACAATCGCGTTATTGATACAGGCATATATTAATTAAATTTTCTTTTTAAGTTTATTCTTTGAATTGACTTAGTTTGAGCTATTCCGGTGCTTAATGCAAGTTTTCAACAATGATTTAATAGTAGGATTTACTATTAAACAGGTTGCAGAACAAACGGATATTTCACTATGTAGATCTAATGTGGGGGCATGTAGCCGACTTGAATTTACAAAGAGCTATAAAGTTAAGTGTTTCGCGCTGTCAGAACTGCTACCTAGGTACCACTTGGGGTAAGAATTTTATAATAAACGAAGGCTTAATTGGAAAATTACGGGTAAAGGCATGTTAAGTACAAATTAAGGAATGTATTTTTCCTCAGCGATCAGTAAAAGTATTTCCAGATTTTTAACATTGATTTTTTTACGGCTCACTGAAATAGCCCCAAAACGTTTTAATTCCTGGATATGCCTGCTGACAACAGATCTTGTGGTACCTATTAGCCCGGCGATCTCATCGTTAGGCAAATTATTGATCAATTCCAGTTTGCGGGTTTCCCCATTTATATTCTTTAGTAACAAAGCGGCAAGACGTACCAAGGTGCTGTGCAGGGTTACATCGGTGGCAACATCCATGAGTTGTTTCATACGCGCCCCTAAATAGTACAAAATGGCCTTGTGCATTACGGGATACTCATTGATCCAAAAGCGCATTTGTTCCATAGGAATTTTCAGGACTTCCAATACGTCTAAAGCCTCCCAGTATACATCATGTGGTTTGGTATCTAAAAGTGACAACACATCAAAAACATCGCCGTCAGACAAAACAAAGACCGTATGCTCTCTCCCTGTCTCCGGATTTGATTTAAACACCTTAAGCCTGCCAGAAACAACAAAGTGAAAAGTAGAAGCCACCTCTAAGCTATTTTTAAAACTTTTTACGTTCCAGCGTTCCACCGTCATTTGGCCTAGAAGGCGTTCAAGAGACTCAGTAGTTGAATCTTTTAAAAAAGGGGATCGTGTTAGGGCCTTTAAATATCTTTGGTAATGTATGTTCTCAGACGTCATAAAATCCAATAAAACTAAAGTTACTGAAATTTTATAAGAGTGGTGATTTATCTGAGGATTCGCGACGCCTAAAAAAGAAAACACGACAAAAGGCACATTTTAAGGGATTAACTACAGACCTATTTTACCCTTGGGAAGTCTATCATTAAAAAACCATTTCATAGGTCGAAAAAAAGATGCATTTCTACGAAACTGCTAAAAATTCATAGGTGATTTCTCAATTTTTAACAAAAAAACGATGATATGCAATCAAAACCTGTGAAAAATTCATAATAAAAAGATCAGCACTCTTTCGAAATTTGACAAGATGAACCCCCAAATCTTATTTTATGAAGAATTTTACACTCATTTTTAAAACGGCATTAGGAGGTCTGATGCTATTGCTTTGCACTAATGTGTTGGCACAACAAAAAAAGACCGCAACCATAAGTCAGGCAAAAAGCCTGGAGGCAGACAAGCGTATTGAAGACTACCTGAAGCTTTCAAAGCTGGGGTACACAGAAAAAGAGATTTTTGAAGATCTCGGAAATGTAAGTTTCCTGATAGAAGATTTCAAAACGGCTGCTTTCTGGTATCAGAAACTCATTGATCTCAGCGGATCAGAGGCCGTATCTCAAAGCTATATGCAGCGTTACAAGGTGGCCATGCACAAAGCAGGAATTGCCAACTATGGAGATGAGGTAGCTCAAGCAGATTGGCACTCCCAAATAAAGGAGGATTATCAGATAGAAAAAAAATCACCCTACAAGGAACTGACACCATCACTGGCTATTAACAATAGCAAACAAGAATTCAGCAAAGCTGATTGGTCCAGATCCATGGAAGCCCTGAACAAGCTTGCGGGTCTATCTGACCAGCAGGCAGAGGTGCAAAAAATGGACCGACACCTTCCTGAAAAGGGATATATACCTCCGGTTACTGTTTCAGCAGATAGGAAAACAGCCTTCTTTAGCAAGGCCACTTATGTACAACCAGAATATGGGATTTTTTCCAAAAAGGACCTGGTCTATAAAATTTACAAAGCAGAAAATATTAATGGGCAATGGATGAACGTAACTGAAATAGGAGTTTGTCCGAAATATGCCTCTGCCATACACCCTACCATTTCTCCGGATGGCCAACGATTATTCTTTGCCTCCGATATGCCCGGATCATTTGGAAAATACGATATCTATGTGGCCGATATCAACAAGGATGGCAGCGTTGGAATTGCCAAAAATCTGGGGCAAAAGGTCAATACAAAGAAGAATGATATGTACCCTAACCTTGTAGGAGGTGAGCTTTTATTCTTTGCTTCAAATGGTCGTGATGGTCATGGAGGGTTAGATCTGTTCGCTGTACAGGTAGGCACAAAAAAGGTAGGCCTGGCCGTAAATATAGGTGCGCCCTTTAATAGCAGACAGGATGATTATGCATTTAACATAAAGGCAGAATCTGGTGTTGCCGTTGTAATGTCTAATCGTGGAGGTCTGGATAACGAAGCACAACAACTGGTGTTCTCGGTTTCAGATGTTCAGAAAAGTCTGCCGGCACAAAACAGGAAGAATAACTTTCTGGAATTGTTGCCCAGGGATCCTAACAGCGTCTATACCAATATCTATTATCAGGATTGAGCCACAATTGATTTTTGACCAAGCTTACTTTTTCAAAGTTTAGAGCACAGATGCGTATAAAGTGCCCGGCCTTCATGGCCCTTAAAACAGAAACTGTAAAAAGTCATAGAATTGATCATCATGAATTAATAACTGAAAATCCGGTCGGATATCATTGGGGATTCATCTGGTTATTGCCCAATTGTTAGTGTTCACAATAACAAGAAGTATTTAAATGCTTTTCTAAAAGATTACAAGGAGAGCTATTTGGATGCCATGCAATTTTATAACCCAGAGAACAGGTTGTATTATGCATATCTGGCCGGTTTTATTTTAATTTTCGTCATAAATTCCTCTAGAACTACTGATGTTTTTTTGGCTGTTTTGGATCCTTTTCTGCTATTTTTAACAAGGTATTTTTGGTTGAAAATCAGCCTTTTTAACAGACTGCCTGGTCGGTTTTTGTCGTAAAATTCCGATTAAATACATCCTTTTCTTACACTTAATCGAAAAAATCTGCATTTCCTAGGACAAAAAGGGTACAAACTGTACTTTTTCATTTCAAAATAGTATAACCCCAAATCTCAATACTATGGAAATGACCTTTACCCCAAAAAAGTCGGGAAGTAACATTCCGCCTTTTTATTCCGAATTCCCAGTAGCAAAAAAACCCTCTAAAAAGCGTGTAATGTTTAGTGCGTATTCCTGCATCTGCTCAACTGCGCAACATGGAGTAACAGACGAGCAACGGTCGACTGATTGTTAAGTCGCATTTGTTAGGATCCGGGCCTCGCTATACCTCCAATGTATTAATTTTCTAAGGTTTCATTAGGATTATTTTGATATGGAATTTTAATCCCTGTATCAAACATTTATGTGGTTTCGCGATGCATTATGGTACTGTCTCAGACAGCTGCCTCAGGGATCACTTACGGTTATTTATAACCAATCTTTTATTTTTCTAGTAATTCGAATCATAATACAACCCCAAATATTGTCATTATGGATACAACTATACTTAAGGTAATTGTCATTGACGGTGATCTCCAATTTCACAAAACCTACGCTCACTACTTCAGCACCTACAATGAGTATCATTTGGCGGGAATTTATCGCACCGTGGAAGATGCTCTGGAAGATTTTGAACTGGTCCGCCCAGATGTGGTACTCACCGAAATTAGTTTCTCCGGACTTTCCGGTATTGAAGGGCTCATTGAATTTCAAAAGTTAGAAAATTCGGCCATGGTGATCATGGTGACCTATGAAGACGATTTTAATGGGATAAAGAATGCCTTTAAGTTTGGAGCTGAAGGCTATCTCACCAAGCCAATAAGTAAAAAAGCACTTCGGCATGCCTTAAATGGGATCAAACATGAAGGGGCCGCCATCAGCAATGATATTGCAAAGAAGATCATTTCCATGTACCGCAGGAAAACCTACGAGAGTTTTTCGGAACGCGAAAACCAGATTATAGAGTATCTGGGCCAGGGAGCTACCTATAAGGCAATAGCGGATAAGTTGTTTGTTACCACAAGCACTGTCAATTTTCATATCCAGAATATTTACATAAAACTCAACGTAAATTCAAAGTCGGAGGCATTGAAAAAGATACGCGAAATGGATGCTGCTTAAACCTATAGACAGCAGCTACAAGAGGTAATGGGTACTGCATAGGATCAACCTCAATGATCCCTTTCTTTTAACAACATCTGAACTATGTAATTCTTATTAAAATACAGTGTTTTGTATCTTAGGGATATTAATTGAAGGGCATTAGGGTTTTATTCACTCAACAATAAGTTTTAGGTTCATTTCTAATACAAAGAGCATGAAAAACAGCCGACTTTTTATCTTGATGACTACTGTGGCGGTCTTATTGCTAATACCATTAATAGCAATGCAGTTTACAAATGAAGTTAATTGGAATATTTTTGATTTCATGGTCGCTGCCATACTCTTGATAATAGCTGTATTCGCCTACGAACTTATTTCAAGAAAAGTAAAAAGACCAAAAAACAGGACCATCTTATCCGTGGTCCTTTTGATAATTTTCCTTCTGATTTGGGCAGAACTTGCCGTAGGTATTTTTGGAACGCCTTTCGCAGGGAGTTAAATGGCGAATGTCATTGCCGGGATAAATGGCTATTTGTGATAGGAATATATTTTAGCATACCACTTTATTCTTTCAACAATTGTTGCTCAATTACACTTTCAGATTGTATAATAGGCATCCATAATTCGAGAAATTACATTTTAGAATGTATTTTTGCGGCATGGAAGCATGGTACCATTATGTGCTATTGGTAGTGGTTGGATTTGTGGTTGGTTTTATCAATACCATCGCCGGAGGTGCATCCCTTATTTCTCTCCCTGTACTTATTTTTTTAGGTCTTCCGCCCAGTGTGGCCAACGGAACCAACCGGGTGGCCATTGCCTTTCAAACCGCCATAGGAGTTGCCGGATTTAAAAGTAAGGGGGTCTCAACCTTCCCATTTAATATTTATTTGGGATTAGCGGCCTTGGTTGGCTCTATCATTGGTGCATCTATTGCCGTAGACATCAAGGGGGAGACCTTTAACAAGATACTGGCTATCATTATGATCGTTGTAGTTCTGATCATTGTCTTTAAACCCAAGATCAATCTGGAAGACATGCAGGAGAGGCTTACCGGGAAATATCTCTGGGTAGGAATGATCGCCTTTTTCTTTATCGGGATCTACGGAGGCTTTATAAATGCGGGAATAGGATTCATTATCCTTTTATTTTTACATTATTTTCACCACATGAGTCTGGTGAGGGCCAATGCAACCAAGGTAGCCGTGGTCTGCATCTATACCCTTGCGGCATTGGCCGTTTTTGTGCTAAATGATAAGGTTATTTGGAAGGTGGGCCTTGTATTAGCCATTGGTAATGGATTAGGTGCATGGTTTAGCAGCAGGGTCTCGGTGAATAAAGGCGATGGCTTTATTAAAACATTTTTGGTGATCATGGTGATCGCCATGGCAATTAAACTATGGTTTTTTACATAAAATGGGAGATAGTATAGAACGATTAGAGTGGAGGTATGCGGTTAAAAAATTTGACTCGGATGCCTATTTAACAGATTCACAATTAGATAAGTTGATCAAGGCTTTTAATTTGACCGCAACTTCTTACGGGTTACAACCCATTCGCCTTGTGGTCGTTAAAAATAAGGAGATACAGGCAGCTCTTGTAGACCACTCCTATAAGCAAAATCAGGTAGCCCAGGCTTCTCATGTGCTGGTTATTTGCATTGAAACGAATATTGATCAGGAATATATTGCTAAGTATTTTGAAAAGGTAAAAAAAGTTAGGGGCACCAGTGATCAGATCCTTTCTCCTTTTAAAGATGCACTGGTAGATAGTTTTTCTGAGAAGGAGACCGAAGAGATACGTCAATGGGCTACCAACCAGGCGTATTTGGCCATGGGGAATCTACTGACCGTTTGCGCTATGGAACATATTGATGCCTGCCCTATGGAAGGTTTTATACCTTCCGCCTATGATGAACAACTGGGTCTTGCACCTATGGGGCTTTCTTCGGTGTTGGTATTGCCAGTAGGAAAAAGAGCAAAAGATGATTTCTTTTCGGAAATGAAAAAGGTTCGCAGAGACCTCTCTGAAACCATAATCCATATTAAATAAAGAGAAAACAAAGATTTATGCCCGGATTTGAATTGTTTGGAGCGCTGGAAAGGGCAGAAGTACAGGAAGTATTAGATTCCGGAGTACTGATGCGATATGGCTTTGATGGAATGCGAAAAGGTCATTGGAAGACTAAGGAATTAGAACAGGCCCTCGCAGCACGTATGCATACAAGCTATGCCCATACGGTAAGCAGTGGTACGGCAGCATTAACAGTGGCTATGGCCAGTGCCGGTATAGGCGCCGGTGACGAAGTGATCATCCCAACATTTACTTTTGTAGCCAGTTTTGAAGCTGTTTTAGCCTTAGGAGCAATCCCCGTATTAGCAGATATTGATGACACTCTTGCCCTGGAGCCAGAAGCGGTCGCAAAGGCGATCACAAAACAAACCAAAGCGGTTATGCCAGTGCATATGTGTGGCTCTATGGCAGATCTAAGGGCGCTGAAGGCACTTTGTAATAAGCATAATTTAGTACTTATAGAAGATGCCTGCCAAGCCATTGGCGGTAGTTTTGAAGGCAAACCTTTAGGGAGTTACGGCGATATTGGGTGTTTCTCTTTCGATTTTGTAAAAACCATCACCTGTGGAGAGGGGGGAGGCCTTATCACCAACAACGAGGACTTTTATACCAATGCGGATCATTATTCCGATCATGGACATGACCATATAGGTAACGACAGGGGAGCAGAAACACATCCCTTTTTAGGCTATAATTACCGTATTTCAGAATTGCATGCGGCGGTAGGTCTGGCCCAGATTAAGAGGCTGGACGACTTTCTGGCGATTCAAGAAAAGAACTACAACATCTTGGTAGCTTCCATTGAAAAACTGGAAGGGGTTACCCTAAGACGGGTCCCGGAAGGTGGGGTGCAAAACTATTCATTTCTGAATTTATTTCTACCTACCGAAACCATGGCGCGAAAAGCACAAAAAGAACTGGTTGCAGCGGGGGTAGATGCCTGTTTTTATTGGTTTGACAATAATTGGCACTACCATACAAAATGGGAGCATCTTAAAGGCTTACATAGTCTGGGATCTGTATCTGAACAGGTTAAAAATGGTATACAACAACAAGTCGGGCACAGTTTTACTGCGTCAGATCAATGGATAAGCAGAACGGTATCTTGCCTTATAAAATTGAGTTGGAAGGAAGAAGAAGTAATACAAAGAGCTGCAACCCTGCATCGTATTATAGAGAAAATCATAAGAGAAGCTTAGTAGGGGACGTATTCCAGTATCTCAAGGCCATATCCCACGATCCCAACACGCTTTGTTTGTCCGGTGTTGGTCAATATCCGCATCTTACTGATGTGAAGATCATGCAGGATCTGTGCGCCAATACCAAAATCCTTGGTATCCATATCAATACCAGGGGCTTTCATGATTCCCTTTGCCTGGTTTTCACGTAGTCCCTTTAAGCGATTCAATAAATTGAGGGATTCGCTGGTCTGATTAATAAATACAATAGCGCCGTTCCCTTCATTATTGATGGCGCGGAACATATCATCTAATTTTTGTTCTGCATTGTTGGTTAGGGTACCCAGAATATCATTGTTGACCAGGGTTGAATTAATTCGCGTAAGCACGGCATCATTACGCTTCCAAAACCCTTTAGTAAGTGCAATATGAACTTGTTCATTGGTGGTCTGCTGGTAGGCATGAAGGGTAAAATGACCAAATCTGGTCTCAATATCAAAACATTCCTTTTTAACGATAAGACTATCATGCTGCATACGATAGGCCACAAGATCTTCGATGGAAACAAGTTTCAGATCGAATTTTTTTGCCACCTCAACCAAATGCGGTAAACGGGCCATAGTTCCATCCTCGTTTAAGATCTCAACCAGGATACCCGCAGGTTCATAGCCCGCAAGCCTTGCAAAATCGACGGCTGCCTCTGTATGCCCGTGCGTCGCAATACTCCACCATTTTTGGCTCGTAGTGGAAAAATATGCCCAGGCCTTCCAAGATTATGCGGTTTTGTCTCAGGGTCAACCAGGGCTTTGATGGTCTTTGCCCTGTCATGGACAGATATCCCTGTTGTACATCCGTTACCTATAAGATCTACTGAAACTGTAAATTGTGTATGATGCAGTACGGTGTTATTTTGTACCATCATGGTCAGATCTAACTCTCCACATCGTTCTTCCGTAAGAGGCGTACAGATAAGACCCCGGCCATGCTGCGCCATAAAATTGATCATCTCCGGAGTTACCTTTTCGGCAGCCGCTATAAAATCGCCTTCATTTTCCCTGTTTTCATCATCAACCACTATGATCACCTTTCCATTGCGGATATCCTCAATGGCCTCTTCAATAGTGTTTAACTGTATTATCTTTTCTTTACCCACAATCATGAGGTCTTTCTTTTAAATCGTTTTCGTACCGCTTCCGCAATTATATCCCAGACATGACCAAAACTCATAAGCCCCCTGTCTGCAGTAGCTCTTTTCGTTAAAACAATACCCAAAGGTAACATTATTAAAGAAGAAAGCCAGGCGCCCAGTATAGGGTTTATGTTTCCTTCCTTAGCGTAATTCCCTGCAAAAACGCCAATAAAGTAATAGGTGAGAAATAAGACAATAGCAATTACCATAGGTAACCCGAGTCCACCTTTTCTAATGATGGCTCCAAGGGGTGCACCCACAAAAAATAAAATAATGCATGACAAAGCAAGCGCATATTTCTTATGAAGGGAAAGGATATGCATGTTGTAGATCTTGTATTTATTCTGGATGTCCTGTTTCTTTCCACTTACAGAATTCACAATATTCGAAATGGAATTAGATGCAGCACTCATGATCTGGCTTTTTTGCCAATTTTGGTAAAGGGCCATTACATCACTGGTGGTCCTGACCGTATCCTTAACCTTTGTTACGGCTAATATGGAATCTAACTTAGTTTTATATTTAAACCCGGTAGTAAGTGTAGAATCATTATCAGAAATAGAGACAAAGGCCCCCATTCTGGTGGTAATGTTCTTGGAAAATGCTCCAACAACATTAAGATTGTTATCCATGATAGAGTCTATATCCTTTTTAAGTCGGGAAATATTCTTCATCTTATCCGTGCGTACATTCCGTTCCTCCTCCAGATCCTGAGTATTTTCCGGGATCTCAATGTTGATCGTATACGTCTCAAAATCTGATTTTGCAAAGGGATGTCGCTTGCGCTCATCACTGGCTTTGGGGACGAGCTCTTCATAATAGTGCCCGTCAGTAAGGACCAATTGAATAATATCCGATGCTTCGCTGCTTATGAGTTCTCCCGTTGCCGCCTTAATGACGGTGTTGTTCTTTTGAAGATTCGATTTTTTATGGATAATGACATTTCTCAGGTATTTGTCATTCTTCCCATACTTATCATCCACCTTAATGTTCATGCCTTCGAAATCACTAAAAACACCTTCTTCAATGACCGCTGCCGGCTTTACCTTAGCAATGTTTCGCCGTAGGTTGTATATTTTTTGTTCGGAAGCGGGGATCACCGTATTAGCGAAGTAAAAGGTTACACCACCCAGCAAGACCACCAAAAATATGACACTCAACATGGATCGTTGTAATGAGATCCCGGAGGCTTTCATGGCGGCAAACTCGTAATTTTCAGCAAGAGAACCAAAGGTGAGGATGGAAGCTAAAAGGACGGTAAGCGGCAAGACCTTTTCGGTTAGATTGGGCATCAGGTAGAAGAGAAATTTCCCGATGATCACTATATCCAGTCCCTTCCCGGCAATATCATCAATAAAGAGCCAGATCGTTTGGAAGATGAAAATGAACATCAGGATCACAAACGAACTGATAAAATTGTACAAGAACCGACTTAAAATGTACTGGTCTAGTATGCGCAAAGTGCTAGTTTCTTATGATGTAGTACCCTTCATCTTTATACTTGGCCTCATCAAAAGTAAATAAGGTTTTTGACAACGGCTGATTCGTTTTAAAAGAATTAACAGTAATGGTGGTCTTGGTTCCGTTCTTCCCTGTCTCGATCAATTTATAGATGTGTTTGGTCTGGGCATCAACCCCTAACAAAATAGAAGCGATCTCAGAATGGGTATCTATAGGAGTAAGTTTTACATACTGAACCTTCCTCCCTTGAACATTCTGAAGAATATCCCAGGCGTAATTATGGCCTTTTTTATAGAAGGTCAGCATTTTAGAAGGGGTGATGGTATTTTCTTCATCCGATTTATCATCAATGGTCACTTCTTCATTTTCAGGAACAATGGTATAAACCTTTTTGCCGTCAAATACCTGCTGTGATCCAAGGTAATTAAAAAGATATTTATCTCCCTCCATGGTTACGTCGCCCCGTGTTTCCTGGTTGATGTTGGCCTCCTTGTTCTCCAGGGTATATTTAAAGGTCACTTCAATATTATCATATCCCTGTACTTTATTGTAAACCTCATCCAGCAAAGCTTTAGCCTTTGCAGCATCCTGAGCATAGCTGCCCAAAGCCGTAAACATCATCAGTACTAAAATCAATATATTTTTCATCTCTTAATTGGTTTCTTCGTTTAACATTTTATCAAGTGCAAAGATATCTGGCACCAAAACTGCTCTGGCTTTGCTGCCTTCAAATTGCCCAACGATCCCTGCTGCTTCCAGCTGATCAATGATACGCCCCGCCCGGTTATAACCCAACTTAAGCTTTCTCTGTATCAAAGAAGCAGATCCCTGTTGAGCGGTAACAACAACCTCGGCAGCATCTCTGAACAAGGCATCTCTGTCAGAGATATCATAATCAAGACCTGTGCCAGAATCTTCACCAGAATATTCAGGAAGTAAATGTGCACTGGCGTAGCCTCTTTGAGACCCAATATATTCTGTGATCTTAGCAACTTCCGGGGTGTCTACAAAGGCGCATTGTATACGGGTAACGTCGTTCCCCTGGGTATATAGCATATCACCTCTTCCAATTAGCTGGTCGGCCCCCTGAGCATCTAAAATAGTACGGGAGTCTATCTTTGAGGTAACTCTAAAAGCTATTCTGGCAGGGAAGTTAGCCTTAATGATCCCTGTGATGACGTTTACGGAAGGACGCTGTGTGGCTATAATAAGATGTATTCCTATGGCCCGGGCCAATTGTGCCAATCTTGCAATGGGCGTTTCAACTTCTTTGCCGGCCGTCATGATCAGATCTGCAAACTCATCAATAACCAGAACAATATAGGGTAGGAAGGTGTGTCCGTCATTAGGGTTGAGTTTCCTCGCTTTAAATTTGGTGTTGTATTCTTTGATGTTACGCACCATAGCCAGTTTGAGCAACTCATAACGGTTGTCCATTTCAATACAGAGAGAATTCAAGGTATGTATCACTTTGGTATTATCTGTAATGATGGCCTCCTCAGAATCTGGTAGTTTGGCCAGATAGTGACGTTCTATTTTGTTGTAAAGCGTTAATTCTACTTTCTTAGGGTCTACCAGGATAAATTTAACTTCCGCCGGATGTTTTTTGTACAATAGGGAAGTAAGAACTGCATTGAGACCAACAGACTTTCCCTGACCTGTGGCGCCGGCCATGAGCAGGTGAGGCATTTTTGCAAGGTCTACCACAAAGGTTTCATTGCTGATAGTCTTACCAAAGGCAATAGGTAATTGCATTTCTGCCTTTTGAAATTTACTAGAAGCGATCACCGAACGCATAGATACTGTGGTAGCCTTTTTATTGGGAACTTCTATCCCTATAGTACCTTTCCCGGGGATAGGTGCAATGATCCTTATTCCCAATGCGGCCAGGGACAACGCAATATCATCTTCCAGATTCTTGATCTTGGAGATACGGATCCCAGCTTCGGGCACTATCTCATAAAGGGTTACGGTGGGACCTATGGTAGCCTTGATCTGTGCGATCCCTATTTTGTAATTTTTTAGGGTATTTACGATCTTATTCTTATTCTCTTCCAGTTCCTCTTGATTGATGGTAATACCACCGGTAAAGCCATGCTGATCAAGCAGATCGAGATGTGGAAATTTGTAATTGCTCAATTCCAGGGTAGGGTCGAATTCACCAAAATCGGCAACAAGCTTGTCCGAAAGAATGTCTTTCTCTTCTTTTTCCTCGGCAGCGGCACTTACCTCCATGGCAATTTCATCTTCCTTGCTAACGGTTTTTGTTTCCTCAACTATTGCAGATTCTTTAGAATCATCTACCAGGGGAGGGATATCATTTTTATGGGTATAGGTATCCAGTTTTATCTCTGTGTCCTCTTCTTTAATTATTGTAGGAGATTCTATGTCTTTCTTTTTGAATTCAGATCTAACGGAAGCAGTTTTCGACTTAAAAAAGTGGGCAATTCCCTCTGGCGTGACTTTAAAAAGTCGCACCATGATAATTGTGAGCATAAAAAGAAGAAGAAGAAAAACTCCAATTTTACCTGTATAGTCCTGAAGGAAATCGTTCATTTCATAGCCTACCAGACCACCTAATAAAGGCCGTTGCTCGGCAAAGAATCCTAATGCGATTGAGGTCCAGATGAGTAGTAGTAAACCCCATATCCATTTGCTCCAAAGTCCTTTTTTGGGAATACTTAGGAACATGTAAAGTCCGGTTAGGCATAATAGAAAGGGAAGGATAAAGGAAGCGATGCCAAATCCCTTATACATAATATAATGACTTACGCTGGCCCCAAATTTATTCAGCAGGTTTTTGGCTTGTTCATTACGATTAGCAAATTCAGTGAGCAGGCTTTGATCATCTTGCCATGTGAAATAGAAAGAGATGAATGAAAAGAAAAGTGCAATACTTAAGAATATCAATAAGCTTCCCAGGATGATCTTATTCTGTCTGGATAGCTTGAAAGATTTTCTTTTTTTAGAAGCCGTAGGTTTTGACTTTTTTTTCTTGGTTGCCATTAATGCATGCAGTTCATGGTGTAAAAATACAAATTTACATAGGATGCTGAAGCGGACAATGAACTAAAATATTTTTGGGAGGTAGATCATCAATCCAACTATCGATGCTGCTACGGCTACCATCATTACAGCTCCGGCCGAAATATCCTTTATAAAACCGATCTTAGGATCATGATTTGGCTGTACGTAGTCCGAAAGTTTTTCAATGGCTGTATTTACCCCCTCAATGCCCATAACCAGGCCAATAGCCAGTGTCTGTGCTATCCATTCTGTCTGGGAGATCTCGTAGAAGAAACCGGCAATCGTGACAATAATAGCCAGCAGGAATTGTATTTGTATACTACTCTCCGTGCGGAGTAAGAGAAATGCTCCTTTAGAAGCATACATAAATCCCTTTATGCGGTTCTTTACAAATGTTTCTTTTGTCATTATAAGAGTAAATTTTAAGCCCGAAAAATAGGAAATAATTAGTGTTTGTAGAGTGTCCTCTGTTCAAAAGTTCTTTTACAAAAGTCCTGAGCTATTACGAGAATTTAATCAATATTAGGCGGCATTACTGGTAGCCAATTGCTTTATCTTAATATTAAGAGCCGCAAAAAGCAGTGTCATCATTGGACTTAACCAGTTAAAGATGGCATACACAAAGTAGTCTGCCACACTAACGCCTAATACTCCGCTATGATAGGCACCGCAGGTATTCCAGGGAATAAGAACAGAAGTAACAGTTCCGGAGTCTTCCAGTGTTCTACTGAGATTTTCAGGGGCCAGACCACGATCTTCATAGGCTTTGGCAAACATTTTCCCCGGCACAACGATCGCAAGATATTGGTCTGAGGCGGTAACATTGAGTGCAAGGCAGCTACCCACGGTACTGGCAAATAATCCAAAGGTAGTCTTGGCCATACCCAATAATGCTTTGGTGATCCTTGAAAGTGCTCCAATCCCATCCATGATTCCTCCAAATACCATGGCACAAACAATGAGCCAGATAGTGCTTAACATTCCTGCCATTCCTTTTGCAGAAAAAAGTTCATTCAAAGTAGGGTTATCTGTAGCGATGGAGGTTTTAACGGTGATGGCATTAAGGATCCCTTTATAACCATTCTCGAAAGTAAGTTCCTTGGCTCCGGTTAATCCTGCAACGATCTCCGGTTGAAAGAACAAGGCAAAAGCGCCGCCCAATAGGGTGCCAATTAGCAATGCCAATAAAGGAGGAGCCTTTTTTATGATCAAAAGAATTACAACTACAGGTACTATAAATAACCAGCCGTTAATATTAAAAGTGGTATCAATAGAGGATAAGATACTTTCGGTATCGGCAACTCCTGTGGTCTCAATATTTAACCCAAGGATAATAAAGACCAATAGGCTCACTGAAATAGTGGGAATGGTCGTAATGGTCATGTATTTTATATGGTCGAAAAGTTCACCGCCGGCCATAGCAGGTGCCAGGTTGGTGGTATCTGACAAAGGCGACATCTTATCTCCAAAATATGCGCCCGAGAGCACGGCACCGGCTGTCATACCCAAGGAGATGCCCAGGGCTTCACCAATACCAATAAGCGCAATACCCACGGTGGCTGCTGTTGTCCAGCTGCTTCCGGTTGCTATTGAAATTATTGCGCAAATTATTACACAGGCGGCAAGAAATATAGTCGGATTTAATATCTGTAACCCATAATAGATCATTGCAGGGATGATTCCACTAACCAACCAGGTTCCGGCTAAGGCCCCAACCATGAGAAGGATCAAAAGCGCACCGGTGGTCGATTTTACATTTTCGGCTACTTCAGCCAGCATTTGTTTGTAGGAAACCTTGTTGAAAAACCCAACAACCGCTGCTACGGCGCCGCCCATAAGAAGGATGAACTGATTAGATCCCCCGGTAGCATTATCTCCAAAGACGAAGACATTATACGCTAACATGCCTACCAGCGCTACCACAGGAATAAGTGCCTCCCAAATGTTCAGCTCTTTATTATCTACAATGTGCTCATTCTCCCTGTATGCGTTCGATTTTTTGGCCGTCATGTAGCTTGGATTAGTTTGCTGGTAATATTACAATTTTAGCAACGGTTGTGCAAACCTTCCCAATCACAGTCTTATACAGATACCTTGTTCTTTGTAAGAATCCCCAATTGATGCATACAAGTACGCATCAGCGTATAGGTTCTGTGTATATCGTTATCCAGGCCAATGGAAAATCTGATAAGGCCATCAGACAGCCCCATTTCTTTTTGCTCTTCCAGTGGTATCTCAGACGAAGTAGAAGTTCCCGGCGCGCTGAAAAGTGTTTTGTAAAAGCCGAGGCTTACAGCCAGATAACCCAAATTCATTTTTTGCATTTGTTCCATTAACAAATTTGCTTTTTCAAGGGTACCCACGTCTATCGTCATAATACCACCAAAACCGTATTCCCCTACCATTTGTTTTTTCATCTTTTTATGACCCGGATGTGAAGTTAAACCGGGGTAGACAACCCGTAGTCCGTCTTTTTCAAAATGCTGGGCCAAATAAAGTGCATTTTCACTATGTTTTTTCATACGTATATGCAGCGTTCGCATATTTTTCAAAATGGAAGAAGCTCTCAAACTATCAAGCGTACTACCCAGAAGCATACCAGCTCCACTATTTACATCTTTTAATGCCAGACAGAAGTCTTTGGTGCCGCAAACTACCCCTGCGACGCAATCACTGGAGCCATTGATGAATTTCGTAAGACTGTGTATCACTACATCGGCTCCAAGCCTTCCGGGAGCTATAGAAAGAGGGGAAAACGTATTATCTACAACCAAAGGGATATTGTGTTTTTTTGCCAATTTGGAGAGACCTTCAATATCTGCTACTTCCAGAAGGGGATTGCTCACAGATTCACAGTAGATCATTTTGGTTTTGGGCGTAATTGCCTTTTCAACTACATCTAATTTTGTGATATCAACAAAGGAAGTATCGATCTTGAATTTGTTAAGAAAATTCTTCATAAAAGCATAGGTGCCTCCGTAAATGGTTCTGCTACTTACAATATGATCATCTGCATTACACAATTGCAGAATTACAGCCGTTATAGCGCCCATTCCACTGGCAGTTACATTGGCGGTCTCAGTGCCTTCCAAGGCAGCAAGGGCTTCACCTAAATACAAATTAGAAGGGGAGGAGTGCCTGCTGTATAAATAACATCCTTCGGTATTTCCTTCAAAAGTATCGAACATGGTTTTGGCCGATATGAAGGTATAGGTTGAAGAATCTGAGATGGAAGGATTCACTCCGCCAAACTCACCAAAATTATGAAGTTCCTGAATTTTATCTGAAGCATTAAAAGACATAAGAAGTAGATTTTAGTTGGGATAAAGATAGGAATACATAGATCAAAATACAATCCATATTTAATTATATAGATTATAAAACTATAAATGTTATAATAAATAGATATATTTACTAATTATTTTCAATAATCTCAACATAGTAGATTTTCATTCTTATGAAACTAGATGATTTAGACAAGCACTTATTAAGCCTGCTACAGGCTAATTGTAAGAAGACCACTAAGGAATATGCAAATGCTTTGGGACTTTCCACCACGGCGGTTTATGAACGTATCAAACGCCTCGAAAGAGATGGTGTTATCCAGAAATATGTGGCCCTTATAGACAAGCACCAGGCATCAATGGATTTTACGGCACTCTGCCATGTAAAATTAAGTCAGCATATAAAAGACTATGTGCTTCAATTTGAACGGGAAGTATTGCAGTTAGAGGAGGTCTCTGAATGCTATCACGTGAGTGGGGACTATGATTATATTTTAAAGATACATGTTGCCGATATGGCGGCATACAGAGAATTCATGGTCACCAAACTTACAGCGCTTAAGAATATAGGGAGTACCCAAAGCTCTTTTGTGATCAGCGAGGTAAAGGCAACCACCGCCATTGCCTTATGAACGCCTTATTAAACTCATGTTAATTTGAAATGGTAGGTCCTTAAATTATGTACCTTACTAGATATAAAATCAAATATCATGAATCGAGCAAATTTTTTAAGATCTGCAGGAGGGTTTGGACTCCTTGCATCCACGGCATTTTTAGTCTCTTTTAAAAGTCAGGATGAACCACAATTAGATAAGTCCATTGTGCAAGAATTTGTTGGGGCATCACACAAGGATATGAATAAGGTAAAGGAATTGCTTGAAGAATATCCCAATCTTCTAAACGCAGCTCATGATTGGAAGTACGGCGATTTTGAAACCGGACTTGGAGCCGCAAGTCATGTTGGTTATAAAGAACTCGCCCAATACTTTTTAGACAAAGGTGCGCAGGCTAACATCTTTACGGCCTGCCTTTTTGGAAAAATGGAGATCGTAAAGTCAATGCTTACAGCATTTCCAAATACACTACATGCAAAAGGCCCACATGGCTTTACCTTGCTTCACCATGCGGAAAAGGGTGGGGAAGATGCTTTAGAGGTCAAGGATTATCTTGTTTCTCTGGGTGCTGTAGACAAAAAGATAGCACTCTATTAGGCTCCATTTAATTTTAAATCCTTTCTGTTCAGGACACCTGCGGATGAAATTAAAAACATTCGTACTTTTGCTCCGTTGGAATAGATAATTCCGTTTTAAACTTTACTGCGCCTAAAAAAACGAACTATATGACTCAATTTGATGTGGCCATAATTGGCTCAGGACCCGGTGGATATGTTGCTGCTATCCGTTGTGCCCAACTTGGAATGAAAACAGCGATCATTGAAAAATACTCAACACTGGGAGGTACTTGCCTAAATGTAGGATGTATTCCTTCCAAAGCACTGTTAGATTCTAGTCATCATTACGAGGATGCGATCAAGCATTTTGAAGAGCACGGCATTGAGATTCCGGGGGAAGTAAAAGTGAATCTTGCGAAAATGATTGGTCGGAAGCAGGCGGTTGTAGATCAGACCACCAAAGGGATTCAATTCCTGATGGACAAGAATAAAATTGAAGTTTTCCAGGGGACAGGTAGTTTTAAAGATGCTACTCATATCGACATTAAACCTGCAAAAGGAAAAACAACCACTATAGAGGCCAAGAATACTATCATAGCAACTGGTTCTAAGCCTGCCAGTTTACCTTTTATCTCTCTGGATAAAGAGCGTATCATTACCTCTACAGAGGCGCTAGAGCTAAAGGAGATCCCAAAGCACATGATCATTATTGGGGGTGGTGTTATTGGATTAGAATTGGGACAGGTATATAAGAGGCTGGGTTCAGATGTTAGTGTAGTCGAATTTATGGACAGGATCATTCCCGGAATGGATGCAGGGCTTTCCAAAGAACTAACGCGTGTTCTTAAAAAGCAAAAAGTGAAATTTCACCTTTCTCATAAGGTAAAATCGGTAAGCCGAAAAGGAAAAGAGATCACTGTTGTAGCAGATGATCCCAAGGGAGGCGAACTCATTCTGAAGGGCGATTATTGCCTGGTTTCTGTAGGTCGAAGACCTTATACCGACGGACTGAATGCCGCTGCAGCCGGTGTGTCGTTAGATGATAAAGGCCGCGTATTGGTCAATGATCATTTACAGACCAATGTAGCAAACATCTATGCCATTGGCGATGTTGTACGAGGGGCTATGTTAGCCCATAAAGCAGAGGAGGAAGGCAGCATGGTGGCAGAGATCCTTGCAGGCCAGAAGCCGCATATAGATTATAACCTGATACCAAATGTGGTCTATACCTGGCCGGAGGTAGCTGCTGTTGGTAAGACAGAAGAACAGCTTAAAGAAGGTGGTGTAGAATACAAGGTTGGGCAATTTCCAATGCGGGCGCTGGGCAGAGCACGAGCCAGTATGGATATTGATGGTTTTGTAAAGATACTCGCTGATAAGAAAACCGATGAGGTCTTAGGCGTGCATATGATCGGAGCACGTTGTGCGGATCTTATCACAGAGGCTGTCACCGCTATGGAATTCAGGGCATCTGCCGAAGATATTTCTCGTATGAGTCATGCACATCCCACCTATGCCGAGGCGGTAAAAGAAGCGGCTCTTGCTGCAACTGATGACAGGGCATTACATGTTTAAAATGTAATATTAATTATTTATCCTTTACTTACATTGAAGGCACGTAATAACTTGTCTTGTAGAATTATAAGTAATTTTGAAACTTTAAAATATACTTTTTGTAGTAATTGTATAATGCTGCTTTTGATCAAGGATTCATTGGTGTCATAGTACAGCGCTGTATAGGAACAAAGTATCATAAATAATACGGCTCCGGGAATAACTATTGACGGAGCAAGTGAATGATCAAAAAACGCATAAAGTCCGAGTCCGGTGAAGCTTCCGTAAAGGATCACAAAATGGATCACGTATATAGATAGTGTATTTTGTCCAATGCGCAAGAGGTTTGGCTGGGTCAAATAATGTCTGAAAACCATAAAGAATGCAAAAACTATCAGCACATCACCAAGTCGGATAAACAAGTAATTGTTTAAGGCAATGTCATTGAGGAGGGAGATACCGCCCAACTCAGATAAGGATGCAAAAAAGGGCGAGGACAGGTACAACAGGCTTATTCCTGCTATGGCAGATAGACCGATTGCCGTAGGATATAAGTTACTATGTGATGCGTATTTTTTAAAGAGCACTGACAAAAAGGCCCCAAAGGCCGTATAACCTACCCAGGGAATAATGGTAAATACTGACCCATTAGCTCTGGTAAAATAGTTGGCGAACATTTCAGGTAGCCAGGAATAGGTCCACTCAGAATATATAGGTTCAAAAAGGAACAAGGTTAGCGTAATACCTAAAAGGGTGGTGGGCATCACCCAGGTTTTTTGACGTGAGGTTAGCAGGAAAACCGCAATGATAACCATGATAGATATTCCAATACAATGCAGTACGTCTACCAGAAAAAATGCGTTGTACAATTCACCTTTCAACAATCCAAATAGATTTAAGCGCAAGAGATATCCTATCACCAATAATTCCAGACCTCTTTTTATTCCCTTGCGGATCCGGGGGTTTTCAAACCCTAATTGTGGTACACGGATCAACAAATACGTAAAGATAAAACCAGAGACCGTAAAAAATACCGGAGCTGTGATGCCTCTAAAATAGAGCCATAGGTTATAAACACTACTGCCGGAATCCCTAAAAAAAGGATCGAGGAGGCCATCCACAAAATGGCCCTGTAGCATCATAAGGATAGCCCAGGCCCGCATGGCGTCAATAAAATGAAGTCTTTTGGTTTTTACTTCCATACTATTATCTAACCTATATACTTAATTGACAGGCCGTTTAGATGTTTTCGAGGGCAAAATTAGCTAAAATGTTCTCATTTAATTCTAATTTGAGGTATTTTCGCTTTTTTCTAATTAATAAAGTAGCAAATGAGCAACATCATGGCCTTTGCGGGCAGTAATTCTTCAACCTCTATTAATTTTGCCTTAGTAAAATACACCGTATCACTTTTAAAGGATCAAAAGGTACAGCTAATGAACATGGCACTGTTCGATCTGCAAATGTTTAGCGAGGATTACGAAAAGAAACATGGGTACACCAATTCTCTCATTGAATTAAGGGATGATCTCCATAAAGCAGATGGCTTAATCTTGTCTGTAAATGAACATAATAGCAACCCCTCTGCCTATTTTAAGAATCTTATAGATTGGTTATCCCGTCTGGAACGCAAATTCCTGGAGAACACAAAGATATTGCTTATGAGTACCTCTAACGGTAAACGTGGTGGGATGAGTTCATTGGAAAAGACTGCAGAGATCCTTCCGCGTTTTGGGGGCGAGGTGGTAGCTACTTTTTCCCTGCCATCGTTTAAAGAAAATTTTGATGTAAAGAAGGGCATTGTGGACGCTGAGCTAGCGGAAGCACATAAAAAGGCTTTTACAACATGGTTACATAGTCTATCAGCAGGGAAGTAAGCATCCCGCACGTAACTTTAAAGATCTTCAGGGCAAATTGTTCTCATCAGACAGACGTCTTTCTTTCTTACCTTTGCGAAGTGTTTAATGACTTCAAGGATCATATTGAAAAGAATTTTCCTCAACTCCTGAGACAAGCTGGTGCAGTAGCTTGCAGCGGGGGTCTAGACAGTGTTGTACTGACACATTTGTGTTCGCAAATGGGAATGCAAATATCGCTGGCTCATTGTAATTTTAAGCTTCGTGCCGGTGAAAGTGAGGATGATGAATTATTTAGTATGCAATTAGCTGAGCAATTAAATATCCCTAAGTTTATAAAGAGCTTTGACACCCATAATTACGCTTCCACAAATAAGCTCTCCATTCAAATGGCGGCCAGGGAACTGCGCTATCAATGGTTTGCGGAACTATTGGAGAAAGAAGAGCTTTCCTGGGTCTTGACCGCCCACCATTTAGATGATTCGCTGGAGACTTTTTTAATTAACCTTTCCAGAGGTACCGGTATTGAAGGACTTAGCGGAATCCCACCCAATACCAATGGCATCATAAGACCCCTCTTGCCATTTAGCAGAGCTGAGATCATGGAATACGCCCGGGAGCAAGGTATCACATGGCGAGAAGACAGTTCTAACGAAGAGACCAAGTATTTGCGGAACAAGATCAGGCATGAGTTAGTCCCCGTTTTGAAGGAACTTCACCCAACCTTCCTGGAGAATTTCAAAAAAACTGAGGAATATCTCTCAGATTCGGCAAAATTGCTTTCGGATTATTCCAAAGAACTAAAAGAAAAATTCTTTGTTCCCTATCATCAGGGATTTAAGATCGCTGTGAGTTCACTTGAGGATCTCAATCCTCTTCAGGGATATTTATATGAACTTTTTAAGGAATACGGTTTTCATTCCTGGAAAGATATGGAGTCCTTGCTTACCGCTATGAGTGGAAAGGAAATCCTTTCTAATACACATCGACTCATAAAAGATCGTAAACATCTGATCCTTCAAGAATTACCAGATTTAACTGAAGCTACGGATGAAGGTAGTATCCCGGATGAATTGAGTGAACTTCCTATCGAATTGAACATTGAGAAAGTTGAACAAATAGAAGAAAAGAACAATACTATACTATATGTAGATAAAGAAACGTTAAACCATAGGTTAACCGTTAGGAAATGGAAAAAAGGCGACTATTTTTACCCATTGGGAATGGACGGCAAAAAAAAGGTTGCTAAGTTTTTCAAAGATGAGAAAATGGATGCCGTAGCCAAAGAGAATCAGTGGCTCTTGTGTTGTGGAGATGAAATTGTTTGGATCATAGGAAGAAGAGCTGATGACAGATTTAAAATAACGGCATTAACCAAAAATATCCTTAAGGTTACAGTAGCAGAATGAAGTATCTTATAACAAGCTTAGTACTCTTTATTTTTTCTTTTACTGCCTGGACACAGACAGAGGAAGATCCGGTTCAGTGGACACAGGAACTAGAAAAAACAGGAGTCTCAGAATATGAATTGGTCATGAAGGCGACCATTCTGGAGGGTTGGCACGTGTATTCTCAGTTCACAGCCGAAGGCGGTTCCCTGCCAGCTGAGTTTACCTATGTGAACGTTGGGACAGACTATGAACTGGTAGGTGGCACCAGTGAGAGTAAAACACTGAAGGTATACAGCGATATTTTTGAGGTTGAAGAAACCTATTTTAAGCACGAAGCTATTTTTACGCAGAAAATAAGGCTGTTGAACCCTGAGGTTCGCCAGATCAAAGTAAACTTGTTCTATCAGGTATGTAAAGAAGTGTGCATTGGGCAAGACGAGGACTTTTATTTTACACTAGATGGAAAATCGGCTGTTATTGCCGTCCAAACCATAGATGAGAGAAGCAGAGAAAAAGCTGCTGCCTTAAAATTAGACCTTAAGAATAAAGAGGTGCTGCAGGTAGTGGGTGACGAGGCATCCCAAAACGAAAACGGACTTTTAATGATCTTTGGGTTGGGTTTTCTGGGGGGATTAATAGCCTTATTAACGCCATGTGTATTCCCCATGATCCCGTTGACGGTCTCCTTTTTTACTAAAAAGTCGCAGAACAGGTCCACCGGGATAATCAATGCCTCTTTGTACGGCTTTTTTATAGTGCTGATCTATTTCCTTCTGAGTTTGCCTTTTCACATTTTTGATTCGGTCGATTCCCAGATCCTGAATACAATAGCGACTAATATTTGGTTGAATATTTTCTTCTTTCTGATCTTTGTTTTCTTCGCTTTTTCCTTTTTTGGGTATTATGAGCTTACCTTACCGAGTAGTTGGGCCAATAAGATGGACTCCGCATCAAATAAAGTTGGGGGAGGTCTTGGAATCTTTTTTATGGCAGTAACCCTGGCCATAGTTTCATTCTCTTGTACGGGCCCTATTCTGGGGGGACTATTAGGTAGTACCGCTTTGGCAGAAGGTGATGTTGCCATGAATCTTTCGGCAGGAATGGTAGGGTTTGGTGCAGCGCTGGCGTTGCCATTTGGTCTATTTGCCCTTTTTCCTGCATGGTTACACAGCCTTCCTAAATCGGGTGGGTGGATGACCACGGTGAAAGTGGTACTTGGATTCCTGGAGTTGGCATTAGCCTTTAAATTCTTATCAAATGCTGATTTGGTCGGCAATTGGGGACTATTTAAAAGGGAGATCTTCCTTGGAATATGGATACTGTTATTTCTTTTAATGACCGGCTATTTATTTGGACTCTATCGTTTTGCCCATGATGGTCCTAAAGTAAAATTATCGATCGCCAGAAAGATCACTGCAGTAGTGAGTGGTCTATTTACTTTATACCTTGTTTTGGGCACTTTACAGATCACCGATCTTAAACTTTTAAGCGGATTTCCTCCGCCAGATTTTTATACAGTGATGGAACAGGAAAGTGATTGTCCTCTTGGAATAGATTGCTTTAAGGATTTTGAGACAGGTAGAGCATATGCTGAATCACAAAACAAACCAATATTGTTAGATTTTACAGGATGGGCCTGTGTTAACTGCCGCAAAATGGAAGAGCACGTATGGAGCGACCCCGAAGTGTTTCAACTTCTGAATGAAGAATTTGTCCTGATATCTTTATATATTGATGATCGCGAATCTTTACCCGAAGAAGATCAGTTTATGTTCCAATACGATTCTGGCAGGGTCAAGGCTATTGAAGAGATAGGGGAGAAGTGGGGTACCTTCCAGACCATCAATTTTAATGCCGCCTCACAACCCTATTATGTCTTGCTTTCTCCGGACCTCTATGTCCTTAATTCCTCCATTCAAAATACCGATACTGCCACCTATGAAATGTGGTTAAAAGAGGGACTTAAAAATTATCAGATGTATCAACGGAATAATGTGGTAACTAGTCGATAGAAATAGCATTGAACCTTAAAAACACTATCTTTATCCCAAGAAATTTACTAAGGTGAAGACTGTCAGGAAAATAGGATGGATACTAGTGGGTATCGGCGGAATTCTGCTTATTGCAGCGTTCATTGTGGTGCAGAAATTAAAGCCGGATTATTCTGGTGAGAAGAGCTTAAAAAATCTTTCAGCAGATGTTACTGTTACTTATGATCCTTATGGTATTCCCCATATTGAAGCAGCTGAGGAAGAAGATGCTTTTAGAGCACTGGGCTATGTGCATGCTCAGGACAGGCTCTGGCAAATGGAATTATTAAGGAGGGTTGCCGTGGGTGGGCTCTCAGAGGTGTTTGGTAAGGATCTGATATCTACAGACAAGTTCTTCCTTTCACTGGGCATTGACGATGCCTCGGCCAAAAGCATAGGCGAGTTAGATCCAAATGATCCGGCTGCCTTGATCTCACAGGCTTATTTAGACGGAATTAATCAATTCATTGAGGATGGGCCAACCCCTATTGAATTCTACCTAACCGGCTTAGAGAAAAAGCCTTTTAAGATCCGGGATATTTACAATGCCGTAGGTTATATGGCCTTTAGTTTTGCCATGGCTCACAAAACGGATCCTTTATTAACTACTATTCGCGATTCTATAGGAGTTCCTTATTTAAATGATCTTGAGATAGATAGCTCTCCAAATACTGTCTGGATAAAGAATTACACGGGGGAAGAAGTGCAAAGTGCTGCGGTCATGGTCTCACAGGTCTCTGAAGTGCTTGCCAGGGTCCCGGTCCCACAATTTATCGGAAGTAATAGCTGGGTGATTGGCTCGGAAAAAACAAAGAATGGAAAGGTCATTTTTGCAAACGACCCTCATATAGGATTTGCCCAACCCTCAGTTTGGTATGAGGCACATGTCAAAACTCCAACCTATGAAAAATATGGTTATCATTTGGCAGGTGTACCTTTCCCCATGTTAGGGCACGATTATAAAATGGCCTATGGATTTACCATGTTTGAGAATGATGACGTGGACTTCTATTATGAAACGCCTAATCCGGAGGATAGCACTCAATACAAAACCCCGGACGGCTGGAAGACCTTTGAGGTAGTTTCAAAAACGATCAAAGTGAAAGATGAAAAGGATGTGGTGTTCTCTTACAAAAAGACAGTACGCGGACCGGTTCTAAATGGAATAGCCAATCAGGTACAAGGGGTAAGACCTATCAGTATGGACTGGATCTATACCAAAGGGGAGAATACGGTCATGGAATCATTGTACGGAATTAGTCATGCCGAGAATATGGAGGAATTCAGGGAGGCACTTCCGAAGATTCATGCCCCCGGACTTAATACCATGTATGGGGACGCCGAAGGCAATGTAGCCTGGTGGGCATCTGCAAAACTATATCAGCTGGGCGATAGTACCAATACCAAGTTTATCATGGACGGCAGCATTGGGCAGGATAAGAAAGTACGATATTTAGATTTTTCTGAAAATCCACAAGCCGTAAATCCGCCATGGCATTATGTATATTCCGCGAATAATCAGCCAGATTCTATTGCCGGCATGCTCTATCCTGGCTATTACCTGCCGGAGAACAGAGCAAGGCGAATTGTTTCTCTCTTAGAAACTAAAGATGATTGGGAAGCGGCTTCTGTACGTGAAATGATAACGGATGGCATATCATCTGTAAATCCAACAATTATTACAAATCTGGCCAAACTGATCACTGTGAAAGAGCTTAGTGATCAGCAGGCATTAGCACTAGATCATTTAAGCAAATGGAATGGTGATTATGCAACAACCAATGCCGAGGCTGCTATTTTCCACAGATGGATCTATTACTTCTTAAAAAATACATTTGAAGATGAATTGGGAGAGGACCTATTTAAGGATTTCCTAAGTACTCATTTTCACAAGCGACTTATTGCACCCATGACGGCTAAGGACAATTCTGTATGGTTTGACAATAGTGAGACTCAGGATACGGTAGAAACCAAAAAAGAGATCGTACAAACATCATATATTGAGGCTTTTGAATCGCTGGAAACAGACTTGGGCAGCGATATTTCAAAATGGACATGGGGCAAGGTGCATACAGTGGAACACGGCCACCCTATTGGACAGATTGCCACACTGCGTTCCTTTTTTAATGTAGGTCCGTTTCCGGTATCGGGATCCAGGGAAGTGATCAACAATATGGCATTTCCCTATAACGGAGAAGCCGAGTTTAATGTTACTGCAGGACCGTCTACCCGGCGCGTGATCGATTTTTCGGATGTGGAAAACAGCATGAGTATTTTACCCACCGGCCAATCTGGGAATCCATTCAGTAAATACTACGAAGACCAGGCTAAAATGTTTGTCAAGGGAGAATTTCGTAAGATGTTGTTGAATCCGGAGGAAATAAAGGAAACGGCTGCTTCGGTACTTATCTTAAAGGCATCGATTGAATGATACAAATCATCCTACCAAGGCCATAATTGCAGAAATGATCACAAGTTTGGTCTGGGGATCCAAATCTTTTCTCAATAAGATGATATTTCCCCTTTGGATTAGGATGCTACCTAAAACTATATCGTTATCAATAAAGGTATAACTGCCATAAGAATAGATCCCTAGTTTGCGATAGTCGGTGGCTCCTCGTGTACTTTCCACCAGGATGGTGCGGGTATCAGTACGTAAAAGAGTAGGTAGTATTTCAGTAGTATCTTCTGAGTCGTTGTCGAATACAATTAGACTCCACGATTCCGCCTCATCAATGCTTGTAGTTATCGTTACGGTCTTTTTACTGGAGTTCCCAATATATTCCGTCGTCTCGGATTCTATCCCTGTCAGGACCTCTAAAAAGCCGCCATTTGAGACCGTATACCGTTCATATTGGACAAATTCGCCCTTGATCAGTGCGGTTTCAGCATTATTACTTTCCAGGGTAATGGTAAACTTATAGGTGGTTTTGTCTTCTGAGTAGGTTCTTTTAGTTTTATGACTGGTGCTATTAATACTCTGCTTACTTTTCCCTTTAGCATAGTCGCCAATACTAAATTTATAACTGTTAAACCAATAGGTTTTTGGAAATTTAATTTGGAGGGTATCGTATGTACCTATAGTACTGTCAACAGAAATAGTTGATGATTGCCCATTAGCTATCACAGCATAGATGACAAGAAACCAATGAAAACCGGGAGTTAATAAAGTCTTCAGCATTTTGGTTGATATAGGATATTAAATGTAGCCATTTGAAAGACTCATTGAACAAGAAATTACTTTTATTGATCAACTTTTTCAATACGCTTTAAATTCTCATATTTTGATACCCAATATTGAAATATAAAGTAATTTTTCAGTGTTGGCCCTACTTTTTATTCCGAGAAGAAACACATTCATTATAATTACTCAAAAAGGTGTACGGCAGTACCATTTTAGGATAGAGACCACCACCGTTGTCATAGAGGTAAATATGGACAAGGGTGATGTGTATCATTTGGTTTGCTTGCCGGATAATGTCATCAAAGAAAACAATTTCAGGATCGCAGCTTGCCTTCAGAAAAATGGCTATAAGGTACCCGGAAAGAAAATCACTATGGATTATTATTTAATCCAGCTACCTATTTTCCATTATTGCGGCAATTTCAGGGCTTATGAATCCTGTTTTAAATGAATCTTCTGGTGGTAGGTTTTTAAGTATATCAAATAAGGTTAAACCCTTATAGGCCTATACGTTTACTTTAAAGGCCTTCATATTACAATGCTTCGGACAAATTCTAACTGGCTTCGGACATTAAATCCTGACTTTCAGACAAAAAGAAACGCTGCTTTAACTTATTTAGCGTATCTTAAATATCATAGAAAATTCCCATTAGGTATACGAATTCTAAAAAAAAATCAGGCTTCGAATTCTATCAGGAACCCCCCCCCCACAAAATTAGTCTCCGGACTCTATCGGAATTTTTACATTGCGTAAATTCATGATAAAATGTATACCAGAACTTCCATAAAATGGCCCGTTGTTCTTTGTTTTTTTAGTGTTTGCCTATTCATTGCCTGGCCCCAGCAGGAAAAAATCACCGATAATCCAAAAATCTATAAGAATTTAGAAGACGCTAATTCAATCGAGTTCGCAATACCTCATGAAGTTGTTCTTAATTCGGGAAGCACTTATGAGTTGATAGGAACAAATACAATAAAGCATCCCGTGAGCTTGGGGATCCTTTCAGAAAATTATCCTGTTTCGATTTCTTTGACGGATATATTAGACAGCTACTTTGTGCAGAGTGGTAATGCATCTGATCTGGAAAATGCCCATAGACAACTCGAGATCGCTATTTCAAATGGATTAAAAGATCCGATAAGTAAGGCCAATCTAAAGCTTTCTGAACTCTATAAAAGCTCAGGAGACTATAAGGCCGCATATCACTATTATAGACAACATATAGTGTATCGCGACAGTATTAAAAATACCTCTGAGGCTGAACAAATAATCAATAAGCGAGATAAAAATGAAATTATTCAGAAACAGTTAGAGGTAGATCTACTTAACCAGGAGAAACAAACCCAAAAAATTATTGTCATTGCCACAGCTATTGCGTCGTTTCTGATTTTATTGTTGGCCTTGGGTCTATTTCTGCGTAATCGTTATATCAGACGAACTAATCTAACAATAAAACAAGAAAGAGATCGTGCTGAAAATTTGTTACTTAATATTCTACCGGAGGATACTGCCATTGAGTTAAAGTTAAATGGGAAAGTAATAGCCAAAAAAATAGATTCCGCAACGGTATTATTTACCGATTTTAAAGGTTTCACCCAGTTTTCCGAACATCTATCCCCTGAGGCTTTGGTAGAAACCGTTGAATATTACTTTTCCAAGTTTGATCAGATCATTGAAAAATATGGTCTTGAGAAGATCAAAACGATGGGCGATTCCTATATGTGTGCCGGGGGCCTCCACGGTGCCAAAAAGGATCATGCCCAAAAAATGGTCATGGCGGCATGTGAAATGGCCGAATTTGTCGAATTGACCAAAAGAAATAAAGCAAATACAATGAATTTTGAAATTCGTATCGGGATCAACTCGGGTCCTGTCGTCGCAGGGGTTGTAGGCAGCAAAAAATTCGCCTACGATATATGGGGCGATACCGTTAATGTTGCCTCCCACATGGAAAACATGTCAGAACTTGGCAGGATCAATATTTCACAAAATACGTATGTATTGATAAATAACAAATTCGACTGTGAATATCGTGGTGAATTTGAAGTAAAAAATCGGGGGATGATGAAGTTGTATTTTATTAAGAATCCTAAAGTGAAGAACATTAACTCCATATTGGAATCAATTAGTTCACTTTGTTTTTAATGTTCACTTCAAAATACCATTATCATATGAACTAGGTCTTTCAGCTTGCAGGAAACTTGCAGCTTAGTAATTATAAATATTTTATTCTCAATTGGATTACAGAAATTGAATTTTCCCTGCTTTTTCCTAATGCATGGTCTACTACCCGAAACTTATAAGAATTAAACCAATAGCCTTATGGGAGTTTAAATAGCAGGGCTTTAAATCTGTCGGGGTCACTCTCCTTCTCAATAGAGATGTCCTGGCTATATGTGAACAGGGGGATACTCATAGGTGACAAAAATCAATACCATTTTAAAAGAGATTGTAGCATACCACCATAATTGAAATAGAAAGGTAAATAAAAGGCGGATGTAAAGATTTGGTACTGAATATATATTTCAGACTTGACCTGTATTTTACAGGTTTTGAAATTAATTCGGGGTTTTTATGCTTACCAAGGTATATGGCAGTGCCGTTTTTGGGATAGAGGCCACCACCATTGTCATAGAGGTAAATGTGGACAAGGGTATTGGGTATCATTTGGTTGGCTTGCCGGATAATGCTATCAAAGAAAGCAATTTCAGGATCGCAGCTTCCCTTCAGAACAATAACTATAAGGTACCCGGAAAGAAAATCACCATCAACATGGCACCAGCAGACCTCAGGAAAGAAGGTTCTGCCTATGACCTTCCCATAGCCGTAGGCATTCTGGCGGCCTCTAAGCAGATAAAAGCAGAGCATCTGAGTAAGTATCTTATCATGGGAGAACTCTCCTTAGATGGGGGCGTACAAGCTATTAAAGGGGCACTACCTATTGCCATCAAAGCCAGGGAAGAAGGATTTAAGGGGCTAATTGTCCCAAAAGCTAATGCAAATGAAGCTGCCATCGTAAAGGACGTGGAGGTCTATGGCGTTAGTACAATTCAGGAGGTCATCCAATTCTTTGACAAGGCACTTCCTTTAGAACGATCTGTCATTGATACCAGAGCTGAATTTTACAGGCACCAGCAGGAACTGGAGGTCGATTTTTTTGATGTAAAAGGTCAGGAAGGGATAAAACGTTGTATGGAGATCGCTGCTGCCGGGGGTCATAATATTATATTGATTGGTCCGCCGGGTGCAGGAAAGACCATGCTTGCCAAAAGGCTACCTACCATTCTTCCGCCCATGACCTTAAAAGAAGCGCTGGAAACCACCAAGATCCATTCTGTCGTAGGGAAGGTATCTAACCTGGGACTCTTGTACCAACGTCCCTTTAGAAGTCCGCATCATACTATAAGTGATGTGGCCCTCGTCGGAGGGGGCACCTATCCCCAGCCCGGGGAGATCTCATTGTCACACAATGGCGTTTTATTTCTGGATGAGTTGCCCGAATTTAAACGAAGTGTGCTGGAAGTACTTCGTCAACCTCTGGAAGACCGGGAGGTGACCATATCCAGGGCCAGGTTTACCATCACCTATCCCAGTAGCTTTATGCTGGTGGCCAGTATGAACCCGAGTCCGTCCGGGTATTTCTATGATCCCGATGCCCCCATCAGCTCTTCCCCGGCTGAAATTCAGCGCTATCTGGGAAAGATCTCAGGGCCTTTGCTGGACCGTATCGATATTCATATAGAAGTGACCCCGGTCCCATTTGAAAAATTATCAGAAAAGAGAAAAGGGGAGGGCAGTGCGGAGATCAGAAAAAGGGTGATCGCTGCCCGGGAAATTCAAACACAACGGTTTAAGGAGACCGCTCAGGTGCATTACAATGCACAAATGGGCAAAAGGCAGATACAGGCATATTGTCAACTGAACGACTCTTCCCTGGGCTTGTTAAAAGATGCGATGGATCGCCTAAAGCTCTCTGCCAGGGCGTATGACCGCATTTTAAAAGTAGCCAGGACCATTGCCGATCTGGCGAGCACTGAAAACATAATATCTGAGCATATTGCGGAGGCCATACAGTACAGGAGTTTGGATAGGGAAGGATGGCTGGGATGAATAAGTACGAAATACGAAATAGGAATGTTGAGAAGGATTTTTTTTCGAGCAAAATAGAACTATGTAAGACTTAAAATTAAGAACGAAAAAATTTGTAATAGATACATGGAAGTTGTGTGCTCAAATCTCCGTAAGCTGGTGCGAGCGTCTCGCTCGTGCTCCCAGGCTGGTGCCAGCATTTCGAAAGTTAGCCCCAGTGCTGGCGCGAGCATCATGCTCGTGCCAGCAACAACCATAGTACTAAGAGAATATTTTTTTCAAAAAAATAATAAAAACTAAATGAGTAGAAAATATAAATTTAAAAATCCAACTGCCGCCTATTTCATAAGCTTTGCCACGGTATATTGGATAGATGTATTTACAAGGCAAACGTATTTTTCAATACTGGCAGAGAGTATAAAATATTGCAGAAATGAAAAAGGTATGGAGGTATTTGCATATTGTTTTATGCCAAGTCATGTGCATCTTGTCTTTCGATCAAAAATTGAAGATCCATCGGGATTATTGCGAGATTTTAAAGGATTTACAGCAAGACAACTTTTAAAAGCTATAGAAGATAATCCTCAAGAAAGCAGAAAGGAATGGATGTTTAGTATGATGGAACGGGCAGGAAAGGGGAATAGCAATGTAAAGAAAAGACAATTTTGGCAACAACATAACAAGCCAATAGCGCTATGGAGTGGAAAGGTAATTAAACAAAAAATCGACTATATCCATAATAACCCTGTAAAACAAGGTTTTGTAACTGACCCCATTCATTGGAAATACAGCAGTGCAAGAAACTATACTGGTGATGAAACTGTTTTAAAAATTGACAACGAAGGAATGCACTTGGGAATGATGTAACTTTTGTATAAACGTTTTGCGGAATAATTATAAAGCACGAGCAAGATGCTCACGCTAACTAGGGGAATAATATTAAAGCACGAGCAAGATGCTCGCGCTAACCTGAGGGATAATAGTAGCATCGATTATAACTGCCCGAAAAAATAGAATCAAAAAAAATTAGCAGAGCTAACCTATTACTTCTTTTCTCCAACCTCGTACCTCGTACCTCCAACCTCGTTCCTTGTACCTCTTCCCTCGTACCTCTAACTTCGTACCTCTTATTTCACAGTTGATGCTCGCGCTAACCTGAGGTGGTACTGGATCTTTTAGTACGTTTTTAACTATTGGAAGGTTTTTAGATTGAAGCACATCTTCAGGGATATTACCTTTCCTACAGATTTCTAGAAATCTATTATTTTTGTGAAGCCCCCGGAAAATGGGACTTGCATGGATCCAGGGAATGCCTCGTGATTGATTCGAAAGCATTTTTTCCAGGTAGTCCATTGCCTGTTCTGAATTACCTAGAACTGCATGCAGGCTGGCCATTTCTTCAATACCCATTCTTGGATCATTGCTCCACTTTTCTAAGAGCTCATTAGCTTCCTTTCGATTTCCACTTAAAATATATGCTCTTGCCAAATGGCTAACCCACCGGGGAGTAATTTCAACAGCCTTTTTCAGCGTGTCTATTGCTTGTGGGTACAAACCTTTTTCTGCATAAGCTGAGCCAAGAACCATATATGCTGGAGAATATTCAGGATTTAATTCTAACGTCTTATGGGCCCATTCAATTGCCTTATCATTATTTCCTGCCCACCAATATAACCATGCTAACCATCCTGAATAATTTGCAGAAAACGGATCAATTTCCGTAGTGAGAATTCCTTCATAAATGGCTCGATCCCAATCCTCATGAACTACATGAAGCCAGGTATAGTGTGCATGTGCCACTTCCAAACTTGGTTTTAACTGTATGGCTTTAAGGAAATCAGCTTTGGCTCCGGGGTAATTCCAATCATTATACATTTTAACGTCCGCTAAGGCCGCATAGGCATCAGCCAGATTTGGATTTAATTTCAGGGCTTGATTCGCGGCTGCTTTAGCTTTAATGAAGTGCTCGGGTTTTGAAAGACTACTGTGTCCGAGTATAACATATCCTTGAGCCAGTCCGCCATAAGCAAACGCGGCCGTGGGATCCAATTCAACGGCCTCTTTTAAATACTCCATTCCAGCCAACATATCTTCAGTGGTTCCCTTATCCAACGAATGCATACCCCTTAAATAGAGTTTATAAACTTCAGGGTTTTCGCTTTCATCATTTGTTGATAGGTTACTTGCATCCACATTCATTCTTTTTGCAATTGAGATAGCCACATCACTCTGCATGCTTAGCAGATCACTTATGTCTTTCTCGTATTCCTGACTCCATAGATGTGATTCCTGAGGATAAACCTCTATTAGCTGAATCTGAACTAAGAATCTCTCATCTTTTTCAAGTACGGAAGCCTCAATGATATTATTCACCTTCAACTGTTCTGCAATGTCAGTAATTGGAAGCGTTGTATTCCTGAATCTTTGGGTGGAGGTTCTTGAGATAACTCTGAAGTCTTGAATTTGACTTAATTTTCCAATGATCGCATCATGCAGGCCATCAACTAAATAGTCCTGGGCAGGATCATCAGACAGATTATCAAAAGGTAATACGGCAATGGAAGCTTTTTCAGGGTTAGAATCTTCAAGACCGTTGTATTGAATATAAAGAATTGTAGTTGTTAGAATTAAAAAAATAGCAACCAGCAAATAACGGAGTAATTTTTTGTTTCTCAAATTGAGATTCTTTGTCGAAGGCGGGGGCAAACCATCACCCTTAAGCGAATAGATGCGTATCGGATATGCGATGTTTTTTAATTGAAATTCTCCAAGATCTTGTACCTCAACCTGATGACGACCCAAAATAGCTTTGTAAACGGATTCGGAGATATAAATTCCTCCAGGGTCAGCGGTTGTTTCGATTCGGGATGCAATATTGACACCATCACCAAAAACATCTCCATTTTCAACAGTTATATCCCCCAAATGGATGCCGATCCGAACCTTAAATGAGTTTTGCTCTCTCACAGCTTTTTGAATGGCTATTGAACAATTAACCGAATCGTCAGCTGTCTCAAACATCGCCAGGACCCCATCACCCATTTCCTTAAGCCACGTGCCATTAAACTTCTTAATGATGGTTTTTTGAATGTTTCGATTGATTTTTACAATCTCCAGTGCATGTTGTTCATCATGACTCATCATGTTTGAATAACCTGAAATGTCAGTAAACATAATAGCCGCTAATTGTCTTATTTCAGCCATCGGAGATATATCTGGATAGTTGAAAGCTATTAAAAAAAATTGCCCTTACAAATGATATTCGTCAGTTACAGGTCATATTCGAATTGATCGAGTTTTTAACGGATTATAGTGATAGGAATAGCATTCTCGGTGCAATCACAAGGCCTCTGGTTTGCATATTAGGCAGGCATGTTGAAATTATAAAAGAAAATGCCTTAAACAAAAGCTTTTTGAGCTCGAGCGTGACGCTCGCGCTAACTGGGGGCATGTAAATCTGCCGATAGGCAGGCTCGCAACAGCTTGGCAATTTATCCTGCAATAAATACAGGAGTAACCCTATTCCAATTATCATTTTCAATTTCCCTCTTCCGTATTGGCTTTTAAATGCACATCTATCTGTGGAAAAGGTATGGTTATTTTATTCTCAATAAATTTTCGATTAATGGTTCTCCGAATATCGCTTTTAACTCTATTGGAGCTAAAAATATTTTTACTGTAAAACAGGATCTGAAAATCTAAAGATGAATTGCCAAAATTAACCAGTCTTGCTTCTGTTAATTCCTTTTTGGTATTATCAGGATGTTCGAATGCACTTTCTTGAAGAATTTTAATAACAAGCTCCACATCACTGCCATATGAAACCCCAACATCTATTCTAAAACGGGTTTTCTTGGTTTGATGACTCCAGTTTATCACTTTGTTTGTTGTTATTAGCGAGTTGGGAATTATAATAGAGATGTCATCTGTGGTCAGTCCTTTTGAAGTACGTAACCCAATCTCCTGCATTTTTACGATCTCTCCGTCTATTTCAAGGATATCTCCAATTTTTATCGTCCTCTCGGAAAGCAGGATTATTCCGGAAAGAACATCGTTAAATGTTTGTTGCAAACCTAATCCAATACCGACGAGCAAGGCTGCAGAACCTGCAATTAATATAGTAACCTTAACTCCTATAGTTTCCAACATAAAACCAAAGGCAACTACCCATAGTACATATTTTATGATCTGATATAACGCATAGGAATTGCCCTCGTCGAATCCTTTTACTTTGTGTTTGCGAAACAAGGATTTTTTAATCAGCAATAAAATCACCTTTGTTATAAGCGCAATTAATAGAACACCCAGCAATGAAATAATTCTTAATTTATATTCTCCTACGCTGATCAACTCAAATTCTAAAATCTTGTTTATGACTTCCATAGTGTACTTTTAGTGAATGCAACAAAACGGTAATTTTTCCCAGCGTTGTAAGGTGTTTCCGAGGAATGCTAATTGAGCCTGCTTAAAAAATAATATTGGTTGACAGTTACTTAGCCAAGTTAATAAATTCTGGGATAGGGAAGAGCTTTGTGGACTCGAACCTGCTTTGCGGGCAGACAGGCGATACGCTCAAGTTATCGGGGAATTACGAAATACGAGTTACGAAGTACAAAATACGAACTACTAACATCGTACCTCGTTCCTCGTCATTCCAAGCTCGTATTTCACAATTGATGCCCGCGATAACTGGGGTATGAACGTTTTGCGGAATAATTTTAAGACACGAGCAAGATGCTCGCGCTAACCTGAGGATTAAATTACTTATTTAATTCCTTTTCCAAAACCTGTTTCAGAGTATTGATCTGCTCTTCCTGAATTTCAAGCCGGTAGATTACATAGCCACTTTGAATCCACAGGGTGGAAAGTATTTGACTAAATTCTTCTGAATCATATTGGGCCTTTAATTTGTCATGGCTGATGATATTCACCTCTTTCTCAAGCACATTTTTCCAATTCGATTGCACTTTATTAAAGACAATTTCGGAATCCATAAAACCGTGCTTGTCCACAAACGGACGTACCATTTCCAGTTTGATTCGGTGCACTTGGTAATGATGTGGTTGTGGTTGGACGATTTAGTAGATTAATAGAGTCTAGTCATTACTAGTTCCAGCAATTGTCGTTATTCTATATTTTTTATCGACTATATTCAACTCAATTTCATAATGCCCTTTTTTAATTGGAATATGAGTGCCGAAAAATAATACATTACCGTCAAATAATTCAGTTCCTCCCCAATTCTGACTCCAACTATTCCCATTTCTAAATTTTATTTCTCCATCTTCCACCTCAATCTTAATTTTCCAAATTGCTTTGTCCTTATCTACTAATTTCATAGGAATAGACCTCTCCCAACCATCTGGCAAAGCGGAGCCTATAATACCCACGTTGCTAAAATTTAATTTCAGAGGATGCTCTTTTTTATCAAAATATTCCAAAAGCGCTTTCGTCTCATTTAATTTATACTCGATACGATAAATTAATTCATCTATTTTATTGATTGTCGAATGAATTTGAGTTTTATATTCTCTATCTTTCCTTATTTCTTTGGCTTTTATAATTTCTTCTGCTGTGAAATTTACTATATTCATTTCAGAAGATTCATTTAATAAATCAAATCCTCCATGATAGGGGAAATCGTATTTTTTCAATAGCCCATTTAGGAATTTAACTTGTTTTTTCTTAGTGTCAGAATCCCATTCTTCCCAAGTGGCAAAATAGTGATTGATTTGATTAACCAATATATTTTGCTCTATTGAGTTCATGTTTTCTTGGAGTTGATTAAGCACATGTTGGCTGTTCGTTTTGTAATTAACATATTCAGAATTCAGATAGATTATAGTATATGGAATTTCTAGTCCTACTAATTTATCCGCTGCTTCATTTAACTCTTCCGTAGCTTTTGCTTTTTGCTTTTTTAATCCAAGTAAGACGAACTCATTCCAAGCATAATCACAGTAAAGATTGGTATACATTTGAGTAAGTGCACTTTCGAAGGTCTCATTCTTATCCCTTTCCACACTCCAGTTATTTAATGATAACGCAAGAAGAATACCTAAGATAATTAAAGCGATTTCTCCAACGGCATACCTCAAGTATTTCAACGGTTTGTTGTCATCAGCTAATTGTTTGCGTATTTTACGGAAGAAGTTGATCATGGGAAGTTATGGTTGGTTGTTCTTCCTAAGATAATAAATTATGTCTAGGGTATCGTTAACCCGGGGTTTGATCTAAGTTGGAAAGAATATAGTAAAGAAAAAAATATACCTACTCGAGCATGATGCTCGCGCCAGCTGAGGACACGAGCAAGATGCTCGCGCTAACCTGAGGAAATTGTCGTATTTACGAATCATTTTAATGACCGAAAAATTAAGATTCTAGTCCAACTTAAAATTTAAGTAACCCTCATGGCTGGGGCAATGATTTTTATCAGGTTGCTCGATAATCTATCCAAAACTTCATTGGACCACCTATGTAGGTTCGAGCCTGTCTTGTTAATACACGGGCTACACGCTTGGGTATGAAAACTACAATAGAAAATACTTTGCAGAACAGCTATTAGGGTTCAAGCGTAGCGCTCGAGCTAGCGGGAGATCTATATTTTCCCAAAACCTAGTTCACTTCACTTTCAAGTTCATATCCATCCATTCTACCATTTCTTTCTTGACTCCAGGTGAATTAATGATTCCAGGACCATGTACTCCTCCTTCAATAGTAATTAGTTTTGCAGGCACATTCATTTCCTGAAGCTTTTGATACATATTTTCTGACAAGGCATATGGCACTATTGGATCCTGGTCTCCATGAATAAGTAAAAATGGCGGATCGTCCAAAGAAATATGATAGATTGGAGATGCTTCCTGTGCACGTTTGTATTCAATCGTTGAAGATTCATTTCTCACTTTAACACCTAAAAAGGATTCTCCTATAATTCCGTCCATGAGATTTGTAGGCGCGGCCCGGGCAACAACACATTGTACTTTTGAGCTCATTCTATTGATTGGAGTATCATCCATAGGAATTTTGTTTACATCGAGCACCCCAAGCATACAGACGAGATGCCCACCAGATGAGCCACCTACAGCGCCAATTCTATCAGGATTTATTTTATATTTATCTGCGTAGTACCTTATAAATCGAACAGCCCGTTGAGCATCTTCTACTGCCGCAGGATAGACAAAACGAGGAGCCGCTCTATGATTTATTGAGAATAGGGTATAGCCTGCCTCTACAAATGCTTCACCTTCAAATTTCACATGTCTGTTATGATTTATCATCTTAGCATCTAAGCTTAAGCGCCTAGACCATCCACTTCCTGTTATATGAATGATCCCATATCCATTTGGGTTTTCCGGATAATAGACATCCATAAGTAAAGCCAGGCCAGAGTACATGCCAAATACAACATTCCTGTCAATTCTGGCAGCATTGATTTCAGGTTGTGCAGACAATTTAAAAATTGATAAAGTAATTAGAATTAATAGAAGCTGTTTTGTATGATGTACAGGCCTATTCATGGGACTTCATGTTGTAGTTGACTCCTTGGTCTTATTTACGTAGTACATCTTCATCATTCCCTTATTTTTAACTTCAATTTCCCCTCTGTATTCGCATTCATAAGTATCCTTGATCAAGGCATAGGTGTTTTGCGAAATATTGATTTTTCCTCGTTCTGAGTTAGATTCCATACGGGAGGCCACATTAACGGTATCACCCCAAATATCATAGGCAAATTTCTTGGTGCCTACCACTCCGGCTACCACGGGGCCAGAATTGACACCTATACGGATATCATAGGCCATGACATTGTCGGAATCATTTTTGGATTCTTCCATAATTTGAACCATTTCGAAAGACGCCTGCATCATTTTTATTGCGTGATCTTCTTTATGAAAATGCAATCCTCCGGCACACATATAGGAATCACCCATGGTTTTAATTTTTTCCAGACCATGCTTTCCGATAACTTCGTCAAACTTTGAAAAATAGTAATCCACACTTCGCACTAAGTTTTCAGGTGTCAGCGATGAAGAGTAGCGGGTAAAATCCTTAAAATCTGTGAACAAAACCGACACAGAATCGAATTTTTTCGCTTGCACTTTCCCAAATTCTTTTAATTCCTCAGCTGTATCAGTAGGTAAGATATTGAGAAGGAGGTTCTCCGATGTTTTTTTCTCTTTTGAAATAGCTCTGTAATACCAGTAAAGGGTAAGCAGCAGAATGATCGTTAAACCAGCAATGATGATCATGGCAATAAAAATGATATCCTGTTTATTTTGTTTCTCATTGAGCAGATCTACTTCTATTTGCTTTTGAGCAAGACGCTGATTGGCCATCGCTTGTACCACGCCAATATTTGTAACACTATCCCTGAATGCGATATGGTTCTTGTAATATGCCAGGGATTCGCTGGGATTCCCTATTTTTTCATGGAGTTCCGAGAGTTTTAGATATGCATCGCTGATCTGCTCCTTTAAACTATATTGATTTGCCAGCTCTAAACTTTTATGAGCAAAACCAAAAGCTGCCTCCCAGTCACCTCTTTCCGCATAAATGTCAGACATAATAGTAAGGTAAACACAGATAGGATGATAATCTCCAAGTTCTTCCAATATTTCAGTGGCCTGACCTATGTTTCTTTCAGCAATGTCATTATCTCCTTTCTGTGCATAAGCAAGCCCAATATTACCCAGGTTGTAGGCTATTCCTAGCTTATAGTTCTTTGCTCTATATATGGCTCCGGATTCCTTAAAAAATAACAGGGCCGAATCTGGTTTAAATAATAGATTATATTCATCCCCAATATTTTCCAGGGCATCGGCGTAGTGAATCGAATCATTCTCCGCTTTTAGTATCGGGATAGCATTCTTGTAATTTAGAATTGCATTTTGGTTGTCGCCCAAGCCGGAATATACATCTGCAATGTTCTTGTAAATTGTTCCCTTTTCACGTGTACGTTCCTCTTCATCCGCAATTTTGAAGCCTTCTAAAAGGTTTTGAAGCGCCAGGTTTAGATCGCCTTTTAACCTGAGGGCATTCCCTTTTTGAATATATGCTTTTATAATATACGTGATGGAATCTGAGGCCTTTGCTATGCGAAGGAGTTCATTGCTAAATACCAGAACCTTCTCGGGATCGGGATGATTACTGGCAAGGTCAAATAATAACTGAAATCGATCATTTTCATCAAATTGGCCAGAGCGATAAATGGATTCAAGACTGTCTGCTACTGCCTGATTCTGGCCATATACATTGATACAACAAATGCTAAGAAAGCAAAGTGACAAACAAGCTTTCTTTTTAAATAAACGCTGTGCGATATACAAGTTTGCTTTCAGCATTGATAAACCGTAATTAATCAAGATTATTAATGCGACCTAATCTTAGGATCTATTTCGAATTGACCCAGGTCTGGTTTGTTCGATACTTCAAATTTTAAGCTGTATTTTTCTTCTGCATAGGGTTGTTCCCTGGTAGGCTTCGCAATAATTTTACGAAAGAACTTATTGTAATTTAGCTTTTTTGATTTGGTTGGCATTTGACTAATAAGGAAATCGCCAGATTCATGTTTTATGGATGAAATTATGACCTTATGAGATGTGTCACTAGTAGACAAACCTTGCCAGATAACTATGTCGCGCTTCCTTACATTAGTTATAAAATCTTCATTCGCAATGCCCGCGGGCTGACCAAAACTGACATGCGGAGCTATGTTGCTCTGATCAATTTGCGTAGTATCCACGTAGAGAGTTACTACATGCAATTGGCTACTGCAAGCCATTAGGCTCATAACTGCTACTAAAATTAATAGTGAATGAGATGTTTTCATAATAGAGTTCTTTAGTTGGTTACGTGGGGAAATAATTTCTGATTATAAGCTAATCCTAATGAAGTTGAATTTCAGGATTTGTCCCAAATGCCTTTCCAACCTCAAAAGCCTTACTTAGAAAGGGTCTAAAAACTACACTTAAGATAGTCAAAATAAGGCACTTATAATAATATTTTTGTATGAATACCCCGGTTTTATGTCCGGAAACAGGATTTCCTTTATCCAATGAAAATCCGGTTTACAGCGGTAAGGCCAACTCTATGACCCAAAGTTTTTAAGCGATACAGCTAATAAACCTGATTGCTGACCTAGGGGTGCTAAACTTCTATCTCGTGCCCCTGAACAGCCAGCTCAATGGGAAAATCATAATTGACCTTTTCCAAAAAATCTTCAAACATTTGGGTTCTTTCATCGTCTGAGTGGGCCGGATCATGATGGAACAAGACCAGACGTTTGGCCTTCGTCCTTGAGCAGAGCTCCGCAGCTATTTCCAGAGATCCATGTCCCCATCCCACTTTATTCTTGTATTCTTCCTCACTGTATTGGGAGTCGTGTATGAGTAGATCTGATCCAAACGCCAAATCAAACCCAGACACCCATTCATCTTCAGGAAACAGGTGTGATTTGCCAATAACAGGTTCGTGGTCTGGCAGGTAGGTTACCGTTTTGGAACCACATTGAATGCGAAAGCCCACCGTTGGTCCGGGATGACTAATGTATTCTGCTGTTATAACAAAATTTCCAATAGTAAAGGTTGTATTCGGTAATTCCTCTATAATAAGCTTAGAAGGTATGTCCCTCAGCACTATAGGAAAAAGAGGTGGTGATAAAAATCGATTTAGTCGGGTTTTAAGCGGTTCGGGACTACCGCCTGGGCCCCATATATGAACTTCCTTATTGGGGTTGAACAAGGGTTTGCAAAAAGCCAATCCCTGTATATGATCCATATGCAAATGAGTCAATAAAATATCGATTCGGTCAGAGGTATAAAAGGTGTTAAAATCGATGCCTATTATTCCGGTTCCCGCATCAACAATTATTCGTTCCTCACCATTAATGACCTCTATACATGAAGTATTCCCCCCATACGTTTGATTGTTCGCGGAAGAGGTAGGATATGCTCCCCGGGTACCGTGTAGTTTTACCTTCATTCTATGACATCGTTATCCCAAAAAATAGCCATGGCTCCTGAAAAATTCTTAGATCGCCCTATTATAGGGATAGAGGTTACCGATATTTTTTTGGATTCGCCATTCAGGGATTTGATCCAAAAAGTCTTGTGCGCCGGCACCCTATTTTGTATGGTTTGTACCAGCGGAAGTTCCTCTGGCGGTATATCATTTCCTTTACCATCATGCGGAAAAAATGAAGTACCCCAATCCCCAACTGGCATAGGGCCGGTGTCCTGAAATTTTTTACCCAGGACTACTTCTGCCGGTTCGTTGTAAAATATGAGGGTTCCTTCAGGATCTACCAAAAAAACCGGGACTGTAAGGCAATCTGCCAACTGTCTGCTTAAAATAATTTCAATTTCGTATGCTGACATAGGCAGATAATTTTATCGGCGTAGTCCTTTAAATATAAGAAAAATAATTCGGATTAACCATTATATCAGGGAGTATAGGTGCTTACTTCTTGTATATATCTACTGATCTGCTCGGGCTTACCGGAGAGTAGCCGTTGGCGTCTTTTATGAAAGAAGTATATTAATTAAAGTGTCGTATGGAAGTTACAACTCTCAAGTACTGAATTATAAGAGGCTATTTTACGTAATACCATAAAATGTCCACTAGGCGAAGAGCTCGCGAATTGCTTACCAATAAATGTGATATTTCTTAATTAATTATTGTAATTCTTAGTAAAATGTATAATATTCAGGGTATTAATGGGTTATTATAGCGGATAATACAATTTTCCGCCTTTATGTCCTAAATTAAAGAATGACCTGCGAATGCATCGTTTTAAAAACCTACTCTTACCATCTATAGTGCTTATTGTGCTTTTGGGCCTTACCATTAGCTTTATTAAGCCCACATCCATTGCGGGATCAGAAAAGTCAATGGCTAGTACTCAGCCTATGAAAAAGCTGTTAAATCCTAAAGTAAAAGCACATTATCAAAGACAACAACAGGAATTAAAAACTGCCATAAAAGCATATTTTGATGCCGCCTTAGCATCAGGACACATCGTAGGTGCCGGGGTAAGCATCGTACGAGGAGATTCTATTGTGATCTCAGAAGGATTCGGAAAAAGAAATAGTAAGACCAACAAGAGGGTTGATGGGCAAACCATCTTCAGACTTGGGTCCCTTTCAAAAGGATTTGCCGGTATCCTGGCTGCCAATATCATACATGAAGGCAGCATGCAACGGGAAGATAAGGTAAAGGACTTTATTCCCGGATTTCAATTAGGTGATCGCCAGAATACCGATAAAATTACCTTCGCTAATTTATTGTCACATACCACTGGGGCACCTTATCACAGTTATACCAATCTGGTTGAAGCCGGGATGCCTCTGATGGCTATTGCCGGACACTTTAAAGAAGTAAAACCAATAAGCGCTCCCGGAACACTTTACAGCTATCAGAATGCCTTATTCGCCCTCTCAGGCGAGATGATGCACAAAGCAACCGGAGAGGATATTACAAAATCTTTGGAGAACAAGTTTTTTAAACCCCTGGAGATGTGTTCTACCACCATGGATTATGAAGCTTTGGACCAGGCAGAGAACGTAGCAATGCCTCATGCAAAATGGCGAAGTGGCTGGAAGCCGAGAAAATTAAATGATCATTATTACAACGCCGTTGCGGCCGGCGGTATCAGTGCAACTGCCACGGATATGGCAAAATGGATGCGGTTTATCCTGGGACATAACCCGGAGATCATGAATACGGACGCGTTGTTGGAAGCTTTTAAACCGGTTATTGAAATTAAAGGTCGAAGTAAATATTATCAGCGCTGGCCAGGACATGTATCCTCGCATTACGCCTTTGGGTGGAGGATACATAAATTTAAAGAAGACGGATCTGAACCGGAAAAAACGATGTGGCATCACGGTGGAAGCGTAAATAATTACAGAAATGAAATTGCCGTCTATCCTGAAGCCGATCTTGGAATCTGTGTTCTTTTAAATAGTAATTCCAGAATTGCACGAACAGTTATCCCGGACCTGACTAAAATAGTTGAAGAAGTTTATGGGAAGTCAACTACTAAGTTTCCTGCAAACAATATTGCCATTATCATTCCAATTCAATAAAAGATCTATGATGGCTAAAGTCTGCTCTCGCAGGCAGGCAGACGCGATTCTCTTTAAAGTCGACGAACGGGGTTTGTTTATTTATGTTGTATTTCTGTTTCAATGTCGATGATCAGCTCATCTAATGATGTAAGAATACCCTCGCTTACAGAAGATAAGTAAATAGAGTTATCTATCATATTTTGAAGGATGGCTCTTCGGGATTTATCTGATAATATTTCATCAACAGGATTTTCCATATTTCCAAGATCTAAATACCCTATCCCGCTTTCAATCAAGGAGTTGTTCCATAAAAGAGTAAGGTCTAACTCATTTGCGGTGTTGTTATGTACCCAATTGATAAAACCGTAATAATTTTCGATTCTGGATTTTAGATCAGAATTCTCCATTTTGGAAAATAGTCCAATTCTGCTAAACTCGTTGAAGGTGCCCATATTGGGTATGGTTGGTTGATACCTAAAGAGCCATATAAAGCTAATGTTTACAAAATCAGGATTATAACTTATTGGAATAGTGCTGTCCCATCTCCAACTGGGTTGTTCCCAAGCAGGCAGGGTATTATTGTCAGGCAGAAATGACAGACCAGTATCAGGATCGTATTGATTAAGTAAATAAATTCCAGCATGTACACGAAAAACATGATATTTACGGCCGGAAGTTATTGTTGATATATCTCCTTTCATATTTTGTATAAGTGCACTTAAATAATGGTGTACGTTCTCTTTGATGGCTCTTTGCTCATTCCAGTTATTGATCTGCAGTGCGATCAGTATTCCAATGACCACCAGTACGATCTCCCCAATGGCATACCTCATATACCGTAAGGGTTTGTTGTCATCGGCTAGTTTTTTGCGGATTTTACGAAAGAAGTTGATCATTGTCAGGAAGTGGTTAGTTGGTCTTCTTCCCAAGGTAGTAAATAATTTGTCTCAGATAGGAGCAATATCTTAATAGGCCTTTATGACTGTTGCGCAGATTACAGGGTAGCTTTCAACCCATCTATCAGCTGATCAAGTTCGGTCATACTGGTGTAATGTAAAAAAGAGATACGTATTACCCCCGGTGATCTGGGGATCTCCATATCCATCAGCGGCCGTACCGCATAAAAATCGCCTATGCCCAACATCAATTTATATTCAATTAAGGAGGTATATACAGTTTCAACGGCTTTGTTAAGGGGAAGGATTGCAACAGTAGGGGCCCTTTCTTCGGCCTTATCCGGACCAACAATGCGAACATCCTTCCTGGATCGCAGAAAATTTAATAAATGCTCCAAGAGATCGTTTTCATGCGACTTAAACAAGCTATTCACAGCCCTGTTCCTTTCAGATGGTACTGCGGTCTCTTTAAAATGGTGTTCATAAACCGTATCCAGATAATCCAGGATACCACTTACTGCCCCTATCTGTGCATGGTCTGGCCCGGCTGGAGTGATCATACTTCTTGTTATGCCCTCCTTAAAAAAATGCGATTGGTTTTCCATTTTTTCTATCAGGGCCTGTTTCACATACATAAACCCTAAATGGGGTCCATAGGTCTTATACAGGGAAAAAAGATAAATATCTGCCCCCAAGGTTTTCAGATCAGGGAAACCATGCGGCGCAGCAGCCACCCCATCTACGACGCAGAGTGCCCCATGCGCATGTGCCTTTTCGCTAATCTCAGTGACCGGGTTGAAATAGCCGATAACATTGGAACAATGCGGGAAAGCTACCATTTTGGTCCTGTCCGTAAATAAACGCTCCAGATCTTCCAGATTCAACATGCCTGTTTCCTTGTTTACATGCCATTCCACAACCTTCATTCCCCGCGTTCCAAGTCGTCTCCATGCCCCTGCATTGGCCTCATGGTCCTGGCAGGAAACAATGATCTCGTCTCCATCTTCCCACATAGGTCGCATAGCATTGGCCAGTACATAGACATTCTGGGTGGTAGACGGACCGAAATGAATTTCGGAAGCATCCACATTGAGGTACTCGGCCATCCGCCGGTAAGAAGCATCCATCATTTCCCCGGCTTTACTGGAAGCGGGGTAAGGGTAGTAGGGCTGCACCTTGTTTTTAAGGTAGAAGTCGGTCAGCTTACCTATAAACTGCTTGCAGGGATAGGAACCGCCGGCATTTTCAAAAAATGCCCACCCATGAAGGGAAGGTTCGGAAAAAGCAGGGAATTGAGCGCGTACAAAAGGGATGTCGAGTTTCATAACGAATGAGATTACCTTTTAAGGGGTTGATTTCTCATTCTAAGATACTGAATTCTTGCGGTTGCCAATCAGCTGCTTTATAACCAACTATAAAGCTTTACATCAGAATATTTATTTTCTATATATATCGAGGGTCTTATGATACTCATCGTAAAGCACCAACTTGGTTGCCGTTAATTCCAAAATAGGAAAGATCATAGGCTTTGAGGATAATGTACCATCTGTGGCAAAATCCATAAAATCGCCCGGAATTTTTCGTTTTTCCTGATCGATGGCCGAATCTATCAAGGTAAGTCGCTTTCCATTAGACGAAAGATGCCAGGTGCCATTTCTTGTAGCTCCGCTTTGGTTTTCAAGTGAAACAACGTCGTATGTAAATGTTCCATTCTGATCAAAGGTGAAGTAATACTTTGTTGGATTCGCAATAGTATCTTTTAAAGCAGTTAAAACCTGTTGGCCGTTTTGATAGCTTCCCGTATTGCGCCAGGTTCCATTTAAATCTACTGCTTTATATTCCTGACTCAAAGCGGAATATGCACATAATAGAAAGAGAAGGAAGCAATTCTTTTTCATAATTGTTGGTTTGATCCCTTAATTCTGAAAGAAATCTGTTACTAACCAATACACGTTTATGTAGGAATGTCCTGGACTAGTGCAAGCTGATTTCCAGTACAATAACGTAATTCTATGTTGATTTATTTAAGGTTGCTCAACTTTATTACAGATCTGGAGCTAGGAAGGATATGGTTTTCTTACTCCTCCTTGAGCCATTTGTAAGCTGACTTTTGATTTGGGAGCACCTTGACTGACCAACCTAATTTTGTACTGGAGTATTCCCAGAAGGACACAATACGCTTGCCTGTTACATCCTTAGGTTCAATAACAGCTATGCGTATTGCTGGATTTAAACCCCACGAATTATAGAGGTCTGAGGGGAGTTTAAAAATATCAGAAATACTGGAATTAGGGATATAATCCCTGGCTTCCACAAGTACTTTATGGATATCTTTCTTAATTGTGGTCTGAACCGCATTATACGATGAATCAAATAGTTCTTGTGCATTTATTAATCCATTGTAACGCAGCACAACCACTTGAATCTGATCATCAAATATAACTTCCCAATTCATAAATTACCGCAACAGGAAAAATGAAATTTCAGTAAAGAAAATTTAAAGATGAAAGAATTTTCTAACAATTCCCAATTCTTGCTATAATTATAACTTATGCAATTATTTTTTAGGCAGGCCCGAACAAAGGTAATGAGTCAATTGCTTTGAATCCTCTAACTATATCGATTGGAAGTGGGAGTATACTTTTGGCTTTAACGCAGCCGTGGCATTTACCAATGCTTCTGAGGGCGCTCCGTAGATCTCCGGATAAAAGTCGGATATCGCCAATAACTCCCCTAGCAATGGCCCCAGGTTACCAATATGGGCCAATATCGCATCAGAATCAACGTAGGTTTCCCTAACTCTGCATTCTGTTTGATCGGAATTAAAATACCAGTCGTATTGTAAGGTGCCGGTGTCCTTTTCTTTTGTAGAATGCAAACAGGCTTCTGCCAGTTCCTTAAATTTCTCAAGTTTCCCGTCATGTATTACAAAACGTGCCGTTAATTGAAGATTTTTCATTGAATATCATTAAAGTTAGTATGCTATTTTAGGTAAGGCCCTCTTATTTTATTTTCTAAGATAAATAATCGTAATCATTGATCTATTCTTATTAGGACGAAACACTGCATAGGATGTCCCGGTACCATGTACGAATTACCAAATAATCTGAAGATCCTGGAAAACCGCTTTCAAAATAACTTATACGCAGGAGGCGTAATTCCCTTCATTCGGAGGTATATGGCACATTGACCCCTGTGATGACCAACATGCTCATTGGCCTTCTGTATCCATCCAAGTCGGGTTACATTATACGGCCCCCTAACCACAACTTCATCTAGCTTACCCGGGTCCATATTTTGGATGCCTGCAATGGCAAAGTCAAAGCTTTCAGCAACGATGCGGCGAACCTCTGTTTTGGATTGAAAGGAAGCTTCTTGTTCAATGTTGATATCCCCGTAAATGGGCGCTTCACCGGTACCATTGGCAGCCAAGCCAATAGTTCCCTGCGCCCCGTGCAACATTTGTGCAGCAAAGGTGCGCACGCCCTCAGTGGGTTTAAAATTAAATTGGTCTTCTGGCATGGCATCAATATATTCCAATGACATGGCTTTTGACCTTTCAAAGTCGGCCACCAAATTATCGATGGTAGAATTCTGAGCATAACTCAGTACCCCCAAAAGACAGCTAAATAATAAGATTACTTTTTTCATATCACTGTGTATTAAATGTGAATAATAAGGTACGAAAAACAATGTAATTGCCTCATAATCAACTAAAATTAATTCTTAGATCGTCTAAAACAGAATAAACCTTACCGAGAATCTAAGGTTCTCATTATTGTCTCCTGCAGTTCGCTTGACTTCTTTAATGCTTTTTGATCCGTTTCCAATTGGACAATAGAACTTATCAAAACAGATTTTACAAGATCCTGTAAGGTTTGGTTAGAGCGAATGGTTTCAAAAACCACTTTTCTCGGAACTTGTTCCTGCTTCCAATTCTCATAAAATTCCAATTGTTCTTCCATGTTGAAGACTTCGTGTTCATATTCCCGAACCAGGTACCTTCTTTCCATAGGGAACTTGTTAAAGTCGAATGCAAACTGATCTAAGAAGGCATAATATTCGAACAATTGACGCACGAGCTCCTTATTTCGGATAAGCGATAGTCTGCCGGTAGACTGCAATTCTTTCCATGTTACTTCGGTCCTTGTAAGGTTTTCCCCATCGGCACAATTTCTAAACGTTTTAATAAAAAGTAGTGAGTCCGTTATCTTCGCTTCCGGATTTTCCAGAAATCTCAACACATGCTGGGCAGAAGTTTTTTGATTCCTCAAAGAATCAGCAACATTAGAATAAAACTGCAGATCTTCAGTGATTTCAAAATGAAGTGCTTCCAGATAGATGCGTTCTAATTTTCGGTCATCTTGTTCATTAGACCATGTATTGATCTGCAGGGCGATCAGAATTCCGATCACCACCAGAACTATTTCACCGATAGCATAGGTAATATACTTTCCTGTTCTGTTTTTAGTAAGAAGTTTTTGGCGTAGTGAACGAAAAAACCGTATCATACAAAGTTGGACAAAGAGGTTGGTACTCCCAAGGTAAGAATAATTTGGATGTGTTGATCATAGTGAGGATCAAAGCAAATACACTACTAAGAACCCTAAATAGGTTCCCAGGGCATTTCCCAAAGTTCCCACCAGTATAGCCGGCACTATCAATTCTTTACGACCAAAGGTTTCGGCCAGGGCAATGGCCGTGGTACCTCCGCCGATATTCGCCTGACTCACTATGGCGATCATCTCCCAGTCCCGGTAAAAAAGTCCGCCAAAAAATACGACCAGGATACCATGTAAAAGTACCGCGATGGAGGTGAATAATAATAGCGTGATCCCTACCTGTTCCAATTCAATAACCGACTGTATCTCACAATATGCCCCAATCACCGCTAAGAAGAGATATATAAGATACAAACCTAACCCATGGCTGCCTTTTAAGCCGCGAACTAAGGCGGTCTGTGCCAGCAGAATACCGATGGTAGACAGGGTGATGATAGAAGGTATCTTTGGATAGAGCCCTGAAATTAATTCCGAGATATAATATGCAGCGATCCCTAAGAAAAGAAGCCAGGCCAAAGATCGAAAATCAATGGCTTCCTTATCTTCGCCTGCTATTTTTGACAGTTTGGTTTCCACTTTTTTATCCGGAATGAAATTTCGCAACAGAACAGGCATGGCTAAGGTTACCATGATCCATAAGGTGGTCACTACATTGTCCACAGCAATAGTGCCGGCGTATAAAATACCCCGTTCCTGAAAATCGTATTCCAGGGCCACTGCGTTAAAGTTGATGCTGCCACCTGTATAAGTACCAGTTAGCATTCCTGCAATGATTCGGCCGTCTCCTCCTAAAACAGCTTCCGGACTTATCATAAACCAGGCGGCCAGGATGCCTAAAGTGGTGGCCAGGGAACCAATAAGGAAGAGGATGATCATGGGCGCCCCTGCTTTTTTAATGGATTGAAGATTGACACCCAAAAGCAAGTAAAAAATAGAGATAGGTGCTACATAGGTAAAGATGCCGTCGTACAGCGGAATAGTATTGGAGGCGGAGGGGATAAGACCTGCATTCGCCAGAACTGCGGTAAAGAGAATTACCAAAAGGGCGGGCCCTACTTTTTTACCAAACCTTGTTTTTCCGGCATAGACGGAAGCAAGGACCATAAGGCATAAGACACCTAAAACGTACACCGGATTTTCAATAAAACTCATTCCTTGGTTGGGATATATTTAAGTGATTAGGATCTAACCTGTAATCCCATCCCCGTCAATATCCTGGTTTAAATGGCTTTCCAGGGCCACCAGTGTCTTTTTAAGGAGTACCCGGGTCTTTTCCAGTTCAGTTTCCAAAGCGGTCACGCGGTCCTCCACACTGTCTGCCTGTTTTTGTTGTTTGTCTAATTCGTCTTGCTGTAACAGATCCCAAAATATACCCATGATAGTTGTATTTAATTAGTTGTTTATTCCTTTTTTGAGGCGTCTGCATCTTTTTCCTTCTTCATTTTAATATAGCGGTAAACGAGACGTGATCCCAATCTTGCAAATAAGATGATGGCGATCACCATTACTATGTCCATGCCATTCATTAATTCGTCATTTTAGTTTTGTTATCTGCAGCCAATTGTTTTCTGATTTTTCAAAAAATAGAGAACATTTTAGTGCTTGGCACTTAGTTATCCAAGGTCCTAAATATAATGAAATAAAACCCTTTGAAGAGGAAGTCAAAGTAAGATATAAGGGTAGTATGGACTAATAATGGATTATTCCTTTACATTGATCAGCACTGCTTCACAACGAGAAAGATCGGAGTTAAGGATAATATTTTCCGAAGTACCACCATCTATGATCTCAATAGATACTGTATTGGGCGGGAATTTACCCAGATTGTGGGCATAAAGGAAAAGGTCGTTAGGTTGGGTGGGGTCTAGTTTTAATTCAAACCCCTTTTTTGTATAGGTCAGATTGTATTGAGAAACGATCGGCATACCATTGAGGTATATAGACACAATATCACCATCCTGACGCCCATGATCCCATAAATTTATTTGGATGATCTTGTTATTTACTTCAAGCTCCTTGACATATGTAATGGTGCGGCCATCAAAATCGGATCGCTTTTCTATAACCGCTGGTTTTTCTAGTTCTTCTTCCTCGATTATTACAGGTTCAACTATTTCTATTACGGGTGCTTGCTGTTGTTCTACCACTTCCTCCTGTACTTCTACAATTGCAACTTCTACAGGTTCTGTGATTTCTTCTTTTGGAGGCTCAGGAGTAACTATTTCCTGTGGTTCAGGTTCATCTGCAACTGGCTTTACCTCTTCTTCCACAACCGCAATTACTTCATCTGGTGGAGTAGTATTTGGGGGTCGTTTATTGATTGTAAAATAAGGTGTCGCAAATTTAGCAGTATAAAATTTATCGGTAGGAAATAACTCAATCCCCATGATCCTGTAATTATTCCCATTAGGCAGGGTCCTGTTGAGTTTTATTCCACCAGCCAGTTGTGTATTCTTAAAAGTCCCTAGTTCCTGGATTACGGTGTTATCTTTTAACAAATAGAACTTTATCGACTTTTCTGTTGGTAAATTTTTTGTAGTCCATTCAATGGTGCCTTCATCAGGAATGGTCCATACACTGCCATTGGTGGGGTAGCTGATCTCAAGACCTGAGCGCCAGTGTTTTCGTTCCTGAAGTTGTACCTCATTGAGTTCGGTAATGGTTTGGGTAAAATTCGTATACGGTTTTACCATGGCCAGGCCAGAAACTACTTCCTCCAGGAGCGTATAAAATGTTTTAATCTCTTCCAGGGCACTGGTAATTGGGATCTCCTCGGAATACTGTTTCCGAATCTTTTTAAAACGATCTGTAATTCGCTTGTTTGTTTTTTTGTCGATCACAGCATTGTCTGCCTTACTGCTTTCATCCAACAATTTTTTGGCTGTTTTGATCTTTAGATATCCAAAACGATTATTTAAAAAAGCGATGGCATCTTCATAATTCACGGCGGTATTTGCCTTTAGATCTGTAGCTATGGCATTTGCCCTTTGGTATTCCAACAACGCTTGCTGAAGGCTTACTTCGGCCAATTTCCTGCTAGTCTGTTGCGGTGAATTTGTGGCCAGATTTAACAGATCCAGGAGCTGTTCCACAGGGATACTATGTATCCCATCCCCATATACACCCTGCATATATTCCACTCCTAACCAGGGCGATTGCAGCAGGAGGTAGTTTTTGTCAATGTTGCTAAGGGTTTTTTTGGCACCCACAGTCTCTAAGATAGCATCGTATTCTGTCTCAGTCCAGGGCATAGGATCGTCAGAAATAATTTTCTTAGCCACAACAACCGGATCATCTGTGGAATAATAGATGCCATAGGCCTTTGCAGGAAGACAGAGAAATCCAACACCAAGGGTAAGAAAAAGTATTAAAATGGTCTTTTTCATGCTAATTTCGTACAGAATAGTAGTATTAGAACTACCTATGGTATAAAACTATCACTTCTTGAAAAAATTGTAAGAGGAGTAATGAATTTGTTATCAGGAACTTATGAACGAAAGAATATTCCTACAAACTTATAAATAAGCGAAGCAAAAGAACCATAAAACCATCAAAAGCCAGAATTGTGTGGTCTTGTAAAATTTACCTTACCATTAGGTGTCGAGTCCTAAAAATCGAACTAAAAGGACGTAAAAGGCCCACATAAAGCAGAAAGTAAAAAAGGCATACACCAAATAGGAAGAAGTAGTTCTTTTATTCATAAGATTTGGAATAGCCTACAATAAAGTAAATTCTCGTTGAATTGTAAATTCTATACTATGAACGGAACAATTCTTTCGATGTAAGACAAAAACATCGATGAACGAACTATTTATTAACATGGTACCCAGGCAGATAGAACTGCAGTAATTAATAATTGAAGAATTCAGGTCTTAAGGAAAGAGCAGGTTAACGGTCTATTTTAAAGCCATCTAATTTGATGTCATCTAGGCCATAATCGTCAAAAGGATATTCTAGTTGATCCTGAATATTATACAAGGAAACAAGGATGAATTCTGTGAGTATTACCACAAAATAGGTCACGTAAATAGGATTATTTGCTCCCATATCATTGATAATGGTGGGAGCATATATCAGCGGGAAAATGTAAATAAACAGCAAGCAGTAGGCCTTTAAGCTAATAGGAGTGCGATGGGTATTGATGGCATGCAAGTTTTCCAGTGACTCATGCAGATCGTTCATAAACCTAAAGATGCGATCTTTTAGGCGACCGGACATCACATCACCTTTGGCTGTAACAAAGCTTTGTACTTTGTTAAGGATAGGATCTAGTGCCTCTGTTGATTCCACATTGTTCTTTAAATGAGCCATGGAGGTATCACTGATCTCAATCAGAATATTAGAAATTTCTATTTTTTCTTCTTCTGTCAGGTTATTGGAAGCATTCGCAAAATAGTACATTGTTTTTAGTGCACTTCTGAATTGACTAAGGTGTTCCAATGCTTTTTCCCTTCTGCGGAAAGACCCGCGGATCGTAAACACCAAAGGAAAAACAATAGCAATACTCAACAAGGTAAGATCTATGTGAAATTGAATATTGAATTGAAAACAAATAAAAATAGTGAGCACTGAGATAATTAGTGTCACCAGTGTCCTGACATTTATTATGGATAGGTATAGTTTAATAATAAGAAATTTAGTAATTTATGGTGCTAAAGCTAACTACAAACTCGTGAAAAACCAAACATTACTCCGATTCCTTTTCTTGTTCTTTGCAACCACTGGTATGCTTATTGCACAAGAAGCAGAAGCTCCCAGTGAAGTGGGAGAAACAACCGTTTTATTTAAAGAACAGGCTATTTTGCCTATTAAACTCGGCTTCTCTAACAAAGAGATGAAAAAAGAAACAAACGACAGCACTTATCTATTATCAAAATTAATTTTTAAAAATGGGGAACAATGGGATTCTCTGGACGTTAAGATCCGCGCCCGCGGAAATTACCGCAGAGCACATTGCTATTTTCCACCACTTAAGGTGAAGATCAAGAAGTCGGCAGCCAAAGAGACCATTTTCAAGGGAAATAAAGAAATAAAATTGGTGATGCCTTGCGTGCAATCTACCAGTTCCCTGGATAATATTGTAAAAGAATATATGGCCTATAAGATCTATGAAGTGATCTCGCCCTATCATTTTAAAACCAGAATGGTAGATTTAGAGTATATAGAGTTCAGAGGAAATAAAAGTAAGGTGCACAACATTAAAGGGTTCCTCATAGAGGACATAGATAAGGTTGCCGAGCGAGAGAATTCCAGGAAAATGAAGCGCACAGTACATCCGTTAGAACAAGATGATTTTGCTGCCACCCAAAATGATTTTTTTCAGTATATGATAGGTAATACCGACTATTCAACTGCCTACCAGCACAATCAGAAATTAGTCTTTACGGAAGATTATAAGACCATTCCCCTGCCATATGACTTTGATATGTCCGGATTGGTAGATGCAAGCTATGCAGTGGTTTCACAAGTGCAGGGAGAAGTCTTGAGTATAGAAAGCGTTACAGACAGATTATACAGAGGTTTTGAAAGGGACGAAGCAGTATTACAGGCTGTACGAAAACACTATTTAGACAACCAAGATCGTGTCTTTGAAGTGATAGATGGTTTAAAACCTCAATTTGATAATGAAAAGGAATTCGAAATAGCGCGAAATTTCATCGATGGCTTCTATAAAGTTTTGATTGATGAGAACAAATTCAAAAATGAGATTATACGCCAAGGGCGCACAAAATAATAAAGCAACACATTAATTAAATAGCGGTAAATACCTATTAATAGGTGAGTTACTATTATTGTAATTAAAGTATTGGGCGAATTATGGACCAGACGTTTTGGGCTACAATTCGCTGACCTTCTTCCGTAGGATGTATCCCATCTGCCTGATTGAGTTCTGGTATTCCGGCCACATTTTCGAGTAAAAATGGGATCAAATACGCCTTATTCTCCTCTGCAAGACTTGGAAAGATCTGTCTGAATTCGCTGGTGTAATCCTGACCCATATTGGGAGGGATCTGCATCCCGGCCAATACGATCTTAATATTCGGATTTTTTGATCTTACAGCGTCTATGATAGCCTGAAGATTCTCCCTTGTTTCAGAAAGTGGGATCCCTCGAAGTCCATCGTTGGCTCCTAATTCTAGAACAAAAATATCTACCTGCTGATTCATCAACCAATCGATCCTATTCTCTCCGCTTGCTGTGGTTTCTCCACTCAGACCGGCATTGATCACCCTGTATTGCAAGGCTAAAGAATCTATTTTATCCTGAATGATCCCGGGAAATGCTTTTTCAGGTTCCAGTCCCATTCCTGCGGTTAAGCTATTTCCAAAAAAAAGAATGGTCTTTATATCACTTGTTGCAGTATTATTGGTTTCGGTAGATTGGCTCTTGTCTGTATCTGTGCCCGATTCTTTTTTGGTGGACGAATCTCCACACGAAATGAATAGTATGAAGCTAAACAGATAACAAAACTTTAACACGGTTCTCATGGAATAGGGGATTAAATTCAAAATCATTTTTATAATTTCCGCCCTTGTACCAAAAAGTTACTAAACCCAGGGGAATGGCAAAGATATTAAACGTTAGCAATCTCAAGAAATCATATTTAAGCGGATCCCGATCCCTTACTGTTCTGGACGATATCTCATTTTCGATAGAAGAAGGGGAAACCTTTGCCATTGTTGGACCTTCGGGAAGTGGTAAAACTACTTTATTAGGGTTATCTGCGGGTCTGGACAGACCAGATTCAGGGACCATTGAACTATGTGGAGTAGAGATAAGTACCTTAAATGAAGATGAACGGGCCTTGCTCAGAAATAGAAAAGTTGGATTCATATTTCAGGATTTTCAATTATTGCCAACCCTAACCGCACAAGAGAATGTTGCAGTGCCTCTGGAGCTTCAGGGCGCTAAAAATGCTGCTGAAAAGGCAGAGATACTATTAGAGAAGGTTGGTCTTGCAGGTCGTATGCACCACTACCCATCCCAACTATCGGGTGGGGAACAACAACGGGTAGCCTTGGCAAGGGCATTTTCCAATACACCATCTATTTTATTTGCTGATGAACCAACAGGTGAATTGGATGAAGCTACAGGGCAAAAAATTATCCAATTACTTTTCGACCTGAACAAAGAGGCCGGTACCACCCTTGTCATCATTACTCACGATATGGAATTAGCCAGAAAAACTCAAAGGATCTTGCGCCTCAAGGGTGGTAAGATAAGTACGGACCAAAAGATTACTGCTTAGTGAGTACTGCAAACAGCTCAACTAAAAAGGCCGGACTGGTCTGGTTATTCAAAATGGCATGGCGAGATCTTCGCTCAAATGTGGGGAAATTATTCTTGTTTATGTCTTCCATTATCATCGGAATTGCGGCGGTAGTGGCTATACAGTCATTTGGAAATAACCTTACTGACAGTATATCATACCAATCTAAAGCACTGATGGGTGCTGATTATATCATTGATAGCAGCAAGCCACCCAATACAATTGTTGAGGAGATCATTGATTCTTTAGGAGGTGCCAACAGCAGAGAAATAAATTTTGCCTCAATGGTTGCCTTTCCGCAAAAGGATGCTTCCAAACTAGTTCAAGTCCTTGGAGTGGATGGCGGCTTTCCTTTTTACGGTGAATTTGAGACTATTCCTGCAACTGCTTCAAGAAATTACCAAAAGAATAACGGTGCCCTGGTAGACGCTACGGTGATGTTGCAATATGACCTTAAACCAGGTGATAGCATAAAGGTTGGGACCGTTATGTTACCCATAGAAGGATCATTACTATCTGTTCCCGGCAGATCTGCATTAAGCAGCAGTGTTGCACCTGCCGTTTATATTCCATACAACCAATTAGAGGCCACAGGATTACTTCAAAAAGGAAGTAGGGTTGAATACAAATACTATTTTGTAGCCAGGCAGGGACAAGATCTGGAGGTCCTTTATGAGGCGGTAGATCATAGATTGGATGCAGAAGGGGCCGATCTGGATACGCATTTAGATGAAAGCAGGCGTCTGGGCCGCAGGTACAACAACTTCGGCAAATTCTTGAACATAGTTGCTTTTATTGCTTTATTACTGGGCTGTATAGGTATTGCCAGCGCCGTTCATGTTTACATAAGAGGAAAATTAAGGTCCATTGCCGTTTTAAAGTGTATGGGCGCCTCCCGAAGTCAGACTTTTAAGATATTTCTAATTCAGATCGCAGGACTAGGGGGTTTAGGTGGCCTTATTGGAACTTTGTTGGGGGTAGCTTTGCAATTGGCAGCGCCATATCTGCTTAAAGAATATCTGCCGGTAGATGTAAACTTCACAATATCGTATCCGGCTGTATTATTAGGACTATCTCTGGGTGTCTTAATGTCCGTTGCATTTGCTCTCTTGCCACTGCTTAGAACATGGTATGTATCTCCGTTATCGGTTTTGCGAATACAGGAAGAAAGTGATCCTAAAATTGGCAAAGCCCGCATAGTTATCCTCGGGATCATTTTTCTGTTCTTGTTTGTTTTTGCTCAACGTATTCTGGATAATTGGAGATATGCCCTTTCTTTTATACTTGGGTTAATTGTAACTTTTTTACTTCTTTATGGCGTGGCTAAACTACTGATGTGGGCCATAAAGCGCTACTTTCCAGCAAATTGGGGCTTTTGTTCAAGACAAAGTTTATTGAATCTCTTCAGACCTCAAAACCAGACAGCTACCTTGCTATTGGCAATAGGCGTTGGGGCCTTTCTAATTAGTACACTATACTTTTCTAAGGACATATTACTCAGTAAAGTGGCTATTGGGGATAACGCGAACAGTCCTAATATCATTCTCCTGGACGTACAGACCGGGCAGGTAGAAGATGTAAAAAATACCATTGTACCAAATAACATTCCTGTATTGGATAATATTCCCATAATTACCATGCGGGTGCAGGAAATCAATGGGAGGTCTGTGAATGACATTAGAAATGATACTACCTCCAATATTGGCCGATGGGTGCTGAATCATGAATTTAGGGTCACATACCGCGACTCCCTTATAGCTTCGGAAAGCATTAAGGAAGGTAATTGGGTTTCTAAGGCTGATAAAACAAAAGTTGTTCCTATTTCCGTAGCAGAAAATTTTGCCTTTGACGCTAAAGTTGGAGTAGGAGACAGGGTAATATTTAATGTACAAGGTGTATTGATAGAAACGGAAATTGGGAGTATTCGTGAGGTGGATTGGGGAAGAGTGCAATTAAATTTCTCCGTGCTTTTCCCAGCTGGAATTTTAGAGGATGCTCCGAAATTCCATGTGCTCACCACACGCACACCCAGCAATGAGGTATCCGCACAACTACAAAGACAGTTGGTGTCTAATTTTCCAAATATCTCTATCATTGACCTTCGTCAAATCCTAGAACTCTTGGAAGGGATACTGGAAAAGATCAGTTTGGTGATCAATTTTATGGCCTTGTTAAGCATCTTAACAGGGATCATTGTTCTGATAGGTGCGGTACGGACAAGCAAGTATCAGAGGATCAGGGAAAGTGTTTTATTGAGGACCCTTGGTGCCCAAAATGTACAATTACTAAAAATCTCATTGTATGAATATGCTTTTTTAGGGGTCCTGGGAAGTTTAACGGGTATTTTGCTGTCACTGATCGGTAGCTACCTATTGGCCCGTTTCGTCTTTGAAGAGTCTTTTGTGCCTTCCTCAGAGCCATTTATCATATTACTCCCAATACTTACCTTGCTGGTAGTAGGTATTGGATTGTTAAATAGCAGAAGTGTTCTCCGCAGTCCGCCTTTGGAAATCTTGCGTTCTACAAGTCGTTAGATCTCTTCTCTCGCTTTATGTCATAACTTTCTCCAGTGCGGAGCCAAAAGCTTTCACCTCATCTATAGTTCCGGTACTTATTCGCGCCCAATCCATCATAGGCGGGAAAGGTCTCCCTATGATCACATTTTCCTTCCCCATGGCATTGATCATCTCGCCGATAGGTCGGCCGGTCTTAAAAAAGACGAAATTAGTGTGGGAAGGAATATACGATAAGCCCAGACCGTCCAGGGTTTTGTAAATATGTTGTTTTGCTTCGGTATTCTTCTGTAAACTAAACTTGTAAAATTCATCATCGCGCAAAGCCTCACGAGCCGCTTCAATGGCTAAAACATTGGTATTCGCCATCACCGCTTTTTTAAGTCGGGTAGCAATATCAGGCCTTGCGATAAGATACCCTATGCGCATTCCTGCCAGGCCATATACCTTGGAAAAGGTTTTGGAGACGATCACATTTCTATCTTCTTTTACCAATTCTACCATTGAGGGGTAGTCTGGCTCTGTAATAAAGTCGTAGTAAGCCTCATCACTAAAAATAACTGCCTTATCATCGTTATTCATACAAAAGTCGCGCAACGACTCCTTTTTTAGTAAGGTACCGGTAGGATTGTTTGGGTTGCAAAGAAAGATCAACCTCGTCTTACTCGTTATTCTTTTGCTCATCGCTTGGAGGTCGTGCTCCATTTTTTCATTCAGCGGAACCCTGTGCACATAGGCGCCAAAATATTCGGCATAAGACAACATCGCCTGAAAGGTTGGATCTGCGGCAATGATCTCACCACCCTCCAATCCATAAACCAGTCCGGTTGCTTTAAGTCCTTCTGTAGATCCGCCGGTGACCACCACACAATCTTTAGAAACACCTTCTTTCTCGGCAATTTCCGCAACGAGTTTAGTTAAATACTGGAAAGGATATCTACAAGCAATATCAAAGCTATTACTAATGACAGTTCGTACATTTTTTGAGGGTCCGTACGGATTTTCATTGGAATTTAGTTTTACCGGACCGTCGAGCAAAAGGGGTCTTGGTTCATATTCCAATGCCATGGCACCCAATCCACCCATAAGAGTAAAGCCACCAGTTAACCCCATAGTTTTGAGCCATTGTCTTCTGTCTATATTTTTCATAAGTTGAAATTTGATAGAAGAAGATACAAATATTCCTAATAGAGTAGATTGCTTGGTTTAAAATTTAAGAAAAATCCACAAAAATCTATTAGGCTTATACTGCCAAAAAATGACAGATCAGCCCGGATAAGAAGGTCACTTTTTTATGGACAGTTAAACCAATTTAGAATAGAGTAAAACTAATAAAGTGTATTGGAAATAAAGATGGCGATGATAAGAAGGACCATGGCAGAGTTTACGACGAACGCTATGATCTTTTTTTCGTCTATAGGTTCGTTTTTGCCTTTGTACAAAATAACACTTCCTACGATTCCAAGCAGACCGGAAAGAACAACAGGAAGGCCAAAAAGGTAGCGTGAAAGCACAGGATTAGTATTGATCATCACTGCAAGGGCAGCTATGGTCAAAAGACATAGGATTAGTTTGCTAACATTATAAGACCTGACTGTGTATTTGCTTTCTTGTTCCATAGATTCAAATTTTAAGCTGCCCACTATTGTTAAATAACTTTGATGTTCACTTTTAATCCCTCTATGATCCCGACGATACTCTGAACGGTTTCTTGCAGGTAATGCTTTATGACCACATGCGGAATGCGGATGGTTGTAAAACCATTTTTAAAGGAGTGCATAGTCTCTTCAAGATTGTTCATGGCCTGTTCATGCGTAAGCATTTGATATTCGGTCTCTATTTCAATATTGAGTTTTACTCGTGAGATGGCAATATCTACAGATTTCTTTCCATCCCACCATTCGAGCATAGGATAGACCCCTGTTTCTTTCAGCGCATAATACAGTCGTATTGCGGCTAATGGGGTGTCATTAGATTTGATAAGTTTATCGATGCGCGTTTTATGCTTTCCGCATAATTCAACCCCATAGGTTTCCATGGAGGTTTTGTGATCGACATAGCTAAGTTGATTGTTACATTCTAAACAGGTCATGCAGGTAGGTCAAAAAATGATTTGGGTTTATTATAACCTTGAGAACTAATGAATATTTTATATCATCGATGAACGACCCCCGGTTTTTAGACGAACTGCATTTTTTTAGACGAACTACACTTTTTTTAACATTTGCTTTTTAATTCTGAGCAGTGAATTCATAAAATTTTCGGGAAAGGTTTATTTTTAATGTACTTTCCAAATCAAATTAAAGATAAAGCGTGTTTAAAAAAATTGGTCCGGGCGTACTTGTTGCTGCCGCTTTTATTGGTCCAGGTACAATTACTACCTGTACCTTGGCGGGAGTCGACTTCGGATTTGCGCTCTTATGGGCGATGTTACTTTCTATACTCACTACAGTAATATTTCAGGAAATGGCAGCGAGGATAGGGATCATTACCCAACAAGGGTTGGCAGCCAGTTTTAGAAACGAGTTAAAACGACCATGGCTGAGGAACCTTATGATACTTATAGTCCTCTCGGCAATAGTTATTGGTAATACAGCCTATGAGGCGGGTAATATTGGGGGAGCAGTTTTAGGTATGGAAGCAATCTTTGGAGGAAGCCCTAAGTTTTGGTATGCCTGGGTAATTGGGGGCTGTGCTTTTTCCTTGTTATATGTTGGGTCTTATAAGGTACTGGAGAAGATCTTTATATCGCTCGTTATGCTTATGAGCATTTCATTTGTGCTGGCGGCGGTAATTACTAAACCGGCAATAGGGGATATCCTTGCCGGACTCTTCATGCCTTCACTACCTGAAGACAGCTTATTCACAGTGGTTGCCTTAATTGGTACCACCGTAGTACCATACAATCTATTTCTTCACGCTTCCCTGGTAAGTGAAAAATGGAAATCTGCCAAGGACCTGAAGGCTGTTCGGTGGGATACTATCCTCTCAATAGGATTGGGAGGGATAATTTCAATGGCCATTATTATTACCGCAAGTGCAAATCAGCAGTTGGAAGTAATAAATGGTCTAGATCTTGCCAAAGGTCTGGAGCCACTATATGGGCAAACAGCCAGATACTTTATGGGGGTCGGATTATTTGCTGCCGGGATCACTTCGGCTATAACGGCGCCATTAGCCGCCGCTTACGTAGCGGCTAGTTGCTTTAACTGGAAGGACGGCCTTAGATCCTATAAATTTAGATTGGTTTGGGGATTTATACTTTTGATAGGAGTAGTATCTCAATCGTTTCAGATACGCCCTATCGAAATCATTAAATTTGCCCAGGTGGCAAATGGTCTGCTACTGCCTGTAATATGTATCTTTTTATTATGGGTGGTCAATAAGTCGAGCCTGATGGGAGCCTATAAGAATAAGAGGTGGCAAAATGCAGTCGGTATTCTATTGCTGCTTTTGATCATAGTTCTGGGAGTTAAGAGTATCTGGTCTGTTATTGGAAACCTATGAATAAGAAATGGACATTAGACATCAATTGTGATGTAGGGGAAGGACTTCATAATGAAGCCCAGCTGTTTCCATATATTTCCTCATGTAATCTTGCCTGTGGTGGCCATGCCGGTGACCCTGAGACAATGAAAAGGGTAATAAGACTTGCCATTAAACACCAAATTAAAATAGGGGCACATCCATCTTATCCGGACAGGGAACACTTTGGAAGAAAAAGTATGTTATTACCTCCAGAGGTTTTCAAAGAAAGTATTCGTGCTCAGGTAGACCTGTTAAATACTTTGATAAGGGATCACGGAGCTTCTATGCATCATATCAAAGCTCATGGAGCCCTGTATAATGACCTTGCAAAGGATAAGGATCTGGCAAAAACATATCTGGAAAGTATTCTTCATTACAAAGATAAAATTTCGCTATACGTTGCCTATGGTTCTGTTATAGCAGAGGAAGCCTTAAAAATGGGATTTAATATTACCTATGAAGCTTTTGGTGACCGCAATTATTTAAAGGATCTTTCATTGGTGCCGCGTAGCCGGCCTAATGCTTTAATTACGGACCCGGAACTGGTGCTGAAGCATTTGCTTCTTATGATCAAGAAAGGAGTGGTACAGGTTCCTGAGGGAGATTTGGTTCCTATAGTAGCCAATACTTATTGTATTCACGGAGATACTGTTAGTGCGTATGAAATATTGGTGTATCTTTCCGAAGAATTACCAAAGCAACATATTCATTTAGAGAAATGAATTCGTATCCCATACAAATAAAACCTTTTGGCGAACATGCCATTCTAATTGAATGGCCCAATGAAATAGAGCGTAGCATCTTAGATGACATCCTTATTTTTAAAGACTTTCTTTTACTCAATAGTTTTAATGACAAGGAATGGGAGATGGTTCCTGCCTATAATTCATTGACACTTATCAATATTCATAAAAAAATTGATCTCAAAGCAATCTCGGAACAATTAGAAAATTTGTATCGGGAAAGAAAGGAAGGTGCGAAAAAGCAATCGCATTTGTGGAGGCTCCCGGTATGCTATGACGCTGAGTTTGGGATCGATCTTGAAGAGGTGTCCCAACATACAGGGAAATCTATCGAACAGATCATTACGCTGCATACAGCCTCAACTTACACCGTGTACGGGATCGGGTTTTTACCTGGCTTCATGTATTTAGGCGGTGTGCCAAAAGATCTTGAAACGCCACGTAAGAGCAGCCCAAGACTTAATGTAAAAAAAGGGTCGGTCGGTTTGGCACGAAAACAGACAGGGATTTATCCACAAGACTCCCCTGGTGGGTGGAATATTATTGGCAACTGTCCTATTCCTATTTTTAACGCAGAAAAAGAAAATCCTTGCTTTGTAAGTGTGGGCGATTCTATTCAATTCTATTCTATCACAAGAGCACAATTCGATCTTCATGTCATACAGGCTGAAGTAGGAATCGATCTCATAAAAAAAGAATCTACAAGTGCTTAAAGTCATTAAAAGTGGATTTTTCACTACCGTTCAGGACCGAGGCAGGTTTGGGTTTCGTCATATGGGGGTCCCTGTTTCAGGGGTAATGGATCAGGCTGCTGCTTCATTGGCAAATGCCATGCTCGAAAATGATGAAAATGCAGCTGTTCTGGAAATTACCATGTCCGGGCCTCTTCTCGAGTTTGAAGAAGAAACATGGATAGCGCTTTCAGGAGCCAACCTTTCCCCTCAGCTAAACGGTAAGGACATAGACAATCACAGTGTTCATAAAGTGAACGCGGGGGATACACTGGCTTTTGGTAAGCACATAGACGGACTAAGGGGATACCTGGCTGTAAAAGGTGGTTTTCAAACTCCTTTAGTTTTAAACAGCAGATCTTTTTATTCCCCGATCACAGAAGAAAATCATTTGGCTGCCAGGATGGAAATACCCTATAATGAGGTGACAGATTTTGAACCTAAGATCACACATATCATTAGAGAAGATTTAGAAAAAATAAACACGCTCAAAGTGAGCCCGGGACCAGAATATGATATTTTATCTGATACCCAGAAGGAATTCATTTTTAATAATTCTTTTACGATCGCTAAAGAGAATAACCGAATGGCGTATCAGTTAGAGGAATTGATCGGGGAACATAAGCATATTATGCTGACATCTGCAACCCTGCCCGGTACCGTTCAGGTAACTCCCGGAGGAAAACTGATCATATTAATGCGAGACGGACAAACTACGGGAGGCTATCCCAGGATCTTGCAATTAACCGGGGAAGCTATAGACCGATTAGCTCAAAAAACCTTTGGAGACACAATTTCTATTAAGTTGACGTAATATTAAAAGATGTGTCCTATCTTTTTTAGTAAGGATAAAGGCATGGTATACGGCGGATTTCGCAATGGAATGTCTAACCAGGTTCCTCTTTTGATAATAGATTTTTGATGTGAAAAAGCCATAAAAGATCTTTTTCCATGATAAGCTCCAATGCCACTTTGACCCACCCCTCCAAAGGGTAGCTCTTTATTGGTGATCTGTATAAGGGTGTCATTGATAACGCCTCCGCCAAAGCTATATCGCTTTAAAAGCCTGTCCTGAAAAGAAGTTCGTCTCGAAAAAATATAGGCGGCCAGTGGTTTGCCTTGAGAATGGATCCAAGGGGCTATATCTTCCTCATTTTCATAAGAAATGATTGGTAAGATAGGACCAAATATCTCTTCCTGCATTACCCTGCTATCTTTTGCAGGTTCATTAAGCAACGTTGGTCCCAGAAAATTGTCTTTCTCATTCCGTTGCCCACCAAAAACAATCTCTTCATCAGCCAATAATCCAAGAAGCCTGTTGTAATGATCCTTGGTAACTATTCTCGCCAGATCAGCAGAAGATTCCACATCGGAGCCAAAGAATTTGGTGATGGTCTTGCTTAATTCCTTAACTAGTGAATCTTTTACTTTTCGTTGCACCAAAATATAATCTGGAGCTATACAGGTTTGCCCGGCATTCAGAAATTTTCCCCAGACGATCCTTTTTGCGGCTTGTGAAATAAGAGCGGTCTCATCTACAATACAGGGGCTTTTGCCACCCAATTCAAGGGTGACAGGCGTAAGGTTTTTGGCAGCACTCTCATATACGATCTTTCCAACTTTAGTACTTCCCGTAAAGAAAATATAATCCCATTTCTCGGCTAATAATTGCTGAGAAACCGGGAGGTCTCCTTCAATGACCATGGCATGGGCTTCATTAAAAACCGTCGCGACCAATTTCTTAAGTAGTGCACTCGTGTGTGGTGTTAGCTCCGAAGGTTTTAATACGACGGTGTTCCCGGCAGCAATAGCTGACACGAGAGGCAATATAGCAAGTTGGAAAGGATAATTCCAGGGAGCCATGACCAATACTGTGCCATAAGGTTCTTTGTAGATCCAATTAGAAGAAGGGAAGTTCAGTAATGTTCCGGGCACCCTTTCCGGTTTGGCCCACAACTTCAGATATTTACAGACAGATTTTAGCTCGGCCAATACGAACTGGGTTTCAGCCACCAAAGTTTCAAATTTTGGTTTTTTGAAATCGGCGTACAAGGCATCACAGATGGCATCTTCCTGACGTATTATTTCCTTTTGAAGTAATTTTAATGTCTTTATCCTAAAGGCCAGATCTTTAGTTTTCTGAGTTGAAAAGAACTGCCTTTGGGCCTCTATATTCTGAGCGATTGAATTTTGCATTTCCAAAAATAGGTATTTTTTTACCGTAAGAACTATCAATTTAAAGATGAAATAGCAACAATTAGATGTATTGAATATGATAAATTATTAAGTATTAAATATCTGATATACAGATAAATAACTGTAATCTTATCCTATTGAATTTATACCAACATCTGATGTTTTTAAAAGGAGGATTTTTAAACAAGTATCTTTGGAAACTATAGTATTTACGAGTAATACGAAGATTTTAGGGATAGATATACATGGAGTTAAATAAACATAGCAAGAATGTAACACAAGACCCCACTCAACCCGGGGCGCAGGCCATGCTTTACGCCATAGGTCTTTCTGAGGATGATCTTAAAAAACCTTTGGTAGGAATTGGGAGCACCGGTTATGAAGGCAATCCTTGCAATATGCACCTCAATGACCTCTCCCAGCATGTAAAAAAAGGATTGAAGGAGAAAGATCTTATAGGATTGGTTTTTAATACTATTGGGGTAAGTGATGGTATATCTATGGGAACCTACGGGATGCGGTATTCGCTTCCTTCCAGAGACATCATTGCCGATTCAATGGAAACTGTGGTGCAGGCTATGAACTATGATGGCCTTATTACAGTAGTGGGCTGTGATAAGAATATGCCGGGTGCCTTGATGGCCATGATAAGACTCAACAGGCCTTCGGTACTGGTATATGGTGGCACCATAGCTTCCGGATGTTTAAACAACAAGAAACTAGATATTGTAAGCGCCTTTGAGGCCTGGGGAGAAAAGGTAGCCGGGACCATGGATGAGAAGGAATTCAAAAGCGTTATCCAAAATGCTTGTCCGGGTGCAGGTGCCTGTGGAGGCATGTATACAGCTAATACCATGGCTTCGGCCATAGAAGCACTAGGAATGGCCATGCCATACAATTCTTCAAATCCGGCTATTGGGCCTGAAAAAGAAAACGATTGTATAGAGTCTGGAAAGGCTCTCCGCTATCTTTTGGAGAATGACATTAAACCCAGTGATATCATTACGCGAAAGTCATTAGAGAACGCCATCAGACTTATTACGGTCATGGGCGGATCTACCAATGCCGTGCTGCATTTTCTCGCAATAGCAAAAGCAGCCGAGATAAGTTTTACTTTGGATGATTTTCAACATATAAGCGATACTACTCCGTTCCTGGCAGATCTGAAGCCAAGCGGAAAATATTTAATGGAAGATGTACACAGGGTAGGTGGTACGCCGGCAGTTATGAAATTTATGTTGGAAAATGGGATGCTGCATGGCGATTGCCTTACGGTTACAGGGAAAACGGTTGCAGAAAACCTTAAAAACGTCCCAGGATTAACCGAAGGGCAAGATGTTGTACACTCCCTGGAAAACCCTATTAAAGAAACCGGACACCTGCGCATATTATATGGTAACCTCGCCACTGAAGGAGCCGTTGCAAAAATCACCGGAAAAGAAGGCTATCATTTTACAGGTCCGGCAAAGGTATTCGATGACGAATTCAAAGCCAATGCAGGTATTGGAAAAGGATTTGTAAAAAAGGGGGATGTGGTCGTCATAAGATACGAAGGACCAAAAGGCGGTCCAGGAATGCCTGAAATGCTAAAACCTACGGCGGCCATTATGGGTGCCGGTTTAGGAAAAGAGGTTGCTTTGATTACCGATGGCAGATTTTCCGGCGGAACCCACGGGTTTGTGGTAGGCCATGTATCACCAGAAGCTCAGGAAGGCGGCGTAATAGGATTGCTCAAAGATGGGGATATGATCACCATCGATGCAATAAAGAACAGTATTAGTGTAGCCTTGACTGATGATGAATTAAACAAGAGAAAAGCTGCCTGGAAACAACCGCCTTTAAAGGTAAAAAAGGGAAGTTTATACAAGTATGCCAAAACAGTGTCGTCTGCCTCCCAGGGATGTGTGACCGATGAATTTAACTAAAGGATCATTGTTATTAAACTCCATCCGGGATGCTGGCATAGGGTTTACTAGTTTGTAAGATAAAATAATATGGAAACGATTGAAAAAAACAAGTCCAAGGCTAAGGCTCCTGCTAAATTAAGGATCAGTGGTGCCGAGGCTATCATTCATTGCCTTCTGGCCGAGGGAGTAGATCTTATTTATGGATATCCCGGTGGGGCCATTATGCCTGTCTATGATGAATTATACAAATTCCAGGACAAACTTACCCATGTACTTACACGGCATGAACAAGGAGCAACACATGCGGCCCAGGGATATGCCAGGGTTAGCGGAAAAGTTGGGGTGGCCATGGCTACTTCAGGACCTGGAGCAACTAATTTGGTTACCGGTCTTGCCGATGCCCAGATAGATTCAACTCCAATGGTTTGTATTACAGGACAGGTACCCAGACATCTGCTAGGTTCGGATGCCTTTCAGGAAACAGATATCATTGGCATCTCTACTCCGGTGACCAAGTGGAATTATCAAATAACCAAAGCTTCTGAAATTCCGGAGATCCTGGCAAAAGCCTTTTTTATTGCAAAATCTGGAAGACCTGGTCCTGTGCTGATCGATATTACAAAAAATGCACAATTCGATGAACTAGATTTTCATTATGAGCATTGTAAGGGCGTACGTAGTTATCAGCCGGTTCCAAAAGCAAAGGAGGAAGAGCTCAAAGCCGCAGCAGAAATGATCAACAATGCCAAAAAACCTTACATTGTTTTTGGTCAGGGAGTGATCCTTAGTCATGCGGAGGATGAACTAAAACAGCTTGTAGAAAAAGCAGGTATCCCCGCTGCATGGACCATTCTGGGACTTTCTGCCATGAATACAGATCATCCGCTAAATGTTGGGATGGTAGGAATGCACGGAAATTACGGCCCAAATGTCCTTACCAATGAATGTGATTTACTGGTGGCCATTGGGATGCGTTTTGATGACCGTGTAACCGGAAGTCTGGATACCTATGCCAAGCAAGCCAAGATCATACACATAGAAATAGATCCTGCTGAGATCAATAAAAATGTAACGGCCGATATTCCCCTTTTAGGTGATGCTAAGGAAACGCTAAGCAAGTTGTTGCCCAAGATAAAAAAGAACAGTCATGATGCCTGGCTGAATGAATTCAAAAAGAAGTACGAAGAAGAGTACAAAGTGGTCATAGAAAAAGATCTGTACCCAACCAAGGACGGACTCACGATGGGGGAGGTGATAGAAGAGATCAACAAGGCTTCCAAGAACAAGGCGGTCATTGTATCAGATGTAGGACAGCATCAGATGGTGGCTTGCCGGTATGCTAAGTTCGCTCAGTCTAAGAGCAATATTACCTCAGGAGGTTTAGGTACCATGGGATTTGCTTTGCCTGCGGCCATTGGTGCTAAAATGGGCGCTATGGACAGGGAAGTGGTAGCCATAATAGGAGATGGAGGATATCAGATGACCATTCAGGAGCTTGCCACTATTTTTCAAAATAAAACACCCGTAAAGATCGTCGTTCTTAATAATGGACATTTAGGAATGGTACGTCAATGGCAGGAATTATTTTTTGAAAGCAGGTATGCTTCTACTGTTATGACCAACCCCGACTTTGTAAAAATAGCCGAAGGGTACCACATCAAAGCACAACGGGTGTCTGAGCGTAAAAACTTAAAGTCGGCAGTACAGGAAATGATCGCTTGCAAAGAACCTTATTTCTTAGAAGTAAAAGTGGAGATGGAAGACAACGTATTTCCAATGATCCCTTCCGGCGCTTCAGTATCAGATATCAGACTTAAATAGAACCCGATGGAAAAAAAATGGTTCACCATCTCGGTGTATTCGGAAAATAACGTAGGATTGCTTAATAGGATATCAGGAATATTCTTAAAGCGTCACATTAATATAGAAGGGTTAAATGTTTCTAAATCAGAGATTGAACATGTGTCTAAATTTACTATAGTGATTTTCACTACGGAGGATTGGACCCGTAAGATCGTAGCTCAAATAGAGAAGCAAATTGAAGTGATCAAGGCATTTTATCACACAGATGATGAGATAATTTATCAAGAATCAGCCTTATTTAAAATAGCATCGCATTTGCTTTTTGATGAGCGACAGATACAGAACATCATAAAAGAAAGCAATGCACAGATCGTCACCGTTTCCAGAGATTTTTTCGTGCTCGCAAAGTCGGGCAGACGTCATGAAATTGATGACATGCACGACCTCCTGGAGCCTTTTGGAATATTACAATTTGTGAGAACTGGCAGGATTGCGGTTACCAAGGCGGCCATGCCTATTACCGCATTATTAAATGAATACGAAAACAACGATTAATACACTATAAACCAACAATACGCATGACAAATTATTTTAATACACTTTCATTACGAGATAAATTACAGCAATTAGGGAAATGCCGTTTTATGGATTCTAACGAATTTGCAGACGGGGTTAACGCTTTGAAAGGTAAAAAGATCGTGATCATAGGATGCGGAGCTCAGGGCCTGAACCAGGGATTGAATATGCGCGATTCCGGATTAGACATTTCTTATACGCTCAGGGAGGCGGCCATCAAAGAGAAAAGAGCTTCATATGTAAATGCTACTGAAAATGGTTTTACCGTTGGAACATACAAAGAACTCGTTCCCGGCGCAGATCTGCTGATAAATCTTACACCAGATAAACAACATACAAACGTAGTACAAACCGTAATGCCTCTTATGAAAAAAGGGGCAACCTTATCGTATTCTCATGGTTTTAATATTGTGGAAGAAGGGATGCAGGTGAGGAAGGATCTTACTGTGATCATGGTGGCTCCTAAAAGTCCGGGATCTGAAGTAAGAGAAGAGTATAAACGAGGATTTGGTGTACCTACACTGATCGCCGTACATCCTGAGAATGATCCGGAGGGCAAAGGTCTGGCGCAGGCAAAAGCGTATGCCGCGGCAACCGGAGGCCATAAGGCCGGGGTACTCGAATCATCCTTTGTAGCCGAAGTAAAATCGGATCTTATGGGAGAGCAGACCATTCTTTGTGGATTATTACAAACAGGCTCTATCCTTTGTTTTGATAAGATGATCGAAAAAGGAATAGACCCGGGCTATGCTTCCAAACTTATCCAATATGGGTGGGAAACTATTACAGAAGGATTAAAATATGGCGGGATCACTAATATGATGGACCGGCTTTCAAATCCGGCTAAGATAAAAGCTTTTGACCTTTCAGAGGAAATGAAGAACATAATGCGACCTTTGTTTCAAAAGCATATGGATGATATTATGAGTGGTCATTTTTCCAAGACAATGATGGAAGACTGGGCCAATGATGACAAAAATTTATTAAGCTGGAGAGCGGCCACTGGGGAAACTGCCTTTGAAAAGACAAAAGCAGGAGATATTAAGATCTCAGAACAGGAATATTACGATCATGGGGTATTGATGGTGGCCTATGTAAGGGCAGGAGTAGAGCTTGCCTATGAAGCCATGACAGCATCTGGTATTATAGGAGAATCTGCCTATTATGAATCCTTGCATGAGACCCCGCTTATTGCAAATACAATTGCGCGGAAGAAGTTATTTGAAATGAACCGGGTAATTTCCGATACGGCAGAATACGGCTGCTATTTATTTGATCATGCTTGTAAGCCGTTGTTGAAAGACTTTATGAAGAAGGTGGATGTGGATGTGATCGGAAAATCGTTCGGTATGGGCAAGGATAACGGCGTATCTAACGCGAAACTTATTCAGGTAAACAAGGCATTAAGGGAACATCCGGTTGAAATTGTCGGTGCCAGATTGCGTGCCTCCATGACGGCTATGAAGCCCATTGTTTAATGCTTATTTATTAGTGTATCTTAAAGTCGCTTCACAAGAAAATTATCATCTATGGCTACAAAAGTATCGATCATTCCAGAACAATTTCAGATCAAAAAAGAAATACATCAAAAGACCTACCTCGTAAATGGGGAACTAGTATCCTGGGACGGCAAAAACACCGATGTCTATTCAACGATCTCCTCTTCAGATCCGTATGAACGAACATTGCTTGGCAGTATCCCGGATCTGGGTGAAAAAGAGGCTATGAAGGCCTTAGATGGAGCATTAAAAGCCTATGATGAGGGCAAGGGTACATGGCCCACAATGAAGGTGAGAGATCGCATTGAGTGCATGGAGAAGTTTGTTACGCAAATGAAAACCAAGCGCGAGGAAATTGTAACGCTTCTAATGTGGGAAATTGGAAAATCCCTGCCAGACTCTCAAAAGGAATTCGACCGTACTGTAGATTACATTTATGACACCATTGAGGATTATAAACAACTAGACAGGAACTCAGCAAAATTTCAGAAACACGATGGGGTATATGCCCATATCCGCAGGGGGCCATTGGGAGTTGTACTTTGCCTGGGACCCTATAACTACCCGCTGAATGAAACCTTTGCCTTGCTTATCCCTGCACTGATCATGGGGAACACAGCTATATTTAAACCAGCTAAATTTGGGGTATTGCTAATCACTCCGCTTTTGGAAGCTTTTAAAAATAGTTTCCCAAAAGGTGTAGTGAATATTTTGTTTGGACGCGGAAGGACTGTAGCTGCCCCCATAATGAAAAGCGGGAAAGTAGATGTTCTGGCCTTAATTGGAAACAGTAAATCTGCCAATGCCCTACAGGATCAGCATCCAAAAAGTAACAGATTGCGTTTGGTACTGGGACTGGAAGCTAAGAATCCTGCCGTTATTCTGCCTGATGCTGATTTGGACCTCACCATTGAAGAATGTCTTACGGGAACATTGTCTTTCAACGGACAGCGCTGTACCGCACTTAAGATAGTATATGTACACGAAGACGTGCGTAAAAAATTTCTTGAAGAATTCGCTGCTCGTGTAGATGCCATGAAATTTGGTAATCCATGGGACAAAGGTGCGAAATTAACACCATTGCCGGAGCCAGATAAACCGGCTTATATTCAAGAACTCATAGATGATGCCCTCGCAAAAGGTGCAAAGATCATCAATAAAAAAGGAGGGAAGCATTTTGACAATTATATTTGGCCGGCGGTATTATACCCTGTCACCAAGGATATGCGCGTATATCAGGAAGAGCAATTTGGACCGGTGATCCCTGTGCTCTCTTTTCAGGATATAGAAGAGCCATTAGACGATATGGCCGCAAGTAATTATGGCCAGCAGGTAAGTCTTTTTGGAAAGGATGTCTATGCCCTGGCGCCTTTGATAGATACCTTGGCAAATCTTGTTTGCAGGGTTAACCTTAATAGTTCCTGTCAACGTGGTCCGGATGTGTATCCGTTTACGGGAAGAAAAGATTCTGCGCAATCAACACTTAGTGTTCATGATGCATTACGTTCATTTTCTATTCGAACACTTCTTGCCTTTAAGGATAATGAGATCAACGTAGAAACAGTAAACCAGCTATTGGAGACCAAGCTCTCTAATTTTACGAGTACTGAGTATATCTTGTAAATTAAGGAGCTAATATTACTAGCTAGAGGTTCTTGGCAAGCCATTCACCCACTTCACTTGTTTTATAGGCTTTGCCTCCGTCAGCAAGATCTTCAGTGACTATTCCTTCTTCAAGTGATCTGTTTACTACATCCCGGATAGCCTGGGCCTCGTCCGGTAGATCAAAGTCCTCGAACATCATTGCCGCAGATAAGACCGTAGCAAGCGGATTGGCGATGTCTTTTCCTGCTGCCTGTGGATATGAACCGTGGATGGGCTCATAGAGCCCTATAGAGTCTCCTATGGAGGCAGAGGGCATTAATCCCATAGATCCAGAGATCACAGAAGCTTCATCCGTAAGAATGTCGCCAAAAAGGTTTTCAGTGATCAATACATCATAGGCATTTGGCCATTGCACTAAACGCATGGCAACCGCATCTACAAATTCATAGCTAACAGTTACTTCAGGATATTCCTTTTCCATGGCCTGAACAGTCTCCCGCCATAAACGAGAAGATTCAAGCACGTTAGCCTTGTCCACACAGCATAATTTTCCGGAACGCTTCATAGCCATTTCAAAACCTTTTTTCGCCAAACGCTGTATTTCTTTGCGGGTATAGGTGCAAGTATCATACGCAGTATTACCATTGTCTTTTCTGCCTCGTTCACCAAAATAGATACCACCGGTAAGTTCACGAAGAAAAACAAGGTCGGTCCCCTCAATCCGCTCTCTTTTTAAGGGTGATTTATCTATCAGTGACGGAAAGGTAAAGGTGGGCCTAACATTGGCATATAGCCCCAATTTTTGGCGCATTCTTAAAAGGCCTTGCTCTGGCCGTACCTTGGCAGAGGGATCATTGTCGAACCTTGGATGCCCAATGGCACCAAATAACACGGCATCCGAACTGGCGCAAATTTCATGTGTCTCATCCGGATAGGGATCACCTACTGCATCAATGGCGGCAGCACCTGTTAAAGCAGGCTTCCAATTAAGTTCGTGATGATACTTTTTTGCAATGGCATTACATACTTTTACGGCCTGGTCAATAACTTCGGGACCAATCCCATCGCCGGCCAATAGTGCAATATTTAATTTCATGTAGTGAGTCTGTTTGTCTCGTTAGATAATATTGAGCATTTTTTCGGTTGCCTTGATGGCTGATACGGTCTGGTCCGAATCTAAACCACGAGTGGCAAATTCTTTATCGCCATGTTGCCAGGTTATGATCGTCTCACACAGTGCATCAGAATTACTTCCCGGAGGAATACGAACTGCATAATCTATAAGATTGGGTAAACTGAGTTTTTTTGACCGGTATACTTTTCTTAAGGCATTCATAAAGGCATCGTATTGCCCGTCGCCCTGAGCGTTCTCCTCAAAAACCTCTCCATCGACCTCCACCGAAATGGTAGTTGAAGGTTTAAGCCCTTTAGAATGAGTTAGAACGTACGACCTAATGATCACTTTTTGCTGAATACCCTCAGTGTCTAAAACATCGGAAATGATAAATGGCAGATCTTCCTTTGTTACCCGCTCTTTCTTATCACCCAATTCAATGATCCTGGCAGTAACTCTTTTAATTTCCTCGTCATTAAGAGTAAGACCCAGTTCCTGTAAATTCTTTTGAATATTAGCTTTTCCTGAGGTTTTTCCAAGAGCATATTTGCGTTTTCTTCCAAACCGTTCCGGCAAAAGATCATTAAAGTATAAGTTCTTTTTATTATCTCCATCTGCATGTATTCCAGCAGTTTGTGTAAATACATTGTCTCCCACAATTGGTTTATTGGCAGGAATCCCGAAACCGGTAAAGGCAGAGACTAATTTACTTACTTTAAACAAAGAAGATTCTTCCACATTTATCTTAAGATGGGGCATAAAATCATTCACTACTGCCACTACACTGGCCAATGGTGCATTCCCTGCGCGTTCGCCCATTCCGTTCACGGTTAAATGAAGTCCGTGACAACCGGCTTTGAGTGCTTCCATGGCATTGGCTACACTTAGGTCATAGTCATTATGGCCGTGAAAATCAAAATGGATCTCCGGATAACGCAGAATAATACTTTTTAAAAATTTTGAGGTTTCGTCTGGCGTTAACACGCCTAAAGTATCCGGTAATAATATGCGTTTTACAGGTTGGGTAGCCAGGAAATCGAGGAACTGAAAGACATACTCAGGAGAATTACGCATTCCATTACTCCAATCCTCCAGATAAACGTTGGTAGTTATTCCGGCTTCTGCCGCTTCTTTAACTACCGCTGCTATTTCTGCAAAATGTTCCTGGGGCGATTTTTTTAACTGGTGGGTAAGGTGGTTAAGAGATCCTTTGGTCAAAAGATTCTGCACTTTGGCACCAGTTTCTTTCATCCACTTGATAGATAATCCGTTATCTACAAACGTTAGCACCTCAATTCGGTTTTCATACCCTTTTGAAGAGGCCCATTCCAGGATCTGTTTAACCGAGTGAAATTCACCTTCGGATACTCTCGCTGAGGCGATCTCAATTCGATCTACCTTTAATTCATCCAGCAAAAGCTTAGCCATTGTAAGTTTTTCCGATGCTGAAAATGACACTCCGGAGGTTTGCTCCCCATCTCTCAGGGTTGTGTCCATGATCTCTATGGTCTTCTTAGGACTTGCCATCTTTTTGGATGATTTAGATTCTTCTTTAGACGAAGGTGGTGACGCTGTATGTGGCATGTCGGGCTTGGTTTTACAAGGGCATTTCTTTGGCGAAATTCTCAATTTCACCTTTCATACTTAACAAGTAGTCAATATCGTCGTAGCCATTGAGCATGTTGTCTTTTTTATAATGGTTGATCTCGAAGGACTCACTGGCGCCTGTGTCATTTACAGTAATAGTTTGTGCAGGGAGATCAATGGTAAATTCTGCTTTTGGATTTGCCTCGATGGACTCAAAGATCTTTTGAAGGAAATCTGCACTTACCTGTACAGGAAGCACACCAATATTGAGACAGTTATTCCTAAAGATATCAGCAAAAAAACTGGATACCACACAACGAAAGCCATAGTCATAAATGGCCCATGCTGCATGCTCACGTGAGGATCCAGAACCAAAGTTCTTCCCGCCTACAAGGATCTTTCCACTATAAATAGGGTTGTTCAGCACAAAGTGTTCTTTAGGCGAATTATCGGGTTTATAGCGCCAATCCCGGAACAGGTTATCTCCAAAGCCGGTCCGCTCTGTTGCCTTAAGAAATCGTGCCGGAATGATCTGATCCGTATCTACGTTTTCTATAGGCAGTGGAACTGCCGTACTGCTTAGAATATTAAATTTATCGTATGCCATATCCTTTAAAAATTATGCTGTTTCTAATTGTAGTAGTTCTCTTGGATCCGTTACCTTTCCTGTTACTGCAGCAGCTGCAGCTACCAGCGGACTTGCCAGTAATGTACGTGAACCAGGCCCTTGACGCCCTTCAAAATTTCTGTTAGAGGTACTCACCGCATATTTCCCGGCAGGTATCTTGTCATCATTCATTGCCAGGCAAGCAGAACAACCAGGTTCCCGTAATTCGAATCCGGCTTCTTCCAAAATATCGAGGATCCCTTCATCTTTAATAGCTTCTTCTACCCTATGTGAACCGGGTACTAGCCAGGCAGTAACATGATCGGCTTTTTTACGACCCTTTACTATTTCGGCAAAGGCACGAAAGTCTTCAATCCGGCCATTGGTACAACTTCCCAGAAAAACAAAGTCTATTTTTTTGCCAAGCATTGCATCTCCTTCATGGAAATTCATATACTCCAGCGATTTTCTATAGGTTGCCACACCACCTTCCAAAGATTCTGCCGTTGGGATTCCAAGGGAAATACCAATGCCCATCCCCGGATTTGTGCCATAGGTGATCATAGGTTCTATCAAAGTACCGTCAAACACAACCTCTTTGTCAAAAACAGCATCGTCATCTGTATGCAGGGTTTTCCAATATTCCATGGCTGTATCCCAGGCAGCTCCTTTTGGGGTGTATTCTTTCCCTTTTATATAGGCAAATGTTTTATCATCCGGCGCTATCATCCCACCACGGGCACCCATTTCAATACTTAAGTTGCAGACCGTCATCCTGCCTTCCATGGACATATTCCGGAAGACTTCTCCTGCGTATTCAACAAAATAACCGGTTGCGCCAGAGGTGGATAGTTGAGAAATAATATACAGGGCCACATCCTTAGGAGTAACGGCTCTGTTTAACGAACCATCAATGGTGATCCGCATCTTTTTTGCCTTGGGCTGCATTATGCATTGCGTAGAGAGTACCATCTCTACCTCAGAAGTACCAATACCAAAAGCAATGGCTCCAAAGGCTCCGTGAGTAGATGTATGAGAGTCTCCGCACACTATGGTGGCTCCGGGGAGTGTAATACCATTCTCAGGTCCTATGACATGCACGATCCCATTTTTTTCATGTCCCAATCCCCAATATGGAATACCGTGTTCTGCGGCGTTCTCTTCCAGGGCCCTTAACTGGTTGGCAGATAAAGGATCCTTTACAGGTAAATGTTGATCCCGCGTAGGAGTATTATGGTCAGCCGTAGCAAAAGTCCTGTTCGGATACAGCACTTTGCTGTTTCTGTTCTTTAATCCAAGAAAGGCAACCGGACTGGTCACCTCATGCACCAAATGGCGATCGATAAAAAGCACATCGGGCCCATTCTTAATTTTCCTTACAACATGGGTATCCCATACTTTGTCAAATAGTGTTTTCTTTGAACTCATATTTAGCATTTTCTAAACTAACAAATCTAAAAATTAGGGATTGGAAACGAAATTGGGCTTACATAAAATTACGACGTTCAAACCGCCTTCAAGGCTCATCTTTTTAAGAATTTCCCTTTAACTGATATAGTTCCAGATATTTTTATGCTTTAATAACCGGGCAAAAGAGATCCGTAATGCCTTATTTTTTTCCAAACGTAAGCCTGGATCTTCATTGAGCAATTGTATCGCAAAATACCTGGCAGTTTTAAGGATATCATTGTCCTTTACGATGTCGGCAATTTTAAGGTTAAGCAGTCCACTTTGCTGGGTCCCCATAAGATCACCGGGACCTCTTAGTTTAAGGTCAACTTCGGCTATTTCAAAGCCGTCATTGGTCCGCACCATGGTTTCCAGCCTTGTTTTAGCTTCCGAAGATAGTTTTTGGCCTGTCATCAGGATACAATAACTCTGGTCTCCTCCACGCCCAACACGGCCGCGCAACTGATGCAGTTGAGACAGGCCAAAACGCTCAGCACTCTCAATGATCATTACCGTTGCATTGGGGATGTCTACACCTACCTCTATGACCGTTGTAGCAACCATTATTTGGGTTTCGCCTTTAACAAACCTGGCCATTTCATAGTCCTTGTCCTCAGATCTCATTTGCCCGTGTACGATGGATATCTGGTATTGCGGGAGAGGAAATTCGCGTACCATACTCTCATAGCCATCCATCAGGTCTTTGTAATCTAATGCCTGAGATTCCTGTATCAAAGGATAAACCACATAGATCTGTCGGCCTTTTTTGATCTCATCTTTTATAAAGCGAAAAACTTTGAGTCTATTGGCATCGAACCTATGTACGGTCTTTACAGGTTTCCTGCCGGGAGGAAGTTCATCGATGACAGAGATGTCGAGGTCTCCGTACAAACTCATAGCCAGGGTGCGGGGAATAGGTGTGGCGGTCATCACCAGAATATGCGGAGGGATATCATTTTTGTGCCACAATTTAGAGCGTTGTGCTACCCCGAAGCGATGTTGCTCATCTATTATGGCCAGTCCCAGATTATGAAATTGCACCTTGTGTTCCAGCACTGCATGTGTCCCTACCAGAATATGAAGTTCGCCACTCTCCAACTGTTCATGGATGCCCTTTCGATCCGACTTTTTAACGGAACCGGTAAGGAGTGCAATATTGATATCCATACTTCCCAGGATCTCCTTCAGACCATTAAAATGCTGATTTGCGAGTATTTCAGTGGGGGCTACAAGACACGACTGAAAGCCATTGTCTATGGCAAGAAGCATACTCATAAGTGCCACTATGGTCTTTCCAGAACCTACATCGCCTTGCAATAGCCTGTTCATCTGGGCATTACTCCCCAGATCGGCTCGTATCTCTTTTATCACCTTTTGCTGGGCCATTGTTAGTTCAAAGGGCAGATGATCCTTATAAAAAGTATTGAAATTTTCACCCACCTGAGAAAAAGGAAAACCTTTTATCTTTTGTTTTCGAAGTAATTTCTTGGAGATAAGCTGTAACTGAATAAAAAAGAGCTCTTCAAATTTCAATCTGAATTGAGCAAGGGCCAACAGACGCTGGTCTTTAGGAAAGTGAATGTTAAATATGGCCTTACTGCGCGATATGAGTTTCAGATCTTCGAGGATCTGAGTTGGGAGGGTTTCGGGAAAGCTCCCTTTAGTTTCTGTAAAAAGTTGTTTTACCAGATTACTGACAACTCTGTTGGTGATCCCTTTGTTGCTTAGTTTTTCTGTTGAAGGATAGATAGGCTGCATGGCGATGCGCAAACCTTGTTCATGATCTGAAAGTAATTCCATATCCGGGTGAGGCATGGAAAATGTACCATTGAACCAATTGGTTCGTCCAAAGATCACATAAGGCACATTGATCTGAAGCTGTTCCTTGATCCATTTTTGTCCCCGAAACCAGACCAGTTCCATTTCCCCCGTGTCATCTACAAAGGTGGCTACCAGACGTTTCCCTTTTTTTTGTTCTATGGTTTTTAAGTGTACTATCTTACCTATAAGTTGTACCTCGGCAGAGTTGCGTTCCAGATCATTTATCTTGTAGTACCTGGTTTTGTCAATATACCGGTTTGGATATAGGCTTAATAGATCTTCATAGGTCTGAATGCCAAGCTCTGACTGCAATGCCTGAGCCCTGTTGGGGCCTACTCCTTTAAGATAGGTGATGGGAGTCTGTAAGAGATTGGGATCCATTCGTCTAAATTAACGGTTACCACACTCAACTGCAACAGATCAAAATACTAAATTTGAAAAGTGAACAATTCTCATATGAGAAAATTTATTCTTTTAGGATTACTTTTTTTGAGCAACAGCTCACTGTATTGTCAGTTAAACCCGGCAGTTGATTTTATCAAAGGGCAAATAGATCTTTATTTACAGCCATTACATAAGAATATAGAAGGTAGCATAGTTTACCAATTTCAGGTTTCTGAAAAAACGAATTCCATTTTAATCGATGCCCGGAATATGCAGTTTAAATCGGTACTTCTTAATGGCAGGAAGGTTAATTATTCTTATGATGACAAGCAACTGCTGCTGAATAAAAAATTAAGAGTAGGGAAGGAATACACCTTGGAACTGACCTATGCCTGTGCACCCAAAGCAGCGGTCTATTTCCTGGGTTGGGATGATGACATCCCGTATAATGAACAGATCTGGACACAGGGGCAGGGGAAGTACAGCAGTCATTGGGTACCATCTTTTGATGACATGAACGAGAAGGTAGAATTCGATTTAAATATCACTTTCGATAAAAATTACACGGTTGTAGCTAACGGAAAATTGATAAATATTTCTGAAAATGGTCAACTTAAAAAGTGGCACTTTGATATGTCACAACCCATGAGCAGCTATCTGCTGGCCTTTGCTATTGGAAAATATAGGTCCAGGGAAATTAGTTCCAATTCCGGGATTTCCATTTCTAATTATTTCTATCCCAAGGACAGTAGTTTGGTAGAACCTACCTTTAGATACAGCAAAGAGATCTTTGACTTCCTTGAGAAAGAAATAGGTATTCCTTATCCCTGGCAAAACTATAAGCAACTGCCCGTGCGCGACTTTCTATATGCGGGGATGGAGAATACAGGTACCACCATTTTTTCGGACTCCTATATGGTAGATTCTACGGCATTTGAAGACAAGAATTATGTGAATGTCAATGCTCATGAACTTACTCATCAATGGTTTGGTAATTTAGTGACAGAGGTAGATGCCTCCAGTCATTGGTTACATGAAGGATTTGCTACTTATTACGCGGCATTGGTAGTAAGAAAACTTTTTGGAGATGAGCAGTACTATTGGTTGCTTTTTGATAAAGCTCAGGCATTGGAGGCACTTTCCAGAAAAGGGGAAGGGGAGTCCCTGCAGGATCCTAAAAGCAGTAGCATCACATTTTATGATAAGGGCGCTTTGGCCGTATGCATGCTTCAGGATCGTTTGGGAGAAGAGAACTTTAAAAAAGGAATACGTACCTTTTTTAACACCTATAAATTTAAGAACGCCTCAGTTTCGGATCTGATGGAGGTTATGGAAAGAACCAGTGAGCAAGACCTGAGTGATTTTAAAAGGAACTGGTTGCAAGATACCCAATTTCGCTCTGAAGAAATTGTAGCCTACCTGCGAAAGAATAGTCTGCCCATCGATCGTTTCCTAAGTATGCAACGCGAACTTACCACGAGTTCAGAAAACAATGAGGCCATTCTGAAACGGTATTGGGATGCTACGACATCCTCAGAATTCAGGAAACGTATCATCGCTATATATTATAAATCGCTTTCTAATGATTTCCTAAAAACTGCTATAAATACCAATGAACTGAAGGTGAGACAGGCAGTTGCACTAATCCCCGGACCAATAGCTGATCCTTTGATCGAAAGTTATGAATCCCTGCTATTAGACCAAAGCTACATTACCATTGAGAATACCCTGTACCAACTTTGGATACAAGGTCCTGAGCATCGTGAGAAATATTTGGACCAAACAAGGTCGCTGGTTGGATTTTCGAATAAAAATATCAGGCAATTGTGGCTGCTTTTGGCCATCTTAACAAGGGACTATGGAAGCCCGGAAGAAAGATCTCAATACCAAAAAGAGCTATTTGGGTATACAGCAGCATACCACCCTATGGAGGTTAGGCAGCTGGCTTTTGGTCTGATAGGGGAGGTGTTTCCTTATACGGATCAAAATTTAAAGGATCTGATCAATGCAGCGGTGCATCCTGTTTGGCAATTCAGGCAGTTTGCCCGAGGGATCTTAGATAAACTGCTAAATGATAATGAACAAAATCAACGCCTTACTTTGCTATTAGATGAGCTAGATAGTGAGGAATATCAGTATCTTTCTTTAAAATTACAGCAAGAATGAGAGCACTCGTCATTTCAGGAGGTGGAAGCAAAGGAGCCTTCGCAGGTGGGGTAGCCCAATATTTAATGGAGCAACGAAATCATAAGTACGATCTATTTTTAGGCACTTCCACCGGTAGTTTGCTGATCTCGCACCTTGCATTGCAGAAAATTCAGAAGATAAAGGACGTTTATACTTCGGTAAACCAGGAAAATATATTTAGTAATTGCCCATTCACTATTCAAAAGAAACACGGTATTTCTAACATTGGAATAGCACACTGGAATGTACTAATGAATTTTTATCGCGGTAGCAAGACCTTTGGCGAGAGCCACAATCTGCTAACTCTAATTAGAAATACCATTACCCCAAAAGAGTTTGAAACCCTTAAAAATGGTCCAAAGGACATTGTGGTAACTGTGTCTAACCTCTCATTAAATCAGATCGAATACAAGTCTATCAATGATTTTGAATATGACGACTTCTGTGAATGGATCTGGATCTCATGTAATTACACGCCTTTTATGAGTCTGGTACGTAAGGAGGGTTGCGAATATGCTGATGGAGGTTTGGGCAGTATGGTCCCAATTGAAGAAGCTCTGAAGAGAGGGGCCACAGTTGTGGATGCCATCATCCTGCATACAGAAACCACCCATTTTAACAGGATGCCTTCCCGAAATGCGTTCTCACTATTGACCAATATGTTCGCTTTTATGCTAGACCGTATAGAACGTCAAAATATCCGTATTGGGAAATTTGTCGCAAACAACAATGACGCCATCATCAATTTGTATTATACGCCAACGGTGCTAACTACCAATTCCCTGATCTTTGAGAAAGATAAGATGACCTCCTGGTGGGAAAGTGGATTTGAGTATGCTGAAATGAAAAGCCATCAGCATAGTCAGTTACAGATGAATCTTGAGTAGATACCTACCAAAGTTCACCAATCTCCCGTTTTACATAGGCCAGAGCCGTGGCAGAAGGCGATTGCTTATCCATGGTCTCATTGAGAATATCTTCCCGAAGTTTATCTGAAGAATCAGATTCACTCAATGCGGCGCGTCTGATTGCCTGTATTGTGGCACTTTTGGCCGCTTTTATTACATTCCAGCATTCATCGCTCATATAGATCTGCTGTGAAAGATTATGATCAAATTCATTCTCAATATTCTTGATCAAAAGGTGCTCATATTCCGCTTTGTCTGCAGATTTTGGTGCTACCCGTACTACGAGATTGGGTATTGAAATTCGTTCAAGAAAGAGGGCCAACCGTTCATAGGCCTGTAGCCTGATGGGTAAGGTATTTGTTTGTGAATCTTTATGGAGCAAAAAACGTCTCCTGCCTTCTTCATTGTTGGTATGAAGTCTGAAAAAATAAAAAGCAACAGCCCCTGTGACAACTGCTGGTAATAAAAAGCCGAATAATTGAAGGATTCCGTCTCCGGTCATGATGTTTGGTATTTAGTTGAATTTACGAAACTACAACGCATAGATTTATTAAAAAGTATAAAATTATATTTAGCTTCAAAGGTCAAATTAATCTTCGCCAGGACAATTACTTCATCATTTCTTTTATCATTTTGTAAAAGCCTTCATAAGGTGGTTGAACCCTTATTTTTGTAGTAGTCTCAATACCATCAAATCCAAACTCACTCTTGCCAATGGCCTGCATACGCTCCGGTGCAATAGCATAGCTATCAGTGAAAACACGAACTACAGAAGCAGCCTGTAGGGCACTTAGATCCCAATTGTCTTTCAATTTTACTTCTTTAAATTCCAATGCATTGCTATTCGTTTCAACCAAAATTCTTAAGTTAGGTTGTTGTTTCAATACCATGGCTATCTTCTCCAGTACAGGTAAGGCATTCTCCACTACGGTATAATTCTTATCAACTTCATTGAAAAGAAATGTGTTCTCAAGGACAATGGTCACTGCTCCATTGTTGAGTCCGGTTTTGGCATCGGTTCCCAAGACATTCTTAAACGATGTAAGCAAGGCCAGGGTCACAGAATCAGTACGTGTTAGGGCATCATTGATCGCTTTTAATTGCTTCTCTTTGGTGCGAAGCGATTCTAACGACTTACTGATATTGTCAGTTTTCTTATTAGATAGCTCAGTGAAATTTGTGAGATTCTGCAGCAGTGAAGCATTGGTTGCCTTTAACTCATCTAATTGAAAATTAACCGCATCCATTTCTCCCTTGTATCTCGCTGCTTCCTGTTTACTTGCCGAAAGAGCCGATTTGGTGTCTTGTAAATCAGTTTCTAACTCATTTACTTTCAGAATCAATTCCTTCTTATTCTGTGCCAATCCAATCCCGGTCATACATACCACCAACAGAAGGCTTATATTCCTCTTCATATACAATAGATCTTTATTTATTATGATTTATTCAAATAATCCAAACTCATTTCGGTAAGTGCACGCACACCTAGGAGCAAACCACTGTCATCAATTAGGAAGTCGGGCGTGTGATGCGGAAAGGATTCTGTATTTCCGGGAGTCATCCCCCCAAGGAAGAAAAAGAATCCCGGTACCTCTCGCTGAAAATAGGAAAAATCCTCTGCTCCGGTAATGGCCTTATGTTCCTCTACTTTGCTGTCACCCGCTACTCTTAGAATCGTAGGTAACATCATTGTAACCAGGGCCGGATCATTGTAAGTAATATCGGTAGCATCCCTGATCTCAATAGAAGCTTCGCCCCCGTATGCCTTGGCGATCATAGGTACCATTTCCATCATCCTCTTGTTCAGTTTGTCCTTCATCTCATAATCTAGTGTCCTAATAGTTCCCAGCATTTCTGCACTTTCCGGAATAATATTGGAACGCACCCCACTTTTGATCTTTCCTACGGTAATTACAGCAGCTTCTTTAGTAAGTTCAGTTTCCCGGCTTATAATGGTTTGTAAACCGTCAATGATCTTAGCGCTGATCAAAATAGGATCTACGCCTCCCCAGGGTTGCGATCCATGACTTTGTTTTCCTTTTACTATAATGGTAAAACTCTGTGCGGCCGCCATGGCTCCACCCGATTTATATCGGATAACTCCGGTTGGAGTTTGCGAATTAATATGAAGTCCGAAGATGGCATCCACATCAGGATTTTTTAAAACTCCTTCTTTCACCATTAGAAGAGCACCACCTTCTTCCCCCGGTGGCGGACCTTCTTCAGCCGGTTGAAAAATAAACTTTACAGTTCCTTTGATTTTGTCTTTGTTCTTGGCCATTACTTCAGCAACACCCATCAGAATAGCAGTATGGGTGTCGTGCCCACAAGCATGCATTACCCCAACCTTTTCTCCAAGGAATTCTGAGGTGACGGTAGATTTAAAAGGAAGATCATTACGCTCATATACGGGTAAGGCATCAATATCTGCTCGCAGAGCTACGGTTTTACCCGGACTTCCTCCTTTAAGAATACCTACCACTCCGGTATGGGCAACTCCGGTAGTAACTTCTATCCCGAGTGATCTAAGATGGGCAGCGATCTTTTCTGCCGTCTTGAATTCTCTATTGGAAAGTTCGGGATTTTGGTGAATATCTCTGCGCCATTCAATGACTTTTTTTTCCACGTTCATGTAAGCATCATCAAGGGCAGTCCCCTGAGAAAAGCCGGAGAATGCAAGCAAACAACACGTAAATATTAGAACTACTTTTTTCATAATTATAAATTAAAATTTAATAAGTCGATATCCTTCATTTTGTAATTGAATAAGAGCTGTCATAGCCGATAAACCAAATTGCACCCCTTCTATAGTTTCCGATCTGGGAAATCCACGAGATAGGGAAGACTGTCCGCAAAAAATGATCTCTGCACCGGCTTCAAATAAGTCCTTTATCATTTTCTCATTAGGGTTATTCACCCCATATCTCTTAACATAGGCGGCGTTTGTAATTATATCTTTAGAAGCCTTATTGTGAACAACCAAGGCCACTCTTAAATTTTCCAATGGCACCCCTGCCTGGGCATGCATGTTTAAAAAACGGGCTGCAGTTTCTATACTCGCGTTTAATTTATCAGGAGATTCCGGACTGTTCATAATGTCAAAAACCACCTTTAAAGGGCTGTCTAATGAGGTTTTATAGTCTGGATCATCTATCATCCAAACCGCACCAAAATCTTTGATAACCGGTCCGGTTTCCTTGGTCTGAGCTATTCCGAAACTAGAGGATAAAAATAAGAATATCAGCGTGTAGTAAATAGTTTTAGATCCCATAAAATTTAATAAGAGCTAAAGATATTCAAATTGTGTAAAATAGTAAGTCATTGTTTATAATTAATAAATTAGGGGTTTTAGCAACCCGTGAATAATGGCTAACTTCCCGCTTCTAAATAAGGTGATTTTTGAAAAACTACTTAGATGATCTTAATGAGGCGCAGAGAGCGCCGGTGGTTCATAAGGATGGACCTTTAATGGTGATTGCCGGAGCCGGTTCTGGTAAGACGCGAGTCCTTACCTATAGGATAGCGCACCTCATGGCTCAGGATGTAGATTCATTCAATATACTCGCCTTAACTTTTACCAATAAGGCAGCCAGGGAAATGAAGAAACGAATTGCCGAACTGGTGGGCACCGCTGAGACCAAAAATCTCTGGATGGGAACCTTTCATTCCGTTTTTGCCCGCCTATTAAGGTATGATGGGGATAAATTAGGCTACCCCAGCAACTTTACAATTTATGATACCCAGGATTCCCAGCGATTGATCTCTTCCATAATTAAAGAAATGGGACTCGACAAGGATATTTATAAATACAAACAGATACAAAACAGGATATCCTCCTATAAAAATAGCCTGATCACAGTAAAGGCATATTTCCAAAACCCAGAGTTGGTGGAGGCCGATGCCATGGCAAAAAGACCTCGGTTAGGGGAGATCTATAAAAATTATGTAGACCGGTGTTTTAAGGCCGGTGCGATGGACTTTGATGACCTTTTACTTCGGACCAATGAATTGCTCACACGTTTTCCGGAGGTCTTATTAAAATATCAGGACAGGTTTAGGTACATTTTGGTAGATGAGTATCAGGATACCAATCACTCCCAATATCTCATAGTAAAAGCACTTTCAGACAGGTATCAGAACATCTGTGTGGTAGGAGATGATGCCCAAAGTATCTATTCATTTCGGGGAGCCAATATTACGAACATACTAAATTTTCAGCGAGATTATGATGATGTGGCAATGTATCGTCTGGAGCAGAACTACCGTTCTACCAAGAATATTGTGAATGCAGCCAACGCCATAATAGCCAACAATAAAAATCAGCTGGAAAAAGTAGTTTGGACCGCAAATGATGAAGGTTCCAAGATAAAATTACACCGAAGTGTCACCGATGCTGAGGAGGGTAGATTTGTAGCCGGCTCAATTTTTGAGAACAGAATGCAGCACCAATTGCCCAATGGTCATTTTGCAGTTTTGTACAGAACTAACTCCCAGAGTAGAGCCATTGAAGATGCACTTCGAAAACGGGATATTCCTTACAGGATCTATGGCGGACTATCTTTCTACCAGCGAAAGGAGATAAAAGATGTTCTTTCCTATTTACGTCTGGTGATCAATCCCAAGGACGAGGAGGCACTAAAACGCATAATCAACTACCCCGCCAGGGGTATAGGGCAAACAACGGTTGATAAACTAACGGTTGCGGCAAATCATTACGGAAAATCTATTTTTGAGGTCATTGAGAATTTAGATAGGATAGATCTGAAGATCAATTCGGGTACTCGGAGAAAACTAGAGGATTTTATCACCATGATCAAAAGTTTTCAGATCATGAATGAGGGGGCCGATGCCTTTACGTTGGCAGAACACGTAGCAAAGAAAACCGGAATCCTACTCGAATTTAAAAAGGATGGTACCCCTGAGGGAATTGCCCGTATGGAGAACATCGAGGAATTGTTGAATGGGATCAAAGATTTTGTAGAAGGACAAAAGGAATTGGCAGATGCCAGAGGAGATATTTCAGAATTTCTGGAAGATGTAGCACTGGCAACCGATCTTGATAAGGATACAGGGGATGATGACAGGGTGGCCCTTATGACCGTACATATGGCAAAAGGGTTAGAATTTCCATATGTCTACATCGTAGGTATGGAAGAAGATCTTTTCCCTTCTGCCATGAGCATGAATACCCGAAGTGAACTGGAAGAAGAGCGTAGATTATTCTATGTGGCCCTTACCAGAGCGGAAAAACAAGCCTATCTTACCTATACTCAGAACCGATACAGGTGGGGAAAATTGATCGATGCAGAACCGAGTCGGTTTTTAGAGGAGATCGATGAAAAATTCATTGATAACCTAACACCGGTGGACACCTACAGGTTTAAACCATTGATAGATTCTGATATATTTGGGGAAGTAGATAAAAGCCGTCTGCGACAACAAAAACCTACAAACGGAACACCGCCAAGGGTAGGTAAACCAAGTACGGATCAATTGCGGAAATTGAGAAAAATCAGACCCGAACTTGGGGCGCCTAATGTCAGTGACCCTTCGGTAATTCTTGATCTGGCTGTTGGTACTCAGGTAAATCATAGTCGATTTGGAAAGGGGAAAGTACTAAAAATAGAAGGAGTAGGGAATGACAAGAAAGCAGAGATCCTTTTTGAAAAAGGAGACGTAAAAAAATTACTTCTTCGCTTTGCAAAACTGGAAGTGCTGCCTTAAATTAGATCATGGCCGAATTCATTAAAATATATAATGAAAATCCAAATCCTAAAGAAATTAAAAGGGTGGTGGATGTATTGCGAAAAGGCGGACTTATCATCTATCCTACAGACACGGTATATGGTCTTGGGTGTGATATTACCAAATCAAAAGCACTGGAAAAGATAGCCAGAATAAAGGGCATTAAGCTAGAAAAGGCCAACTGGTCCTTTATCTGTGCAGATCTGAGTAATTTATCTGACTATGTAAGGCAAATAGACACTCCTACTTTTAAGATCCTAAAGCGAGCCTTGCCCGGACCTTACACATTTATCTTGCCTGGAAACAATAATCTTCCAAAGGATTTTAAAAAGAAAAAGACAGTAGGTATCCGGGTACCCGACAATAATATTGTCAGAGCCATAGTAGAATCCTTAGGCAACCCTATTGTGTCTACTTCTATACACGATGAGGATGATGTGATAGAGTATACAACAGATCCTGAACTCATCTATGAAAAGTGGCAAAACCTGGTAGATATTGTTATTGATGGTGGTTATGGCCATAATGTCCCTTCTACCGTGATAGATCTTTCTGATTCGGAACCCCTGGTTGTGCGCGAGGGAAAGGGAAGTTTGGATATTCTTTAAACAAAAAAAACCGCGATTTGCATCGCGGTTTTAGTTTAAATTCTGAAAGCTCTTACTTATTGATAGCAGGATCTTTCATTCCTTCTTCGATCATGCTGTAAAACTGATCTAGTTTAGGTAATACTACAATTCTTGTTCTTCTGTTCTTAGCGCGGTCTCCGGCAGTATCATTGCCAACAAGAGGCACATAGTAACTACGTGCTGCAGCAGTCATACGAGCAGGGTCTACTTTAAAATCGTTCTGAAGAATACGAACAATAGAAGTGGCACGCTTAGCACTCAAATCCCAGTTGTCTAATAAGACACCACTGCTATAAGGTACATTATCTGTATGGCCTTCAACCATGAACTCGAAGTCTGGTTTGTTGTTAACTACTTTGGCTACTTTTCCTAAAACCTCTTTAGCTGCCGCGGTAACATTATAGCTACCTGAACTGAATAGTAATTTATCAGAGATAGATACAAAAACAACTCCTTTCTCAACGCTGATCTGAATATCAGTATCATCCAGATTACCAAGAACTCCTTTTAAACTCTGTACCAGGGAAAGGTTCACTGAATCTCTCCTGGTGATGGCATCTTGTAATTTACGGATGGTAAGATCTTTTTCCTGAAGACTTTCTAAAGACTTCTCAAGGTTCTCAGCTCCTTTAGTTGTTAGGGTTGTAAGGTTCCCCATGTTGTTGATCAAATCCTGATTGTTGGCTTTCAAAAAGGCGTTTTGATCTTCTAGTGTATTAAGACGTGCGGTGGCAGTGGCTTTTTCTTCTAAACAGCTATTTAATTTCACTGTTGCAGAGTTTAAGAGATCCTGCGTTTCTTTTTGCTTTGTTTCTAGTTCCGCATATTTTTTTTGCGATACACATGAAGATAATAAGATCATCATCCCCAAACTACCTAATAATATTTTTTTCATATTTATGCTTGTTTAAAATTTTTCGAATTGCTGTTAGCGTAAGGTTTTATTGCAATTTGAGAGCAAAATTATACAATCGTCCATTCGCTTATTTACCAAAATTGTTAATCTTTTACTAAATTGTTAAATGTCGTTATCCTATATACGTAGTGAGACCATACAATGGACTTTGTCTTGTAGTATTTTTCAATAAAACTCGCTTTTTCTCTTTTGTGGTACATTTTACGAAACTGTCTGTAATAACTTAAATGAGCCCTGATAACTGCAAAACAGTGTTTGCTTTTACCTTGTAATACAAATCGCACAGCTGCTATACCATCGAGAAGTAACCGAACCATAATCAAAATCAGTGCCCTTCTTCGTGGAAGATTTTTTGTAATAGAGAATAGTGAATTCCTGAAATTCAGATACGTTTTTTTTGGATTCATATTACTTAAAGTGGAGCCACCCAGGTGTAAAACCTCAGAAGTGCCTACATAATAAACCTTATAACCATTGTTTTGAGCACGCCAACAGAGGTCTACTTCCTCTTGGTGAGCAAAATAATCTTCATCGAAGCCCCCCAGATCATCATACACTTTTTTACGAATGAACATACAGGCACCGGTAGCCCAAAATATCTCGCTGGTGTCATTATACTGCCCGTGGTCTTCCTCGAGCGATTGAAAAATGCGACCTCTACAAAATGGATAGCCTAATTGATCTATAAAACCACCCGCAGCCCCCGCATATTCGAAGTAATTGGGTTTTAAGAGATCCAGTATCTTAGGCTGAATGATAGCAGTTTCGGGATGCTCATCAAATGTCTTACGAATCGGATCCAGCCAGTGAGGGGTAACTTCCACATCAGAATTTAATAGGCAATAGATATCAGCATCAACATGTTCCAGGGCGTCATTGTATCCTTTGGCGAATCCGCCATTCTCATTGTTCTGAATGATAGTAATTTCCGGATAGTTTGCTTTTACAAAGGCTACGGATCCGTCCGTAGATGCGTTATCTGCCAAAAACACAGTGGCCCCTTTGGAATATTTCATCACAGACGGGAGATATTGCTCCAATAGGGCCTCTCCATTCCAATTGAGTATGACAACAGCTATTTTTAACATCTATGGGTGCCCTGTTTTTTAGACTCTGATCTATGGGTTATGTGCAAGTTCGCAAAGTAAAGAAATAATTTAGAAATGACTTTTGCATGCAGCATGAATTCCGAAGTAACAGGATGTTATTTAAAAGCGGGTAGTTCCCTCAGGAAGTTGTATTGAGACCGGTCATAGTCCATTTGGCAGTAAAAGTGATCCAGGCCGTTTGTCACCATCAGATAATTTGCCCTGAGATCCATATTATAGCTGGCGATCTGATCGAAAACAGTTTTTGTGATCTTAATATCGGGTGCTTTGCACTCAACCAGGATTTGGATGGAACCATCGGGATTGTAGACCACAATGTCATACCGTTTTTTGAGTGAATTGATCATCAATTGTTTTTCAACATTTATATGACTAAAGGGGTATTCCTTATCGATCGTCAGGAACTGAATAACATGCTGTCTTACCCATTCCTCCGGTTGAAAAACAACAAATTTTTTGCGGATCACATCAAAAATAAGGCGTTTATTTTCGCTATTTTTGAATCGGAACCTGTACCCGGGAAAATTCAAGTTTTCCATACCACAAATTTGATGATTTTTTTTTGATGGAAGAAGTGAAACGGCTTATTGATGAGATCCGAAAAGGAGATATCAAACCTATCTATTTTCTAATGGGGGAGGAAGGATATTATATTGACCGAATTGCAGAATTCATTGGGAATAATGTGCTGTCTGAAGAGGAGAAGGGGTTTAATCAAATGACCCTTTACGGAAAGGATGTTTCAATAGATGACATAGTTTCGAATGCGAAAAGATATCCAATGATGTCCGAAAGGCAAGTGATCATTGTAAAGGAAGCTCAGCAATTATCTCGTACTATTGAACAATTAACTGCCTATGCTGAACATCCGCAGCCCTCCACGGTTTTGGTGATCTGCTATAAATACAAGAAGTTAGACAAAAGAAAAAAGCTGCACAAGGTTTTAAAAGCCCCTAATGGTGTTGTTTTTGAAAGTAAGAAATTATACGAGAATCAGGTATCAGATTGGATCAGGAAGATGTTGAAAATCAAAGGCTTTTCAATTTCACATAAAGCATCCATTCTTTTAGTAGAATTCCTGGGAACCGATCTCAGCAGGATTCATAACGAACTGGAGAAGCTAGAAGTGGTGCTGCCAAAAAATACGGAGATTACTCCGGAGATCATTGAAAAACATATTGGTATTAGCAAGGATTATAATAATTTTGAACTAAAGAAGGCCATTGGAGAGAAAGATATATTAAAGGCCACCAGGATCATCACTTACTTTTCACAAAATCCGAAGGATAATCCCTTTGTGGTTACCGTATCCCTTTTACACACCTTTTTCTCTCAATTACTTCAGTATCATGGTCTGCACGATCATTCTGCCAGAAATGTTGCAAGTGCCTTAAGGATCAATCCTTATTTCGTAGATGAATTTCAAATTGCAGCCAGAAACTATTCCATGAAAAAGTCGAGTAAAGCCATCTCCTCGTTACGAGAAATGGATCTTAAAGGGAAAGGGGTAGGTTCTTCGAATGTATCACAAGCGGATCTATTGAAGGAACTACTGGTAAAAATAATGTAGGAGTCTATTTTTTGTCAACACTGTACTTACCCGGACCTAAGAGCATGATCGTTATAAATAAGACCATAAAAAGAAGCGCTTTTTCCTTTGCACCAAAGGGGTCTGCACCATGAACAATAAAGGCGGCTACAGCCATTGTAATTATTGTAGGGACAGCTGCCCAACGTGTTTTAAAGCCAATGATCACCAAAATAGGACATATAAACTCACCAATAATAGCCAGGAAGAGAGAAGGAGCCCCACCTAAGCCCAACGGATCACCAAATTCTAAATCGCCCGCTAAAAGTTTTTGAAATTTTGGTATGCCATGCGTCATAATTAATGCTGCAGAACTTACTCTTAAAAAGGCCAGGCCTAGGTTGTTTTGGAGACTGTTTTTCATTGTACATCTGGGGTTATGTAAAATAAATGTAAAGTTTTTTTAAAGAAAATCAACATTTTCGGAAAGAATAGTGTCTATTTTGGAAACAAGTTCATCACAATTTTGTTGATTAAATGATAGTGGAGGCTTTATTTTAATTACGTTCTCGTAAGGGCCATCCGTACTTACTAAAATATAATGCTCCCGTAGTTTATTTTTCAGTGAGCTGGCCAGTTCTGTATGAGGTTGGCCATCTGATTTGTTTAATTCCAACCCAAGAAACAGTCCATAACCTCTTACATCTCCAATTACTGAATGTGATTTTTGAAGGCTCCGCAGTTGAGCCATTAGATAGTTACCAGTTTTTTTGGCATGATCCATCAAACCTTCTTCTTCAATTACATTTAGGACCGAAAGACCAATGGCACAAGACACCGGATTTCCTCCAAAAGAACTAAAGAATTCCGGACCTTTCTCAAAAGACCTCATTACTTCTTCTGTGGTAATGACCGCTCCCATAGGATGTCCATTACCCATGGGTTTTCCAATAATCACAATATCCGGAATAACACCATAAAGCTCATAGCCCCAAAAAACATCGCCTAATCTTCCAAATCCTACCTGTACTTCATCGCTGATACAAAGTCCGCCCTGCTCTCTTACCTTAGGGTAAACAGCATTTAGATATCCTTTCGCCAATGGGACCTGACCTCCGCATCCTACAATAGGTTCCGCTATGAAAGCAGCAATATCGCCACTGTTCTCTTCTATCTGCTCAATGGTCCTTTTAGAAAATGCTTTACCAGAACTTCCGTCATCAATCAACCCAGAACCAAAGACCTTTGGTAGTGGGGTTTCTATAGTCTCTGTTGATTGTCCTACGCCGGCTGTGGCCTGATATTTATATGCACTGATCTGGATTCCTGTATTAGTGTGTCCGTGATAACCGTGTTCCATTACCATGATCTTCTTTTTACAGCTATGGTACTTAGCCATTCTGATTGCAAGGTCACTGGCCTCACTTCCTGAGTTCACAAAAAATATCTTATTGAGTTGAGCAGGAAATTTTTTTAATAATTCAGTACTATAGGAATTTAAAGAATCATATAAATACCTGGTGTTGGTGTTCAGGTGTGCCATTGCCTGTTGACCAGCTCTTACAACCAAAGGATGACAGTGACCTGCCAGCATAATGTTGTTGTAAGCATCTAAAAATGTATTTCCTTCTGCATCGTACATATATTGAAATGCCGCCCCGGTCATATGAATAGGATCGGTATAACTTAAAGAGAGGTTTTTTCCAAAATGCTTTTCTCTATTTTTTAAAAGTGTAGTTTTAGTAGAAGGCAGAGATGGGGGAAAGGAACAAGCAGTACGAAATTCATTTTTTGCCCTAATTGGATTTATTGAGATCAACTTATACAATAGGTCCCAAGCACCTTTTTCACTGATGGTGATATAGGATGAATCTGGTTTTTGATCCTTTGCGTATGCCGAATTACATACGCTAATACATAGTCTGGCTGCTATAAGATAAAAGAGACAATCACATTCAAGAGCAGTTAGGGGAAGTTCTTTGTGGTACCCTTTTAATACCTCTATCCCATATTTTAAGGGTTCTTGATTATTCATCATCACGTAGGTCATAGCAATAGCTACTTCACTTACCAACCAGGAATGACACATATCCCCAAAGTCAATAATTCCGGACACTTTTTTACCATCCGTTAAGATGTTCCAATCATTTGCATCATTGTGAATAAGACTTTGTCTAAGATCATATGCAACCGGACTTATATGCTCTTCGAATTGCAAAAAGAAGTAGTCCACTAGGTTTCGATCCCTTGCATCAGGGATAAAGGTGCGATACTGATAATTTTTTCTGAGGTGTTTTAAGTCCCACCTAAGTTCTTTTGCCTTAAATATTTCGAGATCTTTCTCAAGTAACTTTTTATCCATACGTCCAAGGAAGATACCCAGGGATATCAATAGGGCAGGGGTATGATGTACTTCGCCTAAAAATTCTCCTTCTATATAGGTCAAAAGGCGGTAAAGATGATCGCTGGTCTCAAAATAAGGATTCCCCTCTTTTGTGCAAATTCTTTGTGGGAAGTGGTAGGCTTCTAATTTTTGTAAGTGAGATAAGATATCGTCTTCGGCGATAATTTCTTTTATGGTCTTTGTCTTGATTTCATATTGTTTTAGAACAAAGGATCCTTGTTTAGAGAGCACTTTATAATTAGTGCTTTCATAGCCTTCCAGTGGGGCAATAGAAGTGAGATTTAGGCCGTATTTTTGTTCCAGGATGGTTTCTACCCTCATGCAGGACTTTACTTTAGACCATTAAACATAGAACTTTTCAACAAGACACAAAAGAAAAGCTATTACAACCTAATTAGATGTAGCAATAATAAGGAAAGTACAACGTGGCAAGAACTAATGACGGGCAAAGCCTAGCTTTACCGTAGTTTAGGATAGTCTGAAGGGTTTACCTCATGCATGATCCCATAAACCTTTTCAAAGATATCTTCCGCATTTGGTTTAGAGAAATAATCCCCATCTGTTGCATAGGCGGGTCTGTGGGCTTTTGCACTAAGTGTTTGAGGGGCACTATCCAGATATTTATACGCGCCTTGTTTTTCAATGATCTCTTGCATAAGATAGGCTGCGCATCCCCCCGGAACATCTTCGTCCACAATAAGCAAACGGTTTGTTTTTCTAACGCTTTTCAAAACATCATGATGAAGGTCGAATGGAAGCAGTGTCTGGGCGTCTATGACTTCAATATTGATCCCAACTTCCTGCAATTCCTGAGCTACTTCCAGAACGATCCTTAAAGTAGAGCCGTAAGATACTACGGTCATATCTGTACCCTGTTTAAGGGTCTCAACAACCCCAATTGGAGTACAAAGTTCCCCGAGATTAGATGGGATGGGCTCTTTAAGCCGGTATCCATTTAAACTCTCGACTACCAATGCAGGTTCATCACTTTTTAACAATGTATTATAGAAACCGGCAGCCTTGGTCATATTCCTTGGAACCAAAATATACATACCTCGCAACAAATGAATTATTCCACCCATTTGGGACCCCGAGTGCCATATACCTTCCAGGCGATGTCCGCGTGTTCGAACGATCAATGGGGCTTTTTGTTTGCCAACAGATCTGTACAACAAAGTAGCCAGGTCATCACTAAGTGTTTGCATGCAATACATTACATAATCCAAATATTGGATCTCCGCAATAGGTCTGAGACCTCTGAGCGCAAGGCCAATCCCCTGACCAATTATGGTAGTTTCGCGTATGCCGGTATCTGATACACGAAGCTCCCCGTATTTTTTTTGCAAGCCCTCTAATCCCTGATTAACATCACCAATGGCACCACTGTCTTCCCCGAAGATCAAAACCTCAGGATATTTACTGAATAGCTTATCAAAATTATCCCGAAGAATAATGCGCCCATCAACCATCTCTCCCTGCTCATCATATTGTGGCTTAATTTCCTCTACATTGGTAGCCCTGGAGGGTAGTTCGCTCTGGAGGTGCGAGCTAAAATGAGGTTGCATTTTAGCAATAAAGTCATCTATCCATTGAGATAGGGCCTGTTTTTCTACTGATTCTTCCCCCAATAGATATCTCATGGCCTTTCTTGCGTTTGATGCAAGGTCCTTTTTCAAGGGTTCTTCTATGGCAATTAGATCGTTCTTTATTTTGGTAACAAAAGCTTTGTTTGGACTGCTCTGTGCTGCTGCTTCCAGTAATTGAACGATTTCCTTCTTGGCTTCCCGATGTGGTTGTAAGAATTCGTACCAGGCGTCTTTGCGTGCCATTCTGATCTCGATCTTCATCTTCTTCTCCAGGCTCGTTAATTCTTCTTCTGTAGCAATTTTATTGGATAGGATCCATTCCTTAAATCGTTTATTACAGTCGTGTTCCTTTTCCCATTCCAATCGCGCTTCACTTTTGTAGCGTTCATGAGATCCGGATGTGCTGTGTCCCTGAGGTTGGGTAAGTTCAGTTACATGGATTAAAACCGGAACGTGCTCTTCCCTTGCAATATCTGCGGCATTTTCATAAGCGTGGATCAGGGCTGTATAATCCCACCCTTTTACTCTTAATAGCTCATAGCCTTTTTCTTCTTCGTTACGCTGAAATCCTTTTAGAATTTCAGATATATTTTCTTTGGTGGTTTGGTATTTTGACGGTACGGAAATTCCAAAGGCGTCATCCCAAACGCTAACTATCATTGGTACTTGTAAGACCCCTGCAGCATTAATGGTCTCAAAAAAGTGGCCTTCACTTGTACTGGCATTGCCTATGGTTCCCCACGCAACCTCATTACCATTGTCTGAAAAGTTTTCCGAATTGATCCCCTTTACATTTCGATATATTTTTGAAGCTTGTGCGAGGCCTAATAAACGAGGCATTTGTCCGGCGGTAGGTGAGATATCCGGACTACTGTTCTTTTGTTTGGTAAGATCTTTCCAGGTACCATCTTCATTCAGGCTAAAGGTTCCAAAATGTCCACCCATCTGTCTTCCGGCACTCATGGGTTCCTTCTTCAAATCAGTGGTGGCATATAAGCCATGGAAAAAAGCTTTTGGTGTAAGATGCCCCAGTGCCATCATAAAAGTTTGGTCCCGGTAGTAACCACTTCTAAAATCGCCATCCTTAAATGACCTGGCCATTGCTAATTGCGGTACTTCCTTTCCGTCTCCAAAAATACCAAACTTCGCTTTCCCGGTAAGAACTTCACGCCTGCCCAGCACACTACATTCCCTGCTCATGACCGCTATTTCATAATCATGAAGGATCTGCTTTCGAAATTCATCGAAGGAAATATCCTCACTGGTTTGTAGATTAGGGTTCATGCACCGATAGTTTATACGAAAATATCAAAAATTGAGGATTTTTACAATGTGTTCGCCCTTATATTCATTAACAATTTGTCAATAAAGGGTCACTATATTTTTAAAATTTAATAATAAGTCAAACAAACAGGGGAAAAATTAGGAATTATCTAACTACTAGAACCATTTCCTGGTAAATAGCCCAATAAGTGTTTTAGGGCTTATGGTAACGACGAATCTGATTTTTTCGTCATAACCGGGTTGGGCAATTTCCCAACCGTTGTTAGAATAGAGTGGGAGGTACAATTCAAAATAATCTGTAACCAGGTTTAATCTAATACCGGAATCATAGACAAATCGAGAATCAAAACCTTTATTTTTTACAAAGCCAAGATCTCCATAAAGTTCTATCCATCTCCATAGATTAATACTTGCGTTTGTTGTGACCAGCCAATCGTTGGCGAAGGGATTTTCTAATTGTGATTTAAAGCCACCTTCTGCAATAATGATCTGCTGACTTGTGATCCCTGATTCTTCTGAACGACCGAGGTAATTGTAATCGAATAAATAATCGGTAGGTCTGTCTAAAGCGAAACTAAAGAAATCGGAGTTAGTTTCATTTCGAATAAATTTTCCTGCGAAAAAGCGAAGGTTTAATTGCCGGTTATTATCAAAGAGTTTCCGATACTCCAGATTAAGGGCCAGTTTTGTAAAATTGGCAGAATACTGAGCATCGGCAAACCAGGAAAAATAATTTATGATCCCATTGTTATAGTGGTTATATCTGGCATTGAATACACTGTAATCCGGATCGGTCTCAATATTTAGCGAAGGGTCAATATCCCGAAGTACATTTACATGCCTGAATACAAGAGACTTGCGCTCATTGGAAATTAGATCATCTGGTCGCCACCCAAACCCTATTGAGGGCGTAATGGTGCTGTAACGCGAATTCGTTTGAAAATGGAAGCTTGAAGCATTTAGGCTCACATTCATCACATAGAGCCCGCTTTTGCTTAAATATTTACGATAATTAAACCCGCCAAACCCTACCAGTGATTTCTCCTTCAAGGCAAAAGAAGGAGCAAACGCAAATATAAATGGTCGTTCTAAAAGCGTCTTGTTGGTAAGTCTGAGACCGGGGGATATACCATCGTACACATTAAAACCGGCAACGGGCATATAAAAGATCTGATTGTAATACGGATTCTCCGAATCTTTCAGGAATTGTAGTTTTAATTTTTTGTTACTGGACAGGAACCCGTTCATGGATTTCCAGTTATCCCTTTGATTGAATTCAGGAATTTTTTGATCGTAATTCAATACAAGTCGGTCCTCCATATTATTAGGAATTGGCACAGTATCTAATACTGTTATATCCGAAAACCAATACCTGGAGATCACAGAATCTTTACGCAGGCCAAAGAGTGAAATGGGCACATTGGTCCCAGTCTTGTTCTTTAGGATCACCTGTAGGCTATCCTCTGATTTAATCACCTTTTTGATCTTAAAATCAATCCGCTTATCAGTATTCACATAGGTGTTAAAGAACCAGCTAACATCCTGTGAAACATTAGATTTTACTGTATTTTCAAAGTCTTTGGGGGTAACAGGTTTAAGTTTATAGGTGTTGTAAAATTCCTTAATGCTATTGTCTATTTCTTCAGGGCTCGAATAAGCAGCGAGATAAGAGAGGCCCAAACCGGCTTTATAAGTATTAGCAATCTTTTGATTGAATTTTATCAGGGAATCATTGGGAGTGGTTAAGCGCTGATCCAAATTTTTTCTTGCGGTAAGCATATACAAAAATGAGTACTGATCATTAAAGGGCATCTGGGCCAGATGAAAATTTCTAACCAGCCATATTGAGGACAGTTTGCCCAATAATTTCTGGTCGGGATAGTATGTGTCCACATAATTGATCATAAGGTAGTTTACAATGGCATCTGCGACCCATTGCTCTTTCCTGGGATTTAAAAAAAGTGTTTCCCTTAAATAACTGATCAGTGCTGTTTTTAGGAACTTCATTTCAAATTGAAATTGCTCCTGATATGGCCTAATAAAAGATGGCAATTGGTTTAATCCATATAGAGGATTCTTATTAAAATCGATCTCACTGACCAATAGTTGTTCATAAGGAAAATCGCCTAAGTTCTCGTGGATGAATTGCGTAATTCTATTGATTGAAATTCCCTGAGAGATCTCATCGTATTTACCAGATTGAATATCTGTGACAACAATTAAGTAAGGAGTTACATGCTTAATAAACCTATTCCGGGTGTTGAGGATTATGTCACAGCTTTTGCGATCTACTCCTTTTAGGCTTGCAACTTGCTTAGTGGGGTATTGAGTGATATTTACTTCATTGAAATTAGTACCGAGAAAGAGGGAGTCTGGAAAAGTAAAATTAATATTGGTATTTGTATTACCGGTATAAAGGTCTTCCAAATTCTTGTTGGAATACAATTGCCAGGAACCATCATACACGGCCGGACTCAGATACCAGTCCTTCAGGTAATAATCGCCCTGAGAATCATATCCATAGGGGGTATACCTGTTTGGGGGTAAATTAACGGTATATGTAAAATACATTTTTAAAGAATCTCCGGGGGGTAGTGGATTATTTAATTGGATCCTTATAAGGTCCTTTTCATCTGTGCGCTTCCAGGAAAGGGCCCTGAACTCAAAATCGGCTAACCCGAAGATCTGGGTAGATCCTCGTTCTTCCGATTTTGCGAGGTGCAAACTTTTTTTGAAGTCTTCCGCAAAACGTTTTGCCAGTGCTGTTTTTTTATCAGAATAGGCATGCGCCCAATCATTGAAGTATAATTCATGAAGCGTATCCTTAGAACTATTCTGATAGGTGAACTCTTGTTGTATATTAATATCCCTTGTCTCTGCCTCTAAGGTAGCTTTGAGTGTATTTGTATGTTGCGCTATGCACTGAAAAAGCCCTGACAAAAAAAACAGGACTGAAAATTTCAATAGGACAGCATCATTTCTTAGCAACATATTGATATTAAAAGTTAGGGCTCAGGGTATGTCCTTTGTAGAATGCGTCAATAATATCAACAACTTCTTCTGCGGTATCTGCTAATTTTATAAGATGGAGATCTTCCGGGCTAATATTCCCTGCAGCTAACATGGTTTTCTGGATCCATTCCATTAGACCGCTCCAGAATTGAGTGCCCACAAGTATGATCGGAAATTTTCCAATCTTATTTGTTTGAATAAGGGTAATGGCTTCAAATAATTCGTCTAAAGTGCCAAATCCACCCGGCATAGCGACAAATCCCTGAGAGTATTTGACGAACATAACCTTGCGGACAAAAAAGTAGTCAAAGTCCAGACTCTTATCACTATCAATATATGGATTATCGTGCTGTTCAAATGGCAGATCAATATTCAGTCCTACAGAAGTACCCCCGGCGAGGTGTGCTCCTCTATTCCCTGCCTCCATGATTCCAGGCCCTCCGCCTGTAATTATGCCATACCCGGCTTCAGATACACTTTTGGCTACTGAGACCGCCAATTCGTAATAATGGTCTCCGGGTCTTGTCCTTGCCGAACCAAAGATGGTTACACAAGGGCCTATAACACTCATCTTCTCAAAACCCATGACAAACTCGCCCATGATCTTAAAAATGGCCCAGGAGTCATTGGTCTTTATCTCATTCCATCCTTTGTGGTGCTTTTCTTTTCTCATCTTGTTATACTGTAAAACGAATAATTAGTTGACTCATTATAAAAGTCGGTAAAACAATTATCAAAGACTCATTGCGAGGTTTAATTCTTTTTTTAAAAAATGTGCTGTATAGCTTTTTTCGTTTATGGCCACTTCTTCCGGAGACCCTTCTGCAACGATCATTCCGCCACCTCTACCGCCTTCATATCCAATATCGATAATATGATCTACCATTTTTATCACATCCATATTGTGTTCTATGATCAATATAGTATTTCCTTTATCTACCAATCTGTTCAACACCTCCATCAATACACGAATATCCTCAAAATGAAGTCCGGTAGTGGGTTCATCCAGGATATAAAAAGTATTCCCGGTATCTCGTTTAGATAATTCCGTGGCCAGTTTTACCCGTTGTGCTTCACCTCCGGATAGCGTGGTAGATTGTTGTCCTAAAGAAATATAACCCAGACCTACATCTTGTATGGTTTTCAGTTTCCTGTGGATCTTAGGGATATTCTCAAAAAACGCTACTGCTTCGTCCATCGTCATTTCCAAAACATCGGAAATTGATTTTCCTTTGTACCTGATTTCAAGTGTTTCCCTATTAAATCGTTTCCCGTTGCAAGTTTCACATTCTACATAAACATCGGGGAGAAAATTCATTTCAATGACCCGCAGACCACCGCCCTGGCATGTTTCACATCTACCGCCTTTCACATTAAAACTAAACCTACCCGGTTTATAACCCCGTATGGCTGCCTCTGGTGTTTTGGCAAACAAGGCTCTAACCTCACTAAATACGCCGGTATACGTCGCCGGATTAGAGCGTGGAGTTCTTCCTATAGGCGATTGGTTAATGTCGATGATCTTATCTGCGTGCTCTAACCCACTGATCTTTTTGTATGGCATTGGTTTTTTTACCCCATTAAAGTAATGAGCATTCATAATAGGGTAGAGGGTTTCATTCACCAAAGTTGATTTGCCACTTCCGGAAACACCGGTTACACCTATCATTTTTCCGAGCGGAAAAAGAGCGGTTATGTTCTTTAGATTATTTCCTGTACAACCCTCCAGAAGAATTTGTTTGCCATTGCCTTTACGCCTTTTTTTTGGGGTGGGAATTTCTTTTACCCCGGTCATATAGTCAGCAGTTAAGGTGTGGTGTAGTTTAAGTTCTGCAGGGGTCCCTTCTGAGATGATCTCCCCTCCGTGTTTTCCTGCCAAAGGCCCCATATCTATGACATGATCTGCGCTTTCTATCATCTCCTTATCATGTTCCACCACAATGATCGAATTTCCCAAATCTCTCAATGCCTGCAAGGACTTTATCAAGCGGTCATTATCTCGCTGGTGAAGTCCTATACTTGGTTCATCCAGGATATATAATACCCCAACCAATTGAGATCCGATCTGGGTAGCCAGTCTTATTCGCTGAGCTTCTCCTCCGGATAAGGATTTAGAACTTCTGTTTAATGAAAGATAATCTAAGCCCACATCCAACAAGAACTGTATCCTGCTATTAATTTCCTTGATAATATCGGTTGCGATTATTTTTTGATTCCCTTCCAAAGTCGCGTCAAGCCCTTTAAAAAACGCTGACAACTCTACAATATCCATAGCTGCCAATTCGGCTATATTCTTTTCTCCAATTTTAAAATTCAAAGAGGCCTTCTTCAGTCTCGACCCTTTACATTCCGGACATTGGATCTTATCCATGTATTCTTTTGCCCAACGTTTAATGGAGGTAGAATCTGCGCCTTTAAATTGATTCTTTATAAAATTTGCTATGCCTTCATAATCTATTTTGTAATCCCTTTTTACCCCCAGGGTTTTAGAATCTAGCACAAAACTATCTTCACCCCCATAGAGAATAAGATTCATGGCATCTTCAGGGATCTTCTCCATAGGATCCGATAATTCAAAATCATAGCGTTTGGCAATAGTCTCTAACTGTTTGAACGCCCAGGATTTCTTATATTCCCCTAATGGGGCAATTCCCCCTGCAGTAATTGATAATTTTTTATTTGGGAAAATCTTGTCCTCGTTCACCTCGTAAATATGCCCTAGACCGTTACACTCGTCGCACATCCCTTTTGGAGAATTAAAGGAGAAGGTATTGGGTTCGGGAGTAGGGTAGGAGATACCGGTGGTAGGACACATAAGATCTCTACTGAAATAACGGGGTTCTGTTTCACCTTCTGCCAGAACCATCATTACGTCATTACCACTATACATGGCTGTATTAATGGTTTCTGAAAGGCGTTTATCCAAGTCTGCATTTTCTGTTACCGCTAAACGATCTATGACGATCTCAATGTCGTGCATCTTGTAGCGATCTACCTTCATCCCTTTTAGGATATCCTTTAATTCACCATCTACCCTTACTTTTACAAAGCCCTGTTTTGCTATTTGTTCAAAAAGTTCTCGATAATGTCCTTTTCTGGATTTAACAACAGGAGCCAGTACATTAACACGTTGTCCCTGATAGCTCTCTTTAATGAGCTCTATGATCTGTTCATCAGAATAGCTCACCATTTTTTCACCGGTATTATAACTATAGGCATCGGCTGCCCTGGCAAATAGGAGTCTGAGAAAATCGTATACTTCGGTTACGGTCCCAACGGTGGAACGAGGCGATTTCGAAGTAGTTTTTTGTTCTATGGCTATGACCGGTGAGAGTCCATCGATCTTGTCAACATCCGGACGTTCCAGACCTCCTAAAAACTGTCGTGCATAGGCTGAAAATGTCTCAATATAGCGTCTTTGCCCTTCAGCATAAATGGTATCGAATGCCAGAGATGATTTTCCACTTCCGGAAAGCCCGGTAATCACTACCAACTTTTCTCTGGGAATGCTGACATCTATATTCTTTAGATTATGGACCCGCGCTCCTTTGACCTCTATATGTTCATCAAATTTTGTCATGCAATAAGGCAAAGTGGCAAAGGTACTCTTTTGAGCTATAAAAAAGAAGTTGGAGTCTCTTGTGAATTGTTAATTCGAAATTAAATTAAAGTGCGTCAGATTCCTTTAAACACTCTTAAAATCATTACTTCACCAACATGCAGAAACGATCACTTTTAAACATGACCTCCTTACGCCACTGCCTGAATCTTGTGCGATTTCTCAGCTCTTTTTTCCATAGAATCTTGCTCTTGAGATCCAATTTTCAGTGAACGATCGAGGGTTGAGGGCCCATGATCATTTTCTGAGAATATTGGTCCCAACTGATCCGGGGACAACGAAGTAAAGGCCATGGAACCATTCCTATGATGTAAACCGTAACTCCTTTTGGAATCATAAATCACCCATTCCTGTTCTTTATAGCGGGTTCTAAAGAACTTGGAGATCAGGGGAAGGACATTGTATGTAGGTTGTATTGTTTTGACAGAAGGACTATCTCCCATATGATCTATGAATAATTTCCGTTCAATGGTCCATTTTTCCTTTTCTACCAAATTTGCTAATTGTTCTATATACAAATTATTGGTCATCGTCGTTTCCTTATTTTCTACACCAACATTTCCTAAAAGTTGCTGATAGAATTGAAATAATTTCCATTCAATATTCTGTTCCTCACTCAGGAATGCGAAATACAACACTTTTAAAGCACCATAATTTTTACTTCGCAAGAAATTCCATACTGAACGCGCCTTTTTTAACTCGGTAGTAATAAATTGTGAATCTATAAATAACACTTCTTGTTGATCTTGCTTTTTGTGAATGCCCCCCGGTGTAAGGTTTCTTGCTTGAACTTCATACAGCAGGGTTAGAAATCCGTTAAAACTTCCATCATAAAATAAGGTATCCTTTATATGTTCCATAAGGCCAATACGTTTAATTCAGTTTGTACAGGGTACTTTTTGTATATAATCCAAATATATGGATATATTCCATAATATGGAAATATTCCTATTATTATTTTGGATATATTCCAATTTATGTATCTTTGAAAGGAAGAACAGTTTTTTTGCTTATTTACAAATGGAATTATGGAAAACGAATTAACTATTAAACGTTTTATTGATATTCGCCGTGGGTTGGGATATACGCAGGCCGAATTTGCCGCCTTATTAGGAGTGTCCAGTACTACTGCAGATATTGAAAGAGGGCGGACAAAGCTGTCTGGTAAAGTAGTTTCAGAATTATTAAAGCAATTTAAGATAAATCCATTATGGCTCTTTGGTGAAAGTCAGCAACAGTATCTGGAGTCTTCAAATACTAGTGTAATTCCAAAGGTAGTCACCGTAGACAGTTCAGATAATGAGAATATGGTGCTGGTAAATGCCAAAGCCGCAGCAGGGTACCCACAGAACATCCAGGATACTACCTGGTATCGTCAATTGCCGGCCTTTGATCTTCCCATTCCTGAGTTCAGAAATGCTACATATAGGGGTTTTCAGGTGGAAGGAGACAGTATGCTTCCCAATCTAAAACCCGGAGAATGGGTTTTAGCCAAGGCTGTAGAAGATATAAAAGATGTGAATCCGAATAAGATCTATGTAGTAGTATTACAAGATTCTGTAATGGTTAAAAAGATTGAGCGCCCGCCAAATGCACAGCAGCTTATTCTGATCTCATTGAACGATAACTATCCTCCCTATCAAATAGAACCATATCAGATCCAGGAACTATGGCAGGTGAGTAGTAAGATTACTTTTGGAGTAGATGCTACCACTGAAAATGGTTTGCTCAGGCAGCTGCAACAATCTATGGAAGATCTAAAAAAACAATTGAAAGCCTAGTTACTTCAGGGTCACCATGCTCGCACTGTACCAAGATCTAGTGTAAAAGGGCCTACTTTATGGGATTGAGGCAACAAGGCACCACTTTCTGTTTTATGCCAACCCTCCCAACTTGCCTCAAAGCCATTTAAAGGAACTATTTGTACCCACATTCTAAAACTTACCGGGAGTCCTGTTTCATTCAGTTCCCAGAGATAAGAGTCGCCAGGGGTGTCTCCGCCTGTTGTATAAGTTACCAAAAGGCGATTGCTCCCATCTTCTTGCGGAACCAAGCTTCTTTTTGTGCCTTTATCAAAAATTTTAAATGGCGCAACTAACCAGAAAGAATCATTGTTAAAATAAGAGACCGCTTGTTTAATTAGCTCCCGTCTCTCAGATTCTGTGATATTTTTATCCGGGGCTTTAATTGTGCTCTTGTCAGGATCATTTAAATTTACCAAAACAATATTTTCACCCCATTCAACTCTTGCCTTGCCCATAGCCTTATCCCATCGATACTGATGTTTCCCACGTCGATAGGACCAGGAGAGATACTGTGTATTTTTATAGGCTTCGTAATTAATTGCATCTAACATTTTTTGGGCCAATCTATCTGCTTTTTCAGGATGCTCACCTGTAGGAACCGGATCATTGTAAAACAAAAGTTTTAAGCCGAGAATTATAAGTATCAGCAGGATAAAGACTCCAATAATTCGATTTAACCAACCTTGCATTCAGTTAATTTTTATAGAAAATTCTCACAGTTTTAATATCCCACTGCCTTATCATCTCCCCTTGGATCGGCACCTCCTTCTAGTCGGCCATCCGGCAAGACCCTGATGGCGTCAACCTTACCAATTACCGGCGTTCGTCCTTCATTGATCAAATAGCCTTTTGCCTTCAAGGCTTCCTTGGTGCTTTCGGGAAACCCATCGGGTTCAAAAATGATAAAATCAGGAAGCCACTGATGATGAAATCTCGGTGCCTCAACGGATTGTTGCATACTCAGATTAAATTCATAGGCGTTGAGGATTGTTTGAGCAACAGCAGTAATGATGGTAGACCCCCCGGGAGTACCAACCACTAACCAAAGTGCACCATCCTTTTCAACGATGGTAGGGGTCATACTACTCAACATTCGTTTTTCGGGAGCAATGCTATTGGCTTCTGCGCCAATAAGGCCAAACATGTTTGGAACTCCGGGTTTTGCACTAAAGTCGTCCATTTCGTTATTCAGAAAGAAGCCAAGTTCATCACAATATAATTTGGAACCATATGCGCCGTTTAAGGTCGTTGTTGCAGACACAGCGTTCCCTTCGGCATCTACAATGGAGTAATGAGTGGTCTCTGCACTTTCAATGATCTCAACACTTCCGTGTGAAACATCTTCAGATTTAGTGGCCTGTTCAAAAGAAAAGGTCTCCATACGTTTGCTGAGATAACGATCGTTTAGAAGAAAATCTAATGGAATATCAACAAAATCCGGATCGCCCAAATAGTAATTTCGATCTGCATACGCGCGCCTGAATGCTTCTGTTAAGAGCTGAATGGCCTCGGGAGAATTATGATCAAAATCACCTATATCATGTGGTTCGATCATTTTAAAGATCTGATTTATGGTAACGCCCCCGCTACTGGGTGGACTCATGCTGATGATCCGCAGATCCTTATAGTTGAAAATAATCGGTTGTCGCCATACGGCTTCATATTTGGCAAGATCCTCCTCTGTCACAAAACCGCCTTTATCCTGAATAAAGGAAGCCAGTTTTTTGGCAGTTTCTCCTTTGTAAAATTCATCCCGACCATTTTCCATGATTCGTCTAAGGGTCCGGGCAAGGCTGGGGAAATGCAAGGTATCTCCTGCTCTGCATGTGGTATAAAAAAGGGTTTCTTCCCCATTCACCTCTAAAATTTGATCTCGGTAACGGTCCCATCTGGCCGCCTGGTTCTCGGTAACCACTGCACCCTTTTCAGCAAATTCAATAACGGGTTTCAGGATCTCATTCATGGGCAATCTTCCCATCTTTGCATGCACTTCAAAAACACCTGCTATGGTACCAGGAACTCCAACAGCCGTTGCTCCCACCGTACTCATCCCGGGAATTACATTTCCCAATGAATCCAGGTACATATCTTTGGTTGCGGATAAGGGTGCTTTCTCCCGATAATCTAAAGATCCTACATTTCCATTCGCTTTTCTATAGACCATAAAGCCACCTCCTCCTAAATTTCCGGCGAAGGGATAGGCAACAGCTAAAGCAAGCTCTGTAGCCACCATGGCATCGAAGGCATTCCCCCCTTTTTCCAGAATAGCTACCCCTATTGCAGAAGCCTCTTCCCGTGCGGATACCACCATAGCCTTGTCAGTTATTAGTCCGGTGGGTGTTGCAGGAGCTCTTCTGCATTGAACACCTGTAAAGACAAGCAATACCAGCAAGAAGAATACAGTAGGACTTAAGATCGTGATCTGTTTTATTTTTGTTACCATACGATTAAGGAATAGGATTGTATAGGTCTTTATATTTCTGACGTGAAAAGATAACTAAATCTTTAAAAAAACTATTGAATTCAGATTCGAAAAGATCATAATGCTTCTGAAGGTCGATGACAGCCTTGTCCATGTTACTGCGTTTGCCGGTGCGCCGGTAAAGACCTTTTAATACCCTATCAATGCCTTCAATATGGGCATAGTTCAACAACCAATTATCCTCGATCATAAAAGGCATCAGTTTTTTGGTAGGTTCGGGGAGAATATCTTTGTATTTAGATAATAAGGTATAAAATCTTTCTATAAAGGATTCCAGGGGTTCATCGGAATACTCTAACCAGTTTTTTGCCAGAAAATGATCGTAATAAACATCTATCACCACCCCGCTGTAATGTCCTTGATTGGGGTGAAGGCGCTTACTGCTCTTTCTGTGTGTGGGATGTGCATCCGTAAAGGTATCTATAGCTCTATGCAGCAAAATTCCTTTCTGAATGGTCTCAGGAAAATGGGTATAACGATTACCACGAATACTATCGGCAATAAAATTTCCAATGCTGACCTCGTCATCATCAAAAGAAAGGTAAATATGTGCTAAAAAATTCATCGTCCGAATTTACAAAGAAGGGCCACATCATAAGACACTATACCTGTATATTTGCAAAAACTTTTACCAAGATTATGACACTAATAAAATCCATTTCTGGCATTCGGGGCACCATTGGGGGATCACCCAATGAAAATTTAACACCGGTAGATACTGTAAAATATGCTGCGGCCTATGGCACCTTTTTATTGAATCAGCTTCCCGGAAAACAACTTAAAGTGGTCATTGGAAGAGATGCACGAATTTCCGGAGAAATGATACAGACATTGGTGGTTTCAACCCTTGTCGGACTCGGGATAGACGTGGTAGATCTTGGCCTGTCCACCACGCCCACAGTTGAAATCGCCGTTCCTTTGGAGAAAGCGGATGGAGGTATCATATTAACTGCCAGTCACAATCCTAAACAATGGAATGCCCTAAAGTTGCTCAACAATAAAGGGGAGTTCTTAAATGCCGAAGAAGGAGCACTTATCCTTAAACTGGCAGATAAAGAAGAATTTTCATTTGCAGAAGTAGATAGCCTTGGCAGTATTCAGAAAAATGATTCTTATATAGATATTCACATAGATGAAGTCCTCGATCTTCCTTTGGTGGATGCTGAGACCATAAAAAAGGGAAAGTTTAAGGTAGTGGTAGATGGGGTGAATTCTTCTGGCGGAATTGCCATTCCCAAATTACTCGAAGAACTTGGGGTAGAGGTCATAGAATTATACTGTGAACCCACAGGGCATTTCCCTCATAACCCGGAACCCCTGAAAGAACATTTACAGGACATTTGCAAGTTGGTGGTTAAAGAAAAAGCCGATTTTGGTATAGTAGTGGATCCGGATGTGGATCGGCTTGCATTTATAAGTGAAGATGGGGAGATGTTTGGGGAAGAATATACTTTGGTAGCCTGCGCGGACTATGTGCTGGGCAAAACCCCCGGAAATACAGTGTCTAACTTATCTTCTACACGCGCATTGCGCGATGTTACAGAGAAACATGGCGGAACATATACCGCAGCAGCTGTAGGAGAGGTAAACGTGGTAGCGCAAATGAAGTCTTCCAAGGCTATTATTGGGGGTGAAGGAAATGGTGGTATTATCTATCCGGAAAGTCATTATGGGAGAGACGCCCTGGTAGGAACCGCTTTATTTCTCATGTTAATGGCAGAAAGAGGAGGGAAGGTAAGTGAGTTGCGAAAAACGTACCCGGCCTATTTTATGAGTAAGAAAAAAATTGAACTCACTCCAAGTATAGATGTGGATAAGATTCTTGAATCGATGGCCGCTACCTATAAGCATGAGAATCCGAGCACTATAGATGGGGTTAAGATAGATTTTACCGATACCTGGGTACACTTGAGAAAATCGAATACAGAACCCATAATTAGGGTGTATACAGAAGCTCCAAGTCAGGAAGAAGCCAATGCTCTGGCAGATAAAATTATTTCAGAAATTAGGGAGATCACACAGAAAGGGTAATTAGGTTACAGGGGCCTTGTCCCGGTGTTTCCATCTACGGTGTGTCCATAAGTAGTGTTCAGGGCGCTCACGTATCTGCTGTTCTGCAAGGCGAAGAAATTTTTCTGTGATCTCGTGTTTTTGCGTTGATTTACCATGTTCTGTAATCGGGATGAATTCGGCATTATAATAGCCTCGTTTCACCTTGGATACCTTCAGAAAAACCACGGCAAGGTCTAATTTCCTGGCAAGGGCTTCAGCACCATTAAAAATAGGTACCTTAACCCCCATAAAAGGGCTCCAGTATTGCGCTTTACTTGCCATTGGAGATTGATCACTTACCATCCCATAGGCCCCTCGAATTTCATGTTTTTCATTATAGATAATGGTCTTTACAGTATTCTTTTGTTCAATAGGCGTGGTATTCCATTTAGAACGAATCTTTTTGATCAATTTGTCAAAGTATACATTCCCGATCTTTTGATATACAGCATAACCATTTGAGGTAATATAATTGTTTATACTGGTGTTCCATTCCCAATTAGCGTAATGGGTACATACAATCAAAATACTCTTTTTCTTTTCTATTGCCTGCAAAACTTCAATATTCTGAATATGGTAGCGTTTTTTAACTTCTTCTTGCGTTAGATTCATGGTCTTAACCATTTCCAGAAAAAGATCGCATAAGTGATGGTAAAATGCCTTTTCAATGCGGCTGCGTTCTTCCTTGGAGGTATTTGGGAGAGTCAACCTCAAATTTTCCTTAACAATGCTTCTTCGATAACCGGTTAGATGAAAAATGATAATAAAAACAAAATTAGAAAAACCGTAAAAGAGGAAATCCGGAAGTATGGAAATTAGCCTTAAAAGGGGGTAGACTATAATATAAACCAGTAATTGCATACATACAAAATATGTACAAATATAGCTATATTTGACCCTTAACACAGTACCACTTCTATGAATTTACACTGGGCTACTTTGGCCATTATTGCAGCCAATGTGCTGGTTTCCCTTAAAGGATTTAATGATCAGGCATTCTTTGAACGATATAAATTTGGTATTGGTGCAATTAAGGCCGGACAGAAGGACAGGATGTTCACATCAGGGTTTCTGCATGTAGATATTTCGCATCTGTTTCTGAATATGTTCACCCTCTATTTTTTTGCAGACGTGGTCATAAGATGGTTTGGTCCCTCACAGTTTATACTTATATACTTTGTGAGCTTAATGGCCGGGAGTCTTTTGGCCTTGTTCTTTCACAGACAAGAACCATTCTATAGCGCTGTAGGGGCGAGTGGAGCAGTGACAGGGATCTTGTATTCTGCCATTCTTCTTCAACCCAATATGCAACTTGGCATCATGTTTATCCCCATTCCTTTACCTGCCTATGTTTTAGGCATCTTGTATATGCTGTATTCTATTTATGGCATGAAAAAAAGGCTTGGAAATATTGGGCATACGGCTCATTTTGGTGGAGCCATCGGGGGCTATGTGATCACTCTGTTGTTTAAACCGGAGTTGTTTGTCACAGATACGCTTATGGTACTATTATTAGCAGTACCCATTGTGATCCTTTTTGTAATGGAAAAATTAGGGAAACTTTAGGTGTATTAGAAAGAAAGCGATTGCCTTAAACGTACAGTACATCGAGTATTTAGGCAAAACGCCAACTATTTCAGATACCTCTTATACGATTTAGTGATCTTTGTCGTTAGAGTAGTGCCCAAGCTACTTTAATTAAATACCTACTTATGAAAAAAGGAATATTTCCCATATTTCTGATGGCTCTTGTTCTTGTCGCATCTTGTAGCGATGAAACCTCAATCTTCATTGACGAGCAACAAGCAAGCATTTTTGAAGAAAACGATGCGGTAAATCTGGCAGGCAGCGTTAATTTCGATAACGCAGGCGTTATTGATATTACGGTAGATGAAAATTATACCGGAAAACGTACTTCTAAAGCCGCCGATGAACTGGCGGGTAACTATCCATTAACAATGATCGCTCAGGTCAATCCTCCTACTTACGGGCCAATAACAGGCCTTACGGCTGCCCATGTGTTTGTTGAGGATGATTATGCCTATGTTGCTTATAATGTTGCAGGAGACGAGTATTCGGGAGCAATAGATATTATTAATGTATCAGATCCTACCAATCCTACGGTAACTTCCAGGGTAGTGTACTCCAATGCAGACATAAATTCACTTCAATATTCAAAAGGATTTTTATATGCTGTTGGGGGCATGGATGCCACTTCGAGTTTTACGGCACTATCTAATTCATTTATTACCAAGATCCCTGTTTTTAGCGGAGTGATGGATACGGAAGCCGGAGTTATATATGGGTTCCAGGCCGGTGACAATGCCACTGATATTGTCATTGACGGGAATGAGGCCTATGTAACCAGCGGAAAAGGCGGGACTATAACCATATATGATACAAAAGACCTCGACATTAAAAAAGAAGAAGCGTATGCAGATCTTCGATCATTGGCTTTTGATAATAACAAAGTAGCTTTACTAGATGCAACAATAGGGATACGAGTCCTGGATGACAATCTTAAATTAAAAAAGGAAATAGCCATTGACACTGATTTTGGGTTATTCACCAAACGATCTATCGATTTCATTGGCGATAAGATCATTGTAGCCGAAGGCTCTAAAGGAGCCGGAGTATATTCTTATGATTCCGGGACCCTATTACAATATATCCCGATCATCATTGATCCCAACGAATCACCAATAGGCGACATTGTAAGTAATGCTGTTGCTATTAATGGAGACATGGTATTAATGGCGAATGGTGGGGCCGGACTTTCCATTTCTGATGATGAGGGAAATACGACAGAACCCTATGGTGTAATGCAGTTAGATGGATCCATAAATTATGTGCAAACCCAGGGCGATTATGCCTTTGCAGCTTCAGGACAGCAAGGACTACAGATCATAAAGCTGAATAGATTATCCCTTAGCCTGGAAGCCCAGTGCTCTTCGTTAGCGGAATACAACGGGTCTGGTAAATTGGTGATCAATGAAGGGGAAGAGTTTGCCTTTAGTGGTGCCAAAAGCTTTAATTTCATTAAACTAGAAAAGGATGCGTCTTTACTAATGTGCGGTTCCTGGACCGTGAGTAATGATGTTGATATAAAAGATGATGCATTGTTAGCAATAAATGGCTCAATAAGTGTAGGAAGCAACAGAAGGCAAAAAGAAATTAAAGTAGAAAAAGGTGCGACATTAAGAATAGAAGGAAATGTAACCATCTATGGAGATTTGATACTTGAAGATAACTCTACTATTGAGTTTATTGGTGAGGACTCTGTGATAAACATATATGGAGATGTAGAAATTAAGGATAATGTGTCTATACTAGGCGTATTTGATGATGTTCGAAATAAATTCTAATCCAAAAAAATAGATCAAAAAAACCCCGATGTTCAGCATCGGGGTTTTTGTTTTATATAAAGTGCGTCTATTGAAGCAGTTCTCCAATTTTAGCATCTAATGAAGAGCCTCTCAGATCCTTTGCCACTATAATTCCATTCTCGTCAAGAATAAATGTGGCGGGTATAGCATCTACATTGTACAACTTAGCGATCTCGTCAAAATATTTGACATTAGACACATGATGCCAGGTAAGACCATCATCTTCGATAGCTTTTTTCCAATCATCGGCATTTCTATCCAGGGAAACCCCCAGAATACTTAAGCCCTGATCTTTATATTTATTATATACCTTAACCACATTGGGGTTCTCAGCCCGGCATGGCCTACACCAGGCGGCCCAGAAATCAACAATAGTTACCTTGCCCATCACATCATTCAAAGCCAATTGTTCCCCATTGGGATTAGGTGCTGTAAAATTGGGCGCCCTGGCTCCAATGGAGGTATCAGCATCTTTTACTAATGCTTCTTTTATCTTTACACCTGTATTGCTTTCCTGAATTTCAGGGCTTAGAGCGTCGTACAATTCCTGAACTTCTGAATTTTCTTTAGCCTTGGTCGTAAGTATTCTGTAAAGGATTAAGGCAGAAACAATAGCGTTTGGATTGTTCTTAACATAACTTAGTTCATAATCCTTCGCTTCTTCCATTAACTCAAAATATTCTTCTCGCAGCGAGTTCATGGTTACCGTATCTCTTTTGGATTGAGCCGCACGCATGTCCTGATTCATAGATGAAGCTTTTCTGCTCAGTACTCGTGAACCTTGTAAAAAGTCGTAGAATAACTCGTTTTGCAGCGTACCTCCGATTTTGGCAAATGAGAGGCTATCTCTTTGTGCTGATATTTCAATAGTCCCATTTTCAACAATCATTGGAATGTTTTCCTGCCCTTTACCAAAAAAGATGTAGTGAAGTTCAGGGCCTTTGCTGGGGCCACCTTTAAAACTAAAAGAGCCATTCGTAACCATTGCAGAATCTACAGTGATCAATTGATTGCCTTCTGCATATTTCCGCAAGGTTAATTCGGTACCTTCTATGTTTTCTCCTTCCAGGGATCCTTCAATTGTATAACCATCATTAGTCTTACAGGCAGCCATCAACAGAATCAACAGAAAAGGAACAATAATTTTTTTCATTTTGCTATATTTTGTCGGCAAAGGTACTGATTAGGTGTACAATAAAAAAAGTCCTTAACATAAGTATATGTAAAGGACCTTTAAATTTAATTTGTTTGAGTAAGGTTTCTAAAACTGATATCGGATCCCAAGAGCTATATCGAAATCAAAATTATCTGAAAATTCATCATAGCCAACGAGCCCGATCTCAGGACGGAAATCGAGTGAAAGCAATAATGGAATATCAAAATTGTATTCAATTCCGATATTACCGGCTCCAAAAACAAATAATCCACCATCCGGGACATTACCATTGCTCCCGGCAGAAAAATCCACGCTGCCAAGTCCACCACCTACACCGTAATACCAATTAAAGTTGCCATCGAGCGGTTGAACCCACTGATGCACTAGAGCTAACTTAAAGGCATCAAAATTTCTACTGTCTCGCCAGCCAAGATCAAATTCTAACCTGGTGGTTTGAGTAAGAGATTTTTGATATGATATTTCGGCTCCAAATCCATCGCTGTCTCCTAGCCGTAGCCCCAGGGCATGCTCAGAAATAGACTGGGCGCTTAGTCCACAGGTAGCCATTAAGAAAATGAATGCACTAATTTTTAAAATTTTCATCTGTATAACATTTATTTAGGTTAAAAATACGTATTCAAGGGTGTTCTGATGTTAATAATAACTTAATTTCGTTCTCAAAAGTCGTTCCATTTTGAACCAAGTTACTTTTTCAGAATTAGCCAATAATATTGAAGGCGCCTTACATACGGATATACTTACGAGAAGTCTATATGCTACGGATGCTTCTGTATATCGAAAAATCCCAATTGCGGTGGTTTACCCCGGAAACAAGGAGGATATTAAAAAACTCATTGTTTTTGCAAATTCAAATAAGGTAGGGCTCATCCCAAGAACTGCAGGGACCTCCCTGGCCGGTCAATGTGTAGGGGAAGGCATTGTTGTAGATGTTTCTAAACATTTTACCAGGATCATTCACTTTGATAAAGAAAAAAAGCAGGTAACAGTTCAACCGGGAGTGATCAGAGATGAACTCAATGATTTTCTAAGGCCGCATGGCGTATTCTTTGGACCAAACACATCCACTTCCAACAGATGTATGATAGGGGGGATGGTCGGAAATAATTCCAGTGGTACAACTTCCATTCAATACGGAGTTACCAGAGAGAAAGTGGTATCGCTTACAACTATTTTGTCTGATGGCTCTGAAGTTGAATTTTCATCCTGTACATCCGCCTTATTCAATGAGAAAGCGACATTAGATACTCTTGAAGGTACAATTTATAAAGAATTACATAACACACTATCTAATAAAGATATACAAGAAAATATAAAGCAAGAATTTCCCAAGAAGAGTATTCATAGGCGTAATACCGGTTATGCAATAGACAGTTTGCTGGATAGCAACTTATTTTCCGGGAAAGAACAAGAGATAAATCTCTGCCACTTGTTAAGTGGAAGTGAAGGGACCCTGGCATTTACGACGGAGATCACCCTACAGCTGAATGAACTACCCCCACCTATATCTGCCATGGTGGTTACACATTACAGCACCCTGGAAGCTTGTCTTACCGATGTAGCTCCGGTGATGCAACATAATCTGCACACATGTGAGATGATGGATAAGGTGATACTGGATTGCACCAAAAACAATAAGACTCAGCTGGCCAATCGATTCTTTGTAGATGGTGATCCGGCTGCCTTATTGATGTTAGAAGTAAAAGCTCATTCCGAGGCAGATTTAACAAAGCAATTAAAAGGACTTACCCAAACTATCCAGAATTCGGGCTTGAGCTATGCCTCTCCGGTTTTGTATGGGGAAGATATCAATTGCGCACTCGAATTGCGTAAGGCCGGACTTGGACTGTTAGGAAACATGGTGGGCGACAGAAAGGCTGTGGCCTGTATTGAGGATACCGCGGTGGCTTTGGAAGACCTTAAGGATTTTATTGGAGAATTCACGGGTATTATGAAGGAATTCGATCAGAAAGCGGTCTATTACGCCCATGCCGGAGCAGGTGAACTTCACTTACGCCCCATTTTAAATTTAAAAAAACAAGAGGACGTACACTTGTTTCGTACAATTACCACCCGGGTGGCAGAACTAACAAAAAAATACAAGGGTTCTTTTAGTGGTGAACACGGTGATGGGATCGTGAGGGCCGAGTTTATCCCACTGATGATAGGAGAGGAGAATTATAAGGTGCTGAAACGAATTAAGACCGTTTTTGACCCCAATAATATTTTTAATCCGGGGAAAATAGTTGATCCCTATCCCATGGACGCTTCCTTTAGATATGAAGTTGACAGGAAGGAGCCGGAAATTCTTACTATGCTCAACTTTAGCGATAGTGAGGGGATCCTAAAGGCAGCAGAAAAATGCAATGGGAGTGGCGATTGCCGAAAGACAGAGCATGCCAAAGGAGCCATGTGCCCAAGTTATCATGCTACCAGGGATGAGCAGGCTACTACCCGAGGCAGGGCGAATGCGCTTCGCGAATTCTTAACTCATAATGACAAGGAGAACAAATTTGACTCCGAAGAACTTAAAACTGTATTTGATCTTTGCCTGAGTTGTAAAGCCTGTGGTAGCGAATGTCCGAGTAATGTAGATGTGGCTACACTAAAATCGGAGTTTTTGTTTCAATATCAGGAAACTCATGGATATCCATTGAGAAACAAGTTGTTTGCGTATAACACTGCCTTTAATAAGATGGCAAGTAATTTCCCATCCTTTAGCAATGCAATTTTTAAAAGTAAGTCGCTTGGCAGTATGATCAAAAAAGTATCTGGCGTGGCCACTCAAAGAAGCTTTCCCCTGGTATGCCACTTCGACTTTTCTTCCTATTTGGAAACTAAAGAAGCGATACCCCCGGATTCTGCGAAAAAGGTGGTGCTTTATATTGATGAATTTACACAGTACCTGGATAGTGAGGTAGGGAAAGATGCCATTGATCTGTTGCATGGCTTAGGGTATCAAATTCAGTTGTATTTTGGTGAAAGTGGCAGAACATTCATCTCCAAAGGTTTTTTAAAACAAGCCAGGAAGTTAGCTGAGAAGAACGTAGAAGGCTTATTTTCTTATACAAAAGATAATACCCCTATTCTAGGTCTGGAACCTTCAGCCATTCTGAGTTTTAGGGATGAATACCACCGATTTCATTTAGACTCCGACAAAGTTCAATCGCTCTCAGATAATAGTTGGCTGTTGGAAGAATTCCTGTCCAAAGAAATCGCGAATGGAAGTATCACATATCAATCCTTTACCAAGGAGGCAAAAACAATTAAGATACATGCGCATTGCCATCAAAAATCGCTTTCAAACCAAAAAGTGACCTTTGACATGTTGAACCTGCCAGAGAATTATACGGTGACCATAATAAGTTCGGGGTGTTGTGGGATGGCCGGGTCTTTTGGTTATGAGAAAGAACATTACCATTTAAGTATGAATATTGGAGAGCTGAAACTGTTCCCAGCCATAAAAAAGAGTGATTCAGATACGGTGATTGCAGCTAATGGAACCAGTTGCCGCCATCAAATAGCAGATGGAACAGGTGTAAAGGCACTTCATCCGGTTACCATTTTAAAGGAGGCACTCCTTATCCCTTGATCTGACACAGGTTGTTCTTGGTTTGCACTTTTAATACTCCTATATTTGGCCCTATTAGCGATGGCAGCCGCCTTCTGCATTAAGACCAAAACTTTTCTCTTTATGGCAGGAAATTCATTCGGTACACTTTTTAAACTTACCACCTTTGGAGAATCACATGGGGTGGCCATCGGAGGCATCCTGGAAGGGTGCCCATCTGGTATAGCTCTTAATATGGATGCTATTCAGGCAGAAATGGACCGAAGAAAACCCGGGCAATCAGCAATTGTGACTCAAAGAAAGGAAGAGGATAAGGTTGAGTTCTTCTCCGGTGTCTTTGAAGGTAAAACTACCGGTACACCTATAGGTTTTGCCATTTACAATAGCAACCAAAAATCTGCAGACTATTCACATATAAAGGATTCTTACCGACCTTCCCATGCTGACTATGTATACGATCAAAAATATGGTTTTAGGGACTATAGGGGAGGTGGCCGAAGTTCTGCCAGGGAAACAGCTTGCAGGGTAGTGGCCGGTGCTATAGCAAAACAATTTTTAAAAGACTTGAAAATAAACGCTTTCGTATCGCAGGTTGGAAGTATTAGTTTAAATAAAACATATCAAGAACTCGACCTGTCTCAAACCGAATCCAATCCGGTTAGATGTCCGGACTCAGCCACTGCGGCTGCCATGGAAGCCCATATAAGAGAGGTAAGAAAAGAGGGGGATACCATAGGGGGTATCATTACCGGGGTGATTCAAAATGTACCTGTTGGATTAGGTGAACCTGTGTTCGATAAACTCCATGCCCAATTGGGTAAAGCCATGCTATCTATCAATGCGGTAAAAGGCTTTGAATACGGCAGCGGTTTTGAGGGTGTAAAGATGAAGGGCAGTGATCACAATGATGCATTTAATACAGACGGAACAACCAAAACGAACCATAGTGGTGGAGTTCAGGGGGGTATTAGCAATGGGATGGATATCTTTTTCAATGTTGCTTTTAAGCCCGTGGCGACCATAATTCAGCCCTATGAAACTATTGATAAGAAAGGCGATATTGTGCAAACTAAGGGGAAAGGCAGACATGATCCCTGTGTAGTACCGAGGGCAGTACCTATTGTGGAGGCCATGGCAGCTTTGGTTCTGGCAGACTTTATGTTGCTGAACCGCGTCGTTAAAAGTTAAAGCGAGTTTAACTCGGTTTATATTCAAAAGCTTATATTACAGATCTAATTAATAGAAGTATGAGAAAACTGGAATTGCATTGGCAGATCTTGATTGGTATGATCGTCGGAATTTTGTTCGGATTCGGCATGACCTTTATAACCTGGGGACCTTCCTTTGTGCAGGATTGGATCAATCCTTTTGGAACCATCTTTGTAAAACTTCTTAAACTCATTGCAATTCCGCTTATTCTTGCCTCCCTTGTTAAAGGGATCTCAGATCTAAAAGACATTTCAAAATTCAAAAATATAGGCCTCCGTACTGTAGGCATTTATATAGTAACCACCATCATAGCAATTACTATTGGGCTTGTACTGGTTAATGTAATGCAGCCTGGGGATGGAATTTCCGATGATACTATTAGTAAATTAACGGAAACCTATGCCTCAGATTCCGGAGTTACCTCAAAATTAGAGGAGGCATCGCGTCAAAAAGATAGTGGACCATTACAATTTCTTGAGGATATGGTCCCTGATAATGCCTTTGGCGCATTAAGTGATAACAGCCTGATGTTACAGGTGATCTTTTTTACAATTTTTCTGGGTATCTCTATGCTTTTGATAGGAGAAAAAAGATCGAAACCCCTAAAGAAATTCTTTGATTCCCTCAACTATGTGGTCCTTAAAATGGTAGATTTAATTATGTTGACCGCACCGGTAGCTGTATTTGCATTGTTAGCCAATGTAGTGGTATCCTCCGGTGATCCGGATCTATTAGTGGCACTTCTTAAATATGCCCTTGTTGTTGTTCTGGGCTTGGCCCTAATGATCGTTTTCTATTGTATTGTAGTGGCTACCTATACCAAAAAGAACCCATTTTGGTTCCTTAAAGAGATCAGTCCGGCCCAATTACTGGCTTTTTCAACGAGCAGTAGTGCGGCTACTCTTCCCGTAACCATGGAAAGGGTAGAAGAACACATTGGCGTAGATAAAGAGGTATCGAGTTTTGTATTACCCGTAGGGGCAACAATTAATATGGATGGAACCAGCTTATACCAGGGTGTGGCGGCGGTCTTTATTTCACAGGCCCTTGGTTTTGATCTCACTTTAGGAGATCAGCTACTTATTGTTGGAACGGCTTTATTGGCTTCTATAGGATCGGCTGCGGTCCCCGGAGCGGGCATGGTGATGCTTGTGATTGTTTTGGAATCTATAAACTTTCCGGCAGACAAGCTGGCCATAGGATTAGCGTTGATCTTTGCGGTAGACAGGCCATTGGATATGTGCAGAACTATTGTAAATGTTACAGGTGATGCTGCCGTTTCTATGATAGTGGCCAAATCCGTTGGGAAATTGGGTAGTCCCCGTGTTGAAGATTGGGATGATTACCTCGATGAAGTAAAACACTAGTCTAAAAATTTACCCTTTTCTGCTTCTGTAGGGATCATACAGCTATCCTTTTTGCCATACCATTGATACCTGTTTCTGGCTACCCAGTCATAAACAGTATCGCGCAATCCTTTGGGAAGTCCCATGAATATTCCAATAAGGGACCATCCGCCACTGAGCGATTTTGCGATCATTAATGCGGCATCCGACTTGGTATAATAGGCAATTTGAGGTTCAATCAGGATGATGGAATCTACCTCTGACGTATTGATACCCCGTTCCTTCGCAAGTTTTTGTCCTACTGCACTTTGAAGCGCTGCAAACCGGAAAATGTCATTTTTATCACGTTTAATGACAAACTGTACAGAGCTGTTGCAAAGGTTGCAAACTCCGTCAAAAAGTATGATCTTTTTCTGCTCTGCCATTATTTTTTCTTGGTCTGCACCAATTCTAGTTGATCCACACTCACATTTGTGGTGAATATCCCGTAGTTCACAACAGCCTTATTCTTTTCCAGGCTATCAATACTCCCCACTGCTTTACCATCGAATAACCGCACCATATCTCCAATTTTAAAAACAGGTTTTGGCTTTCTTTTCTCTTTTGCCTCAGCTTTTTTTCTGGATACCGCTTTTTTCTTTCTTATGTTCTTTACTTCCTGCTGCACTTCCTGAGTTACAACCGTCTTTTTTTCTTCCTGTGCCTTCACTTCTTTGGCAGTTTTCTTTTTACGCTTGCTGTTTTCTGTTTCCACAAGTCGTAGTAATTCTGACACCAACGGCCTTTTCTTTTTATCCATGAAGTATTTCTCAGCTACTTTATTCACTTTTGTTCCAAGATGTATCATTCGTTGGTTAAAATCATATAATTCCTGGTAGTTCTCAAGTTTAGTCTGAATTTTGGAATTGAGTTTCTCCAATTTCAAAGCTTCTTCACGAGCCTTACTCTCTTCTTCCTGTAGACGATTTCCCGTCTTGGCCATTTTGTTTCGTTCTTTTTGAAGCTTGGCGATGGTGGCATCGAAACGGATCTTACCCCTTTCAACTTTTTTCTTTGCCTTGTTGATCAGACTAAAAGGAATACCATTCTTTTGTGCCACCTCAAAGGTGAAAGAACTGCCGGGCTGCCCTAGTTCTAAATGAAATGTTGGTTGTAAAGTACTACTGTCAAAAAGCATATTGGCATTGGCAGCATGGGGTAATTCATTTGCCAGGGCCTTTAAATTTGCGTAGTGGGTTGTTATGACACCAAATGCTCCCCGCTCATAGAATACTTCCAGAAAGGCTTCTGCGAGGGCACCGCCTAATTCCGGATCACTACCGGTTCCAAACTCATCGATCAGGAAAAGGGTGTTCTCATCGCATTTGCGTAAGAACTGATTCATATTTTTTAATCGGTAGCTGTAGGTACTTAAGTGGTTTTCAATGGATTGGTTGTCACCTATGTCAGTAAGGATCGTTTTAAACAAACAAACTGAACTTCGTTCGTGAACTGGGATTAGCAATCCACTTTGCAGCATGAGTTGTAAAAGTCCGATGGTCTTCAAAGTAATACTCTTCCCACCAGCATTGGGTCCCGATATAACAATGATCCGGTTCTCCGGATACAAGTCTATGGTCTGAGGAAAAGTAGGTAGCTTATCCCGTTTATTGGCTAAGTAAAGAAGGGGGTGATATGCATCCCTGAGAAATAATCGTTTATCGCTGTTGAGGGAGGGTTTGATGGCGTTCATTTCCGAGGCATACTTTGCCTTAGCCGCGGTGATATCTATATGGACCAAATAATTCTGGTATGCCTGTAAATCCTCTCGATACGGCCTAATTTGATTGGTTAGGGTATTTAGGATTCTTTGGATCTCCTCTTTTTCATCGAATTGAAGATTGGAGAATTCCCTGCTGTACCTAGACACAGCCTCTGGTTCTATGTAGACAATACTCCCTGTTTTGGAAGTGCCCATTACAGTCCCTTTAACCTTCTTTTTGTACATAGACTTTACTGCCAGAACACGTCTGTTGTCTACAACAGATTCTCTGATTTCATCAAGGAATTCCGAGGTGTGATAGGTATTCAGAGAGCTGCTAAAACTTTGGTTTATTTTTCCTTTGATGGCGGCCATTTGTTGCCGAATGAGTCGCAACTCATTTGAGGCCGTGTCTTTCACCAGACCAAATTTATCGATAACGCCATCGATAAGATCAGGAATTTCTTTGGTTGCCGTCACAGCATCTGCATATTGATGGAGAAGAGGGTAATAGTCTCTAAATTTCTTTAAGAATTTCTTGTGCTCTAATACCGTAAGGCAAATGTGTTTTACTTTTCGAAATCCGGTCAATTCTAAAGTAGTGTTATCAACTTTTAACAACAAGAGTTCCTTATCAATGGCATCAAATCCATGATTTGGTATTCTGTTATCATTGGTAAAGGAGGAGAGGTATTCTGAAGTTTCACCTAATAATGTAAGAATAACCGATTGCTCTAGCTTAGGTTCTAATGCCTTTGCGTTTTCTTTCCCAAGCTCAGTATTACAGCGGGCCGCTACTTGTCTGATCACGGTAGCGAACTCCAGATCCTGAATACTTTTTTTAAGATATTTATTCATAATTAAATGCCTGACTGCAAAGGTAGTTATTACCCACCATTCTTTACAAAATCCTGTTTAATGAGGCTTTACGATTTGAAACATGTTCTTTGTTTCAGCTTTCACATCCTTTTAGGTGCATTTCACCACTAGGAGAGAGGTTTAGGGCAATAAAAATAGGGGTTCTACTGTTCTTGTACTATAATTTTTAAGGAAGTTATAAATCTGATTAAATTACTATGCGTTCTATCCTTCAATTTTTAGGCTTATTGCTATTGCTCAGTGGCTGTAAAAGCACCCATCTGGTAACGGTCTATAGCTTAGAGCCGGCGCCGGTAGAACTGTCAAAGAACATAAAACGCATTGGGATCATCAATGAAGTTCAAACAACAGCCAACAAAGGACAAATAGAGTCATTAGAGGCCTTTGTTGCCATCACGGATCAACAGTGGTCTGAGGAAGGGAAAGAAGCTGCCATTGAAGGGCTTTTGGGGGAGCTATTGAAGGACAAACGTTTTGATACCATTATAATTCTTGAAAGTACTCCTGAAAATTGGAAGCAAAAAAACACTGCTGAAGAAGAAATACCATGGAAGGCGCTGGAGGAATTGTGTATCTCCAACAACTTAGATGCTATTTTCTCCCTGGCTTTTTATAATACTGATACCCGTATTACCAATAAGAAGTCGACCATGGAAGATTTAGACCTTTTGCGAGTAAAAACAGAGGTAGACGCTCGGGAGGTTACCCTGGAAACCTTAATTGAAAACGGCTGGCGCATCTATGATCCTTTTGAAAAAAAGGTTCTTGATGAAATTCGTATTAATGAGGAATTAGTAATACAGGCCAAAGGGGAAAATGCCATGAATGCATTGCGATCCATGACCGATCGTTCAGATTCCATGCTACTTAAGAGTAAAGGGAGTGGAAGTGCCTTCGGAATGCGATTGAAACCATTTAGCAAGGCCATTCAAAGAGAAATTTACACCAATGGTTCTGATAAATTATCACAAGCAAAAGAAGCCATTTTAGAGGAGAACTGGTTAGAAGCAGCCCGATTATGGCAACTGGAGACAACCAATGAAAAGCCTAAAATTAAAGCTATGGCATGTCATAATATGGCTGTTCTATATGAAATAAAGAATGACCTTCCAAAGGCCATGGAGTGGGCAATTCTGGCAAATAGTTATTTAGAGGATAAGAACAATACCACATATTTGGAAGCCTTAAAGCAGCGGAGTGTTCAGAATGGTTTAGCGGAAGAGCAACTAGAGAATATTGTATATTTAAATAAATGATCCCTTTAATTCTTTTTAGACTGGGAGCTGTCTGTAATTGTTGTCTTAACATCAACGATAGGAATCTTAACCAATTCGAAGGTCGCAGAGGCCAGTAAGACCTTCCCGCCTGTTCCTTCGAAAGCTGTGTTTATAAGCTCGTTTAAACGATGTTTGGTCATTCTCCTTTTTTTATAGTCAACTATATACCTAAGATTAAACTCAATCCAATTATCTGTTAATTTAATGGCGAGCGTGGGGTCCACAATAGCATCTTCGATATAGTATTTTTTCACAACATTTTTCCATTTCTCATGGGATTCCAGCACATACGCTGAAAGTACCTTTTGAGCTACCTCAATTGTCAGAGCTTTTGCTAATTCCAAATCTGAACCATATCGAATTGGTAAGGTGATTTCGTCCCAAATAAAAGGGAAATCCTGGGAGTAGTTATACACCGGTCCTTTAAAAACGAAGGCATTACTAAGTTTTACTATTCTGCCGGTATAATTATCACTAGTTACCCATTGTCCTATCTCCATCATGGTTGTATAAATGCTGTTAATATCGATGACATCTCCTTTTATCCCGTTTATTTCGATCCTGTCTCCCGGTTTATATACCTTCACGAAAAATATAAAAAGTGATCCCGCAACACTAAGAATGAGTTCCTGGAGTGTAATTGTTATACCTGCTGTAAGCAATCCTATAGCCAGGGTTAAATCCTTGATATTGCCTGTGAAATAGGATATAGTGAGAACCACCAAAAGGAAATATCCAATGGTTTCAATGATTTTCTGAGATTTATATCGTGTTTCGGTGTTGGGAAGTCTCTTCTTCAGGGCTCTTCTTACAAATTGAAGAAAAATAATAATGAATACAACCCAGACCACGTATTTGAACACCATTGTGGTAGTAGGATGTTCATTTAACCAAAGCTTAATTGTTTCGAGGGTTTCCATGTTCTAACTAAAAACTTGCTGAAGAAATAATGCTAAATGCAATGTTTGCCATTAAATTAGATTGACTTAGATAAATTTACATTATTAAAAGTGGATTTGCTAAGGAAAGAGACAGCAGTTTGTATTTTTACAACCTATCAATAGAGAAGAAATATGGAGGTTGCCATTCATGAAAGCTGGAAGCCGTTTCTAAAAGAAGAATTTTCAAAAACTTACTTTGAAAGTCTTGCTCACTTTGTGAAGGAAGAATATTCACACCATACCTGCTATCCAAAAGGCAATAGGGTATTTGCTGCTTTTAATCACAGCTCTTTTGAAGACACCAAGGTGGTTATTATAGGGCAGGATCCTTATCATGGGCCGGACCAGGCAAACGGACTTTGTTTTTCGGTAAAGGATGGAATGCCACACCCTCCCTCCCTTATCAATATTTTTAAGGAAATAGAAACCGACCTTGGCATACCGTATCCGAAGAGCGGTAATTTGGAGCGGTGGGCAGACCAGGGGATCTTATTGTTAAATGCCACTTTAACAGTCAGGGCCAGAGAAGCCGGGAGTCATCAAAAAAAAGGATGGGAGACCTTTACGGATGCGGTCATCAAACTACTCTCAGAAGAAAAAAAAGGATTGGTCTTTTTGCTATGGGGAGGATATGCTAAAAAAAAGATCCCCTTGATCAATGGCGAGAAACATCATATCTTAACTTCAGGACATCCTTCTCCTTTGAGTGCCAACAGGGGATTGTGGTTTGGGAATAAGCACTTCTCTAAAACAAACAAACTACTGCATGATCAAGGATCCAACACTATAGATTGGTAAGTAATTCTCTTGAATCTAATTTATTAGATATTAAATTTAGATTGAGTAATGTATCTTGCACTATATCAATTGTTTGAACACTTAATTGTTCTTGTGTCCATTGAGTGATGTTAAGCCAATCCCTTATGTCTTGAAGATCCAAATTATATCTGTTGGCAAGTGTTCTGTCTATGCTTGGGATCAATTTAAACTCTCTGGTATATTTATTAATAATCTCTAAGACATGCCTTAAGGCAGCTGCTTCTTTGTCAAGAAAGTGTTGGTTTGCGGCCACCACAAAACAGGGCCAGGGGGTGGGGCAGTCTGCCAATCTTCGAAAGACTCCGTTTAATACCAGTGGTTTGGTTGTAAAATGTTCCCACATAAAATAATCGGCCTCTCCGTTTTGTAGGGCTTTAACGGCCCCGGAGAGGGTATGGATCACTTCAAAAGACAAGTCATTGGTATTCCAATGCTGGGCCTCTGCCATCACATAAGCCATTAAATGGCTTCCGCTTCCATATCTGCTGATCGCAGCTTTAGTCCCTTCAAGTTCTGAAAGATCCTGAAACTTACTCTCTGCAGCTACATGAATGCCCCACAGCAGGGGGGAATTAATATATCCCTGAACAATACTTGCCGGGTTACCTTCAGTAATACTTTTAACGATACCCTCGGTTAAAATAATGGCCAGGTCTGTTTCCTTTTCTTCTAAGAGTTTGCACATTCTTCCGGTGCCCTCAGGAACTTCTATCCATTCTATCTCAATTCCCCGATCTTTAAATGCGGCCTCTTCCATGGCCATATGCCAGGGGAAATTGAAATGTTCAGGAACTCCCGCAATCCGAATTTTTTTCAAAGTATGATCAATTTCTTTAATGTCCATTCTATAAGCTCATCTACAGTCTTGCCCGGATGACTGGAAAATTGCATTGTGGCCCTGTTCGCAATAATTGCATTCAGGGAAAGTGCCCTATGACCCATCATGGCTGAAAGGCCATATATGGCAGACGTTTCCATCTCCAGGTTGGTCAATCTTATATTTTCATAAGAGAAAGAGGTCAGTTTTTCGTGCAGCATGGGATCTTTGGGGGGTAGCCTTAAATGCCTGCCTTGTGGCCCATAAAATCCCACATTAGAACCCGTAAAGCCATTAACTATTCCTTTTTCCAGAAAGTGTTCACGCAAGTGCCCATCACATTTTACAACATAGGGCTGAGAATTATGAGCACCCCATTTGCTGTGTTTAAAAAAGGCTCTTTCAATTTCAGGGAAGCGAACGGCTTCACTTTTGTAGTAATACAATAGATTATCGAAGCCTATGGCATAATCGCTAAGGAGAAAGGAATCGACCGGTATATCTGGTTGAATGGCACCAGAAGTACCAACCCTGATAAAAGTAAGTTGTTTTTTATCCTTCTTTACTTTTCTGGATTTTAGATCAATATTGACCAGGGCGTCTAATTCATTAAGCACAATGTCAATATTATCAGTTCCTATGCCGGTGGAGATCACACTTATGCGCTTGTCTTTAAGCCACCCGGTATGTGTGATGAATTCACGTTTGTGCTGCATAATCTCCAGAGAGTCAAAATGCTGTGAAACGCGCGACACTCTTTGAGGATCGCCTACAAGAATTATTAGGTCAGCTAGTTCTTCTGGGAGTAAGTTTAAATGATAGATCCTGCCTTCCTCATTAAGGATCAGTTCTGAAGGCCCTAATTGCATGTTATAATTTTAGGATCCGTCCCGATTCGTCATTGTAAAGGAAATTGTATTTAAGAGCACCTCCTAAATAGGAATCATTATCCCTGATCTGCGAATAGAAACTAGTTTTACCCTCCACAATGTCTTTCCCCTTTTTGGAGAGGCGTATTGGGTTATAGGAAGTAAATAGTGGTTTAAGGCTGGTTATGATACGCTCGAACTGAGTGTCACCATACCCGTAATAACCCTGATTGGCCAGTATATTTTGAACAAGCTCTTTTTTACTTTTTGGCTTTTGTTCCACAGCAAGCCGCATGATACGGTTCTCCAACTCATTCAACCCATTTTTGATGGAAGGAAATCGTTTTAAATGAACCTTGATGGCATTAGAAAGATAGTCGAAATGATAATGTTCAAAATCAGACATATTTTCAAGTCGGATAGGATTATCACTACAATACAACTGCCATACATAGTCGGCAAATTCTATATCATCCTGCGTTAGATATACCCGTTTATTAAACAGGGTTTGGATCTTTTCATCGCTGTTATCGCATAAACCGTACATGGTGTCCGTTCCATCTTCATTCCCGCTGCAAACTAATGAAATTTGGGCATCGCGTCTATGTGTTTTTAACCAACTCAGTACGGCGATCATATTGATCTGACAAAAAAGGTCATATTCAAACCAAAGTATGATCTCATCCTGCTGTTTGTGATTACAAAGACTGCGGTACTCTTTTAGAGTTTTTTCTATAAAATACGATTTGCTTACGTTGTAATTCTTGTGAAGAAATTCGAAGCGTGTTTTCCAAAAAGACTCACTGCCAACATTGGTCTCAGTTCTGCCTTCGCAAAGCATTTCCCTCCAGGTAATGATGTCACCTTTAAATGGGAGAGTTTTTAACCGTTGAGTGAAACTATCTCCATTAGTGATATGCAGTTGCGTACTCATACTCGGGGAGTGTTGTTTAGGTTTTGTCTACTAAATGTAACACTTAATCGATTAAGATTAAAATAATTAACAAAATACTTCGGGCTAAGTCACTGTATTTCAGTCCGGGCATAGTTCATTCTATTAAATATATATTACCCTCCTACACGTTTGGTTTTAAAGCCATTTTCCTGAAGGAATTGCATGATTTTGTCCCTGTAATCTCCTTGTATAATGATCAGTTCGTTCTTGTAAGTGCCGCCAACTCCCAGTAAGGTCTTTAATTCCTTGGTCAGCGCCTTTAGGTCTGCACCTGTGCCTTCATATCCCTCGAGGATAGTGATAGGCTTTCCTTTGCGCTTCTCATACTTACAAAGTATGGGCTGGTCCTGCACCCAGAATGCAGGTTTTTCGTTCTTTGACTCATGTTCTTCTTCCGATGGTTGATGGTCGGGAAATAAATTTTTTAATTGGTCCTGTAGATCCATAGTTTACTGTTGAAAATCCCTAAAATTGTCTTATTTTTTAATTAGGCCAAGCTCAACAAGGCGTTCGTTCAGGAATTCGCCTGCAGTGATATCGGTGTATAATTTAGGATGCTCCTGATCAACACAATTTTCCAGGCAATTAAGGCGCATTTCTCCAATAGGATGCATAAAAAAAGGAATGGAATACCTCGAATTTCCCCAGAGTTCCCTGGGCGGATTAACTACTTGATGTATGGTAGACTTTAGAGTATTGTTTGATAATCTTGATAACATGTCCCCAACATTTATCATTAACTGATCCTTGTTCGCAATGGCATCGATCCATTCTCCTTTATGATTCATTACCTGTAAACCCCTGCCATGAGCTCCCATCAATAAGGTAATAAGGTTGATATCGCCATGAGCTGCTGCACGTATAGCATTTTTAGGTTCTTCGGTGATAGGGGGATAGTGAATTGGCCTTAGGATAGAATTTCCGTTTTTGATATACTCATCAAAATAGGTTTCTTCGAGATCTAAATGAAGTGCTAAAGCCCGTAAAACATATTGGGCTGTTTTTTCCAGCATTTTGTACGTTTCCTTTCCTACTTTATTAAAATTGGGAAGTTCGTTAACCGTAACATTGGCGGGATATTCATTTAATAATGTCGGATTGTCCTCTACGTACTGGCCAAAGTGCCAAAATTCCTTAAGATCACCAACCTTTCTACCTTTGGCGTGTTCCTTTCCAAAGGATGTGTAGCCACGCTGTCCGCCAATACCTGCTATCTCATATTTGTCCTTTATCTCCTGAGGTAAGGCAAAGAATTTCTTAATCTCAGCATATAAGGATTCGATCAGAGACTCCGAAAGGAAGTGGCCACTAAGCGCTACAAAGCCAATTTCCTCAAATGCACTTCCCAAATCATTTACAAATTGTTCTTTTTTGGCCGGATCTTCAGATAAATAATCCCTGAGATCCACACTGGGAATGGCGTTCATACGTATTGTTTTTAGTGAGGAATCAAAGTTACTAAATTCTCAAAATAATTTGGTCTTTAAATAGGAAGAGATCTTCACAGCAATTTTGCTACATTTACTGCATTCATTTATGCTAAACGTATTTAAGACCAATGCAATTTCAACACCATGGGCTCACTTCTGAGGTACTTGTAGATCTCTATAAAGGCATGCTTAAGCCCCGAATGATAGAAGAGAAAATGCTGATACTTCTTCGGCAGGGTAAGATATCCAAATGGTTTAGTGGTATAGGGCAGGAGGCAATTTCCGTTGGGGTCGCCATGTCACTAGAGTCGGAAGAATACATCCTGCCCATGCACCGAAACCTGGGTGTTTTTACTACTCGCAACATTCCATTGCACAGGCTTTTTGCCCAATGGCAGGGAAAAATGAGCGGTTTTACCAAAGGACGGGATCGTAGTTTTCATTTTGGAACCCAGGAATATAAGATCGTAGGAATGATCTCTCATCTGGGTCCACAATTAGGGGTAGCCGATGGGATCGCGCTGGCTGATGTGCTGCAAAAAAACAAAAGAGTTACAGCCGTATTTACGGGAGAGGGCGCCACCAGCGAAGGAGATTTCCATGAAGCATTAAATATTGCCGCCGTATGGGATCTGCCGGTACTATTCTGCGTTGAAAATAACGGCTATGGCTTGTCTACACCCATTAGTGAACAATTTAGATGCAAACACATTGCAGACAAAGGAAAAGGATACGGCATAGAATCTTATATCATTGATGGTAATAATATTCTAGAGGTGTATACTAAAGTTAAAGCATTAAGTAAAAGTGTACGTCAACGCCCACGACCCGTACTACTCGAATTTAAAACCTTTCGCATGAGAGGTCATGAGGAAGCAAGCGGTACTAAATATGTTCCTCAACAATTACTGGATACATGGGCCGCAAAAGATCCCATTGAAAATTATTTGGAATACCTCAAGACTCAAAAGCTAATTACTGAAGAGGAGGAAGTGGTGATCAAAAAGGATTTTATCCATGAAATAGACGAGAATTTAAAACTGGCTTTTAACGAAGACATCGTTCAAAGTTCCGAATCTAATGAATTAAATGATGTATACAAAGAGTTTGTATATCAAGAGTTTAAAGAAAATAAAGGGGTATCAAATATTCGTTTGGTAGATGCTATTTCACAAGGATTGCGTCAATCCATGGAGAAGCACCCTAACCTTGTATTGCTTGGTCAGGATATAGCAGATTACGGAGGTGTTTTTAAGATCACGGAGGGATTCGTAGAGGCATTTGGAACAGAACGAGTAAGAAATACGCCAATCTGTGAATCGGGCATAGTATCTGCGGCTATGGGCTTATCTATTAACAAAATGAAGGCCGTTGTGGAGATGCAGTTTGCAGATTTCGTCAGCAGCGGATTCAATCCTATTGTAAATTATCTTGCGAAAGTGCATTATCGATGGAACGAACCCGCAGATGTGGTTATCAGAATGCCCTGTGGAGCTGGCGTGGGGGCCGGACCTTTTCATTCACAAACCAATGAAGCCTGGTTTACCAAAACACCAGGTCTAAAAATTGTGTATCCTGCTTTTCCTTATGATGCCAAGGGACTTCTGGCTACTGCCATAAATGATCCTAATCCCGTACTTTTCTTTGAGCATAAAGCGCTTTATCGCAGTATGTATCAGGATGTGCCCGAAGGCTATTACACTTTGCCCTTTGGAAAAGCAAGTTTTCTTAAAACCGGTGATGCTATCACCGTAGTATCATATGGTGCAGGGGTACACTGGGTCCTTGAAGCTTTAGAAGCAAATCCTGAAATTAGCGCCGATCTTATTGATCTTAGAACCCTTCAGCCTTTAGATATTGAGGCTATTTACAAGTCCGTAAAAAAGACCGGCAAATGCATGATTGTGCAGGAAGACAGTCTCTTTGGAGGTATCGCCAGCGATATTTCAGCACTTGTAATGGAAAACTGTTTTAAATTCCTGGATGCTCCAATAAGACGCGTTGGCAGTTTGGAAACACCTATTCCTTTCGCCAAGCAACTAGAAGAACAATACTTACCCAAAGCCCGAATACAAGAGGTGCTTAAAGAATTAGTAGCCTATTAATATACAGGGCTTCAGTCTGTTGCAACAATTTTAGAAAAGAAGCAGATCCTAAAGAGCTAACGGAGCCTTTGGCACGTATATACAGACGAAACAATAATAGTATAAACATGATTAGAAAATTAATTCCATTATTAGTTGTTGTCCTTATCTCATCCTGCGGTATATCCAAAGACATAAGGGATCAACGAAACCTTATAAGTGGCACCTGGACACTAAATGATATTCATTATGAGAATAACCAGGGGATGTTTAAAGCGGTGGTTTTTAACGATGCTAATGCCATCTGTTTTGAAGATAGTAACTGGTTCTTCAGAGATAATAATAGTACGGCAAGATACACCATTAAACCAGGTTCCTTATGTGAAGGAGGAGATCGATTTATACGTTGGTCTGTAGTGAGTAGTCCGGCAAACTATAACAATCAATTGCAGTTTAAATATATTGATGAAAAACGAAACGACATTTCCGGTGGGTTGGGATACAGATTGAATATTGCATCCCTGAGTGCGAATGAAATGACCTTAAAATCGAATGTGATGGTAGACGCAAAGCCGGTGACCATTGTTTATGAATTTACTAAAAATTAAAAATGAAAAACATGTTCAAAAAATTAGGAGCAATACTAATGATCGCAAGTTTAAGCTTGGGATGTAATGCCGTTAAAAATGCTAACAACACTCAAAAAGGTGCAGTAATTGGTGCCTCAGGAGGAGCCGTTATCGGCGGTGTCATTGGAAATAATGTTGGTAAAGGCGGTAACACTGTTCTGGGAGCCATTATTGGTGGCGTCGTAGGAGGTGCTGCCGGAGGATATATAGGAAATAGAATGGATCGCCAGGCAGAACGTATTCAGGAAGAAATTCCTGGAGCTGAAGTAACACGGGTAGGGGAAGGCATAAATGTTACATTTAATGAAGGTGCCGGAGTTTATTTTGACACCAACAAATCCAATATCAAAGGAACTTCAGTAGAGACCTTAAATAAATTGGCTGGTATCCTTAAGGAATACCCAAAAACTGAGATCCTTGTTGAAGGTCATACAGACAGTGCAGGTTCAGACGAATATAATATGGGCCTTTCTAAATTAAGAGCCGAATCTGTGACCAATTATATTATTAGCCAGGGAATTGATAACAGTCGATTTACCACCAAATGGTTTGGAGAAACCCAACCCGTTGCAGACAATGCAACAGCGGAAGGAAAATCAAAGAACAGACGTGTGGAAATTGGCATAGTGGCCAGCGAGGAATTAAAACAAGAGGCCATCGAGAAAACCAAAGGATAATCTCCTTTTAGTAGTTTATAAAACCCGGCATCATTGTCGGGTTTTTTTGTTTAGGAATATGTATCTTTCGCTAGTGGCTACTTATGATGTGATCATTATTGGAGGTGGACTGGCCGGACTAACGGCAGCCATTCATTTACGGAAAGAACACCATCGTATCCTGTTACTTGAAAAAGAAGCGTATCCCCATCACAAGGTATGTGGTGAATACCTGTCTAATGAGGTAGTGCCTTACCTGCGCCATCTGGGGATAGAATTACCGACAAACATAGAAATAAGCACCCTGGAATTTAGTACTAAAAAAGGGCGTTCCCTTCAGCTTTCCCTGCCTCTTGGTGCTATAGGAATTAGCCGTTATGCCCTGGATAATTGCTTGTATAAAAGAGCCAAAAGCCTCGGTGTAGATGTTGTTTTTTGTTCGGCGGAAAACATTGAATATAAAGATGACATATTTACGGTAAAAAATAATCTCGATCAAGAATACAAGGCAACTTTTGTCATTGGGGGCTTTGGAAAACGCTCCAATCTGGACAAAATGCTAAAGCGCGAGTTTATTTCCAAAAAATCGCCTTGGCTGGGAATTAAAGCCCATTATCAATGGAACAATTTTCCAGATCATCTGGTGGGGTTGCACAGTTTTGATGGAGGCTATGGAGGATTATCAAAAACAGAAACCGGAGCTGTTAATTTTTGCTACCTGGTAACCTATGATAGCTTTCAAAAAAAACAAAATATTTCTGAATTCAACGACCTTGTAGTTGCACAAAATCCATATTTGGGAACTTTTTTAAAAGAAGCCACAATGGTATTTGAAAAACCCCTTAGCATTGCTCAAATTTCCTTTGAAGCAAAAGACCCTGTGGAGAACCATGTGATCATGTGCGGGGATTCTGCCGGACTTATTCACCCTTTAAGTGGCAATGGTATGGCCATGGCGATCCATAGTGCTAAAATAGCTTCAGAATTGATCCATGCATATTTAAAAGAAGAACAAACAGATCGGACTACATTAGAACAGAAGTATGGATTGTTATGGCAACGTACTTTTGGGAAACGGATCAGGACAGGGAGGCGACTGCAAAAGCTGCTTATGTCACCCAAAATTTCGGAGTTGCTTTTCTCATTAGCCATTCTCTCTCCCGGAATACTCAGGAGTATTATCAAAAAAACGCATGGAAAACCCATAGAAATATGATCCGTTTTAAAGAGCGAAGTACTGATATCGAATTAATGGATGATCTTAGTTTAGATGAAAATCAGATCAAATCCATCTTAAAAGATATCACCCTGGCCAATAAACTGCTTGGGGGAAATAGGATTACCATAAAAGCTCTGGACCGATTTTTTAAAGAACACCCGAGAGAGAAATATACCATAATTGATATGGGTTGTGGAGATGGAAACATGTTAAGAGCAGTGGCAGATCACTGTGCTCAAAAACATATAACGGCACAATTAATAGGTCTCGATCTGAATGAAAAATCGATCAAGATCGCAAAAGAGTCAAGCAGTGGATACGGTAATATCCGATATCTTACACAAGATGTTCTCGCTTTAAAGCCAGAAGAATTTCATTGTGATATTCTTCTTTGCACTTTAACTTTACATCATTTTTCACAGGAGCAGATCCATATTTTTATAAAAAAGTTCGCTTCGTTGGCAACTATTGGGATCATTGTAAATGATCTTGATCGGAATAAAATCAGTTTTGCCCTTTTTAAAATATTTAGCCATGTATTTATAAAAACCTCTATCGCCAAACACGATGGTTTGGTCTCTATTAAAAGTGGGTTTGCCAAAGATGATTTTCATATTTTTTCCAGATCTGTACCGGCTATGCATCATAAAGTTCGATGGAGGTGGGCATTTAGATATGAATGGATCCTAACCCATCCAAATACTTAAATTACTATGAATAAAGTACATGTAGTGTCTGTTGCGAAAGAACTCCCGCCTTACTACAAGGACACAAAAGATATATTACCTCTTGTGGATATTTGGCTTTCAGGTCAGGAAGATCGGTTTAGGCGTAAGGTCATAAAGATTTTTGAAGGAGCCGGGGTAGATCGCAGATATGGTATAATGGCCCCTGAAGAAGTTTTTACTGCGACTTCTTTTGAAGAAAAGAATGCGATCTATGTGCGAGAAACTAAAAAAATGGGGACTGCTGTTCTTGATAAAGCACTTAAAAAAAATCAATGGACACCAGAGAGTTTAGACTATATCATTACAGTTAGTTGTACCGGGATCATGATCCCGTCTCTGGATGCCTACATCATTAATGATTTGGGTTTGCGCCAGGATGTTGTTCGCTTGCCGGTGACAGAAATGGGGTGTGCCGCTGGCGTATCGGGAATGATCTATGCCAGTCATTTTTTACGTTCTAATCCAAATAAAAGGGCAGCTGTCATTGCTGTTGAAAGTCCTACAGCTACTTTTCAATTGAATGATTTTTCAATGGCCAATATGGTAAGTGCTGCTATTTTTGGAGATGGGGCCGCCTGTGTGTTGCTTTCTTCCGAAGAGGATGCATCTGGTCCGGTAATAATCGGGGATGAGATGTATCATTTTAAGAATGCTACACATTTGATGGGTTTCGACCTTGTGAATACAGGCTTAAAAATGATCCTGGACCCTATGGTCCCTGAAACAATTTCAGAGCATTTTCCCAATATAGTGCATCCTTTTCTTCACAAAAATGATAGTTCAATTGAGAAGGTGCATCATCTTATTTTCCATCCCGGGGGCCGGAAGATCGTGCAGACTGTTGAGGATCTTTTTGGGAAATTAGGGAAGAATATTGATGATACCAGAGAAACATTAAAGCTTTATGGCAATATGAGCAGTGCTACGGTCTTATATGTACTGGAACGCTTTATGGAAAAGCAGATCCCCGCTGGGCAGCAAGGGCTCATCTTAAGTTTTGGACCCGGATTTTCAGCTCAAAGAGTTTTATTACAATGGTAATTGCCTTAAAAGAGTTCAATTTAATGTACCTTAATACTCATAGAAAGCTTACAAAATAGATGTCAGTAAATACTACAAAACAATGGGTGCTTATTCTGGGAGGTAGCCGGGGATTGGGTCTGGCAACGGCTAAGAAGCTGGCAAAGCATGGGTACGCCATCTGCATTGTTCACCGGGACAGGCGGGCCGATATGGAATCTATAAATAATAGCTTTCGGCAGGTTAAAGAAGATGCGAGCGACTTCTATGCTATTAATGCGGATGCAATAAATTCGGAGAAAAGGAAAGAGGTTTTGAAGCATCTGGGTGAGATAATGGAAGAAGGAGATGCCATTAAGATGCTGATCCACAGCATTGCCAAAGGCAGTATGAAATCAATGATGGCAAAGCATTCACTGCGTTTAACGGCTCAGGATATTGAGATCACATGTAAGTCAATGGCTGTAAGCCTATATGAATGGGTACAGGAAATTCTCGATTCAAAATTAAATGATGCGGACATGCGGGTAATTGCCTTCACCAGTGAAGGCAACACTAAGGTAATACCGGGGTATGCTGCTGTCTCTGTTGCCAAGGTTGCTCTGGAAGCACTTACGCGCAGTATGGCGCTCGAATTGGCACCCCTGGGAGTGAAAGCCAATTGTATACAAGCAGGGGTGACAGAAACCGCCTCTTTCACTATGATACCAAACAGTGATAGAATAAAGGAAAATGCTTTAAAACGGAATCCTTCAGGACGTATAACTACGCCCGAAGACGTTGCAAATACGGTATATCTGCTAAGTCTGGAAGAAGCTAAATGGATCACAGGCACAATAATAACGGCTGATGGGGGAGAGAGTTTACGATGAAAAACTTAGATGACATCCTGAAAAAACTGCCTTATAGCGATCCGTTTTTGTATGTGGATTCACTTCTGGCGATAACGGATGAAGGTTGTGAAGGCACCTATGTTTTTAAGGACAGTCTGCCTTTTTATAAAGGCCATTTTAAAGACTTACCGGTAACCCCCGGTGTCATTCTTACAGAGTGTTGTGCTCAGATTGGCTTGGTTTGTCTTGGGATACATCTGTTGACAAAGGAAGACAACATAAGGTCTAAAGACATTCAAATAGCTATGAGCAGTGTGCAAATAGATTTTCTGAAAGCTGTGTATCCAAATGAAAAAGTAAGGGTGATTTCAGAGAAGACCTATTTTCGTTTTTCGAAATTGAAATGTAAGGTGACCATGTATAACAGCCGGGATGAAGTTGTTTGTAAAGGAGTCATTTCCGGGATGTTTAAACCAAAGGATAATGCGTAACAGGGTTGTTATTACCGGATTGGGTGTTTGTGCTCCTAACGCTTTAGACACTGTATCTTTTTCCAATGCTTTGGATAGGAAGCTTAGTGGCATACAGTTTCATTCTCAACTCAAAGAACTAAATTTTGGATGCCAAGTTGCAGGTAAACCAATACTTATAAAAGATTACATAAACAATTACTTTACATCATTACAACAACATGGCTTAAATGCTACTGGGCTTATTTACGGTGTAATTGCCGGCGTAGATGCATGGAAAGATGCAGGTTTAGAAACTGCCGGAGAAGAGGATGCCGATTGGGACAGTGGCGTCATTTTTGGTACTGGAATTTTAGGAATAGACAAGTTAAGAGAAGCTATATACCTTATTGATGAAGGGAAAACCAAACGTCTGGGAAGTACTTCCGTAACACAAACAATGGCTAGCGGAATTAGTGCTTATTTAGGCGGAATTTTGGGATGCGGGAACCAGGTTACAACCAATTCTTCTGCATGTACCACAGGAACAGAAGGGATTTTAATGGCATATGATCGTATTGCTTCAGGGAAAGCAAAACGAATTTTAACCGGTAGCTGCAGTGATAGTGGACCCTATGTTTGGGGAGGTTTTGATGCGATGAGGATATTACCAAGAAACTATAATGATTCACCAGAATTAGCCAGTAGGCCAATGAGTAACAGTGCAGCAGGTTTTGTACCGGGAAGTGGGGCAGGGGCATTGGTTTTGGAGTCTTTAGAAAGCGCCTTAGAACGTAAGGCACGTATTTACGCAGAAGTTCTTGGAGGATCCGTAAACAGCGGAGGGCAGCGTTCTGGTGGTACTATGACTGCTCCGAATAATACGGCTGTTCAACGTTGTATCCGTGAGGCGGTAGCACAAAGCGGGATAACAGCATCTGAGATAGATGCCATCAATGGACATTTAACAGCGACTTCCAAGGATCCGGTAGAAATTAAGAACTGGAGTGAGGCATTGGGCAGGGAAGGGAAAGATTTTCCTTATATCAATTCATTTAAAGGTCTTATTGGTCATTGCCTGGCTGCCGCAGGAAGTATTGAATGTGTTGGTTCTGTATTACAGATCTCAAATAGACAGATATACGGCAATGCTAATTGTGAAGACTTGCATCCTGAGATATCCCAAATTATTGATCCATCCAAAGTCCCGCAGCAGACCTTGGAAATTGCCCCCCAAGTGATTGCAAAAGCCAGTTTTGGCTTTGGGGATGTAAATGCATGTGTTATTTTTAAACGACTAAATGATTAAACCATGACAAAAGAAGATCGATATACTCAACTTAGGACTATAATCTCACCTTATTTACCCGAAGATGTCTCTGCCGATGCCATAAAACCGGAAAGTAATTTTATAAAGGACCTGAACATCAATTCTGCGAATTTAGTAGACATTGTGCTCGATGTGGAAGATACTTTCGACATTACACTCGAAAATGAGGATATGGACAGTATGCAAACGGTACAAGATGCCATACATTTAATAGATTCAAAATTGGAATAATTCGATGATTTAGTTGTTGCTCCCGGGTATGAACAACAAATATTTTGGAAGTCCCAATTGGCTTGAGCTAAAAATCTGTGTTAATTTTTGACAAAGAATAGTCGAAATTTCGTACCTTAATGGAACCTACTAAGGTCTCCAATTTCTTTAAGCTGTGCGTCATGGAAATCAAAGAATCATCATTACCCGTTAAAAGCGCAAAAGCCTCAATACCTCACATCCATTATCTGGAAAGGCAACAACGCTATCTTTTATCTCTTTCCCATCAACTTAGATCGTATCACTGCGTTCCCAAAACTGAAAAGTTATATGAGCGAATGGAGGAGTTAAAATGGTCGCTTCATTATCTTATGAAAGAGAATGATAAATTAATATCAGAAATCCATACCTCCGGTGAAAGTTCACATGAATACCTAGCAGAATACCAAAGTCAGTTCGATAAGGTTGTTCAATTGGAACATGAGATCCTCGCCTATATTGGGAAGGCAAAGATCCATGGTTAATTTTATTCAATTTATGTTTCTTTAGCAGGAGTTTTCTCTGGAATCAACATAGAAAAAATGATTCCTGAAGCCAGGGATACTACGATCAGCGTTAATGAAATCCATGACGGGATATGTACATATTCTGCTCCCAACATTTTAAGTCCAACAAAACCTAAGATCACCACTAAACTGTAATTAATAAATCTGAACTTACTCAACATTCTGGATACTAGAAAATACATCGATCTTAGTCCCAGAATGGCCATAATATTTGAACTAAATACAATAAAGGGATCTGCGGTGATAGCCAGAATTGCAGGAATACTATCTAGTGCAAATAATATATCCGTTAATTCAATGACAATAAGCGCCACAAAAAGGGGAGTGGCCGCTTTAATCCCCATCCGCCTTATAAAAAAATCATGCCCATTCATATGGGTTGTAAGTGGGTAGAGCTTCCTTAGATATTTAAAGGCGAGGGCGTTTTTGGGATCAAATTTGATACTTTCCGATTTAAACATCTTGTAGGCCGTATATAACAAGAAAACCCCAAAGACATAAATGATCCAGTCAAATCTATTAATAAGGGTGATCCCAAATAGGATCATTAATGCCCTAAAAACAATGGCGCCTAAAATACCCCAAAAAAGAACCCTGTGCTGGTAGATTGGGGGAATGCTGAAGGCAGAAAAGATCACAGCAATCACAAAAACATTGTCTATGCTAAGGGATAGCTCAATAAGGTAGCCTGTGATATAATTTATAACGGCCGCATTAGGGGTCATTTCGGTTGGGTTGTCCACAAGTCCTTCCGAGAATAACCAATAGATTACACCACTAAAACTGAGGGCTACTGTCACCCACAGGGCCGTCCATAAACTGGCTTCCTTGCTCCGGATAACATGGTCGTGTTTATTAAATACACCAAGATCTAAAGCAAGAAAAATTATGATGAGGAAAATAAAGGCAATCCAAACGAGCATCGACGAAAATTTAATTCAAAAGATACGTAACATCCCCTGACATAAAAACATTATACAAGATAGGATTCTCTCCCGATTTATAGCTTTAAAAAACGTCTTTTTGAAATATAAAAGTACCCAAGAATGCCATAGGATATAATACCGCATGCCAGGAACCCAATAAATACAGGCAAAACGGAATCTATTACGAAACTACCTATAAAAGCACTAATAGGTACGGCCATTAAAGTAGCCAGGCATCCTGTTAGAGCCGCCCCAATTCCTGCTATATGTCCTAATGGTTGCATGGCCAGGGCCCGTAAATTTCCAAAAATAAAACCAACAGCAAAAAATTCGAGTGCAAAGAAACTCAAGACCACCCAATACGGCGGATTTACCCCCGATTGAAATATGATTACATAGATAAGGGGGATCAAAATGTAAAATCCCAGTGCTATGGTAATTAAACGTAACATTCCAAAACGAAGTACCAAAGTGCCGTTCAAAAGCGTAGCCGCACCAATTGTAATGGCCAGGGTTGCAAAAATATAAGGGAAGGATTCCTTCATAAGGTATTGCTCCTCAAAAATTTGTTGTGAAGTACTAAGATATACCAAAAAAGAACCGGTGATAAACCCCCAAATAAAGGTAAATACCATGGTTTGTTTATAATTCAATAGTTCCCGGTATCCATTCACAAATACATTAAACCTGAAAGAGGTACGGTTTTCAACGGCCAGGGTTTCAGGTTGTCGTTTCCAAAACCAAAATGCCACCAGCAAAGAGAAAAGTACCTGTACATGGAAAATGGCCTCCCAACCAAATGCGTCTAATACCCATTTCCCCATGGTAGGCGCCACAATAGGCACCAAAATAAAGACTACAACCACAAATGATAAGATCCTGGCCATTTGGTCGCCGCTATATCTGTCACGGATCATAGCCACGCTGATAGTTCTTGGGGCAGAAAGGGCAATACCCTGGAGAATACGTCCGGTGATCATCATTTCAAAATTCGGAGCAAAGACGCACAATATACTAGCCCCAATGAAAAGGGCAAAACCCATATACACTACTGGTTTTCGTCCAATACTATCCGAAATAGGCCCAAAGAGCAAAGGCCCAATACCAAGACCCAAAAAGAATATGGTAATAAGCAGTTGATTTTGTGAAAGGCTGGTAGTTCCTACGGAAATTCCAATAATATCTAAAGCGGGTAGCAACGCATCTAATGCCAGTGCGGCAATAGACATTAAAGCCGCCATAAGCCCTACAAATTCTAGTTGGGATCGCCTTTTTAATTTCATCCCGCAAAAGTAGCGGATTCTGAAGTATTAAACCTTAAAATACCTTAAAGACGTATCCCAGCAGCCAATACAGAATAAGAAAGACTACCACTGTACCTATGCACCCGCACCGACCACCGCCAATTTTTTTGGCGCCAATTCCGGCTATAATGGCTCTTATAAGATTTTTCATTAAAAAATTTTACTTAAAAGTACAGATTAATTCTGCTTTTTCGAAAGATCAAAGCGGTAGATCAATTCAGTTTTAAATTGAAACCCATCACCAATATCCCTGTTTAAAATTGTTCTGTTATCGCCAAAAAAGATACCTACCAGAGACAAATCAATAGTGTCTTCCGTATCATACACCTTGTAATTTCTAAAGAAGGCATGGCCAATTTTGGCTCGCAAAAGAAGCGATGGAGTGAGCTTAAGCTGCCCATAAAGATAGAGCTCATTAGAAGCCCTGGTCACATAGTTATTAGTAAATCCGGGGAATCCGGGTGTTTGAATATCATAACTGGTCCCCAACCCGTCGAAACGGAGTCCGGCTGAGGTAGTAGCACTTAGTTCATAATTTAAATCCACTCTTACAGGTAACAAAACATTTGCTTCAAATAGATCGTTCTCTGACTTGTAATACACACCAAAGATTGGGACCACCAACAATCCAAATTCTTCTAAATTGGCATACAGCCCATAGGTATATTTTAATTTATTCGTTTTGGTATTGGTAAGCAAACCGATGGCACCTATCTGTTTCCCCCTGGAAAAACCTGAAGCAAAATCGGACGCAACTTTGGGAATAATAAGATAGGTGCCTGCCCATTTCTCCGAATAGGTAGTGTTGATACCCAGTCTCAAACTAATGGCGTATAAATTGGTAGAAGGCATGGAGGAAGGATAGAGACCAACTCTGATACTCCCCGCCGAAATACCTGTTATAAATGCATTTTTCGGATTCAGAACAATTGGAAAATCAAGATTCAAGTTCCATTCCTGAATGGCCTTATCTTCTGCGGTGTCTTCAAAAGAACGGTTAAGGGCAGTGGTATAGGAGAAGGTGGCAAGGTCTATATATTCTTGCCCAAGCAAGGAGGGTCCACTTTTTATCAGAAAGATGAATAGTAATATGATCCTTGCGGGTACGCTTGTTTTCATTGCGTGGGCAAGATACTAGTTTTACCAGAGTATAGGTCCAAATAATTACCACGACCATAATTTCGGATAAATAATAAAGCCATAACTCAAGTAAAAAATGAATAAATTGTAACTTTAAGGTCAAATGCCATAGTTGCCATGAAGATCAGAATAAAAGGAGATTCTATTCGGTTCCGACTAACCAAAACTGAGGTGGAAACCTTATGTAAAAAGGGATATATAGAAGAGATCACACATTTTGGAGATCAGGTTTTTAAATATGCCGTTCAAAGCAGGAAGATGGAATCTTTGGAGGCTAGCTATAAGGATCATACTATTCTTATAAGCATAAGCGATCAGCTAATTCTGGGATGGGATGTAAACGAAACAGTTGGTTTTGAGAACTCCATATCCGTTGCTGATGATACTTCCTTACATCTCTTACTTGAAAAGGACTTTGTCTGCCTAGATGAGCGTATAGAAGACCAATCGGACAATTACCCGAATCCCAAGATGTTGACAGATTAAAGAACCCGTGTAGTTCACAACCAAACGTCCACCAGGGAATCGCCGTAGGTAGTCATTGAAAAGGCAGTACTGTGGCAGCTACAATGTAACAAATGGGATTATTTAGTGTCTTATATATAAGATTCCAATAATACACAAAATCATGTCCATCAATCAGCCATTCGTCAAGAATATACTACGCGCTGTAGTACTACTTCTTATTTCCATCAGCTTAAATGCACAACCTAAGTTTACTCCGGAACAATTCCGGGAAGACCTTCGCTTTCTTCAGAAAACGGTCCATAAAGATTTCCCTTTCCTATTTAAAAAGACCACCGCGGAGGCATTTGATAAAGAGGTGGAAAAATTATACCAGGCCATCCCTCAATTGGCAGACCATGAGGTGCTGGTAGGCCTGGTAAGGTTGGTAGCCATGTTCGAATATGGACATACCATTTTGGGCTATTGGGAGGAGAAAATACCTTTACATCAATTAGAGGTTGTGCTCTATGAATACGATGATGGCATTTTTGTTCAGGGGGTCCATAAAGACTATCCCAATATTTTAGGGGCTAAACTATTGGCCATAGAAGGGATGCCTGTAAAAGATGTACTCAAGGCCATGCGCCCGGTAGTGCCGGCAGAAAATGAATCGTTTGTAAAGGCCTACGGTCTTCATTACTTAAACTTCCCGGAGTTTTTACATGCCCAGGGAGTGATCAGGGAAATGTCTACTTCCATAGAATTTACCCTGGAAAAAGACGGAGTGCAGTTTCAACAAAAGCTGGAAGCGGTTCCTTTTTACCGATCACCAAGGCAGTATGGCATGGTGGTACCGGGAGAAGAATGGTTAGAGTCGCGCGACCTATCAAAAACGCCTTTATATCTCAAGAACCTGGATAGGATCTATTATTATGAATACCTGAAAGATCAAAAAACGGTCTATGTACGGCAAAGTCAGATTCAGGACGATTCCCTGCAAGCTATTCCGGAATTCTATGCCGAGGTCTTTGATTTTATAGATAACAACGAAGTAGAGAAACTCATTCTGGATGTACGTTTAAACGGGGGAGGGAATAATTACAAGAACAAACCTGTGGTTACCGGGGTCATTGCCA
>CAWJQE010000001.1:0-132934 GCA_963844995.1 uncultured Flavobacteriaceae bacterium | reverse complement strand
GTTTTCGGAAAGAAGACCTTAACAAGAAACCTACCTCCGGATTAAACCCCTGCCCCACTTCTGTATATGCAAGACGCATTTCCAGGTTATTCCATAAATAATCGGCTTGCATTTTATAGGCATGTGCATTGATGGTATCATTGGGGTCATATGTGCGCGCATAAAAACCGGATAAACGCGCTTTGTTACCCAATCCCAATTTTCCATCAATAGCAGCGGTACGGTTAAAATCGTTACTGTTCTCTAATCCTGCACGATTGACAAAGACAGCTCCCAGGGCTGACCTTCCTTTGAATTCATGATTAACCCTGGCTACGCTAAAATTGTTCTTTTCTATTCCCGCCTCAGCTACATCCTCTGTAAACATAGACAACAATCCGACATTAGTTCTATTCAGCTTTCCAGACAGTCGGGCGCCTCCAATGATAGGTACTAGATTCCCTTCGGACCCAATTCCGATTCTCCGACTAAAAAAAAGATCTACCTCTCCCGGACTTCCTACACTGAATAATCCTGCATTTTCGAGAAAAAATGCCCGCTTTTCAGGAAAGAACAGGTTGAAACGATCGAGATTTACTTGTTGATCATCTACCTCAACCTGGGCAAAATCAGTATTATAAGTAACATCGAGTGTTAAGCTTGGTGTTATGCTATATTTAATATCTCCTCCTGCATCCGGGCTAAAATCAACACTGGGATCTGTTTGTTCGTAATCCTTTTCAAATTTGCCTAAGACATAGGGTATCAACTTTAAATTTCCGGGGCTTCTTAGATCGAGATTTGTCAATGTACCCGCCAGAGATAACCTATTGATCGAAAATCCAAGCGGTATTGGCGCCCAGTAGGCAATCTCGTTCGACTTGCGAATATTCCTTCTAAAATTTATTCCCCAATCTTTGCCAGATTGGAAACGAATAGTTCGCAAGGGAATGGCAAATTCTGCACTCCATCCAAATTCTCCAACCTGTGTTTGAACCACCCAACTGGCATCCCAGTTAAGGTTAAAGCCACCGATGGTACCTCCTTGCTGCCGATTGGCGTTAAAGTTTCCTTGTCCTTCATTGTCTACCTGCGCATCATACTCCACTCCTTGAGAATTGGTGCCAAAAATAAAGCCGTTCTGTCCGTCTTTATAGGTATCCAGGATAAAGATAAAAGCATCAGTATTGTCCAGGTCAGCGTCCCGCCTTGCGTCAGAAACAACTAATTCTGAGGGTCTTGCATCATGACAGACCACTGATAGATAAAAGGTGTCGTCTGTATATGCGATTCGAATATCGGTCCGTTCACTGGCCGGATATCCAAAATTAGGTTGAGTTTGAATCAGATCAGTGTATTGGGGAATGGCCTGCCAAAGCGGGTCATTCAGTACCTCCCCGTCTATCTCAGGTGGAGATACTATCTTAATGGCCTTCATACTGGGTCTGTCCCCTTCGTAAGTAGTTCCTGTACCCTGTGCATACAAAGGGATACAGACAACCGCAAATAGAAGGAATAAATAAAACGTGCTGCGATTCATAAATATCTTGGCTGGTTGTTATTCTAAATGTAACATAAATTTTAAAATTAAGAAGTGATCAAGGTCTTTTAGACATAAGAATATTTCCTATTTTAGAGCTTCGTCTAAAATGGGTCTAATTAAAACTATTATGAAAACATCATTTCTATTACTGCTATCCCTGATCTTTATCATTAGTATAGATGCACAAGAGATCATTAGCTTACCTCATGAGAGTCCGGAGAATGTAGAATGGGAAGGGGATGAAAAGGCTTTCTTTTCCAATATTTGGAACACCGAAGTAGTTTGTAATGTATCCAAACCAAGCATGCAAGTGTTCAGACCGGATGAATCTATTGCCAACGGAACATCGGTCATAATAGCTCCTGGAGGAGGTTTATATGCCTTAAGCATTGAAAGCGAAGGTAATATGGTAGCAAAATGGTTAAACGAAAAAGGGATCACTGCATTTGTTCTCAAGTACAGACTGGTACCTACAGGAGAAGATGGAGTAAAGGAACTCAATGAAACAAGTAATAACAATGTAGATGAATTCATAAGGTTGATAGGTGCAGTAATGCCTTATTCTGTGTCTGATGGTCTAACAGCTGTGAACTACGTACGTGAACATGCAGAAGAATTGGGGGTTGACAAAAATAAGATCGGATTTATGGGATTTTCCGCGGGAGGTGCCGTCACCCAGGGGGTTACGTATAAGGGCAAAGGAGATAACCGTCCAAATTTTGTTGTTCCTGTGTACTCTTGGACCGATGCCATGCCTGTGCAGGAGGCCCCTGAAAATCCGCCTTTAATGCTGGTCATTTGCGCATCTGATGATCCTTTAGGGCTGGCAAAGGGCAGTATAGAACTTTATAATTCCTGGTTATCGGCCGATCAAAAAGCCGAACTTCATATGTACTCCAGAGGAGGTCATGGATTTGGTATGAAGAAACAGGATCTTCCCTCCGATTCCTGGATCGGTCGCTTTTATGAATGGGGGGTAGCAGAAAATATCATATCACCTGTCAAATAACCAGGTACCTAGTCAGAGCTATGCTTCCAATCAAACATATCTGTCTTCTATTCCTATGTGGATTTCTGGTCTTTCATGGAAATGCACAAATAGGGCAGGATTTTAATGAAGAAGTTGCCTTGATCACCCAGCGATATGACAGTATTTGGGATCAGAAGCAAGAAAGCATTGTTTTCACCGGGAGTTCTAGTATACGTCTGTGGGAAGGACTTGAAGATCTCTTTCCCGATCACCAGATAATCAATACAGGTTTTGGCGGGTCTCTGACAAGCGATCTGTTTGAACATCTTCATTCTTTGGTGCTGGCTTACAATCCAACCACCGTTTTTATCTACGAAGGGGATAACGATATCTATTATAGGAGAAGCCCAAAAAGAGTGATCAGAATAACCAGAAAGATCATAGAAAGAATATGGCAACACTATCCTGAGACCCATATAGTTTTGATCTCTGCGAAACCAAGTATAGTACGATGGCATTTAAAAAAGCGCTATTTAAAGCTGAATCTGAAGTTAAAAGAATATGCGGAACAATCTCCTCAAATTGCTTTTGCAAATGTTTGGGACGTTATGCTGAAGAATGAAGTTATTGATGAAAGTTTATTTATTGAAGATGGCTTGCATATGAATCAAAAAGGATATGCCTTGTGGTATGGGGCGATCAAACCTTTTCTAAATTAAATTATATGAATAATATGAACAACAGATTAGCTAAAACAATAGGAGTACTTAGTATTATTTTAATAGTGGGATGTGAGGCCCCACAAAAAGAAATTCTAATGCCGAAAACAGATCTGACCACTGAAAATCTGATCCCCATGCCTAGTTCAATAATAGCAACGAATAGTGGATTTCGCTTAGATCAATTTACACGAATTGAAACGAGTCCGGACAATGCTAGCTTGCAAGAAGTTGCTACCTACCTAACAGATAAGATAGCTGAAAAAACCGGTTTAAGACTAGACTCAGGTGCTGAGGAAAGTCAGTATAATGATGCGGTCATATACCTTCTCCAAAAGGCAGACAAAACATGGCCCAATGACGAAGCCTATACGCTTTCTATCAAAAAAGATTCATTAATACTGGAAGCTCCAACAGCTAAAGCGGCGTTCAGAGGAATACAAACCATACGACAGCTTATCCCTGAGATCAGTAATGACACTCTAGCAGAACACCCTATATGGCCTATCTCCACGGGCATTATTGAAGACCATCCTAATTTTGAATACCGGGGTTCCATGTTAGATGTGGCACGCCATTTTTTCTCAGTAGAGGATGTAAAAAAATACATTGATCTGCTAGCGTACTACAAAATAAACGTCTTGCACCTGCACCTGTCTGATGATCAGGGATGGCGAATTGAAATAAAATCCTGGCCCAAGCTCACTGAAATAGGCGGTAGTACAGAAGTAGGTGGAGAAGCAGGAGGATTTTTCACACAAGAAGATTATAAAGAAATAGTAGCCTATGCCGCGACACGCCATATGATGATTGTTCCGGAAATAGATATGCCGGGCCATACCAATGCTGCCTCAGTCTCCTACCCTTTTTTAGATGGCACCGGTAAAACACTACAGTTGTATCAGGGAACACGCGTTGGCTTTAGTACCTTCAATACCAGAAAAGATACCGTTTATTCATTTATAGATGATGTAGTACGTGAGATAAGCGCCATTTCACCCGGGCCATATTTCCATATAGGTGGAGATGAAAGTCATGCTACCAAGAAAGCAGATTACCTGTATTTTGTAAACAGGGTTGAAAAGATCGTTCAAAAGTATGGGAAGCAAATGATAGGATGGGACGAGGTAGCTCAGGCAGATCTTGACAGTTCCTCCATAGCCCAATTCTGGGATAATGAACGAAATGCTAAAATGGCCCTTGAAAAAGGCATGAAAGTGATCCTGTCCCCTGCTAAAAAAACCTATTTAGATATGCAGTACGACACCCTATCCAAACATGGACTACATTGGGCCGCATATATTCCTGTGGATACTGCCTATGTCTGGTCCCCGGAAACCTATGTGGATCAAATTCCAAAAGACATGATCCTTGGGGTAGAAGCACCTTTGTGGTCAGAAACAATCAGCAACATGGAGGAATTAGAGTATCTGGCCTTTCCACGGGTCATTGGGTATTCAGAATTGAGTTGGAGTTTGGAAGAGAACAGGGATTGGGAAAATTTCAGAGTGCGACTAGCCAATCAGACTCCTTTCCTGGATATGATGAACGTAAAATATTATGCCTCCCCGAGGATCGATTGGGTAAAGAGCAATCGAACCTATAAAGAGATCCTTAAAGATTAAAAAACCGATAAGCGCTAATTTGATAACTAAAACCAACCTATTATGAGAACCGTATTAACATGTATTGCCTTGCTGTATATTGGCTTGATATACTCCCAAACTGAGAAAGATACCGTGCCTAAAGCGGAAGTCTCCAATACAATGCAGAGTGTATTTATTAATGGCAAGACCATCTATCTAACAGCCCAGGCAGGAACCTTCCAGGTACGGGATGAGAACAATAAACCCCTGGCCCTGATGGGGCATACCTTTTACAGCAAAGGAGATAAGCGAGATTATAATACCAGAAAACGGCCCATCGTATTTGCTTATAATGGAGGTCCGGGATCTTCATCCTTTTGGCTCCATATGGGTATTTTAGGACCTAAACGAATTGTAGTTAATGACCCCGACTATACCCCTGCTGCGCCTTATCAACTGGTCAACAATAATTATTCTATCCTGGATGTAGCTGATCTGGTCATGATAGACCCGGTAGGAACCGGTCTTAGTGTGCCTTTAGGAAAGGCTAAGTTCAAGGATTTTTGGGGCGTAGACCAGGATATTAAAAGTCTTTCACTTTTTATTAAACAATTCCTGATAGAGAACGACCGGATGAACAGCCCAAAATACCTCTTGGGCGAAAGCTATGGTACTTTTAGAAATGCCGGACTGATGAACAAATTGCTGGGCGATGGTATAGCAATGAATGGTGTGATCATGGTCTCTGCAGTATTCGATCTTAGAACCCTGCTCTTTCCACCTAATGACGACCTGCCCTATATTGTTCATTTTCCCACCTATGCCGCTACCGCATGGTACCATGACGTTATTGAAAACAAACCGGAAAATGTCTATGACTTTCTCAACGAAGTAAGGACCTTTACAGAAGAAGTATATACCCCCGCTTTGTTCAAAGGCGATGCCCTGGACCTGGAACAGAAAAAATCTGTAGCAGCCCAATTAGCGGCCTATACGGGTACCAGCGCGGACTATTGGATGAAGGCTGATCTTCGGGTTACAAACAGTGAGTTTTTTGCAGAATTCCTTCGAGAGCAAGGAGAACTCGTGGGCCGCTTAGATTCCAGATTTACGGGTATCAACCAGGATCCCTTGGCACAGGAAGGTGATCGTGATCCTCAAAGTGATGCTATTTCGCCAGCCTATATTGCAGGATTTCTCGATTATTTATACAGGGATCTCAAAGTAAATAAGTCACTGAATTATGCCACTTCAGCCTACGAAAGAAAAGGATTTAAATGGGATTGGTCTCATGTTGGAAATAACAGTTGGGGTACCCAAGCAGCCATTAATACAGGGATCGATATGGCAGAAGCGATGTCTAAGGATCCTAATATGAAAGTGTTGATCCTAAACGGTATTTATGATATTGCTACAGTCTTCTACGGTGTAGAGCACAGCATCAACCATTTGGGACTTACCAAAGAGATCAAGGATAATATAATCATGAAATATTATGAGGCCGGACATATGATGTATACGCATCCACCCTCCATGGCACAGTTTAAAAAAGATGTGTCCGATTTTATAAAGGATACTTCCCGCTAACAAAAAAGGACGTCAATGACGTCCTTTTTAATTAAAGTTATCTTATTTATCAGTTCCCGGGAGCCCAACAGGTTTCTTTGTCTGCCAGGTAAAAGGTGCTGCTTTTTTTGTCTCGGGCCATACCTCATCTAAGGTATCTGCACTATAAACGGTTCCATTCCTTATAACATGGGTGATTGTATTTGTATTCCGCAAGGAATCTAATGGGTTTTGAGCCATGATCAGAATATCTGCCAGTTTACCAACTTCTAAGCTTCCTAGATCGGTTTCCAGCCCAAGGGCAGTAGCTCCATGAAGTGTTGCCACTTTTAAAGCATCATGATTCCCCATTCCCCCACTCGCTATAGACCATAATTCCCAATGGTAACCCAGGCCTTGTAATTGTCCGTGACTCCCTATGCCGGCAATACCTCCTGCTTTTACCAGATCGTTCATAAACATGGCATGTTTCTGAAATACGTGTTCTTCATCCATAAACCATCCCGGACGTCTCCTTGATTTTCGCGCCAATTCTTCATAAGGGGTGAAATATTGTAATTTTTTATCCCCCCATACATCTTCACGGGAATAATAGTAATTCTCCGCCCATGGTCCGCCATAGGAGACCAACAGCGTAGGTGTCACAGCCATTTTGGAATCCGCAATGGTCTTAACTACGTCGTTGTAAATTGGATGAATGGGTAAAGAATGTTCGTGCCCAGGATATCCATCAAGCAACTGAGTCATGTTTAATTTAAAGTCGAGTCCACCTTCGGTCGTCGGCATTAATTTCAATTCTTTGGCAGCCATAATGATCCATTGCCTTTGTTGCCTGTTCCCAACCAGGTACATTTTTATGGTTTTGGTATTGTAGTACTCACTGTATTGCTTCAACACCTCTTTTGCATGATCCAGGCTGGTAATTTTATATCGCCAATACCCTACACCGGGTCCTGTACTGTATACTCGCGGCCCGTGAAGCATTCCTGCCTCTACCATGTCAGAATACGTCAGTACATCTGTAGTTGCCGTTTGTGGATCTCTGGTAGTTGTAACTCCATACGCGAGATTGGCCGAATATATCCAAACCTGGTTCTTGTGAATACCCCAATTGGGCCACATATGAGCGTGCGTATCCACAAAACCGGGCGTAAGTGTTTTTCCACTCACATCAATTATGGTGGTCCCTTTTGGTATCTGTAAAGATCCTGAAGCTCCCACCGCTTTGATCCTGTTATTTTCTACAAGCACATCTCCTTTTTCGATGACCTCATCTCCTTTCATAGTAATGATCCTTCCACCTTGCAGTAATAAGGTGCCTTTTGGCATCTGCTTTTTATAGGCAACCTTAATTTTAAACTCCTCTGCTTTAAAAGTGGCCTCCTTTTCATCCTCTTTACTTTTATCATCACCGGTTTCAGTAGAATCTTTGGTCTTCTGCGTTTTCTTTAGTTCCTTTTCCTTCTTTTTAACTGCATCAACGCTATCCTTGAATTGTTTACCGGCATCGAGATCGTATCGGAAATGACTTGCTCCAAGGGACCAGTGAACTTTTTTACTATCTGAGGCCCAGGCCGGGAATTCGCCGCCCATTACCGTTAATTTCATTGCCGGAAAAGCAGCCTTATCTGCCGATGCTACCGAAATGGTAGGTGTTTTACCAAACCGTGGAATGGTCACCGTATAAATATCATTATTTATCTGTGCCAGGGCCTTGGTTCCATCAGGGGAAATACGTATTTCGGAAGGTTTGGATGCCTTGTCATTGTCTTCCCTGTTATCATCTATCATAGGAAGATAACTCTGTTGAGATGCTTCATCATGATCCTTCCCAAATATATCCTGAGACCCATAGGTCTCTATCCCCTTTAATTTAAGATGTTCTTTTTCATCCGTGCCATCCCAACGTATGGAGATCAATCCTTTTGTAGCATGACTTAAATAAATTCTGTCGTCAATATTGGTAAAATGCGGTAGTTCCCTGCCTTTGGATTTATCAATAAATTGAATTGGGCCGCCATTGGAGGAAACCCAGACCAGGTCCTCTTGCGCTCTTCTGGTCACAGGACCAATTGCATCTTCGTATGTTTGAGTAGTTCCTTTTAAAAATGCTATTCTGTTACTCTTATAAGACCACTCCGGGGAACTGTAAATACCAGATTCTTGTGTTAATTGTACGGGCCTTGCTCTCCCGTCTACATTAATCTTATACAAATGACCTCCTCCGGGTTTCCAGGTAGTGTAGACAAGGTTGGTGCCGTCTGGAGACCAGCTGGGCTGTGCCTCAGTATAATCATTACTCGTTAACCTCCTGGGCTCACCTCCATCGATCTCCATTACATATAGTCTGTTTAGAGCTGTAAAAGCCAATCGCTTTCCATCTGGAGAAGGCTTGGCATCCCTTACTTGTGTCACAAAAGCCTCTGCTGTATCTTCAATAGGATAGTTGAATTTAAGTCGCGGTCCAAGTTCTAAGGCAACATCTGCCACAAAAGGAATTTCATTTGCTGTATTGGTTTCCAGGCCTATCGCATAGATCTTACCCCCGTAGGAGGCGATAAGTTGTTTACTATCTGGCGTAAATGACATAGCTGGTAATACCCCCAAAGGTGCAATAGACTCCTGTTCATCTCTTTGCACCGGATACGCCAACCAACGTTCCTCGCCTGTTTTCAGATTGCGCAACACGAGACCTGTTTGTGCCTCAAATCGATTTCCATAGACAAGCCATTTCCCATCCGGAGACAAGGTTGGAGTAAAGGCAGATCCATATCGTGATGTGATCACATCCATGTCGCCATCTTCCATATCATAGGTGCCAATTTGATATTGTGGAAGTTGTGCATTATAGTTCCAGGCATTTTGTCTTTGTGAAAAATACAGCAGTTTGCCATCTGCACTAAAGGCAGGATCTATGACTTTTAAATTCTTTGGTTCCCCAATCAAGGCGCTTCCTCCCCCACCTTCTTTGTGATAGATATTGAATTTTATATTTCTCTTTCCTTTGGCACCCACGATATAGTCACCATCTGGTGTCCATTCAGCGGAAAAGAAGTTATGCTGACTTTCTTTACTGATCTGTTTTTCTTCTTTATCCTCTAAGCGAAGGGTCCAAATATTATCCGAACCACTTTTGTCTGAAATAAAGACGATGGATTTTCCGTCCGGACTAAATCTTGGATGAACATCATAGGCAATTCCACTTGTGATTGCCGTAGCCTTCCCACCTGTAATTGGAATGGAATATATATCTCCCATAAGATCGAAAACAATGGTTTTTCCATCCGGACTTACATCGAGCGACATCCAGGTGGCTTCGGAAGTTGAAAAAGCAATAGTGCGTTCAGGCTCAAGCGGTAATTCCTTGGTAGCCTTCTTTATGGAATCTGTTTTCTGTAAGGTATCTTGCGCCAGGGATGATTGTCCTGGAACCATCAAAAGGGAGAATAAACACAGGAAAGTAATTGACCGAATCATTAGGAGTATTTTTTAAATGAAGCTCCTAATATAGAGAAATAATACGTGAAGTTATCCTAAAAAAATAGAGGGAAAAGAGATGTATTATTTCTTTTCTGTGTCGGCTTCAGCCTTTTCTTCAACAGTAAAATCTGTGATGCCATGCTGATGAAGTAAGTTATACCATTGGATCACTTTTTTGATATCGCTTGGATACACCCTGTCCTCATCATAATCGGGAACTACTTCAAAAAAATATTCCTCCAACTTTAATTTGTCTTCTTTGTGTCCAACTGAGGTCTTACCTCCGTCTTCCTTCTCCTGTATCTTTTTGAAAACCGCCACTAAAGGTAATTCTTCTTCAAGGGTGAATATGGCGATCTCGGATAACACACTCACATTGCTGGTCATACCTACAGTGATCCTTTTACCATCTAAAAGAGACTCGGCTACAAAGCCCGTCCTGGTTTGGGTCACTAATTTGAATAAACCGGGTTTTCCCCCTATTGATAAGATCTTGTCTAAACTCATAGAATTCAATTATTTCGGCGCAAATATGAAAAATTAAACTGATTCGACCTTTACAAACGTGCTTTTTTTAACAATGGAAAACGCATTTTATAATCCACTTCAATTTTACCTTTGGAAATGTTGGTCAACTTTCCTTTTAACAAGCGTTTTTTCAGGCTGGAAACTTTATCGGTAAATAGAATGCCTTCAATATGGTCGTATTCATGCTGAATGACCCTTGCCAATAGTCCGTCGTAAGTTTGGGTATGCACTTTAAATTGTTCATCCATATACTCAATGTTGATCGTATCTTTCCTGGATACGTCCTCACGGATATCCGGAATACTTAGGCAACCTTCATTAAATGGCCATAAAGAGCCGGTTTCCTCCACCATCTTGGCGTTGATAAATACCTTCTTAAATCCCGCAAGTTCTTCCTGCTCGTCTTTTGTCAGTTCCTCATCATCTGCAAAGGGAGAGGTGTCTACCATAAATAGTCGTATAGGCAATCCTATTTGCGGGGCAGCCAGACCAACGCCGTTGGCATTGTACATGGTATCCCACATATTGCTGATAAGTGTTTCTAAACCTTCGTATTGTTGATCAATATCCGCACATACTTTTCTAAGCACCGGATCCCCATATGCTATAATAGGTAATATCATATTATATTATTTAATTCTTCAGGCAATTATTTTGTTTGATGCTCTATTTTATTCGTTCCAGATATCCTTGCAGGATAAGGGTAGCACTGATCTCATCTACCATTGCTTTTTCCCTTCTGTTTTTTTTCTTCATCCCGGAAGTTACCATACTTTTTACGGCCATTTGTGAGGTAAAACGTTCATCCTGGCGAAACACAGGTATTTCTGGAAATGTTCGTTTTAAAACCTGAATGAAAGGCCCGATAAAGGCTTCCGATTCCGAGGGGGTATTATTCATTTGTTTAGGCTCTCCTACTACAATGGATGTTACCTTTTCTTCCGTCAGATACTTTTTTAAGAAGGATAACAAATCTGATGTAAGCACTGTGGTTAAACCAGAAGCAATCAATTGCATTTCATCCGTAACAGCGATCCCGGTTCTTACTTTCCCATAATCCAAACAAATGATCCTTCCCAAGTAATATTTTTTTTGCAAAAATACAGGATAAATTGTTATTCCTATAAAATTCGACCTCATAATCCCGACCTACCTCCTATCTTTGCCAAAATTTTAAGTGCCTCCATGAAAGAATTACAAATTACCATAGAAAAAGCCTGGGATAACCGTGAATTGCTTAAAGAAGCAGATACTCAGAAGGCTATCAGGGAAGTGATCAATCTTATCGATTCCGGAAGCCTTCGATGTGCCGAACCTGCCAAAGATGGATGGCAGATCAATGAATGGGTAAAAAAGGCAGTGGTCCTGTATTTCCCTATCCAGAAAATGGAAACCATGGAAGTTGGGATCTTTGAATACCACGATAAAATTCCTCTTAAAAAAGGATATAAAGAAAAAGGAATTAGAGTAGTACCACATGCCGTCGCAAGACATGGGGCCTATATAGCACCTGGAACCATCCTAATGCCCAGTTATGTAAATATTGGTGCCTATGTAGATGAGGGTACCATGGTTGATACCTGGGCTACGGTAGGTAGTTGTGCACAAATAGGAAAGAATGTGCATTTAAGTGGTGGAGTTGGTATAGGCGGTGTCTTGGAACCTTTGCAGGCTTCACCCGTTATTATTGAAGATAATGCCTTTATCGGAAGCCGTTGTATAGTAGTAGAGGGAGTGCGTGTAGAGAAAGAAGCTGTGCTTGGCGCCAATGTTGTTCTAACTGCTTCTACCAAGATCATAGATGTCACAGGATCTGCTCCTGTTCAAATAAAAGGTAGGGTTCCGGCTCGTTCAGTTGTTATACCAGGGAGTTATACCAAAGAATTTCCGGCAGGTTCCTATCAAGTCCCTTGTGCCCTTATCATTGGGAAACGCAAACCAAGTACCGATTTGAAGACCTCCTTGAATGAAGCCTTGCGCGAGTATAATGTCGCAGTTTAAATTGTAGGAATTAACACGGTAAGACAATTTTATGACATTTTTATTGTTATAACTTAGCATTAAATTCAACTGTCTTATAAGATCCTGGTAGTATGAAAAAAGAGAATCAAAAAATTACAGCGCTCATTATCACCTTCAATGAAATGGGGTATATACAAGACTGTCTTGATTCTGTGTCTTTTGCCGATGAGATCGTTGTAGTAGATTCATATAGTACCGATGGCACCTATGAGTTTTTACAAGAGCACCCCAAAGTAAAGGCAATACAGCACCCGTTTTCCAATTTCACTTTACAGAAGACATTCGCCTTAACACAGGCATCTAATCCCTGGGTTCTATTCCTGGATGCAGACGAAATAGTCCCTCAGGAATTAAGAAAAGAAATTGAAGCGACCGTAAGGGAAGAAGAGCCTCACGCTGCCTATTGGTTCTATAGAAAATTCATGTTTCAAAAAACTGCACTTCGCTATAGCGGATGGCAGACCGATAAGAATTATCGTTTATTCCAAAAGGACAAGGCCAAATTCTCTGATAAGAAAATTGTTCACGAAACCTTGGAAGTAGATGGTACTTCTGGTATCCTCAATGAGAAGCTGATCCATTACTGTTATAAGAATTACGAGGATTACAAAGCGAAGATGTTAAATTATGGCCGACTAAAAGCTAAGGAAGATTTTTATCGTGAAAAACGCTTTAATTATTTCTTTTATTCCCTAAAACCAGCCTGGAAGTTCTTTAACCATTACATTTTGCGACTTGGCATTCTGGATGGAAAAAAAGGAATCACTATTTGCTATTTGAATGCCCTGGGTGTCTTAGAAAGATTCCGGGAATTAAAACGTCTTGAAGCGAAGAACGAGCTTGCTTATTATTTGCTAATGCCGTAGTGGGTCCACACCTGCTTTCCGGACCTGGTCTCCTTTCGTATCGCCTTATTTTTCTCCATAGATTCTGGAGTTTTATACCCCCTTTTATGATCTAAATGAACACATACAGCACTGTATCTGAGCTGTTTGGATTTGATCCCAAAATTAAAAAGTCGCTCCCCTAACTCTCTGTCCTGACCTCCGTATTGCATACGTTCATCAAAGCCATTTACATTTAATATATCTTTTTTCCAACCAGAAGAATTATGTCCGTTCCAACTGGCATTGGTTGGTGTTATCGTATTGAAAAAGGTAGAAATAAATCCCCTGGCTGTGAGCTTATTGTTTTTAAAGGTCTTTGGAATTCCCATCTCTTTTAACCAATTAATATTAAAACAATTCTGTGCTTCAATATCCTTACGTGTTATGGCCTTAGAAATGTTCATAGGAAGCATGTAATAGCCACCGGAAATAAAGTACCCTGGTTCCTTATTTATATAATGTACCATTACAAAATCCTCTCGGGGAATACAATCGCCATCCGTCATGATGATATAGGGTGAATTACAGGCCAGGACCGCCTTATTCAATATCCTTGATTTTTGGAACCCATCATCTTCCTGCCAAACATGAACTATGGGGTATGATACTTTCTCTTCCATTTCAACCAAAAGGGCTTTGGTCTTAGGTCCGGACCCATCATCCGCTATCACTACCTCAAAATCCTTAAAAGTTTGGTATTCGAATCCCCATAATACCTTCTCCAACCACGCCTCGGAATTATAGGTACTAACGATGATAGAAATTTTCGGATCAGCTTGCTGCATCGCACAAAAATAGAAACCTTTACTTAGAATTCATTTATTTCCTTTTTAAAAAATTCATTTTCCTATTATATCATGGTCTTATCCGATTCAAAGAAGCCCATAGTTCTGCTTTTCAAAACTTTGTCTCAAGACAATCGCGATACCTGCGGATATGGAGCTTCACAACCATTGTTTGGCAATTAATTACTCCTGATTTTAAACATTTTTTTCGTCTGTACGGATATGAAAATGTAATTTGCAACCGAATTTGTATCTCATTAATAAATTCGATCCATGAAGGTTAAAGAGCTTCCATTATCTATGTTAACTGCCTTTCGTTTAAGGAGGTTGTCTTTGGATCGTTTGCTGGGCACGCCTGAGAAGAAGATCCCTGTGATCATCTCATTAACAACCATAGAAGCCCGACTAGGAGTCGTAGATCTAGTGATCAGGAGCCTATTGAACCAGTCAGTACTGCCAAAAAAGATCATACTATGGGTTCATGAATCTCTAAAGGATTCCTTACCCTCCAAACTTACCAAATTGCAGGGTACTCTATTTGAGATTAGGACCACACATTTACATTCGTCTCATAAGAAGTTGATTCATACTATACGCGCTTATCCGGATACTACCGTGATCACATGTGATGACGACCTGATGTACCGCCCTAATTGGCTAAACCTGCTCTACGAAGAATCTCAAAGAAATGCAGACACCATAATTTCAAACCAGACCAGAACTATTAAAAAGGATCCCAACGGCGCTTACTTGCCATATGCCCAATGGCCGGTTAACCAAACAAAAGACAATGATGGTTTTAGTGTCATTCCTATTGGGGCAGAAGGTGTGCTTTATCCGCCTCACTGCCTGGATCCCGGATTTGATAACGAAAGTCTATTTATGGAGTTAGCCCCTAAGGCCGATGATCTCTGGTTCAAAAGCATGTCGCTCTTAAAAGGCACCACATGCAAATTAGCCGCCAATAGGTCAAAAAATGCCATTCCTATTATGGGCTCTCAAAAAAGCTCTTTAAAACACATCAACATTAAAAAGGATTTTAATACTGTTCAATGGAAACAATTGGTCAGCTATTTTGATCTGGATATTATTCCTAAATCAACCTAAAGAATGGATGCACTTACACAAGAAATCAATTCATGCATTCAGGTACTGGAAGCGGGAGGACTTATTTTATATCCTACCGATACGGTATGGGGAATAGGATGTGATGCTACCAATGAGGAAGCCGTCAACAAGATCTATGATCTTAAAAAAAGACCGGATACAAAAGCCATGATCTGTCTGGTTGCAAATGATGGCATGCTTGAAAGACATATAAAAAACGTTCCGGAAGTAGCCTATGATATAATGGATCTGGCCACCAAACCAACTACCATTGTATATGATGACCCTGTAGGAATTGCGAAAAATTTAGTAGCATCAGATAACACTTTGGCCATTCGCGTCGCTTCTGATAAATTTTGTCGATATCTGATAAACAAGTTTAAAAAACCTATTGTGTCTACCTCAGCCAATGTTGCCGGCAATCCTACTCCTGCTCACTTTGGCAAAATAGATCAGGCCATTTTAAAAGGAGTAGACTATGTAGTAAATTTGCAACGCGATACCCAAAATGGTTCGTCCTCTTCCATTATTAAACTGGGCAATGACGGTACAGTTAAAGTCATACGGGAATAAATATGTCTAAGACCAACTACAAGGAAGCATTACAAGATGCGGTGTTTAAAACGATCGCTGAAGCGGCTGAAGCACTTTCACTGGAGTGTTATGTTATTGGAGGCTTTGTCAGGGATCTCCTGCTGGAACGCGGTATCCCTAAAGATATTGATATTGTAGCCGTTGGCAGTGGTATTGACCTGGCCAAAAAAGTGGCATCATTAACTCCTGGTAAACCAGAGGTTACCGTTTTTAAGAACTTTGGAACCGCCATGCTCAAATACAAGGATAAGGAAGTTGAATTTGTGGGGGCCAGAAAAGAGAGTTACAACAGAGAGAGTCGGAATCCTGTGGTCGAAAATGGCACCCTGGAAGATGATCAGAAACGTCGAGATTTTACCATAAATGCACTGGCATTGTCTTTAAATCCGAATAATTTCGGCTTGTTGGTAGATCCTTTCCAGGGAGTGAACGATCTTAAATCAAAACTGATCAGAACGCCTTTAGACCCTGTGATCACCTATTCTGATGATCCTTTAAGAATGCTTCGCGCCATACGGTTTGCTTCACAATTGAATTTCATTATAGAACCCAGGTCCCTGCAGGCCATCACTGAGAACAAGGATAGGATCAAGATCATTTCCAATGAGCGTATCGTAGACGAATTACATAAGATCATAATGAGCGAGGTTCCGTCTGTAGGATTCAAACTTTTACATCAGACCGGATTAATAGGGTTCATCCTCCCGGAATTAATTGCCTTACAGGGAATTGAAGAAGTTGAGGGCCAGCGTCACAAAGATAATTTTTGGCATACCCTGGAAGTAGTTGATAATATTGCTAAGACCACGGATAACCTTTGGCTTCGTTGGGCTGCCTTGCTACACGATATAGGTAAAGCACCCACCAAAAAATTTGATAAAAAGCTTGGATGGACGTTTCACGCACATGAGTTCGTAGGATCCAAAATGGTGTACAAACTCTTTAAAAGGATGCATATGCCTTTAAATGAGAAGATGAAATTTGTTCAGAAAATGGTGCTGATGAGTTCCAGACCAATTGTACTTTCAGAGGATTTCGTGACAGATTCTGCAGTGCGTCGCTTGATATTTGATGCGGGCGATTACGTTGACGATCTCATGACACTTTGTGAAGCCGATATCACTACCAAAAATCCAAGGAAACAGAAAAAATACAAGAATAACTTTCGACTTGTCCGTGAAAAGATAGAGGAAGTTGAGGCCCGGGATCACGTCCGTAACTTTCAGCCCCCTGTAAGCGGTGAAGAGATCATGAAAACCTTTGGACTGCCCCCTTCCCGGGAAATAGGCATGATCAAAGATGCTATTAAAGAAGCGATCCTTGAAGGAGAGATCCCAAACGAATATGAGGCTGCTAAAGCCTATATGATAGAAAAAGCTAAAACTATGGGGCTTATAAAATAGAATAGATTTATCCACTATGTTGTTAATCTATCCAACTGACTCCATCCTTCCTTACTTTTCTTGCTGTATCTGTTGATACAGATGGGGATGGTATTGATGACGATAATGAAATAAACGATGGAACAGATGAGAACGATCCATGCGACCCTGTACAAACTGCAGGGTATACTGGCTATGATGCAGGGAATGCAATTTGGGCAGCAGCCGATTGTGATAATGATCTTGTAACCAATGGTGATGAAGATACTGCTGGAAGTGATCCCTATGATGCGGGGTCTACTCCCGCTACAGATACCGACGGTGATGGAGATCCAGATGTTACCGATACCGCACCTAATGACCCATGTTTACCAGCGCAATCAGCAGGATATACTGGCTATGATGCAGGAAATGCAATTTGGGCAGCAGCCGACTGTGATAGTGATGGTGCAACTAATGGTAATGAAGATACCGCTGGAAGTGATCCCTATGATGCAGGGTCTACGCCTGGTCTAGATACCGACGGTGATGGTGATCTGGATGTTACCGATTCCGCACCAAATGACCCGTGCTTACCAGTTCAATCAGCAGGATATACTGGCTATGATGCAGGGAACACTATTTGGGCAGCAGCCGATTGCGATAGTGATGGGGTGACCAATGGGGACGAAGATACTGCAGGAAGTGATCCATATGATGCGGGGTCTACTCCCACAACAGATACCGACGGTGATGGTGCTCCGGATGTTACTGATACAGCACCTAATGACCCGTGCTTACCAGTTCAATCAGCAGGATATACTGGCTATGATGCAGCGAAATGCTATTTGGGCAGCAGCCGATTGTGATAGTGATGGTCTGACCAATGGTGATGAAGATACTGCAGGAAGTGATCCATATTTTGATGACTCTGGCACACTGGATGATGACAACGATGGTGTTCCTAATTCGCTGGATCTATGTATCAACACTCCAATAAATACGGTGGTTGATGTTACAGGATGTCCAGTATTCACTTTGCCATCTACTAATTTCAATGTCCTTTCTACCGGTGAATCATGTATTTCAGGTAATGATGGAAGCATCGAAATTAATGCAGAAATCGAATTAGATTATACAGCAACACTTACCGGTTCTATGGGTGCAGTAGCTAACTCATTCCTAACAACTACTTCGTTTACTAATTTAACAGCCGGTAATTATACACTTTGTTTTACTGTTCAGGGACAACCGGATTATGAAAACTGTTTTAATGTTAATATTTCGGAACCAGAAGCACTTTCAGTTGATTCCAAAGTAAGTACGTCAAAGAGCGAGGTGTCCTTAGACTTATCAGGTGGCAAAATGTACTATATCGAACTAAATAATAATAATTACCAAACTTCAGAAAGTAAAATTACCTTACCTCTTTCTCTAATTGAAAATAAAATATCAGTTAGGACTGACAAGGATTGCCAGGGTATTTATGAAGAAACAATAATGTTAAGTTCAAAAGTAATTATTTATCCTAATCCGATTTCCTCTGGAGAATTATCAATATTTCTTGGAAATAATGTGCTAAATAATGTACAATTATCCTTATACACCATAAATGGAGTTGAAGTTTTCAATAAACCTTACAGCACAATCAATAATGAGGTTAAATTGGATATTGACACATTGCCAAATGGATCATATATCCTAAATATAAAAACCGAAAAATCTTTATTAAATTACAAAATAATTAAAAGATGAAATTAATATATAAATTTGCGATTTTACCGGTATTCCTATTATTATCTTGTGGTAAGACGGAACCTGTGTCGGTTGGGCCAGAGCCAGTTCCAGATCCATTGGCTGCTGTATTGGTTTTTCCAGATAACAATACTGAATGCAATGAAGGCAACATACTTAATGAGACACAAAGTAGTGTTATTTTTCGTTGGAATGCATCTCAAAATACTGATTCCTATGAGCTTAATCTCAGGAATTTAAATAACAATAATGTATCAACGACAAATGCCAGTACCAATGAAGCTACAATAACTTTATTAAGAGGCACTCCATATGAGTGGTTTATAGTATCGAAGGCAAACGAAACTGTTGTAACCGCAACAAGTGAAAAATGGAAGTTCTATAATAAAGGGCCTGGCATTGAAAATTATGCACCGTTCCCTGCTGTAGTGATTTCTCCATTGAGAGGATCAACTGTAACTAGCACTGGAGGAGACATAACATTAGAATGGAATGGCAGTGATGTGGATAATGACATTACAGAATTTGATATTTTATTCGGAACTGAAAATATTCCTATTACCCTTCTCGGAACAACATCAGATAGTACAATTGATGCAACAGTTGTTTCCGGACAAATTTATTTTTGGCGAGTTATCACTAAGGATTCTGAGCAAAACTCATCTGAATCTGAAATATTTGAATTTCGAGTTGACTAATATATTTTCTAATTAAGGTATATTCCGGTCTGGTAAATTTTATATTTCACCTAAAGTGAACAAGCTCAAATTTTATAATTTCTTTTTGACTATAATCTAATAGACCATTAAGGTTTGAATATTTTTATGATCATATTTTATCTCTAAAAAGAGTGGTATTTTTGTAGGCCAAAAACACGGTTCTTATGATCAAATTGTTCCGCCCACTTGCAAAAACCTCCCTCATCATTGTCTATTTGGTGATCATCGCAGGGGCCGTGGTACGCATGACAGGTAGTGGCATGGGATGTCCGGACTGGCCCAAGTGTTTTGGGTATTACATCCCCCCAACTGAAGCATCCGAATTGGAGTGGCAGCCCCAACGGGAATTTAAGGAAGGTCAGGTGATCATCAGAAATGAGACCTTATGGGTAGCTACCGTTGACCATATCACCGGAAGTACGTATAACGATGCAAATTGGGCAGCATATCAAAAACACGACTATGCTATTTTTAATGCTACCCACACCTGGATAGAATACATAAATCGCCTCTTGGGTGCTTTGGCAGGTCTTGCTACTCTATTTCTGGCCATTGCCTCCTTCTATTTTTGGAAAACAAATAAAAAGATCACTATCATTTCCTGGGTGATTGTCCTGGGGATGCTTTTTCAGGCATGGCTTGGAGCTACTGTGGTGTATTCAGTATTGCTCCCTGCAAGGATAACCATGCATATGATCATGGCACTGGTCATTGTGGCTTTATTGATCTATGTGTTGGAGAAAACCAGTACTAAAGTAGGCGGGGCAGTCTCTGTCCGCCGAATACATCAACTTTTGTGGCTGGCTTTAGGGGTAACTATGGTTCAGATCATCCTGGGAACGCAAGTAAGGCAATTCGTTGATGATCAAATAGATCAGGTAGGAGAACAGGCAAAAATGCTCTGGCTCTCCCAACCCACTGTACAATTTTATATCCACCGTTCCATTTCAATTCTGGTGGTCCTTTTTAATGTCTGGATCGCCTATCAAATTATCTCAAAAAAACTGGGATTGACGAAGATATATTGGGTCTTGGTTCTGATTGGTCTTGAAATTTTATCCGGAATAGCCATGTATTATTTTGATTTCCCTTTTGGGAGTCAGCCGCTTCACCTTGTGGTAGCGTCCCTCTTGTTTGGACTTCAATTTTATTTGGTATTGGAAACGCAAAAAGTCGGAACAACCATTGAAACTTTGTAACTTTGTCCACCGCTTAATGTAGCAAGCATGATTTACAAGATCAGGATCATTCTGGATGCCAAAGAGGATATTTTTCGAGATATCGAGATAGAAGCTGAGAACACCCTGGAAGATTTTCACAACGCCATTACCCAGGCCTTTGGCTTTTTGGGTGAAGAAATGGCCTCTTTTTATACCTGTGATGAAAATTGGAACCAGCAAGAAGAGATCGCCCTTTTTGATATGAGCGAGGGAACTTCATCTGTTCGTTTGATGAATGAGATCTTTTTGGAAGACATTCTTACCCGCCAAACGCCAAAATTGATCTACGTTTATGACTTCTTAAGTATGTGGACCTTTTATGTGGAATTGGCAGATATTGTTGAAACTACCGAGGGGCATAACTATCCCAACGTGCTCTTCAGTTTTGGAGAACTGCCTGAATCGCCTCCCGAAAAGAATTTTGAAGCAGATCCCAATTTCGATTTTGATGAAACTTTTGATCGATATGACGATCTCGATTTTGAAGAAAACTGGAATTAAATTACCCCCAGTCGGAACATAACTTATGAACTACCTTAATATCCCAATTCTTTCTTAAACCAAGTATCCCCTATGATCAATCTTTTTAATGCACAGATCGATAGTTTATCGCTACACCGTGTTGGTAATAAAAACAAAAATGAAGGTCTCTTCCTCTCTGATGAACCTCAACCTCTCAATGATGAAACCAGAGGTCTTCTAAAGGAATTCTTTCTAAAACCTTTTCGTGAAAAGGAAGAGAATTACTTTAAGCTCTCCCATGAGGCAGATCTTGAGTTCAATGAGATCTATCAGGCCGCCAAGGCCATTTTTGACGATCCGGCAAGGCTGCAGGAACACGCCCGGAAAATAACGCGTTTTTTATACGACCAATCTAATCATCCACATATCAAGAGTGGAGAAGTTTTTATTGCCCATTTCAGCAATATGGTCCTTGATAATGAAAAAATAGACGCTATTGGGATCTTTAAGAGCGAGATTAAGCAAGAATTTTTACAATTCCAGGAAAAAGGATCTCATCTAGAAATGATCCTGGAAGAGGGCGTAAATCTGAACAAACTAGATAAGGGGTGCCTTATTTTTAATACCCTGGCTGAAGAAGGTTTCAAGGTTTTGTCTGTGGACAGCAACCGATACGATACAAAGTATTGGCTGGAAAATTTTCTAGGGGTCAATGTACTCCCAGACGACAATTTTTACACGAAAAATTACCTTAAATTCTGCCAGAACTTTGCCAAGGATGTGGTTTTGCCCGCTGAAGATAAGCAACAAGAAGTACTGTTTATGAACCGGGCTGTAAACCATTTTGCAAAAAATGATGCCTTTGAGGAATCCCTATTTCTCAATGAAGTAATGGAGAATCCGGAACTTATCCCTGAGTTCAAGCACTACAAGGTAGAAAAAGGTCCTAAGTATAGCATTGAGGATGTTTCAACATTTCCAATTGCCAACAAAGCAGTTTCGGATTCCCGAAAGAAGATCAAAAATGTCATAACCCTGGATACCAATATTCAGATCCGCATGGATTTTATCAATCCAGAATCTGCAGAACGATTTGTAGAGAAAGGCTGGGATGAGGAAAAACAGATGTACTATTATCTGGTTTACTTCAATAAGGAAATGAAGTAGTAAAAGCTGTTTCTTTCAGGAAAGTATATTGTATAGTTTTATTTGCTATTGATCTTCATATCAATGATCTGCCTCATACTTATATTTTCATAATTTCTTTTAACAAAATCCAGGGTAAGGATTAGGATATCCCCCATTGATTTACATTTTTTGAACTTGACATCATGGGTAAAATCGAAAATTTCCATTTTTAAACGTTCCACGTTCTCAGGAAGGGATATTTTATCCGTTTTGCAAGCGCTTAAGAGTCGATTTATCCGCTTGTTGGTACTAATGATCCGTTTGGCAATTATAGAGCGTTCTTCAACTTTATATTGTTCTATGGAATCCTCGAGCAACTTATTGGATACCAACTCGACCATTTTAAAGTTTTCTTTAAAAAACTGCGGGCGGTATACATTGAGTTTCCCTTCAAAGCACTGCTGATCAAAATCAATGGCACGTATTCTGTAAACCACATGGTCAAAATCATGTATAGGAATAATCACATAGTTATAGGAACGCATGTCACCCAATAATTGGATCATAGATCGCTCATTGAACTTTACGAACTCTTTGGCTAACTGCGACTTTTCAGAATCACTGCAATGGGGTAACATATTTTTTATAAAAATATCTCCCGGGATCCCTGCAATATGTTCCTCGATGAGTGTATCCTTACAAACGAGATAATTCAGATTATAGGGGGAGAGCATATGCTCTAGTTCTAACCCATAAATACGGGAAGCATCGGCCTTTTTTACATAAAAATAAGTGAAGTTCTCATTTAATATATTTCTGACCTTTATTCTGAAAGGTTTGGAATTACCAAACGTACAATAATCCACGGCATCAATATTGAGATACTGAAAAATATGATCGGTACCATCTGAATGAAGTACGGAATAGACCCTTTTTAAACTAAGATCAATTTCTTTGCGATCAGAATCGGAGTAATACACCCGAACCCATAAGGTGTCAATACCATCGTCATCATAGACCACCACGGAGCCCGCAAATCTGAGCAAATCGTCATAAAAAATGGGGAGTTTAATTTTTCGGTTGTACATTTCCAGGAAAGCATCGAGTTTTTTGCTCACCGGAAAGGAGGGTTTTTTCTTGGACATCAGCCGTTGTTGAGTCATAGGAATTTACCTTTTATAAGATTCTATTGTAACAATTTATGGTTTTCGTCGTCAAGTTACTATAAACTGCCTAAACTAAACACTATTTGGAAACGATTCTTACAGTCTCAAATCTGACCAAAAAATTCGGATACCTTACCGCTGTAAAAGATCTGTCCTTTTCTATAGAAAAAGGAAATGTCTATGGAATACTGGGGCCAAACGGCAGTGGAAAATCGACCACCCTTGGAATCGTCCTCAATGTAGTGAATCCCACTAGTGGATCTTTTAGATGGTTCGATGGCAATACCACAACCCATGATGCTTTAAAAAAGGTTGGGGCTATTATTGAGCGGCCTAATTTCTATCCCTATATGTCTGCGTTAAAAAATCTAAAACTTGTTTGTAAGATCAAGGGAGTTTCTGAAGATAAAATTGAGAATACCCTCCAACTAGTGGGTTTATGGGAAAGAAGAAACAGTAAATTCAAAACCTATTCGCTGGGTATGAAACAGCGACTTGCCATAGCCTCAGCACTGCTGAACGACCCGGAGATCCTTATTTTGGATGAACCTACCAATGGGCTCGACCCTCAGGGAATACATCAAATAAGGCAGATCATTAAGAAGATCGCCTCACAGGGAACTACCATTTTATTGGCATCCCATCTCCTGGACGAGGTGGAGAAAGTATGTACCCATGTAGTAATCTTAAGAAAAGGAGAAAAAATATATGCGGGTAAGGTAGACAATATGTTGGCCAGTCATGGCTATTTAGAGCTAAAGAGTAATGAATCAGAAGCCCTTGTAAAATTATTAGAAGAAGATCCCAGATTTGGAAAGATAGAAGAAGAAAATGGATTGATCACTGCTGTGTTAAATGAAAAAATGGACCCGGGTAGCCTCAATGAATTCTTATTTAAAAATGGGATCATCCTTACACATCTGGTGATGAGAAAAGAAAGTCTTGAGGAACAATTCTTAACACTTACAAAAAACCTATGAAAAGGCTATTACAAATAGAATTCATTAAACTCTGGAACAACCGTTCCAGCAAGGTTCTTATCATTGCCTATTTCATTTTGCTTACATCTATTGCATTGGTAGCCGCCATCAAATTTGATATTGGCCCCATTAAATTTCACCTTGCGGAACAAGGTATTTTCAACTTTCCCTATATCTGGCATTTTAACACCTTCGTCACGGCCTTTTTTAAACTGTTCCTCGCTATAGTCATCGTTTCCATGATGTCTAATGAATACAGCAATAAGACAATCAAACAAAATCTGATAGACGGACTTTCGAAGAAAGAATTTGTACTCTCAAAATTCCTGACCGTTATTTCTTTCTCCCTGATCTCAACGATATTTGTTTTTGTGGTATCCATGATACTGGGGTTGATCTATTCTGACTACGACGAATTTTCCATAATTTTTTCTGACCTGGAATTTCTATTGGCATTTTTTGTAAAATTGGTTGGGTTTTTCTCTTTCTGTTTATTCCTTGGGGTGTTGGTTAAAAGATCGGCCTTTGCCCTGGGATTCCTCATTTTATGGCAAGTATTTGAAGGGTTTGTCAGAGGGATGATCCGCTGGAAACTTTTCGATTCGGAAACTACCGATGCAGTCATGGGTTTCTTCCCGCTGAATTCCATGTTCAACCTTATCAAGGAGCCATTCTCCCGCTTAAATGCCGTTCAAACTGTAGCTAATCAGATCGGTGAAAAAGTGACCTTGAACTACCAGGTTCATTGGTACGAGATCTTAATAGTATTAGCCTGGACCTCGATTTTTGTCTATTTGTCCTATGTGTTATTGAAAAAGAGGGATTTGTAGTATATTGTAGTGTTTGCGAAGACACTATGAAAAAGATTGCCTCTATCGTCCTTTTAGGGCTACTTTCCCCTTTCCTGCTATTTAGTCAGGGAGAGACCTCCAATTGGTATTTTGGGAATGGCGCAGGCATCCGATTTAACAATGACGGTAGTGTTACCAATGCCAAAAAAAGTAAGTTAGAGACCCTTGAGGGTTGTGCTACTATCTCTGATACTTTTGGCGGACTCCTTTTTTATACCGATGGGATCACGGTTTATAACAAAAATCATGAAATTATGGTAAATGGAGAGGAGCTGTATGGGGATCCCTCCAGTACTCAATCTGCCATGATCGTCCCAAAACCAGAGGATCCGGAACTCTTTTTTATCTTTACTGTAGACACTTCACCCTTTGAAGGGGATCCTGATTACGGCCTCAATTATTCTATAGTCGATATCACCGGAGACAATGGTAAGGGTGCCGTTATTCAGAAAAATGTGCCACTGTTGGAAGATTGTTCTGAAAAAATTACAGCGGTCATAAAAAACTGTTTTGAGCAATCTATATGGGTAGTTACACTCGCCTCACAAAACGGAGCAACTGGTGTTCTCAATACCTTTTATGCCTATGAGGTGAATGCCACGGGCGTTCTTACTTCTCCGGTTAAAACAACTTTTTCCAATCTTCAGATCGAAGATCCCAGGGGTTACTTAAAATTTTCACCAGATGGAACCAAATTAGCCATTGCCAATTTCACTGATGGTCTTAATCTCTATGATTTTGATGAAACAACAGGGGCCATTTCAAATCAGCAATTTATAACCATCCCGGGAGTTAATAAAAATCCTTACGGTCTTGAATTTTCTCCAAATAGCAGCCTGCTTTACGTCCATGCCACAAATGATATAGGAGGAGCTGGTAATCATGCTTCGTCCTTACTTCAGTTCGATATTACAAGTGCCGATATAGATGCCTCCTTGGTAGAGCTCGATAATCGACCTATTTTCAGAGGTGCCCTACAGCAAGGTGAAAATGGTAAGATCTATAGGACGATTACAAGTAGTTATAACGAAGGAACCCCGTATTTAGGAGTGATCAACAATCCTAATGAAGTGGGCCCGGCTGCCAATTATATACATAATGCCGTGAATCTGAATGGGAAAAATGCAATGCAGGGTCTTCCTCCCTTCATTCAATCTTTTTTTGGAAGTACCGATCTGATACGAAACACCAACGGAACAACAAGCAGTACACAAACCTTGTGCAGTGGAGAACCTTTGGTTCTGGAGGCCGATAGTATTCCCGGAGCAACCTATTTCTGGGAAAAGGATGGGATCCCAATCGCAACTGCCGACACCCATATGTATACATTAAATACAACCTCACAGGCAGACTCTGGAAAGTATAGTGTAGAGATCATCTCTTCTGACCCATTAGTATGCCCAATTATTGGCGAATCCCTGATCAATATTTTGCCCATCCCGGATCCTAATCTCGTATTAACTCAATGCGACGTAGGACCGGATGATCCTACAGATGGGATCACTTTAGTTAACTTGGATAAGATAAATGACAACGCCGACCTGAATTTCTTTTTCTACGAATCACTGGCAGATAGAATTGCAGATAGCCCCCTTACCAATAGCCAGAGCTATCAGAATACCCAGCCATTTAATCAAGTTTTATATTACAAGGTTGTAAATACACTTGGTTGCACCAATGTGGGTGAATTAACATTAGAAGTAACCCCCTCTGCCGTTGTCCCCAGTATTTTCGGTCCGGTTTATACTTGTGACAATTATCCTCTGGATGGGTTGTTGAAGAGTAGTTTTAACCTTGAGGCTATTGCTGCGAATTATACCGATCCTTTGACAACCGTAAAACTCTATGCAAGTATCGAAGACGCCGCATCTCAGATAAATGAACTTTCCGAATTCTCTTTGAACACTAGCACGACCACGATTTATGCGCGCCTTTCAGAAGGGAATCTATGCCTCGGTATTGAGGCCATTGAACTGATTGTAAATCCTTCTCCTGTCCCGGCAATGGAGGAGACCTATGTTCTTTGCACGGATAGCGGAGCCGTGCTCCTGGAAGGTCCAGAAGGATTTGATTCCTATAATTGGTTTAAGAAGACCGGATCTGGTATGATCGACTTGGGAAGCGGACAAGATATCAACCTGACGGAATTGGGTTTTTATGAATTAGAAACCAGTTATATTTATAATATCAATGGTACGGCGATCAGCTGCGGAAATAGCGTAAGTTTTCAACTTGTCCCTTCCACAAGAGCGGTGATCAATGACATAGAAATTCGAGATTTTGCCGCAAATAATACTATTGAAATTTCGGTTAGCGGAGAAGGCAACTACGAATTCTCCATGGACGGGATAAACTATCAGGGCAGCCCTTATTTTTCTAATGTTCTCCCCGGATTTGCACAAGTATATGTAAGAGATACCAAGGGATGTGGCGTTACTCAAAAAGAGATAGCTGTAATGGGCTACCCTAAATTTTTTACGCCTAATGGCGATGGCGTAAATGACTATTGGCAACTCACCGGATTCAATGAACAATTTCAGTCGAACGCCTTTGTAGGGATCTATGACAGATATGGCACCTTTGTAACCCAGATACCAACTCAGGATATAGGATGGAACGGGAATGTGAACTCCAAAATAATGCCCGCAGACGATTACTGGTTCAGAGTACAATTAGAAGACGGGCGTGCATTTCAAGGGCATTTTACCCTAAAACGATAACGTATGTGCATAGGGAGATCAACATACCGAAAAGACTCAAGGCTACATGCCCTTAGTTGGCTATTTGTTTTGATCTTCTTTCTATCCCAGGTAGGCCTTAGCCAGGAATGTCCATCACAGGTGTTAACAAGTCCTTTAAATGGGGCTGTAAACGTCCCTGTAGATGCAAACATCTCATGGAACCAAGTAGCAAATATTCCTGGATATATCATTTCCCTTGGAACAACGCCGGGTGGTACCGACATTTTGAATGATGAGTTTGTGGGAAGCGCCACTACTTACAATCCACCCCTTGGGTTACCGGAAAATACGCAGATCTATGTAACCATAACCCTCTTTGATTTCCAGAATGGTAATATAGAAATTCCCTGTGTAAGTGAATCGTTTACTACGGCAGCAATTACCACAATCCCAGAGTGTACTTCTTTGAATACACCATCGAACGGAGCAGTAGATGTTAACCCCTCATCCAATATCAGCTGGCAATACAGGGCTGGGGCAATTGGATATAGGCTGACCATGGGCACTAGTCCGGGCGCAAGTGATCTTCTGAATAATGAAGATCTGAATAATTTGAATTATTTTCCGGTGTCTGATTTTCCTCCGAATACTATAATTTATGTACAGATAATTCCTTATAACCTCATAGGTGATGCGCTTGCCTGTACAGAATACAGTTTTACTACCAGTGAAATTGCGACCTTACCCAGCTGCACTTCTATGATCTCACCCTCGGACGGAGCCACCAACGTACCCCTTACCCCTATTTTAGAATGGGTGGCAGTACCCGGCGCAACCGGGTATCGCATAACTGTTGGCAATTCGCCTTTTACTGCTGAAGTATTGGATAATGTTGCTTTCCCCCCTGTGACACAAACCGGAATCCTTCAATTGGAAGGGAACCAAACGTTTTTTATCACTATTGTCCCCTTTAATGATGCAGGAGAAGCTATTGGCTGTCAGCAAGAAATTTTCTCAACCCTTCAAGGATGCGGGCCGTTTTTTGATCCATTGACCGGGGATTTGGTGACACTTAATCCACAAATCAATTTTCCAAATACCATCTCCACTTGTGAAGATGATTTTCCATTGGCATATACTTCTCCAGATACGGCCGACGGTTTTCGCTGGTATAGAATAGATAGTAATGGGAATGAATCCCTTATTTCCAGTTTGCCCAGCGTGACATTGAATGATCCGGGAGAGTACAGGTATGAGGCCTATAATCTTATTCCTCAAAGCGGGAATCTGGAATGCCCGTCCTCCCAGCTTTTTAGTGTGAGGAGCTCAGAAATTCCGACCATCACTGATGTTAACGTTACAGAGCAAGCAAACGGAATTAGGATAAATGTGCTGGTTTCCGGAATAGGAGATTACGAGTTCGCTATTGACAATATCAATGGGCCCTATCAGAATAGCAATACCTTTAATAATATTCCATACGGGACCCATACGCTATATGCAAGAGACAAAAATGGATGTGGTATAACAGAAGAACAGATAGTACAGGACCTTACCCTGGAGGGCTTTCCAAAATTTTTCTCCCCAAATGGGGATGGCGTTAATGACTATTGGCAATATATTCCTCCGGAAATGAGCGGTGACCTCACCCTGGTGAGTATTGAGATCTACAACAGATATGGTCAACTATTGGTTCAGATAGACCCCACCTCAAGAGGATGGGATGGCTCTATTAATGGCGGTACACTGCCGGCAGCTGATTATTGGTTTAGGGCAAGGGATAACAATAATAGTGAATTGATCGGACATTTTTCATTGAAACGATGATGACCAAAAATCTACACCTATAGCGATCATCAAACCAAGCGTCTTTCGTAATTTTACCGTATGAAGTTTAATGTAGTTTCCGATTTCAAACCTACAGGAGATCAGCCTGAAGCCATCCAACAACTGGTTAATGGGTTGAATGATGGTGAACGTTACCAAACCTTGTTGGGGGTAACCGGTTCAGGAAAGACCTTTACAGTAGCCAATGTAATTGAACAGGTACAAAAGCCAACCCTGGTGCTTGCCCATAACAAGACGTTAGCTGCACAGCTGTATTCAGAATTTAAGCAGTTCTTTCCCGACAATGCTGTAGAATACTTTGTCTCTTATTACGATTATTACCAGCCGGAAGCATATATCCCAACCAGCGGACTCTACATTGAAAAGGATCTGTCTATCAATGAGGATATAGAAAAACTAAGGCTAAGTGCCACTTCCTCGCTGCTTTCAGGAAGAAGGGACGTTTTGGTGGTTGCCTCCGTTTCCTGTCTCTACGGGATCGGTAATCCGGTGGAATTCCAGAAGAATGTGATCACAATTCGCAAGGATCAGGTCATTGCGAGGACCAAATTCCTGCATCAATTGGTTCAAAGTCTGTATTCCAGGACCACTGCCGATTTTAAGAATGGGAATTTCAGAGTGAAAGGAGATGTGGTAGATGTCTTCCCAAGCTATGCAGATAACGCCTTCAGGATTCATTTTTTTGGCGATGAAATTGAAGAAATAGAAGCCTTTGATCCTTTTAATAACACCCTGATTGAGGTTTATGAAACCTTAAATATATATCCGGCCAACATGTTCGTAACGTCTCCGGATATTCTCCAAAATGCTATTCACCAAATTCAGCATGATCTGGTGAACCAGATATCATATTTTTCAGAAATTGGGAAACCCTTAGAAGCTAAAAGGCTGGAAGAGCGCACCAATTTTGATCTGGAGATGATCCGGGAACTGGGGTATTGCTCCGGTATTGAGAATTATTCCAGGTATCTTGATGGTCGTGAACCAGGAACCCGACCTTTTTGTCTTCTGGATTATTTTCCGGACGATTATCTGATGGTGGTAGATGAAAGCCATGTGACCATTCCGCAGGTACACGCCATGTATGGCGGAGACAGATCGCGTAAAGAAAACCTCGTAGATTACGGCTTCCGACTCCCGGCGGCCATGGACAACCGTCCATTGAAATTTGAGGAATTTGAAGCGCTGCAGAATCAGGCTATTTTTGTCAGTGCCACCCCAGCAGATTACGAACTGCAATTGAGCCAGGGAGTTTATGTTGAACAGGTAATTCGCCCAACAGGCTTATTGGACCCTGAAATTGAAGTACGCCCCAGTAAAAATCAGATAGATGATCTGGTAGAAGAGATACAACAACGAGTGGAAAAAGATGAACGGACACTGGTCACTACCCTTACCAAAAGAATGGCTGAAGAGCTAACCAAATATCTTACCCGGATCAACGTACGGTGCAGGTATATCCACAGTGACGTAGATACTCTGGAACGTGTTGAGATCATGCAAGATCTGAGAAAAGGGATCTTTGATGTTCTTGTTGGCGTAAATTTACTTAGGGAAGGTCTGGATCTACCTGAAGTATCACTGGTGGCCATACTGGATGCCGATAAGGAGGGATTTTTGCGAAGTAATCGCTCCCTTACACAAACGGTTGGAAGGGCAGCAAGGCACTTGAATGGAAAAGCCATCATGTATGCAGATAAGATCACAGCTAGCATGAAAAAAACCATTGATGAAACTACCTACAGAAGGGAAAAACAGGCCAGTTATAACAAAAAAAATAATATTACTCCAACCTCACTAAATAAAAGCCTGGACAGCGCGCTGGCTAAGAACTCGGTATCTACCTATCACTTTATAAAAGAAGAGCTAAGAGCTGCTGAGCCTGATTTGGATTACCTTACCAAAGATCAAAAGGAAAAGATGATCCGAAATAAACGCAAAGCAATGGAAAAAGCAGCCAAAGAACTCGATTTTATGCTGGCTGCCAAGCTACGAGATGAAATCAAAAGTCTTCAAAATCAGGATTAACAAAACACAGGGCCATGAAAAAAACTGTTCTCCTTTCTCTCTTATGGTCCCTTGGCATATGTAATGCCTTTTGTCAGACCTTGTCTGGTGATGATATCAAGAAGGCAGCAAATGACCAATTAGATGAAGGTCTGATGGAGTTGATCCACTTTATGGCGATTCCTAATATTGGAAGCGACGAGCAACAGGTAACCAACAATATGAATTGGTGTATACACCGATTTCAAGAATTAAATTTTACAACCAAAGTTATTTCTACTGATGGGGCACCCCTTTTATTTGCTGAAAAAACTGTTTCAAAAAACAAAAAGACCATTTTGTTTTATCTCCAGATCGATGGGCAACCTGTAGATGCCTCCGAATGGGATCAACCAGATCCCTTTAGTGCGGTCATTAAACAAAAAGAAATGGATGGTTCCTGGAAGACTATCGATTGGAAAGCTGAGGATACGATTGATCCTGAATGGCGTGTTTTTGGGAGATCTGCCTCCGATTCAAAAGGTCCTGCAATGGCCTTTATCAAAGCCCTCGACATATTTAAACAGAGATCACTTAAAGCAGATTTCAATATAAAAGTGATCATGGATTTCCAGGAAGAATTGGGATCTCCAACTCTGGCAGCAGCCGTAGATAAAAATCGTGAACTACTGAATGCAGACATGATCCTTATTATGGATGGAACCCGTCATATCTCCAATTGGCCCACCCTTACCTATGGAGCCAGAGGAATCGCCACGGCCACTATTAAGATCTTTGGGCCAATGACCCCTTTACACAGCGGACAATACGGGAATTTTGCCCCCAACCCTGTATTTGAAGCATCGCGATTCATAGCCAGTTTAAAAGACGAAAAGGGAAAGGTTAAAATCAAAGGATTTTATGATGGAATCACCTTGACCAAGGCCGATAAAATAGCATTGAATTCCCTGCCTGAAAATGAAGACAGTTTAAAAATACGCCTGGGAATAGCTGAAAGCGACCAGGTAGGCGGAAGTTATCAGGAGTCGCTACAATACCCCTCACTAAATATCAGAGGCCTGCGATCTGCCTGGGTCGGCAAGGAAGTCAGGACCATTATCCCTGATGAGGTAGAAATAGAAATTGACATGCGCCTGGTACCGGAGACTCCGGGGGAACGGATGGTTCGCTTGTTAGAGGAGCATTTAAAAATACAGGGGTACCATATAGTAGATAGTATTCCTACAGCGCTGGAACGTAGTACTTATCCTAAATTAGCCTCACTCAGGTATCGTCTGGGATCACAACCTTTTCGCACAGAAATGGATTCTGAGGCAGGGAATTTCCTTAACAAAGCAATGCGTCCAATCTTTGGGACAAAAGTGGTAAATATGAGAACTACAGGCGGGTCTCAACCAATAGCCCCTTTTGTCCGCACCTTAGATGTCTCCGCAGTATCTATCCGGATACCAAATCCCGATAATAGTATTCATGCTCCAAATGAAAATCTAAGAGTGGGGAATTTTCTGGAAGGGATCATGATGTGTTTGGCTATCCTCAATGAACCTATAAATAAATAGCGCCCCGATTTCTCGGAGCGCTATTCAACTAACCAAACAAACCAACCATTATGAAAACCCGTAGTGTGGGTCAAGCATAATTACTTTCTCTACCTTACTTTCCTATTTCGATCATACGTTTTGGCTTAGGTAGCGCTTCATCTTTCTTGGGAAGTTCAAAGGAAAGGATCCCCTCTTTGTAAGATGCTTTTATTTTTTCACTGTTAACGGTTTCCGGTAATGTAAAAGATCTTTTAAATGACGTATAGGAGAATTCTCTTCTGGTGTAATTCTCTTCTGTTTTTTCATCTTCGGTTTTGGTCTCCATTGAAATGGTTAAAACATCCTTGTCTACCTCTACATTAAAATCTTCCTTGCTTTTTCCGGGAATAGCTAATTCCAAATGAAACGCTTTTTCATCTTCCTTAATATTCACGGCAGGAAGAGTAGCTTCGCTGTTTTCTAAACCTCCCAACCAATCTGGTTTAAAAAATTCATTCATTAGTGTTGGAAACATCAATTTGTTACGTGTTGCTATACTCATGGCTTTTAGTTTTAAGTTTAACTTTATTTTTCACATATAAAGCAAAGGATATACCAAGTGAATATTGCTGCCCTTTTGTCATTTATCAAACCGATAGTGCTGCCCTTATGACAGTTTATCTTAAATACAAGTCGTATTTAAGTGTTGAAATATTGACATTCCTTGAATTGAATTATTTAAAAGACAACTAGGGTGTGTTGTTTCTTCTTTTGTAATACCTTGCTTAAAAGTTCTATAATGACCAACAATGATATCTTAAAAAAGCTACGAGTAGCTTTAATGCTAAGAGACGATGAGATCGTAGACATTCTGGCCCTGGTAGATTTTCGTATTTCGAAAAGTGAGATTGGGGCTTTCTGTCGCAGAGAGGAACATCCGAAATACAAGGAGTGTGGAGATCAGGTTTTACGCAACTTCCTCAACGGGCTGGTCATTCACTTACGCGGAACCAAGGAGGCTCCAAAAGTGCCCAAGGATGTCTTAAATACTCCTAAAAAATCAGCTCCAAAAGGACATTCTAAACCCAGGAAAGGTAAATTTACGGGATTGGGTTCCGTACCTTATAAAAACAAAAAAAAGTCCTAAGCACCCTTAGGACCTTTCCTGATAATTACAGAGTCTATCCTTTAATACGGACAGGAACGGTATACATTTTTCCTTCTTCGGCCTTAGCTAATTCAACAACTTGATAATTCAAGCGACTTTTCACAAAACGTTCCAGAACTTCATCTTCAGTATGTACTGAGATCACCACAATTTCTTTCTGATCGTTTAAAGTAAACAGCACTTCTGCCGTAAGATCGTGATCATTTATTGTAAAAGAATTGTTTTTCAAAAGCTTGCTGATCTGGATGGCCAGCTCTTTTCTGGGATCGTTCGTTTTAGAATCATTTGCAAAAAGGTTACCGGTTGAAAGAAGAATAACCGCTGCGAGTACTAAAGGTAATTTTCTCATGACTTGTTTGTTTTTTGATTAATAATTAGATTGATGATGTATACTAAAAGACGACCTCTAAATAGGAATGTTACTGGTTTTTTAAGTTTTAACAGAAATTTAAATCTTAACACTCAGAAGGAATATCTCCAGAGACCTAGAGGTAAGAAGGAAAATAAGTTCGAATAGTTTGGTCGGTGGTTTATTTAAAACCTGTATAACCATGTGCACCTAAGACAAACAAAAAGGCGATGTTTTTAACATCGCCTAGATTTAATAAGTTGTTTTTTTTATTAGGCCAATACTGCTTTTACCTTATCAGCAGCCTCCTGGAATTGTATTGCAGATTGTACTGCCAAACCAGAAGAATCAATGATCTCTTTAGCCAGGTCTGCATTTGTTCCCTGAAGTCTTACAATGATTGGAACCTTGATGGCATCTCCCATGTTTTTATAGGCATCTACGATCCCTTGTGCAACGCGGTCGCATCTAACGATCCCTCCAAAAATATTGATCAGTATTGCCTTAACATGCGGATCCTTTAGAATGATCCTAAAGGCTTCTTCCACTCTTTTAGCATCGGCTGTTCCTCCCACATCCAGGAAGTTAGCAGGTTCTCCCCCGGCCATTTTAATTAGGTCCATAGTGGCCATAGCTAATCCGGCACCATTTACCATACAACCCACGTTTCCATCAAGGTCTACATAATTAAGTCCCACCGCACGAGCTTCAACTTCAATCGGATTCTCTTCACGGAGATCGCGCATCTCTGCATATTGCTTCCTCCGGTATAAGGAATTATCATCTATGGATACCTTGGCATCTACAGCCATGATCTTATCATCAGAGGTCTTTAAAACCGGGTTGATCTCAAAAAGACTGGCATCACTTTGTTCGTATGCTTTGTACAAAGAGGTGATAAATTTTGTCATTTCTTTGAAGGCAGTCCCTGAAAGACCCAGGTTAAAAGCAATTTTTCGTGCTTGGAAAGGCAATAAACCCGTAGCCGGATCTACTTCTTCTGTAAAAATAAGATGTGGAGTTTTATCTGCCACTTCCTCTATATCCATTCCGCCTTCTGTAGAATACATGATCATATTTCGTCCACGTGCTCTGTTCAATAGAACTGAAACATAGAATTCACTTGTTTCGCTTGCACCCGGATAATAAACATCTTCAGCCACCAGTACCTGATGTACCTTTTTTCCCTCTGCTGTAGTCTGAGGGGTTACCAAATTCATTCCAATAATCTTTCCTGCTATCTCCTCAACCTCTTTAAGGTTCTTGGCTATTTTAACACCTCCACCTTTTCCCCGGCCACCTGCGTGTACCTGAGCCTTAATCACATGCCAGGAAGTGCCTGTATCACGGGTTAATTGTTTAGCGGCATCTACTGCTTCTATAGCATTATGCGCTACAATTCCTCGTTGTATACGAACGCCAAAACTGGCCAAAATTTCTTTTCCTTGATATTCGTGAAGATTCATACGGTTGTTTTGTTAGTTGCTTGCAAAAATAGGAAACACAGCGGAGTTTCGCTAACTAAATTATACTTGTCCTTAAATATTGAAATCCTTAAAATCTAATGGATCGAAATTTCTGAAATGTCCGTTCATATCGATCAATTCCTTGGTCCTGTCTACTTCTTTAAGGACCTTTATGGTCTGATCCAAATGTCTTCGAATATAGGCAAGTCTATCGCTCTCTTTGATCAATTGCATTAACTCGTATTCCTGTTCGAAGGAAAGACCCATTTTATGGGCAAGCATGTAGGGGTTAAACTTGTCTGCCGGGATCTTTTCAAAATGCACCCCCATAAGATCGTAAAGTTCTTGAATTCTATCGAGTACTGATTCTTTTGCCCGAATATCACCATCATTGATAGATTCCAAAAATTTCACCTCACCACCTGCATACATTTTACCTTCCATTTCATTTTCAAAGGTCATTACCTGAAAGATCTGTCTGCCAACACAAGTTACATCCATAGATCCATTCTCATAGGTGGTTACGACCTCTACAAGTTGCACCTCAGTTCCATATACGATCCTGTCATTTATATAGACCGGAATACCGAAAGTAATAGCGTCTTTTCTGCAATCGTTGATAAGCTCTTTGTAGCGGTCCTCAAAAATATGAAGAGGAACGGTTTCACCAGGGAAGAATACAGTTTGTAGTGGAAAGAAGGGTAATTTCACGACCTAATTTTGGTAAAAATACAAAGACAGGGTGTGCATCGCAAGTTTATGATTCAGAGAATATTGTTATATATGTAACTATTTGTTGTATTTTTTTATTTATCGCATTTTATTTTGGGTTAAAAGCCTGAGAAGAGTAGCTTTGCACCAAAGTTATTGCTATGAAGCATTCAGATCTCTTAAAGATTGCCCGGAACTATGGGGCACCAGTATATGTTTACGATTCGGAAAAGATCATTTCCCAATTTAACCGGCTAACAAAAGCCTTTGGCAGTGTTCCAAGACTTAAGCTCAATTATGCCGCAAAGGCTTTATCCAATATATCTATCCTCCGATTGATGAATAGTTTGGGGAGCGGACTAGACACAGTATCCATACAGGAAGTACAATTGGGTTTATTGGCGGGGTTTCAACCCCAGGATATTATCTATACTCCAAATGGTGTCTCATTGGAAGAAATAGAAGAAGCTTCAAAATTAGGGGTTCAAATCAATATTGATAATCTTTCGATCCTTGAACAATTTGGCACCAAGCACCCACAGGTCCCTGTTTGTATTCGTATTAATCCACATGTTATGGCCGGTGGTAATTCCAATATTTCAGTGGGCCATATTGATTCCAAATTTGGGATCAGCATACATCAGATACCCCATTTATTAAGGATCGTAGAACTTACCAAAATGAACATCAATGGGATCCATATGCATACAGGCAGTGATATCCTTGATATTGATGTTTTCTTATATGCCTCAGAAATACTATTTGATACGGCTAAGCATTTTAAAGGACTTGATTTTATTGATTTTGGGAGCGGATTTAAGGTACCTTATAAAGAAGGAGATATACAGACCAATGTGGAAGAGTTGGGCCAAAAATTAGCGGGAAGATTCAACGAATTCTGCCAGGAGTATGGAAAGGATCTTACGCTGGCCTTTGAACCGGGCAAATTTCTTGTAAGCGAAGCTGGGTCATTTCTCGCCAAGGTGAACGTGGTAAAACAAACTACCTCTACTGTATTTGCCAGTGTTGATTCGGGATTTAATCATCTAATTCGGCCAATGCTGTACGGTTCCTCTCACGAGATCATCAACATATCTAACCCGGACGGCAGAGAACGTTATTATTCAGTTGTTGGTTATATTTGTGAGACGGACACCTTTGGAAACAACCGAAGGATCAACGAAATATCTGAAGGTGATATCTTGTGCTTCCACAATGCCGGCGCTTATTGCTTTACCATGGCCAGTAATTACAATTCCAGATACCGGCCTGCCGAAGTGCTTTGGCATGAGGGGAAGGCATATCTGATACGAGAAAGAGAGACTTTCGAAGACATCATTCGGAATCAGGTTGACCAACCCTCATTGTTCGACCCTGTCATTGAAAAGGCGGTTGCTAAATAAGAAACTTAGGTTTAATTTAGGACTACTGCGGTAGATGGCATCGTTTTTGAACAAAAATGACTAGTGATGCTTAAAATAAAGCATAGACATATTCGTTATTTTAATGACGTATTTACGACTATGTCCACAAAGTAAGAGCTATGAAAAAATTCCAGATATCAACACTTGTTGTAATTATGACGCTGATTTTGGCGCTAAACGTTCAAGAAGCACATAGCCAGCAGGTTCAATGGCTTAGTTGGGAAGAAGCAACTGAATTAGCGAAAACTGAGGCTAATCCGAAAAAAATATTTATCGATGTGTATACCGACTGGTGCGGTTGGTGTAAACGAATGGATAAAGATACCTTCCAAAATCCCGAGGTTGCTGCCTACATGAGCGCGAATTTTTACATGGTAAAGATGGATGGGGAGGGAAAAGATCCTATTGAATTTAAAGGAAAGACATACACCTATGTTCCTTCGGGGAGAAGAGGTTACCATCAATTTGCAGCTTCCTTACTGCAGGGCCGACTAAGTTATCCTACGGTTGTTTTCCTTGATGAGCAATTGAATATGCTATCGCCGGTTCCCGGCTACCAAAAACCAGCACCTTTTTTAAACATTGCCCGTTATTTCGGGGATAATGTGTATAAAGAAAAAGATTGGAAAACCTATAGCGGACAAGGTAAATAAGAAGGCTTACCTGCTATAGTTAGGAGATTCTTTTGTTATGGTCACATGATGAGGATGGCTTTCAGCGATCCCACTGCTGGTGATCTTAACAAAACGCCCTTTTTCCTTGAGCGCAGAAATATCTTTAGCTCCACAATACCCCATTCCGGCTCTTAGTCCACCCACAAATTGATGAATACTTTCATACAGATCACCTTTGTAAGGCACTCTGCCTACGATCCCCTCGGGTACTAATTTCTTGATATCATCCTCCACATCCTGAAAATACCTATCCTTGCTCCCTTGCTTCATTGCCTCCACAGAACCCATTCCACGATACGACTTAAATTTACGCCCTTCGTAAATTATAGTTTCTCCCGGAGATTCCTTTGTGCCCGCCAGTAATGAGCCTAACATTACGGTATCTGCGCCTGCTGCTATGGCCTTAGGAATATCACCTGTATAGCGAATTCCTCCATCTGCGATCACAGGTACGCCACTTCCTTTGATAGCCGCTGCCACTTCCAGCACAGCCGAAAATTGAGGAAAACCAACGCCTGCAACTACCCGTGTGGTGCAAATAGATCCGGGTCCAATTCCTACCTTTACGGCATCTGCCCCAGCCTCCACCAAATACTTAGCGGCATCACCGGTTGCAATATTTCCAACGATCACTTCCAAAGAAGGAAACTTCTTCTTTATTTCTTTTAATACAGACACAACACCCTTGGAATGTCCATGGGCAGTATCGATGACCACAGCATCTACTCCCGCCTTTACAAGGGCAGATGCCCTCTCAATAACGTCTGGTGTAACACCCAAAGCTGCTGCCACCCGCAACCTTCCATATTGGTCCTTATTCGCAATGGGTTTTTGTGTTAACTTGGTTATGTCCCGGAAAGTGATAAGGCCTACGAGTTTGTAATCGGCATTTACTACCGGTAATTTCTCGATCTTATGGGCTTGTAAAATCTCCTCTGCCTGCTCCAGGGAAGTCCCTTCTGCTACGGTAACCAAATTCTTGGAAGTCATTACTTCAGAAACAGGTCGGTCGTTATTCTTTTCAAATCTGAGATCCCGGTTGGTCACGATCCCAATCAGTTTTTTGTCTTTATCTACAATGGGAATACCCCCAATGCTATGCTCCCTCATATTAGCTTTGGCATCTCCTACCAGAGCATCTTTTGGCAAGGTTACTGGGTCCAGAATCATACCGCTTTCGGCACGTTTCACCTTTCTCACCTTCATTGCCTGATCCGCAATACTCATATTCTTATGCAGAACGCCAATGCCACCTTCCTGAGCCATGGCAATGGCCATTTTGGATTCGGTCACCGTGTCCATTGCAGCAGAAACAATAGGAATGTTGATGGTGATATTTCGGGTAAACTTAGTTTGAATATTTACATCCCTGGGTAGAACGTCAGAAAACGCAGGTACCAATAGGACGTCATCGTAAGTGAGTCCTTCTCCAAGAATCTTATTTAGGTGAGCTTCCATGCAATTAAGGATTAATTGCGTGCAAATGTACGCTTTTTTTAACGGAGAAAGATCCTTGTGAAATAGTTTTTGGTGGACTTCATCTTTCTCGTGAATTAGATAACACTTTGGCACTTAGAAAGTAAAGGATTTTTATTTAGAATTTTTCTAAATAGACTTTTTAATCACACTAAAAGATTTTAAATTTGTCTTTCTATTTTATTAATTTTTAATTAGTCTAAATAAAATGAAGTCCTGTGTCGCTTTTATACTATGCATTTTTCCATTGCTTATCCTCGCTCAAAATGTTCGATTAGTTGTACAGTCAAAGGATTCTAATCTTATCAGGCTTAATGAAGTAGTACTTTCTGCCAACGTGATCCTAGGAAGTAAATACCAGGCAAAGAACCGCACAGGATCTGCGTTTTATATCTCGCCTCAGGAACTGGCAATTTTTAACTATACAGATATAAACAGGGTTTTACGCTCTGTGCCCGGAGTTTCATTTTATGAAGAGGACGGATTTGGTTTGAGACCCAATATAAGTCTTAGAGGTACCTCACCAGAACGAAGTGCCAAAATAACATTGATGGAAGACGGGGTTTTGATCGCCCCTGCCCCTTATAGTGCACCTGCCGCTTATTATTTTCCCTCGGTGGCCAGAATGCAGGCTGTAGAGATCCTTAAAGGCAGTAGTCAGGTTCAATATGGTCCGTTTACAACAGGCGGTGCCATCAATATGATCTCTACCAAGATACCAGATTCCTTCAATGCCTCTTTATCGGCCTCTTACGGAAGTTTTAACAGTGGTAGGGTACATGCCAAAGTTGGCGATGCCAAGGAAAAATTTGGCTATATGGTGGAATATCTGAATTTTAATTCTGATGGGTTTAAGGATCTGGACCTTGGAGGGAACACCGGATTTGACAAGAATGATCTGGTTGCGAAATTCAGAGTAAATACAGATAAAAATGCCGCCTTGTATCAGGGATTGGAATTTAAGTTCCAGTATTCCGATGAGGACTCTAATGAGACCTACGTAGGACTCTCTGATTCCGATTTTGAGGATACTCCCTACAGACGATATGCAGGATCTCAGGCAGATGAAATGATCAATGACCATATTCAGATCATGGCCAGTCATTTATTGGCTTTTAGTGATCATTTTCACATCACTACCAATGCGTACTACAATGGATTTAGCAGAAATTGGTACAAACTAGATGCAGTCACCTTGGACGGAGAGCGTAGAGGTATTTCCGACATCCTTAGCCAACCGGAAAACAACCTTTCTTATTTTCAACTTATTTCAGGAGAACAAGACGGTCCCTCAGATGCTTTATTGGTGAAGGCCAACAATAGAAAGTATATATCAAAAGGGGTACAGACTAAATTGGATTATCATTGGGTAGGTGAAAAGACCTTCCACGATATCGAAATTGGACTAAGATATCATTATGATGAGGAAGACCGCTACCAGTGGGTAGATGGCTACGACATAGCCAATGGCACAATGAACCTAACCTCTGAAGGAACACCCGGCACAGATGCCAATAGAATTAGCGACGCAAGGGCATTTGCCTCCTTTGCTCTTTACAAACTTAAATACAAGGACCTGACAATTACACCGGGATTGCGCTATGAGAACATTTCTCTAGGCAGAACAAATTTTGGCTCCAATGATATAGAACGTAACGGCTCGGATATTTCATTCAGAGAAAATAATAGTTCCGTATGGATACCAGGAATGGGATTCAACTATAATTTTGATGGGTTCTCCATTTTTGGAGGTGTGCACAAAGGATTTTCTCCTCCTACAAGTAAAGAAGGTGAAAAAGCAGAAAAAAGCATCAATATGGAACTCGGATCCCGTTTTACATTTAATGGTCTTTCCGGAGAGTTTATTGGCTTTTTTAACGATTATAGCAACCTTCTTGGTAGCGATCTGGCAGCAACGGGCGGAACAGGTAGTTTAGAGCAATTTAACGCCGGAGAAGTAACCGTACAAGGATTGGAAGTGTTGCTTAATTATGATTTCCTTGCGGGAAATTCCTCTCTAAAATTACCTGTAACGCTGGCCTATACCTACACAGATACAGAATTTGAAAGTAGTTTTGGAAGTGCTGAAGATATTTGGGGTGAAGTAACAACAGGGGATGAACTTCCCTACATCTCAAAACATCAGTTCAATACCAGCTTATCTCTGGTACATTCTACTTTTGATATTAATCTAAGTGGCCGTTTTAATGGTGAATTCAGAACAAAAGCAGGAAAAGGCGCTATTCCTTCTAATGAATTGGTACCGTCCAGTTTTGTATTGGATGTATCCGGGGCTTATCACCTCAATTCTCACACCAGTATAACCGGAAATATCATTAATATGTTGGACGAGGTTTACGCAGTATCCAGAGTGCCTTCCGGATTAAGACCAGGACATCCATTCGGAGCCTACATCGGAATTCGCTTGCAGTATTAAAAATAGAGACTAATGATAAGTTGAAAAGACCTGGGTGGCCTGGTTAAAAGCTGCTTCAAATACTGTCCAGGACACATTTGTATCCGCTTTTTTTGATGTAAAATACGATAGCATCTTTTCGGTAGGCATATTGCCTGTAAGCTCATCTTTGGCCATAGGACAGCCGCCAAAACCCTGTATGGCACCATCGTAGCGTCTACAACCTGCCTTATAAGCCGCATCTATCTTTTCGTGCCAGGTACTCGGTGTAGTGTGTAAATGGGCTCCGAATTCTACGGCAGGATACATGGGAATTAAATTGGAGAATAGATAAGAGATGATCTCAGGGGTTGATGTCCCAACTGTGTCTGACAGTGATAGGATCTTTACCCCCATAGAGGTCAGCTTTTGGGTCCACTCTCCTACTATCTCAACATTCCAGGGATCACCGTATGGATTTCCAAAACCCATAGATATATAAACAACCACTTCTTTCCCGGAATTGGAAGCAATATCTAAGATCTCCTTTAAGACCTCCGTAGACTGGTCAATGGTCTTATGTGTATTCCTCATTTGAAAGTTCTCAGAGATAGAAAACGGATATCCCAGGTAGTCTATGGCCTCGTATTTACATGCATCCTGAGCCCCTCTTACATTTGCCACAATGGACAATAATTTAGAAAGATTATGTTGCATGTCCAGACTTTCCAAAACCTCAGCCGTATCTGCCATTTGGGGAATGGCCTTTGGCGAGACAAAACTGCCAAAATCAATGGTATGAAAACCACAACCCAGGAGCGATTGGAGATATTGAATTTTCTTCTCGGTAGGTATAAACATCTTGATCCCCTGCATGGCATCTCTGGGACATTCGATTATTTTAACCTTTTCAGACATAAACAAAAATTGATCTACCCTTCAAAATTACTATTATTTATAGGATAATAACAGGTAAAGACCTATCCCGGTAAAAACTAATATCTGCATCCATTTTAAAAACAATGGTGCCTTAGGGTGTTTTTGAAGGTACCCAGAAATAGAACCGGCCATAACTGCAATCGCGGAAAAAATCAGGAAAGAGATCAGCATAAAAAGAACACCCAGAATATAAAACTGGAGGGTAGTACTTAAAAAGGTGCTGAAAAGAAAGCCTGGAAAAAACGCCAAAAAGAATATGGTGACCTTAGGGTTTAGAACATTCATCACAAATCCCTGGCGGTACAATTGCCAGAGCGTTTTTTTAGGTTTATCTAATGTTTCAATGGAAATCCTTGCCTCTGCCCGCCAAACACGAAATGCCAGATAAAAAAGATAGATGGCCCCAAAAAGCTTTATCGCAAAAAACAAAGAGGGATTTACACTGATGATAGCAGACACGCCAAAAGCTAAAAATGTAGTATGCACAATGCAGCCAGAGATCAATCCGGCAGTTGTCGCCAGGCCATATTTCTTACCGTGAGCAATGCTTTGGGTAAGTACATAAATATTATCTGGACCCGGAAAGATAGCCAATGAGGCCGTGGCCAATGCAAACCCCCATAAAATCTCAAAATTCACTTTGGTCTTCGCTTTTTAGTGGATAACAAACAAACGTACTTTTTTATATCTTACAAAAAATTCCCTAATGAAAATTTATCTTAGTCTTATTGCCCTCTTCATGGCCTTTTCTACCTTTGGTTTTAACCAAACATATATGACTGCTGAAAATTCCTTCTCGGATACCAAAATACATCAAGACAGCGTGCTTCGCCATGTGGTCTTGTTTAAATTCAAGGAGGGAACTACAAAAAAACAATTGGAGGAGGTAGAAACCGCCTTTGTTGCTCTTAAAAACAAGATCCCGGAAATACTATCCTTAGAATGGGGCCTGAATAATAGTCCGGAAGGTCTAAACAAAGGATTTACCCATTGCTTTTTCCTGAGCTTTGCAAGTGAAGAAGCTCGTGAAATATATCTGCCACACCCTGACCATAAGGCGTTTGGGGCCTTATTAGGACCTTCGCTTGAGGATGTTCTGGTTATTGATTACTGGACACCTTAAGAGTTCTTAGCCAGGAGTGCTTTGTTTATTTGTTTTATCAAAGCGGGACCTTCATAGACAAATCCTGTCCATAACTGAACAAGACTGGCACCTGCTTCTAATTTCTCCAGGGCATCAGCTGCGGTGTGTATCCCTCCTACCCCGATAATCGGAAAGGACCTCTCACTTTTATCTGCCAAGAATCTTATTACTTCCGTGCTTCTCTTTTTTAGAGGCAAGCCACTTAACCCACCTGCTTCTTCCACTAAGATACAATCTGATTTAAGCTCCTTTCTTTCAATAGTTGTATTGGTAGCGATAACTCCTTCTATTTTTGTTTCCTTAACGATGTCAATAATATCCAACAACTGCTCATCAGTAAGGTCGGGAGCAATTTTTAAAAGGATAGGACGTACTTTGATCCCTTTGTTCCGGGCCAAGTTCGTATTTTCCAGTTTTAGTGATTTTAAAAGAGCTGTTAAGGGAGCTTTCTCCTGCAATTCCCGTAATCCAGGTGTATTGGGAGAACTTACATTCACTACAAAATAATCTACATGATCGTAAAGGGCCTTAAAACAAATGAGGTAATCTTGGACTGCTTCTTCATTTGGGGTCACCTTGTTCTTGCCAATATTTCCCCCGATCAACACTTTATGTTCTTTCTTTAATCGTTCAACGGCCGCCAGCACACCCTCATTATTAAATCCCATACGGTTAATAATGGCCTTGTCTGCCTTCAATCTAAACAAGCGTTTTTTAGGATTCCCTGCCTGTGCTTTGGGTGTAAGGGTTCCGATCTCCACAAAACCAAAGCCAAAATTGGCCAGTTCATTGTACAGAACAGCATTCTTATCGAATCCCGCGGCAAGTCCAACGGGGTTTTTAAATTTCAAACCAAATACCTCTCTTTCTAAGCCAGGATCCTCAAGAGTATATAATTTGCGGATAAGACCTGATAGTCCAAGTTGGGAAGTAAGCTTTATAGCCCTAAAAGAGAAATGATGCACCTTCTCAGGATCGAATAAAAAAAGAAGAGGTCTGATGATCGCTTTGTACATACCGGCTTTTAAATGGCAAAAATACAAACTTCAGCAACGTTTTTTTATGAATTTCCTCGCTAATTCACAGGGGCTCTATTCCGGAATTCCGGGTAGATATGGCTGAGGGATAACTTGAATCGGGATTCTATTAGCAGTAGCGCATAATTCCAGATAACGATCGTATTGTTTTGGATTGAAAAGCTTTAGTAATCGCGTATCATACTCCTTTGTATTTGCAAGGACCTGGTCCTTTAATACCTTGTATTTGGTTGCCAAGGCCTCAAGATCTTCCGTTTTACTTTGTGGATGTGTATCAAAAAGTAGCGTAATCTCATCCTGATAGACTTTATTGGATAGCTTGAGTTCTGCCGTCCATACCTCCATTTTCTGGATCTGTTCTTCATTCAATTGAAATACCTGAATAATGGTTTCCGCTGAACTTCCGCTGAGACCCAGTATACAATCCCGGTCCTGGGCGTTTATAGAAAAAACCAGCATCCCAAAGAAAAAAAGGAATACTGCATATTTTACTTGAATTATCATAGATCTAATCAATAGCTGTCTTATCCTGTTTAACTGATATTTCATTGTTTTAGTATGCTTCCAGGTACAAATAAAAAAACCCTCCGAAGAGGGTTTTAAATATACTAGTATGATGAATATTATTTCAAACCAATACTAAGTCTTGCAAATAGGAATCGGCCACCTATGCCAAATTGCTGAGCTCTACGAGACCAGTCAAAACGGCCTCCACTTCTGTTTCCAAAAGATTCCTCTGCTCTGTCCGGATAAATATCAAACAGGTTGTTCGCCCCAATTGTTAGCGTAAAGTTTTCAGTAGCCTTATACCCAAGCGATAGGTCTGTAACCACTTTGGTCCCAAATACCTGCTGATTGGCAATGGTTGTGGTAGCTTCGGTTACTTCTCCGAAATAAACATTACGAAGGAAGATCACGAATTTATCTGACAGAAAAGTGTTAGACAGGTTAACCTTTGTTCTTGGAACAGCTTGTTCTAAATACACCCTGCTATCTTCAGGAAAATATGTATTGATCAGACCAGCGTCTCTCAATACGTCAGAGGCCTTGATGTCACCTACTTTTTTGGTTTTAGACAAAGTACCCGCAAGAACTGATTTCATTCTCCAACTATCTGATAGCGTAGCATCATGTGTGATCACAAGATCAAGCCCTTTCGATTCAGTATCGATCGCATTTGCAAAGAATGAAGCTGCCGTAGCATTAGCTTGTCTTAGTAAATTATCGAGTTCTGATCCTGTTCCCGGCCCTGCAAACTGACCTGTATAGACTACCCTGTCATCTATCTGCACAAAGTACCCGTCTACCGTAATAGTAAGGTTAGCAGAAGGAATCTTAGAGGTTAGTCCAAGACTAATACTTCTGGAAGTTTCCTCTTTTAAACTTGGAATACCTAACAAATTAGCGGCCTTACTATCATTGGCGAAGGTTCCCACTTCCTGTGGATTTCCAAGGTTGTCAAAAATAGTGGAGGTAGAATTAAAGTTGAGCTGATGTAGTGAAGGTGCCCTGAATCCTGTATTCAATGCGCCCCTGAAGTTGAGGTTCTCCGTTGCTTTAACGCGAGCGGCCAGTTTAAAATTAATAGTAGATCCAAAATCACTATAATTTTCATATCTGGTAGCAAAACTTGCTAAGAACGCATCGGAAAAATCGGCTTCAAGATCAAGATATCCTGCAACACTGGTTCGTCCTCTGGACAAAGCATTGCTGGGAGCAAAACCAGGAAACACCTGAGAACCCCCCGGACGTGAAGCATCAAAAAAGTCGACTGAAGGTTGTTGTGAAGCAAGTTTAACAACTTCCCCTGCTGCGGTATACTGGGCATAGGATGCTTCTTCCCCGGCAACAATTTCATAAACCTCCGATCTGAATTCCGATCCAAAAGCCACATTCAGGCCATTTAGAACATCATCATAGAATTTCGAAATATCTAAATTAGCCGTATTCTGAGCAAAAGAGAACCCTCCTGCATCAAACGTAGTAGGTGATGCGTTTTGCAATGAAGCATTATACGTATTCCCTATCACATATAAAAAGGAGTTCTTGCCATAGGTATTACTTAGATCTACATTCCAGTCCCCTATCATCCCTTTGATTCCCAGTGAAAAGGACTGATCCTTAACATTGGAATTGATCTCAGGTAGAAATCCGTTAAAATAAGCCGGTGTATACGTCCTGCTCTGATTTGGTAATCTGTAAAAACCTGCGGAATTACCATTTCGGGAGCTAATCCCTGCAAAAGAATAGAGCTCTGTTCCATTATCATCAAGAGGTAAGGAGAAATTCGCAAAGAATCGTCCACCGCGTAAAGCAGATTGCCCTACCCTCATATTAAAATCACTTCTTTCCAGACCACGGGCAGCTAATTCTGCTGTTGTATTATCCCCGGAAAGAATAGGCTGCAATTCAGCCTTGGTTGTGGCTCCCTGGGTGTCTATACCAGCAGCATTCGCATACTGTAATACATCGGTCACATCATCATCCAAAAGTAACGAAAGGTCGGCCCCGTCTGCTCTGGCAAATCGTTCAACCGTATTGTATAGATTAAATACATCTCCTTCCCATTCCTTCATTCTGCTGTATTCCTGCCGAACGTCAAAATCACCGGACAAGGTTAAAAAACCACCTTTTTCTCCCATGGAAATTCCATAGCTACCTGCAACATTGGTAGTGGCTCCATCAGAACCTCCTGTTTGATCGTTCGCATTTTTTGAAAAGTTGGCTCCTGTAGTTGTGGTCAACACTAATTCGTTTACCGTACGGTTTAAAATAATATTGATCACCCCGGCAATGGCATCAGATCCGTACTGAGCAGCAGCTCCATCACGGAGTACTTCAATACGTTGTATAGCAGCGGCAGGTATAGCATTTAAATCTGTACCAACGCTACCTCTACCAAAGGTCCCATTTACATTTACAAGAGAAGAGGTATGTCTTCTTTTCCCGTTGATCAAAACCAACACCTGATCTGGTCCTAATCCCCTGAGTGAGGCCGGATCAATATGATCTGTACCATCCGAAATGGTTTGTGTATTAGAGGTAAATGAAGGTGCCACATAATTCAGTATTTGGTTTAGGTTCACTTGTGGCGACACATTAGCGAGTTCCTTTACATCAATAACATCAACAGGGACCGTACTTTCGGTAGCTGTTCTGTTTGGGTTCCTAGACCCGGTGATGATAACCTCAGACAATTGCACCCCAGATACCAGGGTGATAGAGAGGATAGTGCTATTAACCAGAACCTCTTTGGGTTCAAAGCCAATGTAAGATACGATCAAACGATCACCAACAATGGCATCGATCGAAAAGTTTCCGTCAAAATCTGTTGTAGTACCCACCTGGGTGCCTTTTTTAACTACGGAAGCTCCCGGTAAAGGAGCGCCGTCTTCGTCTTTAACGGTTCCTGTAATCTGCGAATGAAGCAAAGTAAGTGAACCAAATAAAAGACAAAAAAATAGAAAGTAGTGTTTTTTCATAATTTGAGTATTTGAGTGATTAGTTGAATAAGGTAATGAAATCTAATGCAAGTCCTTAACAAATTCCTAATTATTTGTAATCCACATTTTTACGTCTAAATCGTGATATTAGGTGTTTGAGCCTTCTTTGCGATACACTACATTTGTTTAAAATGAAGAAGTATGCAACCCATCATTGATCGATTTATTCGATATGTATCCATAGATACCCAAAGTGATCCACACTCTAAAACCACACCCAGTACAGAGAAGCAATGGGTTTTGGCCAAGCAGTTATTTGAAGAATTAAATAGCATTGGACTTCAGGAAGTTACTATGGACAACAAGGGGTATATCATGGCCACGCTGCCTGCCAATGTCCAAAAAGAAGTACCTACGATCGGGTTTATCTCTCATTATGATACGTCACCTGATTTTACTGCCACCAATGTGAAGCCCAGGATCATTGAAAACTACGACGGCAAGGAGATCCTATTAAATAAAGAAGAAAATATTCGTCTATCCCCGGATTATTTTGAAGATCTCTTGCTCTACAAGGGACAAACCCTGATCGTTACCGATGGCACTACCCTCCTGGGAGCGGATGACAAAGCAGGTATCACAGAGATCGTTACGGCCATGGAATACCTACTATCTCATCCTGAAATAAAACACGGAAAGATTCGCGTAGGATTTACCCCTGATGAAGAAATAGGAAGGGGTGCCCACCATTTTGACGTTAAAAAATTTGGTGCAGATTGGGCCTATACCATGGATGGGAGCCAGATCGGGGAGCTCGAATATGAAAATTTCAATGCGGCAAGTGCCAAGATCACTGCCCATGGGAAAAGCGTACATCCGGGCTATGCAAAAAATAAAATGGTCAATGCCATTGGGATCATTACTGAACTGGCTAACAGGCTCCCAAAACAGGAGGTACCGGAAAAAACTGAAGACCGGGAAGGATTTTACCATATTCATCACCTATCTGGAACCATTGAACACGCAGAACTGGAGATGATCATTCGAGATCATGACAAAAATGCCTTTTTAGATCGAAAAAAAATCATTGAGGACTTGGTTGCTGAATTAAATACGAAACACAATAACTGTATTGAATTGGAGCTAAAGGATCAGTATTTCAACATGCGTGAAAAAGTAAAGCCCGTATTCCATATAGTAGAAATAGCAAAGGAAGCCATGGAGGTGCTGGGTATACCCCCGATTATTAAACCAATAAGAGGAGGCACCGATGGTTCACAATTAAGTTATATGGGATTACCATGTCCTAACATTTTTGCAGGAGGACATAATTTTCACGGAAAATATGAATATGTTCCTGTGGAAAGCATGGTAAAAGCAGTTGATGTTATCGTAAAAATTTGCGAACTTACAGCTAAGAAATTCTAGAAAGCGTGGCAGAAGCAACCGCAAAATTAGAAGCCTATTACGCAAAAGAAGGTCCTTTTAAAGAGGGCATTGCTAAACTTCGGGAACTGGCCTTGCAAACAGAACTCGAGGAAACTGTGAAATGGGGCTCTCCGGTATATACCATTAACAACAAGAACGTTTTGGGGATCATTGCCTTTAAATCATACTTTGGTCTCTGGTTCTATAATGGCTGTTATTTAAAAGACCCCGGAAAAGTGTTGGAAAATGCCCAGGAAGGGAAAACCAAGGCTATGCGTCACTGGAAATTTCAATCGAGGCAAGATATTCCGGTTCAAAAGGTGTTAGCCTATATGAAGGAGGCCATAGAAAATCAAAAGAATGGATTGGTATGGAAACCAGAAAGAACAAAAAGGACTATCATTTCGCCGGAACTCAAAGAGGCCTTTAAAAAAAACGCCAACCTTTCCGCAATGTTTAAAACCCTGGCTCCCTACAAACAACGTGAATATTGTGAATACATAGACACCGCCAAACAGATTAAAACCAAGCAATCCCGGCTAGAAAAAATTATTCCTATGATTCTTAAGGGCAAAAGTTTCAATGATAAATACCGCTAAACCTTAACCTTTCATACAATACATCAAGTTCTTGCAAAAAAAACACCGATACCATATTAGTATCGGTGTTTCTATTTTATATACGAATGCTTTTTTATTTAGCAGGAGCGTTCAATTTGCTGCTCATTTCCATTGATATAGCTGAACGATCGAACTTCAATCTTCCGGCCATTGTCTCAATAATGCAGGATAGGTCCTTGTCATTAAGATCAACGATCTTGCCGTGCAGACCGCTTTTGGTGACTATCTTGTCTCCCTTTTTTAATGCTGCTGCAAATTTCTTTTCATCCTTCTGACGTTTCATTTGAGGCCGTATCATAAAAAAATACGCCACCGCAAAAATCAAGATCATTGGGAGGAATTGTCCTATATCACCCATAGTATTATCTGTATTTTAAAAATTTATTTTACCGGACCCAAAGCGGATGCAGAAGCTGCGACTTTCGGATTTACGAAAGCTTTAATTCGCAACAGTTCAGATCCTTTTGCAGTGTTAGCAGAAACAGTAATTGTTTTGGTAACCTGATTCTGACCAGTACCATTGAACTTAACTAACATCTCCCCGGTCTCCCCTGGGGCAATAGGTTTGTTCTTAGGATACTCTGGCACAGTACAGCCACAACTACTGGTTGCGTTGGTAATGATCAGGGGTGCATTCCCCGTATTAGTAAATGTAAAAATTGTTTCCTGAGGCGCGCCCTGGTCAATGGTTCCGAAGTCGTGCTCGGCCTTATCAAAGGTCATTACAGGCAGGTTCTTAGCTGCAGCATCTCTTTCTGCGGCTACCTCAACGTTTGCAGTTTCAATTTTGTTTGAAGCTTTTTCTTTACAGGAAACAAATCCAACCATAGATATGATTCCAAAGGCTATGAATACTCTTTTCATACAAGTAGATTTTATTAATTTGGTGCAAAATTAAGGAATATTTGCTTACAGTAGTCCTCTCCCTGTTTTTTTAAGTTTTCCTTCTGTTTTGTACTCCTTGACCAATTTGTCTAGAATACCATTGATAAATATGCTGCTTTTGGGAGTAGAGTATTCTTTGGCGATCTCCAAATACTCATTGATGGAGACCCTTTCCGGAATTGATGGGAAATTCAAAAGTTCGCAAATGGCCATTTTTAATAAAATAGCATCAATATCCGCAATACGGTCTTTATCCCAGTTTGGGGTTTTGCCTTGTATCTCATCTTCAAGAGCAGTATTATTCAGTAGCGTCTTTGCCAATAACTTCTTAGCAAATTCCATATCCTGATCGTCTTTTAAGAGTTCCGGGAGGAAGAATGATTGTGCCTGGTCCTTTTTAATGGTCTTAAACTGTTTGAGGATAAAGGTATTTACAAGTGGAATATCATCAACCCATGTAAGCTTATCATCCTCAAAGAACTCATATAATTTTTCATTAGGAGCAATGACCTCTCTAAAAAGATCAATGATGAGATTCTTGTCTTCCCCATAGGAACTTCCCTCTAGTGTCATATACTTCTTGTACACCCCACTTTCCACAATTTCCTTATAAACGATCTTTACGTAATCCTGGTTAAGATACCAGCCTTTTATTTTCCTTTTTTTTAATTCACTAGTAAGCATAGGGTTATTTACCAATTGCATGAGTAATTGGTTCTTGAGGAATTTCTTTTTGTCCGGAAAACTATCTGAAGCAGATTCAAGGTACTTTTTAGTATCGTGCATTACATGGTTTTCAGCCATGGTATGCAATTCTCTCAAAAGACTCAGCATTAAAAGATAGAGGGTGTAGGTATTCTCAATGCTTACTTTAAGGAATTTTTCCTGTTTTTCAAGGGAGTCATCCTTGGATTGAGTGAGTGCATACATACATTGCATAACCTTCACCCGTAATTGCCTTCTCGTAAGCATGTTTAAAGAACTTTAGTCAGTGATCTGTGATCGTTCGGCAAAAATAACAATATCTTACAAATGTTCACCCTTGAAATGAAGGATTATCTTATACCTTTTATAACATTTGATTTCTGGCGAATCTGCTATCTTTGCGCTGTTGCGAAATCGGCACGAAGCAACTGTGGAATATGAAAGAACTAAAACACCTTAACAAATACTTCAAAAAATACTGGTTCAAATTATTCCTGGGGATCATTATTACCATTATTGCAAGGGTCTTTCAGCTGGTTATGCCATCTTACGTTAAGAATTCTATTGAAGTAGTTGAGAAATATCTGGGGGGCCTAACTGCAGAACCCGAGGCAAGATCATTACTCCTGGAATATATCCTGATCATTATTGGGGCAGCCTTGCTCTCAGGATTCTTTACCTTTCTGATGAGACAGACCATTATCAATGTATCCCGTTATATAGAATACGATCTTAAGAATGAAGTGTTTGATCATTATCAGTTATTAAATCTCAATTTTTATAAAAGGAACCGCACAGGGGATCTGATGAATCGTATCAGTGAAGATATCAGTCAGGTACGTCTTTATGCGGGCCCTGCCATAATGTATGGGATGCAAACCCTAACACTCTTTGTCTGCCTTATACCCCTTATGTTTATCAAGGCCCCTACCATTGCTTTCTATGCCTTATTACCCCTCCCAATTCTGTCTGTATTGATCTATATTATTAGTAAGATCATTCATAAACGAAGTACCAGAGTACAGGAATTCTTATCTACCTTATCCACCTTTGCACAAGAAACTTTTTCAGGGATCTCAGTTATAAAGGCCTATACCCTGGAACCAAAAATCAATGCTGAGGCTGCTTCACTGGCGATCGAAGGCAAGAATAGAAGTATGGATCTTGCCAAAGTTGATGCATGGTTCTTTCCTCTTATGATCTTGCTAATAGGGATCAGTAATATCTTTGTGATCTATATTGGAGGCAAGGAATATATCAATGGCAGAATTGATTCCATAGGTACTATTGCGGAATTTATTCTCTATGTGAACATGCTTACGTGGCCCGTAGCCATTGTGGGATGGTTAACCTCCCTTGTTCAGAGAGCAGAGGCCTCCCAAAAACGCATAAATGAATTTCTGAAGGAACAACCCGATATTAAGAACGAAGTTCTCGAAGAGACCCCAATCAAAGGACAAATAACATTCGACAAGGTTACCTTTACTTACGAGGATACAAATATCACAGCGCTTAAAGATATTTCGTTCAACATTGAGGTGGGTCAAACCGTAGCTATTTTAGGAAAGACCGGATCCGGCAAGTCGACCATACTCGATCTGGTAGCACGACTTTATGATGTTAGCTCAGGGGAGATCCGGATAGACGGCACACCTGTTAAAAAACTCAATCTGGAAAGCTTACGTAGTTCCATTGGTGCTGTACCACAAGATGCATTCCTGTTTTCCGATTCCATTTCAAATAACATTCGGTTTGGGAAAGAGACTGCCACCCAGGAAGAGATCATAGAAGTTGCCAAAAAAGCCGTGGTTCATAAGAATATCATGGGCTTTTCTAAAAAGTATGATACGGTCCTTGGAGAGCGAGGAATCACTTTAAGCGGAGGGCAAAAACAACGGGTGTCTATAGCCAGAGCCTTATTAAAAGATCCGGCCATCTATCTTTTTGACGATTGCCTTTCCGCAGTAGACACAGAGACCGAAGAGACCATTTTAAACAACCTGAAAAAGGCCTCCAGAAACCGAACCACTCTTATTGTAAGCCATAGAGTATCTTCTGCGAAGAACGCCGATAAGATCATTGTCCTGGATCAGGGAGAAATCATTCAACAGGGTACGCACGATCTTTTGGTTAACCAGGAAGGCTATTACAAGGAACTTTATGCGCATCAATTGTCTGAGAAAGAAAACTAGAAAATTGTTGCTGAATTAGGTTTTTTTTTACATTTTTGATGACTTTATAACTAACTACTACCAACATATACCACATGGGCGACAAAGATTTAATGGATCAGGAGGAAATTTTCTCAAAAGTATTAAGAGCAGGAAGAAGAACTTACTTCTTTGATGTCAGAAGTACCAAAGCAGGTGATTATTACTTAACAATCACAGAAAGCAAGAAATTTACCCATGATGATGGTTCTTTTCACTACAAAAAACATAAGATATACCTCTACAAGGAAGATTTTCAGGCTTTCAGAGAAAATATGGAAGAAATGATGGATTATATCATTGCTGAAAAAGGGCAGGAAGTAATCTCAGAAAGACATCAAAAGGATTTTAAGAAAGAGGAAGATGATTCACCTAAAGAAGACAAACCTCTGGAAAACTTCACTGATGTCGATTTCGACGACATATAACTAGTTATTTACACACTAACAGATAAAAGGCCTTTACGAAAGGTCTTTTTTTTACCTTAAAACGCCAAACTTCAATAGTCTCCTCTTGTTATAGGCCATAGTATTTATTACATTTAGCGATCTTAAAACAAACAGAATGAAAAACCTTTTTCTCGGACTATTGACCTTGGTCTCAGCAGGCCTTTTTTCACAAGAAACAGTAACCCTCGATTACTATCTGCCACAGCAGATCACCTATGATCCGTCTATTCCAAAACCGGCAGATGTCATAGGACATGAAGTAGGAGAATGGCATGTAACCCATGATAAGCTAATGTTCTATATGCAAACCTTAGCCAAAGCCAGTGATCGCATCACCATTGAGAATAGAGGAGCTACCTTCGAAGGCAGACCCATCCTACTGCTAACAGTGACCTCTCCTAAGAATCATAACCAACTGGAAGAAATACGTCAAAAGCATCTTGCTTTAACTGAAAATGGCGGGAATAGTTTGAATTTGGAGGAATTACCTATCATAGTGTATCAGGGATTTTCGGTACATGGCAATGAACCCAGCGGCGCAAATGCCGGACTAGCGTATGCCTACTATTTGGCCGCGGCCCAGGGGCCGGAAATAGATGCCATGTTAGATAAGACAGTGATTTTAATGGATCCTTCTTACAATCCTGATGGATTGCAGCGTTTTGCCTATTGGGCAAATACCAATCGTAGTATGAACCTCAACTCAGATGGGAATGAAAGGGAATATCATGAGGTTTGGCCCGGAGGTCGTACCAATCATTACTGGTTCGATATTAACAGGGATTGGCTGCCAGTACAGTTACCGGAAAGCAGGGCCCGTATAAAGACATTTCACAACTGGTTGCCCAATATTTTAACAGACCATCATGAAATGGGTACTAATTCTACTTTCTTTTTTCAACCCGGGGAGCCAACAAGAGTTCATCCTTTAACACCGAAAATGAATCAGGAATTGACCGCTGAGATTGGAACCTATCACGCCAAAGCCTTAGATAAGATAGGTTCACTCTATTATTCTGAGGAAAACTATGATGATTATTACTACGGTAAAGGTTCTACCTTTCCGGATGTAGTAGGTAGTATCGGGATCCTTTTTGAGCAGGCGAGTTCCAGAGGACATATTCAGGAAAGCGAAAACGGACTCCTCACCTTCCCTTTTACAATACGAAATCAATTTACTGCCGCCCTTTCTACAGTGGAAGCAGCACAAAACATGCGCACAAAGATTCTCACCTATCAAAGAGATTTCTACCAGAGTCTGCGGGATGAAGCAGCAAAAAGCAAGACCAAGGCTATCATCTTTGGCGATGAAAAAGACGCAGCCAAGACCTGGCATCTCGCCGAGATCCTCAACAGACAAAATATTAAATTTCATGAGGTGGGTCAGGATGTGACCATTGGAGGAGCCCGTTACAAAAAAGGCAATAGTTATGTGGTCCCCATGAACCAAAAGAATCATCGTCTTATCAAGGCTATGTTCGAAAAAAGGACCACATTCGCGGATAGTCTTTTCTATGATATCTCTGCCTGGACCTTTCCTCTTTCTTTCAATGTGGATTATGCGGAGTTATCTTCTCTTGCCAATGCAGGACCAGAGATCACAGACTTTAAACCTCTTACAGGATCTGTTAGTGGAGAGAGCAACTATGCCTATCTCTTTGAATGGCATGAGTATTACAGCCCTAAGGCACTAAATAAGATCCTCAACAAAGGTATACGGGCCAAGATTGCCCAATACCCGTTTAATATGAACGGTGTCTCCTATGACTACGGTACTGTAATGATCCCTGTTCAAAATCAGGATCTAAACAAGAAAGAACTCTATGATTTTCTGACCGAAGTGGCCAAAGAAAGCTTTCTTTCTATAACTTCGGTAAGTACCGGAGTAACTAATGGAATAGATCTCGGGAGTGGAGATTTCGAACCTGCAGTAAAACAGAAGATCGCTATAATTGTTGGAGAAGGGATCAGATCTTACGACGCCGGGGAGATCTGGCATTTGTTTGATACCCGATATGATATTAAGCTCACTAAAATTGATACTGAATATTTAGGAAGAACAGATCTTAGCTCGTATACAGATATAATTATCCCAGGGACCTGGGGCAGTGGCGGGCTTAGTAAAAGTAATGCCGAGAAGTTAAAGGAATGGGTGAAGGACGGAGGGAGTCTTATAGGGTATCGCACTACCGCCAATTGGTTCGGGCAACAAGAATTCCTCGATCTAAAATTTAAAAAGGACACCCTTGTAGCTAAGAATATCTCTTTTGGCGAAAAAGATGATTTTCGGGGTGCTCAAGTCACAGGTGGCGCCATTTTTGAAGCTAAAATAGACAGGTCGCACCCTATTAATTTTGGCTACAAGAATAGCAAAATAGCACTCTTCAGAAATAGCAACATTTATCTGGAACCTGAAAAGGATAGCTATAACAATCCTATACAATACACATCCTCCCCTTTGCTAAGCGGGTATATTTCAGAGGAAAACTCTGGTCTTATAAAGAACAGTGTTCCCTTTAAAGTGAGCCGTATGGGTAGCGGCAGGGTAATTCTTTTCACTGATAATACCAATTTCAGGGCCTTTTGGTATGGTACCAACAAACTATTGATGAATGCCATATTCTTTGGAAATATGATGTAAAGCAGCTAAAAAAATGCTGTATTGACGGGGTAAACCTCAGGATCTGCCAAACTTTACATACGCCAGATTAAATAGGAAATGGCCAAGGACAATGGCAGTTGCTGCCAATGGATTCATAAGGGCGGTACATAGCCACCACAGGGCAAGGTAAAAGACAGGCTGCGTTAAAATGGCAAAGGTGAAGCGAAATGTGCTTACAAATTCAATTTCGATGATCCTTGGTTTCACAAGCTTTCTCCACACCAAAAGCATGGGCCAATTCAATAGCTCAAATAGGAATTTAAAGCCTTTATGTTTTTTCCTTTTATGGATTTTACCCGGGAGCTCTTCACCCTTTTGGAAGTTGAGAAGGGCTTCATTAGCCTCTTTAGGTTTTAAATAATCTGTTAAAACCTCATCTAAATAATGCTGTAGTTGATCGTATTCCTCCACATCATCTATATGGGTTGTTTGTACCTTAAGTGCTTCATAAACGCTGTTCTTGATAGAAGTAACAGACCCTATAAGATCATCTTTAGTATATAAGCTGCGCGAAGAAATAGGATCTCCGAAATAAAAAGCTACCCTATCCGGAAAAGCATCTGCCTTTTCATAGTTGATACCTACCGGAATCAGTTGTATGTCTATCTCCGGATCTTCTTCAAAGGCGGCAAATAGAATACGTGTAAATCCTTTACTTAATGGCCGTACACGCCTCATAATATTATGGTTAGCTTCGGGAAAAAGCAGAATAGCTTCCCCTTTTTGTAATAGCCGGGTACATTGCTTAAAAATTGCTTCATTCTTACCCAGCGTATCGCGCCCATCGCGCAAGCGGTAAATTGGCAGCATTCTCAGAAAACCAAAGATCTGGTTAAACAGTTGATTGGTGAAAACATCTGAACGCGTTAGAAAAAAAGAACGGAAAGGCGTAAATGAAGCGATCACCAGAGGATCTAATAATGCATTCTGATGATTTGCCAGGAACATCACAGGTTTATTTCGTGGCACCTTCTCCATCCCATGGAGTTGTACTTCCTTATAATAACAATAGAGTCCAAAACAGACTATTTTCCTTGTTATGAAATACAAGCGGGTCTTCATGCGTTGACCTTTTTTCTTATAGGATTATAGGCCCAATAGGACCCCAATAACAAGCCGGAAATAAGATGCCATATTCCCCAGAATGCTGTAAGAATGGCCATGCCTCCCAAGCCCTCAAAAAAGGTAAAGATAAGGACCAATCCCAAACCTGAATTTTGTATACCTGTTTCTATGGTAATACTCCGTACATCAGGAGCCGGTAATTTAAATAATTCAGCCAGAGAAAAACCTGTTAGGAATGCCATGGCATTGTGAATCAGTACTATCCAAAAAACATACACGAGATATTCCTTGATAAGCAACCAATTATTAAACACCACCACCAGTATTAAACAGATAAAGAATCCCAGGGATACTATTTTTAAATATTTGGAAAGCTTTCTTGCCAATTGATGATAACTATGATTTATCCAAACACCCATCACCAAGGGCACTCCCAGGATCAAAGAAACTAGCTCTATCATCTCCAGGGGGACAATAGCAATTTCTTTTAACATCAAATTTGTAGGCTCATAGAGGGAACCCCAAAAACTGAGATTAAGAGGTGTAAGAAAAATTGCCAACAATGTGGCATTCGCAGTTAAAGTAACAGACAGTGCAGTATTTCCTTTTGCAAGGGATGAAATAAAATTGGAGATGTTTCCGCCAGGACAGGCTGCTACCAGAAACATTCCTAATGCCATACTGGGTATAGGTTTAATGATCATGACCAAGAGGAACGTTATAAATGGAAGGACGATAAACTGACTAAGAATACCAACAATAACAGGTTTAGGGTTTCGTATTAGTTGCTTAAAATCATCCAAGGTGATTTCTAATGCCACCCCAAACATAATAAAGGCGAGGATGAGATTAAGAATCCAAAGTGTTTCCGTATTAAAGTTGATACGAACAGCGTCTATCGTAGTTTCTATCACCTATGACAAATTAAATATTCTATTAGTTTATAATTTAGCTCCTTTTCAAAGATAAGTAAGTTACCCTTCTATGATGAAATGGCGAACTGTTCCGAAAACCTACTTCACTTTGCTTAGCTCTTTACGTTGAAAAAGCACAAGATTTGTATTACATTCTTTTTAAGCGTGTTACTTTTGTCATTAAAAGGAAGAAAACATGGCAAATACTTTAAGCAATATGCTACCACTGGGAACCCAAGCCCCTGATTTTTCATTGCTCGATACCGTTTCCGATGATGTAAAAAAACTGGATGAGGTAAAAGGAATCAAAGGAACGCTCATTATGTTTATTTGCAATCACTGTCCGTTCGTAAAACATGTGAATAAGCAGATCGCTCTTCTAGGGAAAGAATATCAGGTCAAAGGCATAGGATTTGTTGCTATTTCAAGTAATGATGTGGTGAACTACCCCCAGGATGCCCCGCATTTAATGAAGGAGAATGCAGTAAAAGAAAACTACAGCTTTCCCTATTTGTACGATGCCACTCAAGAAGTTGCAAAGGCCTATGATGCGGCATGTACACCCGACTTTTATTTATTTGATGTTGAACTACGCCTGGTCTACCGCGGACAGTTAGATGATTCCAGACCAGGAAATGGTTTGCCGGTTAACGGGGCCGACCTTCGGCAGGCTATGGATTGTTTGTTGGATGGAAGATCACTGCCGCAAGACCAAAAACCAAGTATAGGTTGTAATATTAAATGGAGCGATAATTGATCTCAATAAGATGAACAATTCCATAGTTCTGGAGCCTTTGTCTGTAGCTACTTTCTCAACCTATTGTAAACTTGGGGAGCAGGCATACAGGGATCACTATCTCCATCTTTGGCCCGAAGAGGATCCATCACCATATATTGAAAGTAGTTTCACTACAGCCATTTTAAGGAAGGAAATCAAAGATCCAAATACCTATCATTTTATCATTAGAAAACAAAGCGAAGGAATAGGGATCCTAAAATTGATAAAAGATAAAGGAGTCCAAAATGTTCCGTACAAAGGTTCCATGCTCCTTGAAAAGATCTATCTGCTACATAAATTTACAGGAAAAGGTCTTGGTAAAATGGTCCTGGAGGAAATTGAATCGAAAGCTTTAGATCTAAACATTCGAACTCTCTGGCTCGATACCATGAAAAAAGGCAGAGCTTTAAAATTTTATCAGCAATTTGGGTATACCATTATTGGCGAAAAGCTATTGCCGTTTGAAAATGCCCGGCAAGAAGAAAAGGGGATGTACATATTGGAAAAAGAGTTAATACCTTTGAGGTTGTAATTATATCACCAGTTATTTCGATCAATTAGCCCCTGTATATGAGCCAGGTGATGATTTCCGTGCCAGGCGTAACGTCCTATATTTTCCTCGAGGGTAGTTTCGGAATTGCCAACGGGGTGAATAAAAGTCTTTTTCAGATCTTCTGCTGAAAGTCCCTTGAGTAAGTAAACCAATTTGGCGTGAACCGCCTCCAGATGGGCAAGAGATAGATCGATAGGGCCTGTGACAGAATCAAATAATTGTGCCCATTCCTTTTCCAAATAGGGCTTAATGACCGGTCTATCTTCTGTCAATGCCCATTTAAAACGAATATAACTATGGTGATGGCTATCCGACAGATGATGCACTACCTGGCGCACCGTCCAACCCCCGGGCCGATAGGGTGTATCTAATTGCGATTTTGACAAGGGAGTTGTGATGTCTGAAATATTGACCGGCAAAGCTTCAATTTGTGCAACCCAATCCTTAATGATCATGGAATTGATCTTGGCAGGCTTTACGAAATGGCCTATTGGGTATTTCAATTCTTCTAATGACATATCTTCCATAGATTAAAAATAAGAAACTCCCATATGCTTAATGAGCTCATAACGCTAAAATTATGTTACAATTCTAACTAGCTTACCTACTTTAAAATTCAAAATATTTAAAACTTGCACTAAATTGACCTTCGATTCAAACGGCTAAAATGGGCATTTTCTAGTGCGCTATTGGTATGAACCACCTAAGCCTCAACAAAGTAATTTAAAGATTCTACCTCAAAAACCCATATTTTCAATTATAAAAATGTAACTTTGCGGCTTAATTAACAATTTATTTTTTATTATTATGAGTAAAGGAACAGTAAAATTCTTCAACGATTCAAAAGGCTACGGCTTTATCACTGAAGATGGTTCGCAAGAAGATCACTTTGTACACATTTCTGGCTTAATTGACGAAGTACGTGAAGGTGACGTTGTAGAATTTGAACTACAACAAGGAAAAAAAGGATTAAACGCCGTTAATGTGAAAGTATTAGATTAGGTAAAAATTCCATTTTTTAGTATAACCCTGGCCTATTGGTCAGGGTTTTTTTTGCTCTTATTGTTCAATTCGAGATTGTTCATAAGTTGTTATTAACTTCAACTAGCTGCAACACAACAATTTCTATTTTTTTGCGTCTTTAGAATACACTCCTATAACCAATTAATAACCAACAGTATGTATTCCTTCTTTTGGATCCTTTTGATATTGATCGCAGTCAATATTGTTTTATTGCTACTTAGTACCACGAGTAAAACAAAATTGTAAAAAAACCCTACTAGAAGGTAGGGTTTATCGTGGATAAGGTGTTACACTTAAAAAAAGACTATGTCTGTTTTCTTTAGCATCTTATTGTTCCTGGTAGTACTGAATATGATATTGTTATTGTTTTCAATTCAAGTAACGAAGCGCAATTAAGTCATTTTTAGGTATTCCACGAATTCAAATACCTGGAATACGACTATTTGGCATCCATTAATTCAACATCAAAGATCAGTGTGGCATTCGGAGGAATAACCCCGCCGGCTCCTGCACTGCCATAGCCCAGATTGGAAGGAATCACAAATCGGGCCTTATCTCCTACTTTTAAAAGACCGATACCTTCATCCCATCCGGGAATTACCTGGCCCACCCCAAGTTGAAAAGAAATAGGCTGATTCCGCTTATAGGACGAGTCGAAAACCTGGCCATCCAGGAGAGATCCCTCATAGTGCACAGAGACCTCATTGCCTTTTGAGGCTTGTTTACCGGACCCCTTTTGAATCATTTTATAACGAAGTCCACTTTTGGTCTTATCAAAACCAGCAGCTATCTTCTGAAGTTCTGCTTCTGCTTTCTCTTTTTCCTCAGCCAGTCTTTTCTCTCTGGAACCCTCAAAGGTTCTGAATGCTTCAATTGCATTCCAGTCCTGTGCTTCTTTCCCAACACGCACAATTTCGAGCGACTCTATTATGTCTCCTTGTTCAATGGCATCTACCACTTCCTGACCAGCTTCTACATTCCCAAAAACTGTGTGCTTGTTATCTAACCAAGGTGTGGCAATATGGGTGATAAAGAACTGACTTCCGTTAGATCCGGGACCTGCATTGGCCATGGAAAGCACACCCGGGCCACTATGGGTTAGGTCTGGGTGAAATTCATCATCGAACTTATATCCGGGATCACCGGTACCTGTGCCAGTTGGGCAACCTCCCTGTATCATAAAATCTGGTATTACCCTGTGAAAGGATAGTCCGTCGTAATAGGGCGTGCCCTGTGGTTTAACATCATTTTCTAAAGTCCCTTCCGCAAGGGCTATAAAATTCCCAACAGTACCGGGAGTTTTGTCATGGGTTAATTTTACAAGGATCTCTCCTTTTGTAGTATTGAATTTAGCGTAAATTCCGTTTTGCATATGATCTATTTTTATGAGCCGCAAAGGTAATAAAATTAACAGGGACCTACCCTGTATGAACATTCATATCGTTAATAACCTCAATCTGGGATACTTCTAGTTTGCAGTTCCCAGATCATATTTATCAGCGAGATACATAAGACTTGCCATAGCAGCGGCTCCAAGTTCCAATTCGCGCTTATTCACATGCTCAAACGTATCGTTTTCAGCGTGGTGGTGGGCAAAATATCGCTGTGAATCCGGGCGAAGGCCCGCTAAGACCATTCCTTCCTTTTTAAGGGGCCCTATGTCTGCACCACTGCCGCCCTGGATGAATTGTTGCATTAAATAAGGTTCAAAAAGTGATCTCCATTGCAGGATGGTAGAAAAATCGGCTTCCGGGCTATCAAAAGAAAATCCTCTGGGTGTAAACCCTCCGGCATCACTCTCTAGCGCAAATACATGTTTCTCACCATTTATTTCAGCTTCAGAAGCATATTTTCTGCCACCTCTCAGGCCATTTTCTTCATTCATAAATAACACTACTCGTATGGTCCTTTTAGGTTTATAGCCGCTGAGTTTAAAAAGGCGTAACACATCCATGCTCTGTACGCAACCTGCACCATCATCATGGGCGCCATCACCGAGATCCCAGGAATCCAGATGTCCGCCAACAACCATGATCTCGTTAGGCTTAGTGCTGCCTTTTATCTCACCAATGACGTTAAAAGAAGGGACATCTTCTAATTGCTTGCAATTCTGTTTAAAATAAAATTGAATGTTGGGATCCAACTTTAGGGTAGTACTTAGAAATTCTGCCCCATTGGTACTTATAGCGGCCGCAGGGATCTTTTCAGAATCGGGAATATCTCCATAACGGGTAGAGCCTGTATGAGGATAATCATCGAGCCTAAGGTTCATCGATCTAACAATGACCCCAACTGCTCCATATTTAGCAGCTTCAGCCGCTCCTGAAGATCTCTGATCTACCGCACCTCCATAGGCCTGAAAAGTATTTAACAGGGTTGGATCCATGGGGCGATTAAAAAAAACGATCTTCCCTTGTATCTTCTCCTTTCCTATCGTTTCCAAATCGCTTAGTTCATTTACTTCAATTACATTAGCTTTTACACCCCCCGGAGGAGTTGAAACCGATCCTCCCAAAGCGCAAATAGGCACATTGCTCGTATATCCGGGCTTGCTTTCGATATAGGCAAATTCTGGAGTGCCACGGACCCATTTAGGGACCATAACCGGTTGTAGCCAAACCCTATCAAGTCCCATAGAATCGAGTTCTGCCTTAGTATATGCAATGGCCTGTTCAGCCTGGACCGATCCAGATAAACGTCCCCCTATCTGATTCGACAGATGATTTAGCCAATCGTATGACTTTCCTTTTGTGAGGGCCAGGTTATAGAATTTTTTTAGTTGTTTTTCATCCTCCGTTTGGCCATAGATTGTAACTAAATTGACCATTAGGATTAGGCAAATTAATTTCTTTATCATTCGTTCTCTAATTGTGTTTTATACGATTCAATATTCAACTTTGTTTCTTCATCTAGTTCCGGTTCCACAACGTCCGTATACTTCGTTAACTCCTGTAGCAGAATTTCCGCCACAAGAACCCTTGCAGCCTCCTTATTATCTGCTGGGATAACATACCATGGAGCATGTTTCCTTGAGGTTTTATTGATAGCATCCTCATAACACTGCTGATATTTTCCCCATAGGGCTCGTTCTTTAAGGTCACCGGATGAGAATTTCCAATTCTTTTCCTTTAACTCCAATCGTCTTAACAAACGCTGGCGCTGTTCTTCTTTAGATAAGTGCAAGAAGAATTTGAAAATGATAGTGCCATTTTGTGATAAATGTTGTTCAAAATCATTTATCTGCTTAAACCTCTTTTCCCAAAATGCCTCATCAATATCAGCCACACTATGAATTCCCGGAATATGCTCTCCCAAAATATAGGCTGGATGTACCCGTGTTACCAATACATTTTCATAGTGGGTACGATTAAAAACGCCAAATTTACCTTTGGCAGGCAAAGCTATATAGTGCCGCCAAAGATAGTCATGACTGCGTTCAAGATCTGTTGGGACCTTAAAGCTATACACTTCAACTCCCCTAACATTGAAATCTTTAAATACCTCCCGGATAAGGCTGTCTTTTCCGGAAGTATCCATTCCCTGTAAACATATGAGTACACTGTACTTATCATGGGCGTACATAACGTCCTGAAATTTCCCCAACTTAGTCCGTATTTTCTCTAAGTATTTCTTGAGTTTTTTCTCTGAAGCCCGGAGATCTTCATGGGTTTTCCGGGAATTAAGTTGAATATTCCCTTCTACCTTATATTCTTTTATATCTATATTCTTCATAGGATGAATATAAAATAATTTATAATGCCTTGGTAGTTCCTCTGCACAATTAAGGGAAGAAAAGGGGGTTAGATGATCCATAAATTCACGTAAATCGTGGCTTTTTCCCTTTATGACGATAAAATGAGGTTGTCCAAGACTTCTCTTTTATCTTTATTCCACCAAATTCTTATCCCTAAAAGCCTTTGCTTATGAAAGGACTTATAGCTTCTTTATGGCTTGCACTTTTACCGGTTCTCCCTGGTGGGGTAAACTCCAATGCCTGCGATTATGCAGGATCTAATATCAGTTATATCAGGACACAAACCCAAAATGCCATTGATGCCCAAAAATTGAACATGGTGCATTACTATGCATATAAAGCCTTGAACGCTATAGAAAAATCCAAACAACAATTCAGCGATTGTGGATGTGAATACGCGCAACTGAGCATTGAGGAAGGAGAAAACAATCTTAGGAAGGCCATAAAGGTCACCTCACTTCTAAGTTCCAGGATGTTACTTGAAAAGGCAATGGAAAATGCACAGGGCAGTTTGGAAGCCTTACAGGATCACAATGAGATACATACAAGCGAATATGGCAATGATATGCTGGCCTTAAATACCAACGACCTAAAAAAAACCCAAAAACTTTTTCAACCAACCCAGGGAAAGAAACTCGCATCAAAGATCGATTCTTCTTTGGTTAGCTTTCAGAATTCTCTTAACAAGGTTGTTCTAACAGTAGAATGCCGGGAAGCAAAAGATTTTGTCCTACGTATTTTTGAGCGTTGTGAACTAGAGCTTCTTAAAACGAACTTAACGGAAGGCAAACGTTACTACAACTTAAGAACAAAAGAGATAGCGGCTAAAGCTCTGGAAGAATTGTCCGTTAGTTGTGAACGGCAGGAGCAGTAAAATGTTCTTTAAGGTTGCTTCGTATTTTTTCTTATTTACTGGCAAATAATTTCACGTCTTCTTCTGAAATTTCATCATTCCCCAGTATGGTAAGTCGTTCTACCACATTGCGCAATTCCCTGATATTCCCGGTCCAATCATAGGCTTTAAGAAGTTCGAGTGCCTTGGCAGAAAATAGCTTGGGAGCGATCCCTTGTTCGGCACCTATTTTCTCTGAAAAATGTTCAATCAGCAATGGAATATCTGCCCTTCTTTCATTTAGCGACGGAACTTTTACCAAAATGACCGCCAGTCTGTGGTATAGGTCCTCCCGGAATCTGCCTTCCTCAATTTCTTTACTAAGGTCTTTATTGGTGGCAGCTACAACCCTAACATCAACGCTAATATCTTTATCAGATCCTACTCTCGATATTTTATTCTCTTGTAAGGCACGTAACACCTTAGCCTGTGCTGAGAGACTCATGTCCCCTATCTCGTCCAGAAAGATGGTACCCTTATTGGCTGTTTCAAATTTACCTGCCCTGTCTTTTATTGCGGAGGTAAATGCTCCCTTCACATGGCCAAATAATTCGCTTTCGATCAATTCTGAGGGAATGGCGGCGCAATTAACCTCAACAAACGGAGCAGCATGTCGTTCACTTTTTTCATGGATCCAATGGGCAACGAGTTCCTTGCCTGTTCCATTAGATCCTGTAATAAGCACCCTGGCATCTGTAGGAGCTACTTTATCTATGATCTCCTTGATATTTTTGATCTCAGGACTTTGACCTATCATTTCATAATTCTTACTTACCTTTTTCTTTAAGATCTTGTTTTCTACGACCAGTTCTTTTTTGTCTAAAGCATTTCTTACTGTGGTCAGTAATCTATTCAGATCCGGAGGTTTGGAAATATAGTCGAATGCCCCTAAGCGCATCGTATTGACCGCCGTATCGAGGTCGCCATGGCCAGAGATCATAATAAAAGGGATCTCCGGTTTAATTTTTCTTGCCGCTTGAAGAACTTCCACTCCGTCCATTTTGGGCATTTTTATGTCGCAAAGGGCCAGGTCATAATCATTCTTTTTGATCATATCCAGGCCTTTTTGGCCATCTTCTGCCTGCTCTAATTGATAACTTTCATTTTCTTCGGAAAGAATTTTGACCAAAACCCTTCGGATCGCAGCTTCATCTTCAATAACTAATATTTTTGGCATGCTTTTATAGTATTTAATACCGAATCTTGCATTAGATCCATTTGTTTAAGTTCAATTCAAAAACGGTGCCATGTATCACAGGCATTTGTGTTCCAAGACAAATAGATAGCATCTTCTTTACTTCACTTGTCCTGCCTTTGGATTCGTTGAGGCATTCTGATGAAGAAAAGGACTTTGTTGAAAAACATGAACATCGCGCTGAGGGAAAGGAATAGTAATTCCCTTTTTTCTGAATTGTTCATCAATTTTGTACCGCATTTCACTTCGCATCTTGGGCACAGCAAAACTATTGGAAATAAAAAAATTAAGAGAAAAGATCAAGGCAGAGTCACCAAAATCATCGAACTGTACAAAAGCCTCAGGAGATTTTAGGACTCCTTTCTGTTCGCTGCCCACATCTACCAATATTTTGGTAACCAATTCCACATTGCTCCCGTATGCTACGCCTACAATAAGCGATTCTCTGGTCATATTGTGATTCTGGGTATGATTGTATATAGTATTGGTTAAAAAGATATGATTAGGAATAATGATCACTTTATCATCTCTGGTAATGGCTCTGGTACTTCTTAAACGTATCTCGAACACCTTGCCTACTTTACCATCTACTTCTATAATATCTCCCACATGAATAGATTGATCCAGGATCATGAGAATACCCGAAATAATATCCTGAAAGAGGTTTTGAAGCGCAAACCCCAAACCCACGAATAAAGCAGCAGAGGCTGTTAGGAGGACCGTAAGATTCACCCCGGAAGTATGGAGGATTACGATAATCACAAGAATGTAAAACAAATATTTTAAAAAGGAAAAGATGCTGACGAACTTGTTTTTGTCAGATTCAGGTAATTTTTTTACAACTACATTGTGAACGATCCGAAGTAAATAAGTCACGACAACCACCGCGATAACAATACTCAGGAAGGTACCTACGGTGATATGAATACTCTCACTATCATAGATCTGATAGGAAAGAATATCGTTGAATTTTGAAAAAAAGTCTTGTAGCTTTTCCATCTTAATATTTTAACCATTTAAACAATTCCTTGTAACTCGGTTTTTTACCATACATAAGGATACCAACCCTATAGATTTTTGCCGCCAGCCAAACGATCCCAATAAAAGTACCTATCAACAATACAATGGAAAGGATCAATTGCCAGATTGGTACTCCCCCATCTCCTATTCCCCCCGGTAGGCGCATTAGCATTACAATAGGGGAAGTAAGCGGAAAAAGCGAAAATCCGACAGCTATGGGTCCGTGTGGATTTCCAAAAACCGAAAAGAATCCCACATAAATAGCCAGCATTAAAGGTAAAATAATTGGAAATATAAATTGTTGTGTATCTGTCTCATTATCAACAGCCGCTCCTATAGCTGCATAAATAGAACTATAGATAAGGTAACCCAGCACAAAATAGATCATAAAAAAGAAGATCAGCATAGTCCAGGGTATTTGAAAGAGCTCATTGGCGTACAATTGCATTTCATTGAGCTCCGAAGGCATCGGCGTCATTGTGTTAACAGAAGTGCCAGGTAAGACAGCGGCATTTTGAATGCCGGAAGTGTCCAAACCAAGAAAATACATGACAACAAACAACATTATGGTTGCAGAAAATATCCAGATAGCGAATTGCGTAAGTCCGGCAAGGGAAGTACCAATGATCTTGCCCATCATCAGCTGAAAAGGTTTAACTGAGGAAATGATCACTTCAATGATCCTACTTGTTTTTTCTTCAATGACACTTCGCATCACAAAACCGCCATAGATGATTATAAACATCATGATCAAATATCCGAATCCACCCCCAATAAATGCCTTAATTTCATTGATCCCTTTTAAATTTTGCACCCCTTCAAAGGTTTCTGTTTGAAGTTGAAAACCCGAATCAATGGCCTCAAATTCTTTGGCGGAGACCCCAATATCTAGTAATTTTTCTTGCCGTAAGCGCTCCTGAAATACGGCATCTAGCTTATCTATAACACTAGAATTGGGCGCTTCTTTAGTGAAGAAGTAAGCACTTTTAGACACCTCTTCAACGGTGTTACCTTCGGGAATATATAGAAGCCCGTAAAAGTTAAGCGCCAGGGTAGAATCTTTTGCTTCTTCTAAGTTTAAATCTTTAAAAACTATATAAGATGTACTCTCGGTAGATCTAAAATCTGTAGAAAAATAATTGCTTTCATTTAACACACTGATGACACGGGTCTCACTATCGTTGATCTTTGTAAGGTAGGCAATGAGAACCACCATAGCCACCATCAAAATCGGACTCAAAAAGGTCATGATAACAAAAGACTTGTTTCGCACTTTTGCCAGGTATTCTCTTTTTATTATTAACCCTAATTTACTCATGGACAGATTTACTTTGAACAGTTTTTATAAAAATATCGCTGGCCGAAGGAATGGTCTCCACAAAATTATAGACAGTGCCTTTGGAAGATAAATGATTTAAAAGATGACGTGTATCTTCCGAAGGTAATTGTATTTTAAATTGTAGCTGTGCCTCTACCTTATCATACGCAGACGAGGTTATCTGAAACTTCTCCGAAAGTTCATTAATAAAGGTTTCGCCTTTTTGTATGGCCATTCCAACAGTAAAGATATTGTTCTTGTATTGCTTTTTAATATCGGAAAGCTTTCCATCCAGGATCTTTTCAGCATTGTGCAGCAGCGCAATGTATTCACAGATCTCTTCTACAGATTCCATTCTGTGTGTAGAAAATATTATAGAGGTTCCGCGTTCCTTCAATTGTAAGATCTCCTCTTTAATAATATTGGCGTTAATAGGATCGAACCCGCTGAAAGGTTCATCAAAGATCAATAGTTTAGGTTCATGTAGAACCGTAACAATAAATTGGATCTTCTGGGCCATTCCCTTGGAAAGTTCCTGTATCTTTTTATTCCACCAGTCTCCTATTTCCAGGCGCTCGAACCAATACAGCAAACGTTTTTTGGCCTCAGCCTTTGAAAGTCCTTTTAACTGTGCTAAATACATAACTTGCTCTCCAACCTTCATACTCTTATAGAGACCTCTTTCTTCTGGCAAATACCCTATCATTGAAATGTGTTCTGCCTTTAGCGGTTCTCCATTAAAAAAAACATGACCGCTATCCGGATAGGTAATTTGATTGATGATCCGAAGTAATGTTGTTTTACCTGCCCCATTTGGACCTAAAAGCCCATAAATACTGTTTGTGGGGATTTCAAGTGAGACATTTTTGAGTGCGTAATGAGAACCGAACTGTTTTGTAATCTGCTCGGCGATCAAAATAGAATTCATGTATGCAATTTTGCCAAAGATATAGAATTGGAAGAAAAGACTTTTGAGTTTAAATATTATAATTCAATGAAACACGGATATTTAAAAAACGACTGTAAATAGTTAGAAATTAAGGCTTTTAAGGTGCTTAATTGCCCAATTCATCAAAATAGCATAAAAATCTTAGGTCAAATGAACACCAGTGGACACCCTAAAAAAGCAAAACCCACCCTTAACGAATTAAGGATGGGAAAAAAATTGCTATGAAAAAGAAAATTAATATTGGTTGCCCAATATCAGACCAAATATACGTTTTTTATTTAAAATGAAATCCTTATTCATTTAAGAAAACATGTCTTTTACTTTTTCAAAAAACGATTTATCCGATTTTTCAGGCTTGGGTTCAAAATTTTCATTAGAACTCATTTTTTCAAAAAAATCGCGTTGTTCTTTGTTCAACTCTTTCGGTGTCCAAACGTTAACATGCACTAAAAGGTCACCACTTCCATACCCATTTATATTATTGATGCCTTTTCCGCGTAGTCGTAAGATCTTACCAGACTGTATACCTGCTTCTAATTTTATCCTGACTTTTCCGCTAACGGTATCAATTTCTTTTGAGGTCCCCAGGACCGCATCAGAAATACTGACATACAGGTCATAATGTAAATTATCACCTTCTCTTTTCAGCGTGTCATGTTCTTTAGTTTCAATGGCCACCAACAAATCTCCGGGCACACTATTTCCAGGGGCTTCATTTCCCTTTCCGCTTACCTTAAGTTGCATCCCTTCTTCTACGCCGGCAGGAATTTTGATGGATACAGTTTCTTCGGCCATTATTAAACCTTGAGCGTCTGCCTCGGCCGGGCGTTTATCTATTATCTGCCCACTTCCACTGCAACTAGAACAGGTTGCTGCTGTTTGCATTCTTCCTAAAATAGTATTGGTGATTTTGGTTACCTGCCCATTTCCATTACAGGAGGTACAGGTTTTATAAGTAACTCCTGGAGCTTGTACTTTTCGTCTTACCTTTACTTTCTTTTCTACACCATTGGCCACTTCTTCTAAACTAAGCTTAACGCGAATTCGCAAATTGCTTCCTTTTACGCGTCTCTGACCGCCTCCAAATCCACCGAAGCCACCAAAACTACCTCCAAAGGCACTGCCAAAGATGTCGCCGAACTGACTAAAAATGTCTTCCATGTTCATGCCACCTCCTCCAAAGCCACCACCTTCAAAGGCTGCGTGGCCATATTGGTCATACCTTGCACGTTTGTCGGGATCACTCAAGACCTCATAGGCTTCAGCTGCCTTTTTAAACATTTCTTCGGCTTTGGAATCTCCCGGATTCTTATCCGGATGGAATTCTATTGCCTTCTTGCGATAGGCTTTTTTTATCTCAGCCGCAGAAGCAGATTTGTTAAGCCCTAATATTTCGTAATAGTCTTGCTTCATGTCCCTTTTTTAATTGCCTACCACCACTTTTGGGTGCCTTATCACTTTATCTCCCAGGCGGTATCCTTTTTCCACCACATCAAGGATCTTACCTTTTAATTTTTTACTGGGTGCAGGGATCTGGGTGATAGCATCGTGGATCTCAGCATCAAAACTATCGCCTTCTTTTGCTTTTATTTCTTCCAGACCCTTGGCTTTAAGAGTTTCTTTGAACTTGTTAGAAATAAGCTCAACCCCTTTGAAAAGTTCTTTTTCAGAAGATTTAGACAGCTCCTTTAATGCCCGTTCGAAATCGTCCATCACAGGTAAAAGAGCTGTTATAACTTCCTGACCCGCAGTCCTAAAAAGATCAATTCGCTCTTTAGATGTCCGTTTCTTGTAATTTTCGAATTCTGCAAAAAGACGCAAGAATTTATCTTTTTCCTTTCCTAACTCATTTTCCAATACCTCTTCCCTGGAAGCAGATTCTACTTCCTCCTCCTCATTTGGTTCAGAAATACTATCTGTTCCTTCTTCATTGGCATAGGCTTCGTCTTGAGACAATATGTCTTTTATCTCATCCATTTCTTCTGTTCTATCTTTTTTACTCATTTCTGATCATTTTTTCAAACAATACTTCTTGGTGTGTTCTTGAAGATGGCAAAAGTACTGCCATTTATTTAAAAATGTCAAAATGTCACAAAAAAACATCCTGATTGCAGGATGTTATCTACTATGTTATGGAGATGGTGATTAAACGAATTCCTTTTGATAGAGGTCACTAGACTCCTCTTCCGGGCAGAGAATGTTCTTAAGGGCGTTACAGATATTTTTATGATAGAATTCAAATCCCTCTTCTTCTATTTTCTTACTGCTCACTCTTTGACTCGCAAATAGTAGATATGACATATCCCCAAGCAGCAACTGCATTATTCCCTTGGGAATGTTAGGAAGAAACAAAGGTCGGTTAAGCAAAGCAGCGATCTCCTTGACCAGTTTGGTGTTTGTCACCGGATTTGGGGCCACACCATTATAGATCCCCTTCAGGCCCTGGTCTATAACAAAAACGAATTGTCTTGCCAGGTCATCGATGTGAATCCAGGACTGCCATTGCTCACCACTGCCAAAAGCAGCACCTACATAAGATTTTATAGGTTTAACCATGGCTGGCAAAGCACCACCTTCTGAAGAAAGCACTAAGCCTATTCTAATGGCAGCAACCGAAAACGAAAATTTGGAAAATTCACTGATTTCATCCTCCCACTGAGAAACAACCTCACCAAGAAAACTGGGATCAACATCAGTTACATCTTCTGTATAATATCTGTCGAATGAATTGGGATATATCCCTATTGCGGAAGCACAAACGAACGATTCTATGGACTTGGTCTCCACTTTTTCAAGGGCCTTTCTCAAAGTTTGCAAGCTATCTATCCTGCTTCGAAGTATCTTCTTTTTATTTGCCCTGGTCCAACGCTGAGAAATAGAAGCGCCTGCAAGATTGATCACTGCAGTTACTCCATCAAAACACTTCATATCAATTTCTCCATTCCTTGGATCCCAATAAAATCCTTTGAACCCCTCTTCCTCATTTAGTTTACTTTTCCGGGTTGTAAGATAATGGACTTCAATATTCCGTTCCCGAAATTTCTGCGTAACAGCCTTGCCTATCAATCCTGTAGCCCCTGTGATCAAAACGCTCATGCTCCTCTTTTTTTGTAAAGATATTTGATTTAAGATGGAGTTGATTGAGGTTTATAGTAGGTTTAACAGTATTGTTTAATACTTATAAATTGACAAGTGTAGTGTACTAGCTTTGTATTCTTGTTGCTCGTAACATTTCACGCTTTCCCGGTGGTCCCGGAAGCCGCTCTACTTGGAAGCCCACCGCTAACATAGCTCGTCTTACACTACCTTTCGCAGCATATGTGACCAGTATACCATTCTTTTTCAAAGAGTTAAACATAATCTGAAATATCTCTTCGGTCCATAATTCGGGTTGAACCCTGGCACCAAAGGCATCGAAATAAATAAGGTCGTATACTTGTTCATCCTCTATCTCCTTAAAGTCCTTTTGCTGTTTGCACAGCTTGAAATAAGGGGAGATCTCAGTTTCTACTTCCCAGGAAGAACTGTGCATTGCCCCGAATAGCTCTTTGAATTCTTCTGCCTTGAGTTCTGAAACATAATTTAGTTGTTCTAACTCGGCTGCAACAACCGGATACCTTTCTACTCCCGTATAGTGTATTTGCAAGCCTTTTGATGTAGCCTCTAAAAAGGTTATCAAGGCGTTTAGGCCAGTACCAAAACCTATTTCTAAAACAGAAATACGGTTCTTTTTAACTGCGGATAATCCATGATCTATAAATACATGATAGGCTTCCTGTACCGCTCCATGTTTTGAATGATATTGTTCATTCCAGGCTTCTAAATGAATGGTCTTAGATCCATCAGCCGTAGTAATTATGGTGCGTTTCACCTATTGTTCTAAAATCACACCATCTGCAATAAAACTGCGGGTAACTTTAACCGTTGTGATCTTATTGATCTCCTCTTCAGTGGCACCACCATCCTCTGCAAAATGTTTTTGATCTTCCACGCTCATTTTCTCAATAAAACCTTTTCCACTTAAGATCACTTCCTTCCCAACAATATCTTTAGGGACAAAAAATCCGTAATCCTTAAAAGTAACCATAGTTTCCTGCCCGTCGCCCAGAGAAACCTTCATCCAACATCCTTTTGACTTACACACATCGGTTACTACACCATAAAAAGCAGTAGTAAGGGTATCTGTTTCACCCAGATCTTCAAAAGCCCGGGCTATTTCCGCTTCCTTCATGGCATTATCAGAGACGAATGACTCCCCGAAAATCTGCAATTCTTCAACTGTAGCAACTTTTCCCTCACTGTTAGATTGTGCATTCTGCTCTTTACAAGCTCCAAGTAGTAGAAATATCACAATGATTATGTTAAATACTTTCATTTTAGATATGATTTATTATTACTCTACAAAACTGGCGATTTTTCGGCGAAAAAAGAAGGAACAAGAGGACATAAATGTTTAATTTTGAGTTGTAAAAATAAGAGGATGGAGACCAACGTCACTAACATTACTGTTGAAAAAGTTAAAACGTCTAAAATTTCCCAGGTAGATTTTTCCAATCTTCCCTTTGGGAAAGTACACTCAGATCATATGCTGGAATGCGATTATGTCAATGGCGCCTGGCAAATGCCAAAGGTGATCCCATATCAAGGCATAACCCTGGATCCTTCTGCCAAAATATTCCATTACGGCCAATCGGTTTTTGAAGGAATGAAAGCATATAAAGACTCAGAAGGACATGTTTGGCTCTTTAGACCGGAAGAAAATCAAAAAAGATTGAATATCTCCTCTAAAAGAATTTCCATTCCGGAACTGCCCAAAGACATCTTTATGGAAGGACTTAAGACCCTTTTACAGGTGGAGAAAGATTGGATCCCGACAACTCCGGGAAGTTCCCTGTATATAAGGCCCTTTATTTTTGCATCGGGGAAAGGATTACATGCTTCTCCGGCAGATCAATATAAATTTTTAATCGTTTGTGCCCCATCTGGACCATATTTTTCGGGCAAATTAAAGGTACTGATCGAAGAAAAATATTCGAGAGCCGCCAATGGCGGAGTGGGATATGCCAAAGCCGGAGGAAACTATGCGGGCCAATTCTACCCTACTCAACTAGCCGTAGAGAAGGGATATCAGCAAGTTGTATGGACAGATGACAATACACATGAGTATATAGAAGAGGCTGGCGCCATGAACATTTTTGTGAGAATTAACGATACTTTGCTTACGAGTCCTGTGAGCGACCGTATCCTGGATGGCGTTACCCGCAAAAGTGTGATAGATATTGCAAAAGCTGAGGGGATCCCTGTAGAGATCCGTAAGATAAGGGTAGAAGAAATAGTGACAGCTTCCAACAATGGCAGCCTTAAAGAAATGTTTGGGGCCGGTACAGCAGCCGTAATTTCACCAATTTCAGGTTTTGGTCATAGGGATAAGGACTATGCTCTACCAGAAATTGAAAATAGTTATGCAGACCATTTAAAGAAACGCATTACAGATATTCAGTACAACAGAGCTGATGATCCTTTCAATTGGCGCTTCCAGGTTGTATAAGAGATTATAGTTTTTATTAATAAAAGAGCACTCTTACCGGGTGCTCTTTTATTTATCCAGGATGCTTTTAATATTGGGTTTGAAATAATCAGGGCCTTTTAATACTTTTCCATCTTCTCTGTAAATAGGTTGGCCATCTGCTCCCAACTTGCTCATATTACTCCGCTGGATCTCCTCAAAAACCTCTTCGATAATATGCTGCATACCATGTTCTAATATTGTTCCACACAAAATATACAGCATATCACCTAAGGCATCTGCTACCTCTACAAGATCATTATTTTCGGCAGCCTCATAATATTCCTTATTCTCCTCATCCATCAAATTAAATCGGAGCTGATTCTTTGCGCTGCCTAAATTGGCCTTCGGCTCCTGTTCTACCCCTAATCCAAAAGAATGATGAAACTGTGCAACGGCTTCTATCTTGTTTTTCATACTTTGTCTTTTTAATGTAGTTTTGCGCTAAAATATACATATGTTTAGTACAGGACAATTAATTTTCGCAGCCGTATTTGTGTTTTTTTTTGCGATAGTAATCTTCCTTTCCTATAGAAAAGACAAGAATCTTCATTCCAAAAATTATAAAGGAGTAAAATGGGTAGGCATTGTTTTTATTGTATTCATAATTATTCTTTTTATTCTTAAGGAATGGCTGAAAAGTTAACAATTATTTTAGCTATACCACAAAAATCACTATTCTCACAACTTAAAATGGAATTAATTCGTATACTATAAGAAAACAAGTACTTTTGCGTTATAAGTTCAAAGAAAACCGATAAATGACAACCTTTTTTACCATTTTCTTTATTTTAGTCCTAGTCAACGCTGCACTTTTATCCTTTAGCATAGTTACCAACGGACGAAGACAAAACGATTTTTCAAAAGACAAATCTCAGGATACCAAAGACAAGGTATACCCATTAGATTTGTCGTCTTCAGAATACAGAAAAGCCATTTAGATTCCTATCTTTAGGAAATGAAACAATTTTTGCTGGTATTCCTTGGAGGTGGAATTGGTAGCGGACTTCGTTACCTTATAAGCAAAATACTCAACCCTTATACTTCTAATTTTTTTATAGGAACCTTTGGTGTAAATATCCTGGGCTGTTTGATCATTGGGATCATACTGGGATTATCTGCCAAATCAACTGCGCTTAGCAATAACACCATCTTATTTCTTACTGTTGGTTTTTGCGGTGGTTTTACCACCTTCTCTTCCTTTGCACTTGAAAACTACGGAATGTTGCGTGAAGGACAGATCACTTCTTTTGTTCTCTATACTATAAGTAGTATAGTAGTTGGCATACTTGCCGTTGCCCTTGGTCTTTGGCTTTCAAAGATCCTCTGAGTCCAAACCGTCAATACTTTAATCATTAGGGTGTTTCTTTCAGTACACCATCTTCTTTCTATGAAAAATAACATCTTCCTACACATGATGTTAAAAGTCCCTTACAAAAAAATCAAATAGATAATTTATCAACTTATGAATGTTATACCCTAATTATTTGAGGGTATATTTTCATATAATGATAAAAATTAAGAGATATACCCCTATTTTTTTAGGGGTTGTTTTATTTAATTTACTTTTGGCGCATCAACAATAAACCAATAAAATGAAAAAAGTAGAAGCGATTATTAGAAAATCAAAATTTGATGATGTGAAAAAAGCACTTCATGAAATTGAAGTAAACTTCTTTAGTTACTGGGATGTGACAGGAGTTGGCAATGAAAAACAAGGACATGTCTATAGAGGTATCTCTTACAGTACCACAGACATTCAGAGACGGTATTTAGAAATAGTAGTTTCTGATGATTTCCTGGAAAGAACTATCAATACAGTACTAGAATCGGCTTACACAGGTAACGTAGGAGATGGTAAGATATTCGTTTCGGATGTGCTGCAAGCCTATCGAATAAGAACCAAAGAAAACGGCCATGCCGGAATCAATTAAATAAATAACTAACTACTAATTATTGAAATATGGACGCAGGATTATTTACAGCTAACAATATATGGATGATGGTTTGTACCGCCCTGGTATTCTTCATGCACATGGGCTTTTCCTTATTGGAAATTGGACTAACCAGACAAAAAAATACGATCAACATTCTATTTAAAAATATTTTTATCATCACCGTAGGTCTTTTGATGTACTACATTGGTGGATTTAACTTGATGTACCCTGGATTCGCTGATGGATCTGCAGGTATTCTAGATTTTGCAGGATTTGGTATTGCTGCCCCTGAAAATGGGATGACACCCGAATATGCAGATGGTGGATACACTTGGTGGACAGATTTCCTTTTCCAGGGAATGTTTGCTGCCACAGCCGCAACTATTGTATCAGGAGCCGTTGCTGAGCGAATAAAAATTGGACCCTTTATGATCTTTACGATCATCTATGTAGGTCTTGTATATCCTATTGTAGGATCATGGCAATGGGGTGGTGGATTTTTATCTACCCTGGGCGGTGAAGCTGGAGGATTCTACGATTTTGCCGGTTCTACCCTGGTACACTCCGTTGGAGGTTGGGGAGCTTTAATTGCCATTTACCTTCTGGGAGCTCGTATTGGAAAATTTGGAGAAAATGGGAAGATCAACGCAATTCCCGGTCACAATATACCACTTGCAACCGCAGGGGTTCTTATCCTTTGGTTAGGATGGTTTGGATTTAACGGGGGATCTGTCTTATCCGGAGATCCTGAAACTACTTCCCTGGTTCTTGTTACAACTAGTTTGGCAGCCGCTGCAGGTGGAGTTGGCTCACTGATCTTATCTACAATCCTATATAAGAATCTGGATCTCACCATGTTCCTGAACGGTATTTTAGGTGGCTTGGTAGGGATCACCGCCGGTGCAGATCTAATGTCACCTAACGAAGCAGTCCTGATTGGGCTTATCGCCGGCTTCATTATTGTATTGGGTGTGGCATTTATAGACAGGATCAGGCTCGATGATCCCGTAGGTGCGGTCACCGTTCACTTGATCTGTGGTATCTGGGGAACCCTCGCCGTAGGTATATTTGGCTCTATGGCAGGTGGCGAACAGTTCTTATTTCAGTTAGCCGGTGTAGGAGCAGCTGCCGTATTTTGTTCAGCGTCCGCATTTATTATTATTTACACATTGAAGAAAACAGTAGGTATCAGAGTATCCAAGGAGGAAGAGATAGATGGCCTGGATCTCCATGAGCATGGTATGGATGCCTATCCAGACTTTAGAATGAACCAACATTAATATAAAATAGAACGGAGCGTTTTGCAGAACGCTCCGTTCATAACCATTTCAAAATTTTCAACTAAAAACAGTTACTAACATCCTTTTAAAGGACATCACAAACATTGAATTATGAAAACGATTATAAATACAAATTACGCGAAAAAATTATTATTTCTTTTTCTATTTATTAATGCCTTTGCACTGATGGCCCAGGAAGAAGAGGCCGCAGAAGAAAAAAAGTTCAGCATTAGCGGCACAGTAGATGCTTATTACAGAGCTAATTTAAATTCAGCCAATTCTGGCGCCAATTATTCTGCCCCGGGAAGTTCATTTGCTAATTTACCTGGTTTTGCCCTTGGGATGGCCAATGTCATTGCCAGCTATGAAGGAGAAGATGTAGGTTTTGTTGCCGATCTTGTTTTTGGTCCTCGTGGTACGGATGCCATTTTTGCATCTCCGCTTTACTCTGCTACCGGGAATATTGTGAATCAATTATATGTTTATTGGAACGTAAGCGATAAGGTAACCTTAACCTTTGGAAATTTCAACACCTTCCTTGGTTATGAGGTGATTTCACCAGCGGGTAATTTCAATTACAGCACTTCTTATCTGTTCTCATACGGGCCATTTAGTCACACCGGTCTTAAAGCCGATTTCGATTTAGGAAGTGATTGGTCATTAATGTTGGCAGTAATGAATCCGACAGACATTACCGAATTTAACCCTAATGGAAAATATGCCTATGGCGCACAATTGGGGTACAGTGGTCAGTATTTGAATCTGATTTCAGACGATGGTAATTTCGAAATAGATTACACAGGAGGATTTGATCTTTCCGAGGATTTTTACCTGGGCATCAATGCTGCCTATTTTGATGGGGCAGATGATACCGGATTTGCAGGTGGAGCTTTATATCCTCAGTACAAGACTTCAGAAACCTTTACTTTGGGTCTAAGAGGTGAATATTTTGTGGAGACCGGAGACTTTGGAGCCATCGGAACAGGTCTTGAAGATTCTAGTGTCTTGGCGCTTACTTTAACAGGTAGTGCAACTATTGGCGACCTGGTTATAAAGCCAGAACTTAGACTAGATAATGCTTCGGATGATGCCTTCTTAGATACGGATGGTGCGTCTATGAAAAGTCTATCTTCCTTTGTGCTTGCAGCAGTTTACTCTTTTTAAGCTCTTATATTAGTTTTGTTTAGTTCGTTGAGTTGATTAGGCCCCGGCAATATTGCCGGGGCTTTCTTTTACCACTACTTGAATGCCTTGACACCTGCAAATATTTCAATATCCAGCGCATTTTGACGAGGCACAATAGGGCAGGAATATTTTTTATTATAGGTGCAATAAGGATTGTACGCCTTATTAAAATCGATCACTATTTGATCTCCTTCAGGAATCGTTAGATCTATATAGCGCCCTCCTCCATAGGTTTCATTTCCATTAGTGGCGTCTGTAAAAGGAAGAAACAGATAATCTTCATAATCTTCGTCCTCCCTCAATTCCTCATTTTGGTATACTTCCAATTGGTAAGAGTTCCCTTTAAGCTGAAAAGACACTATCCCATAAACCACTTCTTTAGACATCCGGTCCGTGTTGGTGGGCATTAAAAAAGGGGTGGCATCGGGCGTTCTGGTAAATGTCGCATGTACTATAAATGTGGTATCTGGCTTAAAAAAGTCTAAGCCATCAAAGTCTTTTCTATACCGATCTGGCAATGGTGAGGTCTCCGGATCCGAAAACTCTGCATTCAAATTCCTTTGAAATTCTATAATTGAAGCCAGGTCATTATTCGATAAAAGTACTGGCTCAATTTGTTGTTCGTCATGGTATTTTTTTCCATCGCCGCAACCCATTATTACTAATAACAGACCGAGCGTCACATTTCTTGTCAGAAGGCTGTTTCTCATATTCCTATTTGATATCAAAAGTACAATTTAGGTTTTTTTTTGGCTAGATTTGATCAGCTTAATAAAAGAGATCTAACCTCTTCGCTGATTGAATCATGGGTTTACCAGGTCAACAAACATTTAAGACCTCTGATAATGCGATTTTTGTACACTTCCTATATTAATTCCTTCAGGGGGCTATCCAAAGAAGTTTGGTGGCTGGCCTTAGTAACTCTGATTAACAGGGCCGGAACCATGGTGATACCATTTTTATCCCTGTATCTAACTCAGGACAGAGGTTTTACTTTGGAAAATGTAGGTGTGATCATGAGCTGTTTTGGACTGGGTTCTTTAGTTGGATCCTGGCTGGGTGGAAAGCTCACCGATATTTTCGGATATTACAAAGTAATGTTCATTAGTCTCCTGCTAACGGGCCTCTTATTTATCTGGGTTCAGCTCCTTGAATCCTACCTTGCTTTGTGTTTTGGAATATTCATCTTAATGGTTATTGCTGACGCCTTTAGACCCGCCACCTTTGTTGCCCTGAGCGCCTATAGTAAACAAGAGAACAAGACCAGATCTGTTACCCTGATACGTTTGGCGATCAATCTTGGCTTTTCGGCTGGGCCAGCCATTGGCGGAGTCATCATTGCTTCTATAGGGTATTTTGGTTTATTTTGGATAGATGGCATTACCTGCATACTGGCAGGGATACTATTGCTCTTTGTGCTGAATCCAAAAAAGGCCAAAGAAATCGACACCCTAAAAAATACAACTCCCAGTTCGGCCTATAAGGATACATCCTATTTGCTCTTTATTGGGGCCATGGTCTTATTTGGCTTTATTTTCGTTCAATATTTTTCTACAGTACCCATTTATTACAGTAGCGAACGTGCTTTAAGCGAGTTTCATATTGGCCTTTTATTAGCCTTGAATGGGTTCCTTATCTTCGCATTTGAAATGCCCCTGATTAAATACTTGGAATCTCGACCTTTTTCAAAAATTACGCAAGTAATCATTGGCCTTGCACTTACATCCTTTAGTTTCTTATTTTTAACATTTGGTTCATGGACTGGACTTCTGGTGATAGGAATGTTCTTTATGACGGTTGGTGAAATGATCGCTTTTCCATTTTCGAATGCTTTTGCGATGGACAGGTCCCGGAGAGGTAAACAAGGAGAATACATGGCCCTCTACAGTATTGCATTTTCCATCTCCCATGTTTTCGCCCATAATAGTGGTATGTTATCCATAGCACGTCTGGGCTTTAAAACCACATGGTACGGCGCTATGATCATAGGTGTCCTGGGAATACTACTTTTGATGGTATTAAAAATGCGTTTAAAGCAAAAAGAATCAATATGAAAACAATGTTTACAGCATACACGATGCCATGCCTTATATTAATTTTGATGGTTGGATGCGGAAAAACCAACCAGAAGCAAACAGAAAAGCCATTATATCCTTCACACGAAGTTGTATTGGAACCGAACCGTTATAACGTTGCTTTTCTTATAATGGAAGGGACCTATAATACGGAGTTTACTGCGCCTTATGACATTTTTCAGCATACACAATACCGGGAAGGCATTAAGGCTATGAATACCTTCACTGTTGCAAATACAAAGGATCCGATCCGAACTTTTGAAGGGGTACGTATCCTTCCAGATTTTGATTATACCAGGGATTCTCTTCCACCAATAGACATTTTGGTGGTTCCCAGTGCAGAACATCATCTCAATACAGACCTGAGAGATAGTGTTATGATAAACTTTGTTTACAAGACTGCCCGGAAAGCACAATTTGTAACCTCTCATTGTGACGGGGCATTTGTTCTGGCAAAAGCAGGATTGTTAGATTCGGTTGTGTCTACAACCTTTCCGAGTGACATAAGCAGATATCGGGAGATGTTCCCCACCCTTCATGTACAAGACAGTGTACTCTTTGTGCACGACGGGAAGTATATAACTTCCGCCGGAGGCGCCAAGAGTTTTGAGGCCGCGCTTTATCTATGTCAATATCTTTACGGAAAAGAGATCGCCGATTCCCTGGCTAAAGGTCTGGTTATACAGTGGGATCTGGAACAGCTACCTTCCCTTATTCTTCAATGATATCGTAGCGTGCGTCTTTGAGATATGTATCAATGATCTTATTGTATTCTGGAGTGATCCGGAGTAAGGCCGTATGCTCCAAAGAATAGAGGGCCGACTTGTCTTTATAGCCATTTTTCAGCAGTTCTTCAAGATAGAATAATGCCGTCCCAAAATCTTCGTACTTAGCGCTATCGGATATAATTTTGAGGTAATTATCAAACTCTTTGGGTGCCGTTATGGTCTTTACCATCCATAAATAACTCAGTGCTTCCTCATTTACAGGATCCTGGGCTAATTCCAAATTAATATTGTCTTCTATCAGAGCATTCAGGAATCCCAAGAGTCGCATTCCCATCTCCTTTACCAATGGATCAGCACTTTTACTGTATTTGCCGATCTCACCCATTTGATAGTTCCACCACCCCAGGTTGTTATAATTCAAGGTGAGTACATCATCATTTAAATTGTAGTCATAATCATCCCGTATGAAGTATTCTTTTTGGAAAATGCGTTTTTGTTTTCTGATCTGGATAGCGTATTCTTTTTCTTTTGAGATCAGTTTTACCCGTTTTTTTAACTCATCTAAATTTAGCAAGCCCTTGAACTTGTTTAACATTTCATCCCCAAGGTACATGGCTCCCAAATAGTCCTTGGCGACTACAAAATTATTTAAGGTAGAGAAATCACGATTATAAATACTGCGTATGTACGCGGAGTCTTTTGGGATATTGTTCTTATTCATTGATTTCAGGGTAAGAATCTCTACGGCTCTTTGCAAATAAGAACTATCCGGCCATTCTGCCCCTCCGTTAAAAACCAGCAGATAGTTATTCAAAATCCGTTTATCCATATATTTCTTTACCGTAGAACTCATGCTTTGCTCATCAGAAAGATCATTGAAATTAAAATCGGATCTACCAACTATGCCAACAAACTGGAAGGGTTTTTTGGGATCTATGAGTTCTTTATAAGGAACGCCTGAACCGATGGAAATAACTCCTTCCAGGGGCCTTATAATAGAGGGAATGATGGAGGCAAATTTAGCCCCATTTCCAAATCCCGCACTATAAGAACGTTGTTTGTGAATGGGAAACAGGCTATAAACGGTATTGAACATCCGACTTGCGATCAGTGTATTTTGTACAATGGAAAGACTGTCTTGTATGTTATTAGAAGCCGCCACTATATAGCCTTCCTTTTCTGCCACCTCCCGAAACATATGTAGCACCTGTTTCCCCCTGCCCTGCATGTCCATGGCAAATATTACAGGCCAGGTTCCTGATGGCTCATAATTGGTAGGTAAGTAGATAGCAAAAGTTTCCGGAATTGTATCATTGATCCTAATAGAATCTTGAATAATACCTTTCTTGATGATCATATCTTGTCCCTGAAGCAGGAAAAGATCGCAAAGGGCGATCAGGGTAAATAGAAGAATCATTTTTTTCATAGCAAACTATTCCTCAAAAATCTGGCCAAAATAGGATCATGGCCTGTGAAAAGAATTTCATATTCCGAAATTCTGTCCTTTTCAACTAACAGGTTCTATTTAAAGATACCACCAATACTTTAAATTTAACAATATTTCTTATCCCTTTCTCTTTTTTATTGGAGCATCGGCCACTACATCAGACAAAATAATATGCGTCCGCGTTTCCCCGTACAATATCAGTTTATCTATGAATTTTTCGAGATGGAATTGATCTCGTAAGACAACCTCCATGATAATGTTCTCATTGCCTGTGATCCGGTAGCAATTGACCACTTCATCTAAGGTAACCACCAATTCCAGGAAAGGTTTTAATTTCCCCATAAAAGCCTTTAAAGTGATGATTGCTTTTAGTTGATACCCCGCCATCGCATGAGAAACTCTGGCATAATATCCATCAATAATTCCCAGGTCTTCCATCTTTTTAACACGCTCGGCTACGGCAGGCGGAGTTAAACCTACCTTCCTGCCAATACTGGCAAAGGATTCGCGGGAATTTTCCTGTAAGGATTGTAAAATTCCCCAGTTAAGATGATCTATCGCTGATTTCAAATTTTTTAACTACGAATTACTTAGTTTATAAAGCGAATATACAATTTCTCTTTAATATCGAAAGCAATATACGATAAATAGCAGCTAATTTTAAGGTAATCAATTTTGCTGAAAAAGAATCATGTCCCACCAAAATCTTGGATCCTTACCGGTCTACCAAAAAGCACTGGAACTTTGCACCCTAAGCAGGGAGCTGGCATCTTATGTTACCTACAACAAAAACATGCTTACACTTTACCAATCTCAAAGTCTTCGCGATCATATTGCAGACTCATTACTTACAGATGCCGTTTTGATCCCGCAGCAAATAGCACGGGCAGAAACGTCAGATTCTGTCAGTGACAGAATGAAAAGCGCCACCTTTATTGGGATAATGATCCGAAATATAAGTGCGTATTGCAATGGCCTGGAACAAGACGGAGTTCGTGAAAAGGAATATCTTCATCTGTTAAAACGAGAGATCCGTATTTTCAGAAAATCCTTTAAAAAATGGCGTAAGTCTATTGCCCATTACGGCCATCATACTGAAACATGGAATTTTAGAGAATATCTCGGCTAGAAAACTTCTTTTTTACCTCATCGTTTTAAAGCATACTAAACTTGGAACAGCTGGCTGACACTTTGTTACATGTTTCGTCTATACTGCCCGCCTACTTCAAAGAGCGACTGAGTGATCTGTCCTAAGGAGCAGAATTTAGTGACTTCCATAAGTTTATCAAAGATATTCTCATTGTGTACCGCAGACTCCTGTAGTTCCTTCAAGCCTTTCTGCGCTTTTTTCCTATGTAGTGCCTTAAGGTGTTGTACTGTCTTTAATTGCACTTGTTTTTCTTCCTCCGTAGCCCTGATAACCTCTGCGGGTAGAATTGTAGGTGATCCTTTAGAACTTAGAAATGTATTAACCCCAATAATAGGATATTCTCCATTGTGCTTTAAGGTTTCATAATGCAGACTTTCTTCCTGGATCTTGGAGCGCTGGTACATGGTTTCCATAGCTCCTAAGACGCCTCCACGTTCTGTGATACGATCAAATTCTATCAATACGGCTTCTTCAACAAGATCTGTCAGTTCCTCAATAATAAAGGATCCTTGTAAGGGATTTTCATTCTTGGCTAATCCAAGTTCTTTATTGATGATCAACTGTATGGCCATAGCTCTTCTTACAGACTCTTCCGTAGGGGTAGTAATAGCCTCATCATACGCATTGGTGTGTAACGAATTGCAATTATCATAGATAGCATAAAGTGCTTGTAGCGTAGTTCTGATATCATTAAAATCTATCTCCTGCGCATGGAGACTTCTTCCTGAGGTTTGTATGTGATATTTGAGCATTTGAGCTCTGGGATCAGCACCGTACTTTTCTTTCATCGCCTTTGCCCAGATCTTTCTCGCAACCCTTCCTATCACAGCGTATTCGGGATCAACACCGTTGGAAAAGAAAAAAGAAAGATTAGGTCCAAATTTGTTGATATCCATTCCCCTGCTCAGGTAGTATTCCACATAGGTAAATCCGTTGGAAAGCGTAAATGCCAATTGAGTGATAGGATTGGCGCCCGCCTCCGCAATATGGTAGCCCGAAATAGAGACAGAATAAAAGTTACGGACCTTATTTTCAATGAAATATTCCTGTACATCACCCATGAGCCGCAAAGCAAATTCGGTGGAGAAAATACATGTGTTTTGTGCCTGATCTTCCTTTAAAATATCGGCCTGTACCGTACCTCTAACTTCCTTTAAGGTCTTCTTTTTGATAGTCTCATAGACATCTGCCGGTAGTACCTGATCTCCCGTAACTCCCAGGAGCATAAGTCCTAGACCATTATTTCCTTCAGGTAACTGACCCGAATATGAAGGTTGACCCTCCTTACTGTCTTTCAACAGTTCCTTTATCTTGCTGGCTGTCTCTTTTTCCAGCCCTTGTTCAATGATATACTTTTCGCAATTCTGATCAATGGCCGCATTTAGAAAAAATGCCAGTAACATTGGAGCCGGCCCATTAATGGTCATACTTACAGAGGTCATGGGACTCGTAAGATCAAACCCGGAATAAAGTTTTTTTGCATCATCCAGACAACAGATAGAAACTCCGGCATTTCCAATCTTTCCGTAGATATCCAGTCGTTCCCCTGGATCATGACCGTAAAGTGTAACGGAGTCAAATGCTGTTGAAAGTCGTTTTGCCTTCAGACCAAAGCTAACATAATGAAAGCGTCTGTTTGTCCGTTCGGGCCCACCTTCGCCGGCGAACATTCGGGCAGGATCTTCCTCGGTGCGTTTAAAGGGATAAAGTCCGGCCGTGTAAGGAAAAGATCCCGGAACATTCTCTTGCAGGGACCATCGTAGCAGATCACCCCAGGCCTGATATCTCGGTAGGACCACTTTGGGGATCTGCGTATAAGACAAAGACTCTGAATGTGTCTCAATATCAATTACTTTATCGCGCACTTTAAATTGGTATACCGGCTCTTTATAGCGCTGTACTTTAGAGGCCCATTGGATTATTGTTTGCCAGTGATATGGGTCAAGGTTTAATTTAATTCTGTTAAATTCTGCAATAAGAAGTTTTAAAAAGGCCTTATGATCTTCAGCTACATCTTTTAAAAGCGCCTCCTCATGTAAGCCTACCTCAAGTATATAAGGCAAAGCAGCTTCTTTGCCCTTAGATTCCTTTTCAGACACTACAGACAAGATCGTTTTATAGACCCCATAAAGTGTTTGTGCAGTGCTACTTTGAATGTCTACTTGCTGATCATATCCTCTATTTGCTTCCGCGATCTCAGATAAATAGCGAGTTCTGGCCGGCGGAATAATAAAGCGTTTCTCCGGCTCTTCTATTGCCACGGTGAAATGAGACCGTAGGTCCGATCCCGTTTTCTCCTCCAATTGTTGCATAACGGCTTTATAGAGATTGTTCATCCCCGGATCATTGAACTGAGAGGCAATAGTTCCATAAATAGGAAGAGATTCCGGATCTGCATCCCACAGATTATTATTACGTGTGTATTGTTTGCGAACATCCCGGAGCGCATCTAGGGACCCACGCTTATCGAACTTATTTATGGCAACCAGATCTGCGAAATCTAGCATATCTATTTTCTCTAACTGCGTGGCTGCACCAAATTCTGGCGTCATGACATAAAGCGACATATCGCTATGCTCCACGATCTCGGTATCAGACTGCCCTATTCCCGAGGTTTCGAGAATAAGAAGGTCGAATTCTGCCTGTTGGAGAATATTCAAGGCCTCTCCCACATACCTGGAAAGGGCAAGATTAGACTGCCGGGTTGCCAGGGAACGCATATACACCCTGTCATTATTGATGGCGTTCATTCTGATGCGATCTCCCAAGAGCGCACCTCCTGTCTTCCGTTTAGACGGGTCAACGGAAACAAGACCTATGGTCTTATCGGGAAAGTCGAATAAAAACCGGCGTACCAATTCATCTACTAAACTCGATTTTCCTGCTCCTCCTGTTCCGGTTATCCCAAGAACCGGCACCTTTTTATTACTGGTTGGTAACTTCTTGTAATGATCCTTAAAAGACTGGTGATCATTTTCTGCCAGACTAATTAATCGGGCTATCGTAGTAATATCCTTGTTCTTCAGGGAGGTTAACAAATCCTTCCCTTTTGGCAAGACCAAAGGGGGTGTAGGATAATCAGATTGCATTACCAGATCATTGATCATTCCCTGCAATCCCATAGTTCTGCCATCATCTGGCGAATAGATACGGGTGATGCCGTATTTCATCAGGACCTCAATTTCTTTAGGCAAAATAACACCTCCCCCACCTCCGAAGATCTTTATATGCCCTGCACCTCGTTCCTTAAGAAGATCGTACATATAGGTGAAATACTCATTATGTCCTCCTTGATAGGAAGTTAAGGCGATGGCGTTGGCATCTTCCTGGATGGCACAATTTACGACCTCCGAAACAGAGCGATCATGTCCTAAATGGATCACCTCAACCCCGGTTGATTGAATAATACGACGCATTATATTAATAGCCGCATCATGACCATCAAAAAGAGATGCCGCAGTTACGATTCTGATCTTATTCTTCGGGATATAGGGTTTAGTTTGCTCCATTTCTAATAAACAGTCCTTTTCAAGGGTGCAATTTACGATAAATGCAAAAATTATCGATTTACATTTAGAATTTTATAATATTCTTCCTCTTATTTGGGTGTGGGACCAATTGTACTAATTTTACACCCATAAAGCAACAATCCTTGAAAGCAACCTTTCTTATTCATTGTCCAGACCAGACCGGCATTATCAGTACGGTAACTAGTTTCATTCAGGAGAATGGAGGAAATATTATATACCTGGACCAGCATGTAGACAAAGAGGATGGGGTGTTTTTTATGAGATTAGAAAGTGAGTTTGAAGATACTCACGATTTTGAAGCTGAACTAAAGCATCAATTTGATCAACGGATAGCCCAAATCTATAAAATGGAATGGAGCGTACATTTTGGGGATGAAAAACCTAAGATGGCGCTATTTGTAAGTAAGTACAATCATTGTTTGTACGACCTCCTGAGCAGATACTATTCGGGAGAATTAAAGGTGGAGATCCCTTTTATTGTTAGTAATCATGATGACCTGCGATATATTGGAACTCAGTTTGACATCCCTTTTTATCACATCCCGGTCACAAAGGACACCAGGTCCAGAGCCGAAACCGAACAATTGCAATTATTAAAGGATCATTCAGTAGACTTTATAGTACTGGCCAGATATATGCAGATCGTTAGTTCAACACTTATAGAACAATACCCCGATAAGATCATCAACATACACCATTCATTTCTCCCTGCCTTTGCAGGTGCAAAACCCTATCATGCGGCTTTTGACAGGGGCGTTAAGATCATAGGGGCTACCAGTCATTACGTAACTGAGGAATTAGATGCCGGACCTATCATTGAACAAGATACCGCCAGGGTATCGCATGTGCATAAGGTGCACGACTTTGTGGATAAGGGACGTGATCTGGAGAAAATTGTTCTTTCCAGGGCTGTTCAACTGCATGTGAATAGAAAAACCATGGTTTACAACAATAAAACAGTGATCTTTTCCTAACCTTCGCAAATAGGGAGATACTCCTGTCCTTCGGTTTTTTATTCTTTGCTACGTTTATTTTTCATAAATTACTCCTCCATTCAAAAAAGAATGCTTTGATGTAAAGATCGCATCTGAAAAGTTTCCTTTTACATTCAAGAATACTGAATTATATGACGAAAATAGCCATTCTTGGTCCAATTCCAAGAGACACCATTATAACACATCATGGGGAGACCATTAAAAAATATGGCTGCGTGACACATCCTGTTATAGCACTTGCCAAACTGTTTGGCAATGATGGTACGGTATATCCGGTATCACATGTTCATGAGGTAGATTACCAAAATATTCTTGAACTATTTAAGCCATACACAAATATTGATACCACCTATGTTTCCAGAAAACATGACAGAGGTACCGTTATTGAGTTAAAATTCATAGACCAGAACAATCGTTTGGAACGTCAAACGGCATGTATGAGACCTATAGTACCTAAGGACATTAAGGGAATAGAGGAAATGGATGCCTATGTCTTTATTCCTATTACCGACTTCGAAATATCTATCAGGACCTTGAAATATATCAAAAAGAACAGAAAAGGGATGATTGTTTTTGACGCTCATGGACCAACCACCTCTATGGGCATGACCGGGGATCGCTACCGTAAATTTTGGGTAGATATGGATGAATGGCTGAAGTATATAGATATCCTAAAAATGAACCTTGAAGAATCACAAGCTTGCTGGTTTAAAAGAGAGTATTCTGCAGAAGAAATGACCAGTTATGATGAAGAAAGAACAGAACACTTAGATGAGATGGCGGCCTATGTCCTTAAAAAAGGTGTTAAATTCTTTTATGTAACCTTAGATGCCAAAGGGTGTGTTTTCTACACCAAAGAAGGCAATGAGATAAAAAAACAGTTTATAAAATCTGTCTATGTGGATCATGTGGTAGACACAACCGGTTGTGGAGACTCCTTTGCAGGCGGACTGGCCTATGGTTTTGCCGTCTATAATGATCCTGTAAAGGCCGCCCAGTTTGCAAATGCTTTAGGTGCCCTTCGTACTCAGGGCAAGACCTTTGATGTGTTTAAATCTAAAGAAGATACCGAGGCCTTGATCTCCGAATATTACGGCAGTTAGAAAAAACTTCTACTCTACACACATGTAATTACATCTATAATACATTCATTATCAGTGTTTTTACTACAAAAAGTGATTTTTGAACTTAGAAAGTTGCAATAATTTAATCCTATTTCCGTTAGCTACATAAGTCAGTCACAGGTAACCTTCAAAAAATCGTAAGTTACCCTCTGAAGGGCCATAAAAAATATTTTATACCCGTATTATTTGAGTTAGTATTTTTGAGTTAGTTAGTTTAAAAAACCGGTGTAGTGGCCGGTTTTTTTATGCGTTATTCTCAACTTCTTTATGAAGCTTACAATTTTTTCTTATACAGGCCATCAAAAAGCACGCTCACTGAAACTTCATCTTGAAGCACTTCCCAAAGTTGCCGAATACTCTCATCTTCATTTAGAGTATAAGTGATCTGCTGTACAAGGAAAGTTCCATCTTCCTGCAATGCAGGGACTGTCCGAAGAATCATTTGGTTATTCACCCTTTTTCCCTTGAGTTTTAAAATGGTCCCTGCGACATCTAACCAAAGTTGTTCCCATTCTTCCGTATTCGTATTGTAGAAGTTGAAACTTGTTCCGGTGAAGTTACCGTTTGCACTTGTCCAACTTTCTTTAATCACACAGCCCCCTTGTTCCTTTACAATAGTATTTTCTCCGGCTTTTGAGCCATTGGGCAAGGTGACATCCCAATTCCCAATCCAAAAATCAAATTCAGAATGGGCTTCCGTACAACAAGCACAAGGTGCATTCTGTGCTACCAATGTTGTGATCGAAAGAAAGAGTATGATGCCCGTTAGTATTTTCCTCATGGCTTTTTATAATTAGTATAATAAGATACAAAACCGACCAGCGATTTTTACGATTTTTTAGAGCATTATTGATCGATTTGTAAAGGATTTGCAACCAGAACGTTAAATATTAGATAAATAACCTCAATTTTAGCTGTATTCCCTAATTCTAGAAATCTATAGAACCTATTCGTACGTATCTTTATACAAAAGAAAGTTACAATGGAAAACCAAAATTGCAAAGTTGGAGCAACTTCTCATATAACAAGCGGATCTCATGCTTCGGATAGAGTAGAAAGTTTTTATAATTCCTTTGCTTCTTTGGCTTCGGATACGCAGTATGCAGGAACACAAATGGGTGAGTTTTTTGATCGCAAAGCGCGTAGTCTAAAAAAAATACTCGAAGAACTGGTTTAGGAACCTAACTTCTTTTTTTTCAATTCAATAGCCATTCCTTGTTGCAGTATACCGGCTTCTTCTGCTGCCTTTTCGGCAAAATCCTTCCCACCGGAAGCGTATAAAATACCTCTTGAAGAATTGATCAATAACCCCACTTTGTTGTTCAGACCAAAGCGGCATACCTCATCTAATTTCCCTCCCTGTGCCCCAACGCCCGGAACCAATAGAAAATGATCCGGAACTATGGCCCTTATCTCTTTTAAATAGCTTGCTTTGGTAGCCCCAACAACAAACATCAGGTTCTCAGAATTCTTATAGGTCTTTGAAGTTTCCAGCACTCTTTTATATAATTCAGTGTTGTCTACTTTTTGAGTTTGAAAGTCAAACGCACCCGGATTAGAAGTTAAAGCCAGGAGAATTGTGTGTTTATTCTCAAATTCCAGAAAAGGTTCTATTGAATCTCGACCCATATACGGGGCAACCGTGATCGAATCAAAATTAAGTGCTTCAAAAAATGCCTTCGCATATCGGGTAGCTGTATTACCAATATCCCCCCTTTTAGCATCGGCTATCGTAAATATCTCAGGATATGAGTCATTCAGATATTCAATGGTTTTTGAGAGTGATTCCCATCCTTTAAGACCATATGCTTCATAAAAGGCCGTATTGGGCTTATAGGCAACACAGAGGTGATGGGTTGCATCAATGATGGCCTTATTAAAAGCGAAAATAGGGTCTGCTTCATTTAGGAGATGCGGGGGTATCTTCTCAAGGTCTGTATCGAGGCCGATACACAAAAATGATTTTTTTAGATAAATCTGTGCAACTAATTCCTCTGTAGTCATAGGGTATTAAAAAATTTCAGAAGCCTCTTTTAATTTTTCAGTATTGTCTACGAGCATTAGCTCGTCTATGATCTTTTGAATATCGCCATTGATAATATTCTGAAGATCGTATAGTGTAAGCCCGATCCTATGGTCTGTAACCCGTCCCTGAGGATAGTTATAAGTCCTTATCTTGGCAGATCTATCACCACTGCTTACCTGTGAATTTCGCTTCGCAGAATCCTCTTCCTGTTTTTTCTGCAATTCCATATCGTACAAACGAGACCGCAGTACTTTAAAAGCCTTTTCTTTATTCTTGTGTTGCGACTTTTGATCCTGACATTGAGCTACAAGTCCTGTGGGGATATGTGTTAGTCTTACCGCAGAATAGGTAGTGTTCACTGACTGTCCTCCGGGTCCTGAAGAACAGAAAAAATCTACTCGAACATCTTTTGGATCTACTTGTACATCAAAGTCTTCCGCCTCGGGCAATACCATTACTGTGGCTGCACTGGTATGTACCCTGCCTTGTGTTTCTGTTTGAGGAACCCTTTGAACGCGATGGACACCGGCTTCAAATTTTAAGGTACCATATACGTCCTCACCTGTTATTTCAAAATGGATCTCTTTGTACCCTCCGCTGGTTCCCTCGTTTAAGTCAATGATATTTGTTCTCCAGCCTTTAGACTCACAGTATTTTGCATACATTCTGTAAAGATCCCCGGCAAAAATGCTCGCCTCGTCACCACCTGTACCTGCTCTGATCTCCATCACTACATCCTTGGCATCTTCCGGGTCTTTAGGGATCAGTAAGAATTTAATTTCGTCTTCTAACAGTGGTAGAGCTTCTTTGGCTTCATCCAATTGCATTTTGGCCATTTCGATCATCTCAGGATCGGCCCCGGCAGACAGGATCTCTTCTGCTTCCTCTTGATTGTTCTTTAACTCAATATAGGTATCTCTTTTGTCTACCAAGACTTTGAGGTCCTTGTATTCCTTGTTTAATTGAACGTATCTTTTTTGATCTGTAATAATATCGGGCTGTATGATAAGGTCTGAAACCTCATCAAAACGCTGCTTTATAATATTTAATTTATCTATCATGTTCTTTCTTCCCTTACGCGGCTAATTTACAACATTTAGGGGCAATAGCAGATACTAAATTAAATGGCATCGAATAGAAAATCATACCAATTGGATCATTGTAAAGGAATGGCCATGGTATCTTTCTACTTAAGGAAGAAGTAAATTTTGTACGAAAAATTACTCAAATACCCGTAAGATATCCCCATTCAACTCAGTGTTGAAGATCTTTAGGGGATTATTTGTAATGGTATTCAACGGTGTTCCATTCTGTGAGAACCGGGAACCGTGTGTAGAGCAATAGAAAATACCTCCATCGTCGTCAATAAAACGCACCTGATCTGTCTGTTGATGACTGCATATCTGGCTGGCAGCAATAAAGTTTCCTTGCAGGTTCTTAACTACCACAACCTCATTCTTTAGGATAAAGTCTCCATTATTTTGAAGTTGAGCTCCTTCACTAGAGGTTAGGTCGATCGTAAAATCAACCCCTGTTGGGACTGGCAGACCCCCTTCATTATCCTTGGAACATCCTTGTACACAAGGGAAGGTAAGGGCAAATGCGGCTCCTGCGCCCAGAGTTCTTAAAAATGCTTTTCTTTCCATAACATACTTTTCTTACTAAAAAGAACGCAGCATTAAATAGAATCGTATGTTTTAATAGGTAAAGGTGCCGAATTCACTACTGATCGTGAGCTTTTTGGTTGGATTTTCTTCTACCCTACCAATGATTTGAGCCTGGATATTAAAACCTTCAGAAATAGCAATAAGATCGGCTGCTATATCCTTATTCACATACAATTCCATACGGTGTCCGCAATTAAAGACCTGGTACATTTCCTTCCAGTCGGTTTTAGATTGTTCCTGGATAAGTTTAAACAAAGGAGGAATTGGGAATAGATTGTCCTTGATGATATGAAACTGATCTATGAAGTGTAATATTTTTGTTTGTGCACCGCCACTGCAGTGAACCATACCATGGATGTCTTTTGCATCAAATTTTTCCAGCATCTTTTTGATTACCGGTGCATAGGTACGTGTTGGGGAAAGGACCAATTTACCGGCGTCTAGCGGCACATTTTCAACATCTTCCGTTAGCCCTTTCTGACCAGAGTACACCAGGTCTTCCGGAACGGTGGGATCATAACTCTCCGGATATTTTTTTGCGAGTACTTTAGAAAATACATCGTGCCTGGCGGAGGTGAGCCCGTTACTTCCCATACCGCCATTGTACTCCGTTTCATAGGTTGCCTGTCCAAAGGAAGCCAGGCCTATTATGACATCGCCTGCCTTAATATTGGCATTGTCTATTACTTTCTTTCGTTCTATACGTGCAGTTACTGTTGAATCTACTATGATGGTCCTAACAAGATCTCCTACATCCGCAGTTTCACCTCCGGTGGAATGAATATGCACCCCATAGTTGGCCATTTCCTGTATCAGTTCTTCGGTACCTGTAATAATGGCTTCAATAACCTCTCCGGGAATAAGGTTCTTATTTCTTCCAATGGTTGAGGAAAGTAAAATATTCTCTGTGACGCCCACACATAAAAGATCATCCAGGTTCATCACCAGGGCGTCTTGTGCGATCCCTTTCCAGACAGACAGATCGCCTGTTTCTTTCCAGTACATATAGGCCAGGGACGATTTGGTACCTGCTCCATCAGCATGCATCACCAGGCAATACTCCTTATCATTTGTCAGCGTATCTGGCACTATTTTACAAAAAGCCTTTGGGTAGAGTCCTTTATCAATATTTTTAATGGCTTTATGTACGTCTTCCTTGGAGGCAGAAACTCCACGTTGGTGATATCGTTTACTAATGGGCGTACTCATAGGAAATGATTTACAGCAAAAATAGGGGAATGTTATAAAATCTGGGTAAGCCCGGAGGTCTTTCTGCTCAGATTTTAATTTATTTAATAAATAAAAGCTCCCGGTATTTTGCCAATGGCCAACTCTGGTCATCTACCAGTTGTTCCAACTTATCGCAATGGTAACGAATATCATCAAAATACGGCCTAACATCATTACAATAGGCCATTGCCTTCTTATGAACATCCTGGCCGGCGTTGGCCTTTTTACGAGCTTCTACCATGGCATCCGATTTTTTCTTGGTAGCACCCAGATGAGCAGATAGTTGCTCCAGGATTACCAATTGACCTTCCGCCATTTTTTTGTAGCTGGCTCCTACTATTTCTTTGAGGCCCTTTACATTTTCTATCACTTTATTCTGATAGGTAATGGCCGCGGGGATAATATGCGTATTAACAAGTTCATTAAATACCCTTCCTTCGATCTGTGTTTGCAAGATATAATTCTCCAGATCTACTTCCTGCCTGGCGCGCACTTCTACCTCACTCATTACGTTCATATCTTTGAAGAGATCGAGGCTTGCTTTTGCAGTCAAAATATTCAGTGCTTCCGGCGTAGTTTTATTGTTGCTTAGCTTTCTTTTAGCAGCTTCTTTTTGCCAGGCTTCACTGTACCCATCTCCATCGAATCTAATTCTTTTAGAAGATTTTATATACTCCCGGAGTATGTTAAAAATAGCCTCATCCTTTTTCAGGCTCTTCTTATCTATTAAGGCATCTACTTCTTTCTTAAAGTCGATGAGTTGTCTTGCCACAATTGTATTAAGAACGGTCATCGGTTTGGCACAATTCACTTTGGAGCCCGCTCCCCTCATCTCAAATTTATTTCCTGTAAAAGCAAAAGGTGAGGTGCGATTCCGATCTGTATTATCTAATAAGATCTCGGGGATCTTCCCAACTACATTTAGTTTTAATTCCGTTTTTTCCTCAGGAGAAAGTTTCCCTTTAGATACACCTTCCAATTCGTCTAATACTCTTGAAAGCTGTTTCCCTATAAAAATTGAGAAGATGGCGGGAGGTGCTTCATTGGCCCCCAGTCTATGATCATTGCTGGCAGAGGCAATAGAAGCCCTTAAAAGCTCCTCATACGTATCAACAGCCTTAATGGTATTCACAAAAAAGGTAAGGAACTGCAAGTTTTTCATTGGGGTAGAACCCGGGCTTAAGAGGTTCACCCCTGTATCAGTAGCCAGGGACCAGTTGTTATGTTTCCCGGATCCGTTGATCCCAGCAAATGGTTTTTCGTGAAACAGCACTTTAAGTTCATGACGGTCAGCAACTTTTTCCATCACATCCATTAAAAGTAAGTTGTGATCTACTGCCAGATTTGCCTCTTCAAAAACCGGGGCAAGTTCAAACTGATTGGGTGCTACTTCGTTATGTCTTGTTTTAACCGGGATCCCCAATTTGTTACATGACATTTCCAGATCTTTCATAAAATTGAGAGCCCTGAGAGGTATGACCCCAAAGTAGTGGTCATCTAGTTGTTGTCCTTTCGCTGCAGAATGGCCTACTAAAGTTCTGCCTGTCAGGACCAGATCTGGTCGGGAATTGGCCAAGGACTTGTCTATTAAAAAATATTCCTGTTCCCAGCCCAAGGTGGCCATTACCTTGTTTACATTCTTATCAAAGTATCTGGCTACTGCCGTTGCAGCTTCATCCACTACATGCAATGCCCTGAGTAGAGGTGCCTTGTTGTCTAATGCTTCACCTGTGTAGGCAACAAATACCGTAGGTATACAAAGGGTTGCACCATATATGAATGCAGGGGAAGTAGGATCCCATGCAGTATACCCTCTGGCTTCGAAAGTATTGCGAATACCTCCACTGGGAAAGCTCGATGCATCTGGCTCCTGTTGAACCAACTGGCTGCCACCAAATTTTTCCAGGGCTTTACCATCTGGCAAGAGGTCAAAAAAAGCATCGTGTTTTTCCGCTGTAGCTCCGGTCAGAGGCTGAAACCAATGCGTATAATGGGTAGCTCCCATAGATATAGCCCAGGCCTTCATGGATTCCGCAATCTGGTCTGCCATCTTCCTGTCTATCTTTGAACCGGTTTGAATGGCATTCTTCACACTATCCAAAGCATCCCTTGTAAGGTATTGCATCATCCGCTCAGAATTAAAAACATTCACTCCAAAGGTCTCAGACCTGCGTGTATTTTCTACCACCGGAAGAACCTTGTGCTTAGAACTTTGATAGATGGCGTTGAAACGTATATTAGACATTGTCAGTTAATTTATTTATCTGCAGGCAAAATTAAACATTTCATACATATACCCCCATATTTTATCATTTTATATAATTAACCCTATAAAAAAAAGGGGTGTTAATAATTATGTCGAATTTTTTGATAAATACCCCCTATTTTTTAATGGTTGTACATAAAATAATTTATTTTTGGAAATCGTAAAAAATTAACTTTTAAGATTATGAGCAAGACAAAATTAGAATACATCTGGTTGGATGGGCACGAGCCAACTCAAGAACTACGAAGTAAAACTAAAATTGAGAACGATTTTAGTGGAAAACTGGAAGATTGTCCTATCTGGTCTTTTGATGGGAGCTCAACAGAACAAGCAGTAGGAGGATCTTCGGATTGCTTACTAAAACCTGTTGCGATATACCCGGATCCGGAAAGAGAGAAGGCATTTTTGGTAATGTGTGAGGTTTTAAGTGCCGATGGCTCTGCTCACCCATCAAATCATCGTGCGCAAATTGATGATGATGATAATGATTTCTGGTTCGGTTTCGAACAGGAATATTTCTTGATGGATACTGAAACTGATCTGCCATTAGGGTTTCCACGAGGAGGATTTCCCGGGCCTCAGGGCAAATATTATTGTTCTGTAGGTGGAAGGTATACCTGGGGACGCGAATTTGTGGAAGAGCATATGGATATCTGTATAGCTGCCGGTATCAATATTGAAGGGATCAACCAGGAAGTAGCACCCGGACAATGGGAATTCCAGTGCTTTGCCAAAGGTGCCAAGAAAGCAGGAGATGAGATCTGGGTTGCCCGTTATTTATTGAACAGGCTCACAGAAAAATATGGCTACTATATTGAATTACATCCAAAACCTATTAAAGGAGATTGGAATGGTTCCGGAATGCATGCCAATTTCTCCAACACTACATTGAGAACATGTGGTTCCAAAGAAATCTATGAGCAAATATGTGAAGCGTTCAGGCCTGTAACAGAACATCATATTGATGTCTATGGTGCTTTTAATGATGAAAGACTTACCGGACTTCACGAAACGGCTTCTATAAAGGATTTCAGCTATGGAGTATCAGACAGAGGTGCTTCCATTCGAATTCCTATTATTACTGTGGAAAAAGGATGGAAAGGATGGTTGGAAGACCGAAGACCAGCTTCTAACGGAGATCCATACAAAATTGCCGGAAGAATTATAAAAACCGTAAAATCTGCGAACATAGGCGTTACAGTCTAAAGGCAAATTTTAATACATACAAAAACCGTTTTTGGGGAAACCCGGAAACGGTTTTTTATTTTGTTATTGTGGAGTGCTTAAGAAATCCTAAAGTTCTTATTAAATAAGAGTAAAATATAGAAAGGCAGCATACCCACCTAGTAATAGTATACCATCTCGCCATCCCAGTCGAAGCCCCTTTGGAATAAACACCAACGGAAGGACAAGAAAAGCAAATCCCAACATCCAAAATATATCACTGGTTAATAATCCCTGATCTATTACCTGTATGGGTGTTACGAGTGATGTGATCCCCAAAACTGCTAATAAATTAAATATATTGGACCCGATCAAATTACCTAAACTAATAGCTTTTTCCTTATTTAAAATAGCTATAACTGAGGCGGCTAATTCGGGAATACTAGTCCCAACAGATACGATGGTTATACCAATGATTCGTTCGCTTACCTCATAAAATGTGGCCAACCCTATGGCCCCCGTGATAAGAAATTCGGACCCGGCCCAAAGCCCAACTCCTCCTAGCCCCAGGAACAAAACTGCCTTGTACAAGGGGAGTGGATCACTATCTTCATGAACATCTTCAACTACCGCTGGTTTCTGGAATCGTAACAGAAAGACGAGAAACAGAAAGAGTGCCACTACCAGGATAACGCCCTCATATGTTTCCAGTACCCCATCGAAGTATATAAAAAAGAAGAATAATAAAGAAGCCGCCATCATTACAGGCCAATCTGTAATATAAAAGGCCTTCCGTACATCTATGGGTGCTAAAAGTAGAATGATCCCCAGCACCAGGCCGAGGTTTGCAATATTAGATCCTACGATATTACCAAGTGCCAGATCCGGAAAACCGTCCAATGCCGCATTCACACTTACGATCAATTCCGGTGCAGAGGTAGCAAACGATACAATGGTCATCCCAATAATAAACCTGGGAATGTTGAGCCGCAATGAAAGTGACACTGCCGACTTTAAAAGCCAATTTCCGCCGAGGATCAAAAGAAATAAACCAAGAATGATGAAAAATACATTCAAAAGGAAAGTAGTTTCGTTAAAAATACTATGCCTATTTCAATAAGGAGGTAAAAAGTACAAAAAATCATATAAACTGTTTTTATAGTTTTTTAACTATTTATTTAGTTTTTCAACTATTTTTTTAGTTTACATTTGACCTATCATAAACATTATTGACATTTTCATTCCTTAAAAATAATAAAAGATGAAGAAGTTACTTTATTATAGTTTACTGTTGTTGATCCCCTTAACCTCATGTAGCGACAAAAAAGAAAAAACAGCTTCTGCAGAAATACAAGACCCAAAGTTAAAAGACTTTGAGACCAAAATTGAACCTATAATACAGTCGTATCTGGAGTTAGAAATTTTCTCTGGTGTCGTATTAGTCGCAAAAGAAGGTCAGCCTTTATTTCACAAGGCATATGGCTTAATGAACCGTTCCACTAAACAGATAGTCACTAAAAACACACTATTTGACATAGGTTCTATGAATAAAACATTTACATCTGTTGTGGTAAAGCAACTTGTACAGGAAGGAAAACTATCACTATCCGACCGTCTTATCGATCATATACCTGGATTTACAGATCCACAAGCCAAAGACATCACTATCTCTCATTTACTAGAACACCAATCGGGCTTTGGCGACTATCACCAGGAGGAGTATTTTGAACTGCCCCTTGCTCAACGAAAGCTTGCATCTATTATTGAAAGGGCGAAAACCACATCATTAGACTTCCCTCCCGGCACAGAAGAATCATATTCTAATCTTGGATATGTGATTCTCGGAGGAATAATAGAAGTGGTCAGCGGTACTTCATATTTTGACAATGTTCAAAAACGAATCGTAGATAAATTAGAACTAAAGGAAACATATTTAAATAATTTCAATGGTCTGGAAGAACGTATCGCCATAGGCTATCTCTATACACCACTTGGAATTTTAGAAGAATCCATACCCCTGCAGGATATTCCAAATCCAGATGGTGGCTTTCTGTCCACTTCAGAAGATATCATGAAATTTTATAGATCCTATTACTACGGAACTTCATTACTTACAGAAAAGACAAAAATGGATGATCCTTTTTTCCAGTACATACAGGAAATACCAGAAGGTGCTGCTATTGGAGCTGCCGGTGGTTACGAAGGGTTCAATTCTAGTTTGTTACAAGTTATTAGTGATGACTTAACAATAATTGTACTTGCCAATATGGATGAACCGGTTGCGGAACGCATTGCCTCAGACATACTGGATACATACAGAGGAAAACAAATTGAGAAACCTCAAATGCCCGCCGTACAGAATGTGCGTATTCATTATGAAAAAAACGATATCGACTATATCAGAGAAAATTTTACCGAGTTAACGGTTAATTTTCATCCAACTGATCCCAAAGATCTAATTCTAAATACTTTGGGGTATGCGTATCTTTATGGAGCAAATGACCCAGCGAAAGCTAGCGATATTTTTGCTCTCAATACAGAATTATTTCCGGATATAGCGAATTGCTGGGATAGTTATGGGGAGGCCCTCAGGCAAAAGGGAGACAATGCAGCGGCCATAAAGGCCTATAGCAAGGCATTGGAAATACAGCCAAAACTGGAATCTGCCAGAACAGCCCTAACCGAGTTAAAAAAACAATGAAAATGATTCAAAAACTAACGAATAAGGAGGAAGAGATCATGAAGATCTTATGGCGATTAGAAAAGGCCTTTGTAAAGGAGATCCTTGCCGAGATGAAGGAAGACAAGCCTCATTATAATACGCTGTCTACCATTGTTCGAAATCTGGAAGACAAGAAGTATGTTGGCCATGAAGCTTTTGGGAACACACATAGGTACTATCCCCTTATTCCAAAAGAAGCCTATAGAAAACAATTTGTGAATGCTACCATCGCCGACTTTTATGACAATTCATATAAAAGTCTGGTGTCATTATTTGCAAAAGAAGAAAAGATCTCAGTAGCAGAACTAAAGGAAATCATTAAACTCATCGAAAATAAAAAGTGATGGAAACAGTATTTGAATACATACTAAAATCGTCCGGGATCCTGGGTATATTCTATATAGTCTATCTTTTGTTCCTGCAAAAGGAAACGCTGTTCAAAGAAAACAGGCGTTTTTTACTCTTCGGCATTTTTTGTGCCCTGCTTTGTCCGTTTCTCACTATCCCGGTATATATGGAAATGGTTCCAACCTCATTTGCACAGATTGTTTCTACTTCAGAATCTCAGGTAGGTAGCTTGCAAGAAGGGGGTATAGATCTATGGATGATAGGTAGTGCACTTTATCTGGCCGGAATGCTCTTTTTAATAGGTAGGCTTGCCATACAAGTGCTCTCCTTACGCTCAGTGCTCTTACAGTCGGGCAACAAAACGCAACGTGAAGGACTAGTATACATTGAAACTGCCAGAAAAATTGCCCCTTTCTCATTTTTTCATTATATCGTTTACAATCCGTCCTTATATAACGAAGTAGAATTAGAAGCTATTTTAGCTCATGAAAGAGCCCATTGTTTACAAAAGCATTCTTTGGACATCCTTATCAGTCATCTTATAACTGTGGTTCTATGGATAAATCCGCTGAGTTTTTTATATCGAAACACCATTCGGCAAAATCTCGAGTTTCTGGCCGATGCCAGCGCAACTACCAGCCTACCATCTAAAAAGAAATATCAGTATGCTCTTTTAAAAGTTTCAGGGCACGCGTTGCCCATACCTATCGTCAATCAATTTTATAATTCATTAATCAAAAAACGAATCGTTATGTTACAAAAATCACAGTCAAAAAAAGCAAATATGTTAAAGTCGGCCCTGGTCCTGCCTGCCCTGGCGCTCTTTCTATTTAGTTTTAACACTAAAGAGGTCTATGTGCCTTCACCAACAACCACAGACTTAAATTGGTTCGCTTTGGATACCGAAGAAAAGATAGAGGTTAAGATCACCAAGGACACCTCCGATGCTGATTTGGAAAAAATAAAACAGGATATGGCTAAGGAAGGAATTGATTTCTCTTACACCGTAGTCCGCAATGCGAACAAAGAGATCACATCACTCGATGTTGATATGAACTCAAAGGGAGATAATGACAAAGAATTTCATGGTTCTTCAAATTTTGATAATGATGGGGAACCCATAGACCCGGTTACTATTGTGTTTGATCCTGAAGGGCAAATGATGTTTATGGGAGCTGATGATGAGATGGATTTTAATTCTCAATCCATGAAGAAAAAGATGAAATGGGTAATGGACGAGGATACTGAAATTACGGAAGAAATGATGGAGGAGATGGAAAAAGAAGGCATTGTTGTGATCTCGGTTACTGAGGATAAAGAAGTAACAACAGATGAAAAAGGAAATGTCACCAAGAAAATTAAGGTCATGAAGAGTGACGATGAGAAAGACGGTCAAAGGATCATTGTGAAAAAGATCAAAGGAGGAGATGAAGATGATGATGATAATGATATAAAGATCATCCGAAAGAAAATAGTTATAGGAGATGATGGGGAGGAAATGGAGATCCATGAAGGAGGAGAACACGAAAAACACATAAAGTTGATAAAATCCGAAGGTGGAAAAGGTAAAAATGTCTTTATCATAAAAGACTCAGATGATGATGAGGATATTGAGATCCTTGAAGGCGATGGAGAAGCATTTTTCTTTATGGATTCTGAAAAAGGTGAAAAACCTCTTTATATAATTGATGGGAAAGAGGTAAATGAAAAGAAGTTTAAATCACTATCTCCAAAGAAGATCGCCACCGTAAATGTCTGGAAAGGAGACAAAGCAATTGAAAAGTATGGTAAGAAAGCCAAAGACGGAGTGGTAGAAATTACCACAAAAAAGAATTGAAATTGCAGGTCTGTTAGGAAGACAAACAACAACAACCTAAAAAAACCGATCAGTCAGCTGATCGGTTTTTGCGGTTTAAAAAGATGAATCTTACAAAAAACGATGTTTTTTAACCCTTTTTCCTCTACAAATTGGAAAACAAGCACAAAAACCCCCTACAATTATTACAGTATGAAATGATATAGGCTATTAAATATTGATATATAAAACTTAATTGTAGACAAGAAGTTTAAATATATAATATATTTTATCTTTTTAATTACAGAATTGTATGTAATTTTATTAATAGTGATTGTTTTCCTTGGAGCTATTAGGGTGCTTTTCTATCTTCCTCGAATATTATAAAACAAAAGACAATATCTCATTAAAACAATATTCTATGATCGCACTAGCTAAATTAATACTTCAGGTTTTCGTTCTATTAATTAGTATTCTTTTCTGAAGATTTTAAATAAAAGGTTTTTAAAGAACTTCACAGGATTCCCTACATTTGAAAAATGGGAAAGATGATCTTTAAAATACTTGCCAAAATCAATAAATTAGTACTTCCGTCGTTTTCTAAAAGACGATTAGATCTTTCCAGAGCCAGTAGTGTTCAAATGGCTCTTATAGGCTGGAGGTACTATATTACCACCAGGGCATTAGACTAAAACCGCATTAAGGATTTTATCTCATAACCAACCAATTTTGAAGCACCTTGGAGCACTGTAATTTCCAGAAGGAAGTTACACTGAATAACCACCCCGCCAAGGGCTTCAACAAGTTTGCAGGTAGCCTTTGCGGTTCCCCCGGTGGCTAATACGTCATCGTGTATCAAAACCCTATCACCTTTCTCTATAGCATCTTCATGGATCTCTAGTGTATCTGACCCGTATTCAAGGTCATAAGTATGGCTGATCTTATGACTCGGTAATTTACCCACCTTCCGCACAGGCACAAAACCAGCATCTAAGGCTACAGCCAGCACCGGACCGTAAAAAAACCCTCTGCTTTCCATTCCAACTACTTTGTCTATCTTCCTATCTCCAATAAATTGTACTAAGGCTTCTGAAGCAGCTTTCAGGGCTTCAGGATCCTTTAACAAGGGGGTGATATCTTTAAAACTCACTCCGGGTTTGGGAAAATCGGGGATATCGCGTACAAACTTCTTAAAATCCATCTTTTTGGTTTCGCTTAATTTTGCCCTAAATGTAAAAAGAAATATATTTGCAGCCCATTCCCGGTACCATCCTGTGCATATACCAGGTAATAGTTTAAGAGAATGAAAAAACGGCCTCGTAGCATAACTGAATAATGCACTTGATTACGGCTCAAGAGATTACAGGTTTGAATCCTGTCGAGGTCACGAATAAATTGAAAGCAAGCTAAAAAACATAGCTTGCTTTTGTTTTTTAGTGGCCTTTCAATTTTCAAAGCGGAGCTTTGTCAGGAACATTTTGCGTAGCGAAATGAATCCTGTTTTGTTCAATTCGAAGCCCTGCCTACAGGAAGGCACGGATAACATATCCGCGTCAGTGGAGTAGGCACGGATAACATATCTGCGTCAGTGGCATTTCAATTTTCAAAGCGGAGCTTTGTCAGGAACATTTTGCGAAGCGAAATGAATCCTGTTTTGTTCAATTCGAAGCCCTGCCTACAGGAAGGCACGGATAACATATCCGCGTCAGTGGAGTAGGCACGGATAACATATCCGCGTCAGTGGCATGGAGTTCAATTTTCAAAGCGGAGCTTTGTCAGGAACATTTTGCGAAGGCACGGATAACATATCCGCGCCAGTGGCATTTCAATTTTCAAAGCGGAGCTTTGTCAGGAACATTTTGCGAAGCGAAATGAATCCTGTTTTGTTCAATTCGAAGCCCTGCCTGCAGGAAGGCACGGATAACATATCTGCGTCAGAGGAGTAGGCACGGATGGCATATCCGCGCAAGCGATTAATTTAGTTGTTTATAAAATTAGGCACGGATAAGATATCCGCGCTAGAGTAGGAGCTATTGTTCGGGCATTAGATCATTAATGCTATCCATCTCTTTTCTAAATCGAAGGATCATAAAACTGTCTAATTCCTGCCCAATACTATCACGCATTTTTCGCCAATTGGCTGCGTTCATTTTAATAGTGTAGTTCCTGATCTTATTAAATCTTTCAAGATTATATCTGTTGGCCTTCCAGGCAGCTTCGGTGCTCTCCTCGTGCTTCAGGTCCTGCAAATATATACCCATCCCAAAGCCAATGATGACAAGGACAAGTAAACCAATAAATTGTTTCTTTGTTTTATTCAAAATTCGGGGATTCAAGATTCAGCACTATTAAAATGACTGTACTTTACGAAATCTAAAGTAGTGTTTTATTCTTAAGTTCTAAATGAAATAAGATAAAGTGGTCTTATTCAAGGACATATAGGGCATTTCAGATCCTTATTCAAACATCAAACTTATAAACTCCGCTACACAAGCAGGTTTTTCTGATCCCTCTATTTCTACTACACAATTCCAGGTGATCTTCAGACCATTTTCTCCATAGTCCTCTATTTTCAATACCTCACCTTGCAAGCGCACCCTACTGTCAACCAGCACCGGACTCGGGAAACGAACTTTATTCAAGCCGTAATTTACACCCATCTTGGCCGACTTTACACCTACACTATCTCCCAACAACTTGGCCAGGAGGGAAACCGACATAAAACCATGAGCCACCGGTTTTTTAAAGGGGGAATATTTGGTAGCCTTCTCTACATCTATATGGATCCATTGAAAATCCATAGTGGCTTTTGCAAAATCGTTGATCATATCCTGGGTTATCGTCAGCCAATCCCCCGTTGGAATTGTCTTACCCTCCAGTTCCCTAAATGCTTTAAAATCTTTTACTTCCAGTATTGCCATGTTTTCTAATTATCGTGAAGTTCCTCCGTCTATGGTCAGACAGATCCCGGATACAAATCGCGCCTCGTCAGATGCTAAATACAAATACCCATACGCAATATCTATAGGCTCCGCTACTGTTTTCAATGGGATACTTGCCTTGATTGCTGCAAAGTGCTCTTCAGGAATCTTATCTACCATATCCGTCATCGTAAATCCGGGTGCTATGGCATTTGCCGTGATCCCATATTTTCCAAATTCAACCGTCCAGGTTTTAGACATGGCAATAACACCGGCTTTGGTTGCTGCATAATTAGTCTGCCCGAAATTTCCTCGCAAGCCAACATTAGATGCCGCACTTACGATCCTTCCGTATTTACTGGCTTTCATATACGGAATTACGGCCTGCGTACATAAGAACACGCCTTTCAGATTTACATCAACAACAGCATCCCATTCTTCTTCACTCATCTTTTCCAGCGTCCTGTCTCTGGTTATTCCTGCATTATTGATCAGGATATCTATTTTTCCGTATTTCTTATGCACACCACTAAAAAGAGCCTCTAAAGCCGACCTATCCGTGACTGAAACTGAATGAAATTCGGCTTTGCCGCCTTTGGCATTGATCCCGTCCGCTACTTCCTGCCCCTGAGACAGAAGGTCCAGGATAATGACCGTGGCACCTTCTTTGGCAAAGAGTTCTGAGATGGCTTGTCCTATGCCTCTTGCACCCCCTGTAACTATGGCTATTTTATCTTTTAGTCTCATGTCCTATTATTTTATGTTTACATCTTTACAACTATTTTGCCCTTAACTTTCCGGTCCATCATATCCTGCAAGGCCTTTGAGGTATCCTCAAGGTCGTATATTTTATGAATGTGAGGTCTAAGCTTGCCCTCCCCATACCAATTCATTAAGGTCATAGCATTCTGCATATTCGCCTTTGGATCTTTCATCGCAAAAGTGCCCCAAAAAACGCCCACAAGAGAAGCTCCTTTTAATAATGCAAGGTTTAAAGGGATCCTTGGGATGTTTCCCGCCGCAAAACCTACCACAAGATGTCTTCCTTCCCAGGCTATTCCTCTAAATGCCGCCTCAGTATAATCTCCACCAACAGGATCGTAAATAACATCTGCTCCCTTGCCATTGGTAAGCTCTTTGATGGCCGACTTTAAATCTGTTTTACTATAATTAATGGTCTGGTCCGCACCATATTCACGACACAGTGCTAATTTGTCATCGGCCGAGGCTGCAGCAATAACATTGGCTCCCATCAGTTTTCCCAACTCAACGGCGGCAAGTCCAACTCCTCCTGAAGCCCCTAACACCAATAATGTCTCCCCCTCCTGAAGCTTAGCACGATCTTTCAAGGCATGATACGAAGTTCCATAAGCGATCATAAAGGAGGCTGCAACCGGAAAATCCATGTTCTTTGGTTTTTGGAAGCAGGCATTTGCGTGTACCACAACTTCTTCTGCCAGGGCACCAAAGGTCACAAAACCAAAAACGGCATCACCGATGGCCAGATGTTTTACCTCATCCCCCACACTCTTTATAATTCCGGCAAAATCACTGCCGGGTGTAAAAGGCAGTTCCGGTTTAAATTGATAAAGTCCCTGTATAATTAAAGTATCCGGATAATTGATGCCACTAGCTTTTACCTGCACTACCACCTCATTTGCCTGAGGACGTAAGCCATCCATCTCCTCCAACACCAAAGATGAGGGTGGTCCATATGCCTTACATCGTATTGCTTTCATCACTTTTTAATCTTCAATTACTTTCAACACCAATTTCCCCCGTTTGTCTCCTGAGAATAGTCGCTTAAATGTTTCGGGAAAATTCTCAATTCCCTCATAAATATCTTCCCGGGTCTTAAGTTTTCCTTCTGCCATCCAACCACCCAGAATTTTAGCGCCCTCGGCATATCTTGGAGCATAATCAAAGACAACCATACCCTGCATAGTAGCCCTGTTCACTAAAAGCGATAAATAATTGCTAGGGCCCTTTACGGCCAGCTTGTTGTTATACTGTGAAATGGCTCCACAGATCACGATCCTTGCATGCATACGTAAGCGGGTTAGAGCAATATCCAAAATCTCACCTCCCACATTGTCAAAATATACATCTATCCCTTTAGGACATTCTTCTTTTAACCTCGTAGCTACATTTTCGTTTTTATAATCTATACAGGCATCAAATCCCAGTTCATCTACTACATAACTGCATTTGTCTGCACCGCCTGCAATTCCCACTACCCTGCACCCTTTGATCTTCGCTACTTGCCCAACGATACTACCTACGGCACCTGCTGCACCGGAAACAAGGACAACATCACCTTCTTTTATCTTCCCCACTTCGGTAATACCGAAATAGGCTGTCATTCCTGTCATACCCAATGTACTAATATAGGTTGGCAAAGGAGCAATCCTTGGATCTACCTGGTAAAATCCTTGCCCATCGGTGGCACAATATTGCTGCACCCCTCCGGTACCCGCAACATAGTCGCCCACCTTAAATTTTGAATTTTTCGAAGCAACTACTTCTCCTACAGAACCGGCACGCATCACCGAACCAATAGCCATAGGTTCTATATAAGATTTGCCTTGATTCATCCATCCGCGCATAGCAGGGTCTAGTGATACATAATGCTGTTTCACCAGTATCTGCCCTTCTTTAATTTCGGGAATAGGATTGGTTTCTAATGACCAGGTAGAAGCATCTGCCTCACCTATAGGTCTTTTTACAAATAAGAGTTGTTTGTTCATTGTTTTTTATGTTTTCTTTTTTTTGGAAAAACTTGTAACATAGGCCTTCATCTTTGCCCTAATTTCTGGCTTCCACCATAAAGTGGCCGCTTCTTTCAGGGAATTTTCTGGATCCGGATCGAGCTTATCCAGCCAGTGTTTTCTGAGTTTCTTTTTAGTGTTGACCCAAATCTCAGGATCTGCCTTCAGATACTGTCGCATCTTATTTTCTGCATGCTCCAGGACCTCATCCAATGGAAGCAGGTCATCTACCAACCCGGCGGCTTTTGCCTCAACACCCGTAAGTAACTTCCCTTCCAGAATGTACCTGTTCGCAAGGCCTTCTCCCATCCAAAAGGCATACCCTTCCGTTAGGTTTTGTGATATTTGTATGTTAACAGCCACTTCATTTAGTCCGATCACATAGTTGTCTCCTTCTGCCATATACCGGTTATCACTGGCAACAGCAAGGACACAACCCCCGGCAGGGGAATGACCAGTAATCGCGCTAATAAATGGTTTTGTGAACCGCACTAGTTCCAGATATAAAACTCCAAAGGCACTAAAAAAATCGCGTATCTCTTGTTCATTATACTGAATGAGTTCAATAAGATCTAAACCTGCTGAAAAAAAGTGTGGTTGTCCGGTTAAGATAACCCCCTTTACGGTTTTATCTTTCTCAACTTCGCTAAAGACCTGCCTGAGTTCCTGCACCATTTCGTAATTAATGGCATTCACCTTCCCCCTATTCATCTGAACAATGGTATAACCTTCTTTCTTTATGAGTTTTAGCGTATTCATGCTTTATGTCGTCTTTAATTTAATGCAGTGATGTTCCCCCGTCTATGGTAATGGTCTGCCCAGTGATGTATTTAGAATTATCTGAAGCTAACCATGCAACGGTTTCGGCTACTTCGCTGGCTTCGCCAAATCGGCCCATTGGGATCAATTGTTTTAACTTTTGTTCCATATCTGGTCTACTGGCTAATAACTGATCCAATAGCGACGAATGGGTATATCCCGGGCAAACTGCGTTGATCCTAATATTTTTATGTCCATATTCCAAAGCGGCCGATTTTGTCATCCCTACGACCGCAAATTTACTGGCACTATAAGAAAGATTATTTCCCGAAGGTTTAAGACCTGCCAAAGAAGCAATATTGACAATGTTACCATATCCTTGCCCCATCATCTGTTTGAGCGCCAATTTCATACAATAAAATACCCCTGTCTGATTTACTGCAATGACATTATGCCAATCATCCAGAGTATGTTCTGCGGTTTTATTTTGATTCTTGCCCCCAATCCCTGCGTTGTTTACTAGCACATCTATACTACCATGTTCCTTAACCACCTTGCTTAGTAAAGCATCTACCTCTTCGTATCGGGTTACATCTACTTTATATGCTGTTGCTGTACCTCCCGATTTTCTTATTTTAGAAACCACTTCTTCTGCGTTTTTCAGATTTATATCTGCCGCAATGACCATGGCTCCCAAGGAAGCCATTAGTTCTGACGCTGCAGCTCCTATACCACTTCCGGCCCCCGTTATAACTATTACTTTGTTCTCCAATTCCATATTGCTACTAGCTTAATACAAATTGTCTATTTGATTTTTCTGAATGGCCTGCCAGGCCGTGTTACAGGAAAGGGCCGACACCTGATCTAAATGAGCAAAGCGCTTATCGGTGGTATGTCCGTGTTTAAATCGATAATAGATCTGTTGAGCGATGACGGCAATCTTAAACAAGCCATACACAAAATAGAAGGTTAAATTATCAATATTTCTACCACTTTTAAGAGCATATTGCTGTACAATCTCTGTTCGCGAAGGATTGCCCTTCATAACCGTGGGAGAAGGGAGTCCCTGTTTCATTATTTCTGCATCATTGACAGAGGTCCAATACCCCAGAGAGGTCCCAAGGTCCATCAATGGATCTCCCAAAGTGCACATTTCCCAATCCAAAATGGCAACTATCCTGTTCCATTGCTCATCTGAAAATACGACGTTATCATATTTATAATCGTTGTGGATGAGGCTATAGGAATACTGCCTGGGCTGATGTTCCTCCATCCATGCCATTACCTTTTTTGCACTGGGCACATCGTCTGTGGCTGCGGCAATATATTGTTTTCCCCAGTTGGTCACCTGCCTGGACACATAGCCTTCGGGCCTGCCAAGTGATCCCAGCCCAGCTGCCTTATAATCCAGTCCATGGAGCTCAACAAAAGTATCTAACCAGGTATCAGAAATGGTCCTGAAATCGGATGGGGTAAGCTTTCTATTACGAGCCTCTTTTGTGGTCAGGATTATTCCTTCTACCTTTTCCATGATATAGAAAGGTGCGCCGAGTATTTCAGGATCTTCAGAGTAGGCATACACCTTAGGGGTTTTATCAAATACGGTATGCAATGAGTCCAGGACCTTAAATTCTCTGCCCATATCATGACCGCGTTTAGGCGCGGAAAAAGGTGGTCTACGAAGCACGTACTCTTTTTCCTCGATGTTGAGCTGATACGTAAGATTGGAATACCCATTCTGAAACTGACCAACGATAATTTCACTTTTTTCATCCTGTATAAGCCCATGATGAAGTAAAAATCGTTTAAGATCTTTCTCATTGAGTTCCTCTCCTTTTCTAACTGGCTTTGTTACTTCCGTACCTGACATTGTTATTGTCTGTTGTATAGTTTGATGGTGTTTTTTCCCAACTGACTCATATGTACCTCATCCGGGCCGTCTGCCAAACGCAGGGTTCTCGCAGCCGCATAAAAGTGGGCTAAAGGGGTATCCTGACTCACCCCTTTTCCACCCATGATCTGGATCGCCCGGTCTATCACCTTTTCGGCCATACCGGGCGTCACTATCTTGATCATGGCGATTAGGTCTTTGGCTTCTTTATTTCCTTTTTTGTCCATTTTATCTGCTGCGGATAGTACCAGTAATCGCGCTTGCTCTATCTCACATCGGGATCGGGCAATTTCCTGACGAATACTGCTGTAGGTATCCAGAGATCTTCCAAACGGACTTCGCTCCGGGGCGCGTTGTGACATTAACTCCAAGGAACGTTGTGCCATACCAATTAGCCTCATACAATGGTGAATTCTGCCGGGTCCTAACCTACCCTGGGCAATTTCAAATCCTTTTCCCTCACTGAGCAGCATGTTTTCCTTTGGCACCCGAACTTTGTCTAATACGATCTCTGCATGCCCTTCAGGAGAATCGTAGTACCCAAAAACACTTAATGGTCGTTTAATTGTCAGACCGGGTGTATCCATGGGGACCAATATCATACTTTGCTGCAGGTGTCTTGGTGCCTCAAAATCGGTTTTACCCATAACTATGGCAATCTTGCAATGTGGGTCCATCCCGCCGGATGACCACCATTTCGTTCCTGAAATCACATAGTCATCCTTGTCTGCGACAATAGCAGTTTCAATATTAGTTGCATCGGAAGAAGCTACCTCTGGTTCTGTCATTAAAAAAGCAGATCTGATAGTGCCATCCATTAAAGGTCGCAACCATTGCTCTTGTTGTTCTGGAGTACCATATCTGGCTAATACTTCCATATTCCCGGTATCTGGTGGACTGCAATTAAATACTTCTGAGGACCATTGTATCCTGCCCATACATTCGGCAAGAGGCGCATATTCCAAATTGCTAAGTCCGGGACTTAATGCTCCATACCCCTTTGGCAAGAATAAATTCCACAATCCAGCTGTTTTAGCCTTTTCCTTCAAGTCCTCAAGACCAGGCCATTTTTGCCAAATATTCTTGGGATCTCTATAGAAGGCAGTAACCTCCTCATCAACAGGAAGAATATGTTTCTCAAAAAAGCGATTTAATGTATCCTGATATTCTAAAGATCTAGTGCTGTGTTCAAAATTCATTTTGATACTATTTGTTGTATTTTGTTCATATCTATCCGGATACCATATAACCTCCATCGGCCACATGTACACCTCCGGTCATATACGACCCCGCATCTGAAGCCAGCAACACGACCAAACCAGCCATTTCATCCGGATTGGCTATACGGTTCATGGGTAGTGACCTGGTAAATCTCTCAACCAGTTTTTCATCACTCCAGAGGCCTTCACTGAATTTGGTTTTAATTAGGCCCGGACATACCACATTGGCCCTTACCCCGTATCTTCCCCATTCTTTTGCCTGATTTTTGGTCAACATGATCAATGCTGCTTTGGTAGCACTATACAGTCCCAGACCAAATCCGGGACGTAGCCCTTCCACAGATGAGATATTGATAATACTGCCGGCCCCATTTGCTTTCATGGAAGGCAACACCAAATTGGAAAGTAGCCAGGGTGCCTTTACATTTATATCCATGATCTTATCGAATACGGTTTCGTCCGATCCTTCGAGAGGACCGTAATACGGGTTAATAGCGGCATTATTAACCAAAATATCTATCCGTCCAAATTGCTCAATGGTTTTAGCAATAAGAGACGCGCGTTCCTGAGCATCACCAATATGACATTGTATGCCTATTGCCCCCAGGCCCATGGCTTTGAATTCATCCACTACTTTATCTACTGCCTCTTGTTTTCTGCTGCTGATCACTACTTTGGCACCATTCTCTGCGAGACCACGGGCAATTGCTTTTCCAATCCCCTTGCTTGAGCCTGTAATAATAGCGACTTTCCCCTCGAGATTAAATTTTGATTTTATCGTATCCATTTTCTGTCTGCTGTCTTTTTGAATCTTATAGCTTTTAAGCAAATATTTTTGTGTCGGTTGGTACAGTTAGGACTTCCTTATTTGTAAGCACTTCAGCCAAAGAAGTAGTTTTTGAAAGTTCGTATTTAAAATAAAATTTCATTGCATGTATCTTGGCTTTATAGAAATCACTGGTAAATTTTGTGTCTCCTTCTACCATAGCAACTTGTGCACATCTCGCCATATCTAACCACAACCAGGCAACAGTTATGTTTCCAAAAAATTCCATAAATACGGAAGCATCAGATAGGAAGCGTTCATAATCTCCCTTAATTGCAAATCCCATAAGAGATTGAACCACCTTTTGAGCCAAAACTACTTTTTCACCTAGTATTTTGGCGTACGGGACCAGAGATTCATGGGTCATTGCCTGTTCTATGGAATTTGATATCTCTACAGATAATAATTGAAAGGCACGGCCCTTGTCCATAGTTATTTTGCGGCCCAGGAGATCCTGAGATTGAATACCTGTTGTCCCTTCATAAATTGAAAAAATACGTATATCCCTTAGATATTGTTGTAGAATATAATCTGAACAGAATCCATATCCTCCAAGAACCTGAACACCCTGATCTACAGCTACTTTGCCCAATTCGGATGGATATGTTTTTACTATAGGAGTCATTATTTCTAACAACAATGTATATTTTTCTCGTTCTTTCGGATCTGATAGGGATAGTGAAAGATCCTGATATTTTGCTGCCAAAAAGATGAGACTCAAGGAACCTTCAGAGATGGTTTTTTGTAGCAACAACATTCTACGAACATCGGGATGATTAATGATAAGCGTCTGTTCCTGATCCACATCTTTTTTACCGGTGCTGGTTAGTTTACGTCCCTGAGGTCTTTCATTTGCATAATTCAAGGAAGCGTGATAAGCTGCGGTAGCTATTGCAGCAGCACCTCTGCCCACGCCAATTCTGGCTCCGTTCATCATCAGAAACATATATTTCAATCCTTGATGTGCTTCTCCTACCAGCCATCCGGTACAATCTTCCTTATCACCAAAGAACAAGTGTGTGGTGCAATAGCCTCTCTGCCCCATTTTCTGAAAATCGGCAACGGTGGTAACATCATTGAATTTTAAGCCCCCCTCAGCAGTGGGCCTGTTCTTTGGAACCACAAAAAGAGAAATACCCTTGGTGCCTGCCGGTGCCCCTTTGATACGGGCCAATACTAAGTGAACAATATTTTCGGCTCCCTCGTAATCTCCTGCAGAAATAAATATTTTCTGCCCATGGATCTTATAGGTATTGCCATCTGGCGTTGCAGAGGTAACAATATCCGAAAGTGAACTACCTGCCTGTGGTTCTGTTAAGCACATGGTGCCTCCCCAAGTTCCGCTTAACATCTTAGGAACATAGGTATCATTTAAACCCTGATCGCCAAAATGAGTGATGAGTTCTGCTGCGCCAATTGTCAATCCAATATATCCCGGTAATTGATTGTTGGCCGCTTCCTGAATATAGGCTGAGGCATTCACCGCCATAGCGGGCATTTGCATACCGCCTGAAGCCATACTAAATGGGCCAGAGATAAAACCCATATCACCACCGGCCTTCATGTATTTTGTGACTTGTGGGTGAACAACTATTTTGCCATCATTATAGTGAGCCGGATTTTCATCCATCTCCCTGAAATAGGGAAACATCTCTTTATCCGCAAAATCTTTGACGGCATTGAGCATCATATCTATAGACTCCTGATCATAATCTGAGTATCTATCCTGTTTCAGGACCTCTTGAAGGTTGTGGACATCAAAAAGAAGAAATTTCAGTGTATCCATGTCTATATATTGCTTTGCCATAGTGCTATTGTGTATTTATTTAGTCTTCTAAGATAAGAGTTTAAAAGGGCACTACCTTACACAGATAGTAGATCCTTAAAAAACTTGAGATCGAATTTTTAAAATCAACTCCCCAGGTAATAATTTTAACCTCTTTAGATAATAATTTGGAATTTTCATTGGTCATAGAAAATCCGATACTGATTGACAATATATTTGTCAAGAACTTAAATAGAACAAAGAAGTTGCATCATTTGTCTTCAAGGGCCTATATGCACTATCTTAGCAAAAAAAATTCTGCTATGAACTTACATACCGCAGCCAGGTTTTTCTCAGCGCTACTTTTAATTTTATTGACCTCTTGTTCTAAATCTTCCTCGGAAGAACCGAGCATTTCGCAGGAACAATTAGAAGCCATCACCGGAATGTACAATCTCACTGAATATATAATTAGTCCGGCGCAGGATCTCAATAATGACGATATTTATTCCGAAGATTTATTGGATGAATTAGACTGCCTTAACGCCAGTATTATTCTGAGGGAAGACCTTAGTTTTAGTTTGTTCGCTATCCAATTAGATATAACTTTTATAACCAACGATCAATATGCCATCTTCTGTGGCGAGAGTAAAACTACCAACGGCACCTGGGTTCTGGCGAACAACCAGATCGTTCTCTCCCAGGGAACAGAGGGTACTTTTACTCTTAATGGGTCTGTCTTAACAAGAACAGAAAGTAAAAACTTACCAGATTTTCAGCAAATGGTCTTCGAAAAACAATAAGAAACGTCCATTTCCTACGACAAAATATTCCGTGATCTGGATATACGCTTATAACTCCTTTGCACTAAGTTTAACTGTTCCCCAAACACTAACCTGTATATTTGCAAAAAATTAATGCATGGAAATTATTTTAAAACCATGGCCATGGTATGTTTCAGGACCACTGATATCCCTGGTCATGATTACGCTGATCTATTTTGGTAAAACCTTCGGGATGTCTAGCAACCTGCGTACTTTATGCACTATAGGAGGGGCTGGCAAATATGCATCTTTCTTTAAACAGGATTGGAAAGCACAACGATGGAATCTAACGGTTTTACTGGGTGCTGTCTTAGGCGGTTTTATAGCGGTTACATTCTTATCTGATGGATCGGTAATTGATCTGAATCCCAAAACAGTAGAAGACCTCAATGAACTTGGGTTTAAAAATGCAGGTGCTACACTGTTACCGCCAGAACTCTACGATTGGAACTCAGTTTGGAGTCTTAAAGGATTGTTTATACTCATCGGCAGCGGATTTATAGTTGGTTTTGGAACCCGCTATGCCGGAGGATGTACCTCTGGCCATGCTATTTCGGGCTTAAGTAATTTACAGTGGCCATCATTTATAGCTGTCATTGGTTTCTTTATAGGAGGCTTACTAATGATCCATTTTTTATTCCCTTTAATTTTCATCTTATGAAGTTGTTGAAATTTTTATTTGTCGGAATCTTTTTTGGGATCATCCTGGTAAAATCTGAGGCGGTATCCTGGTACAGGATCTATGAAATGTTCAAATTTCAATCCTTCCATATGTACGGAATAATAGGATCTGCAGTTATCCTGGGGATCATTGCCATTTGGGTGATCAAAAAAACACATCTGAAAAGCATTGAGAACGAAACCATCAACATACCTCCCAAGGAAAAAGGCATGTTTAGTTATCTGATAGGAGGAACAATATTTGGATTAGGCTGGGCTTTGGCAGGAGCCTGCCCTGGCCCCATGTACATCCTGGTTGGCACAGGGGTGTTTAGTATGTTACTCGTTATTGGAGGAGCTGTTCTCGGTACCTTTGTTTACGGTATACTGCGCAATAAACTACCTCAATAATTGCTTTTACATAGGCACTTCAACTAAAGGAAGAGAAATCTTGATCATACTGATCTCCCCTGTTCTCTGGAAGATCTTGGCGCTGGTCTCAGTATCTAGCATTACCTCATCATGATTCAGCACTGATCCATCAGCGAATAAAATTTCCGTACCTGTTTTTGATCCAAAAGTATAGATCACAGGTGTTTGACAATAGGTAAACGCCAGCGATCCCGGTGTTAGTGAAATTGACTGCTCTTCCTGGTTTAGGTCAATGTATGAGAAATCCTGGTTCTCCTTAAGGATCTCTTCCTTTTGCAACAAGCCTACTCCAAAAGAAAGCTTTCCTTCCCTGACCTCTACCCCTAATTCTGCCATACGACTCAGAATATCTTCTTTTACCTGCCCGGTCATTCCAGGCTGTTGTGCTCCTTTGGTTGCCGGTGTATGAGAATAGGGATCTGTAGGAAATGCCCCGTATAATTCAGGGGATTTATGAACCCCGATACCCTCATTGATCTCATGAAAATGTGTCATAAGACCATGTATTACTTCTTTGTTTGCTCCTTGCTCAATGGCGCTTTTAGTGCATTCCATCACCGCCAACAGCAATTTGGATACCATATGCCAGTATATAGACCCCAGGCCTTCATAGCCAAAAAATGTACCCGATCTTCCGGTGAACGACTTATGATCAAAGACTTCCTCAAAGATCTCCAGGATCAGTTCTTTTTCCTGGTTTACCAACTTTGAATTAGATTTTGTTTCTAATACCTCTAAAGCATATGTCAGATCTTTCGCATTATTGAAATTTCCATTGAAATGGTATGCCCCTTCAATATCCTTCTCCAAAATCTGCCTGTTATCCTCCTTCACCAATTGAGTAAGCAGTGCCGAGTTTTTTATAGCTGAAGCCGGTATCACATTCTTGTCCATAAAGCGTGGCAATTCTTTATTGGGGTACAGAATATAACTATACTGATCCTCTCGGTACAGGGCACTTTGTTTTAGATTGTCTAGCAAGCGGAGAGCATTCTCCGGACTTAAATAACCCGAACTTAAAACCGCGACCTGGCCTTCGAGCATTACACTCAAATAATCTACAGAAGTTCCTTTTTTAGGTCCTATTTCGATGAGATTATAAGAATGATATAAATGGTCTTCGCGCTGGTTGGCATCGATAGAATGTTCCAGATATGGCAACATGGTATCTGTAAATTGTAGCAGTTCATTCTTTGATATGGAAACTTTTGTTCCGCTATATCCGGAATTATATATCTGCTCCCTGTAATCACTGCCTGCCATACCAAGTCCGTCCATTATCTGAAGGCGTTCATGGTCTGAGAAAGTCCCTTCGAGACTATTTTTATGGGTTTCGAGGGTTAGCACCACCGATTTAAAAAATTGTGCCAACTCCTCAGATACTTCCACTTTATTTGTGGCATTCCTTTCTACGATCTCTCTGAATTTTACTAAGAACCGGCGTAGGTAATACAGGGTTACCATAGATACTCCATTACCTACCAGAGCATTATTGGCATCGTTCCATTCAGGTCTCTGGGTATTGAGCCAGATCCCGGCCTCCGGAATAAAATTGGAACACTTGGCCAGCATAGTTGCCAATAATTTTTCGGCCAGATTTACATGGTACACTTTCCCATTTTGCCCTTGTAATAACGCCCCGTCTGCTCCAACCTTTTCTTTGAACTCATTGATCTTATGATCCAGTTCGTGATCAAAAATTATAGTATCCTTGGGGTCTGCCAAGGTATCGTAATAGCTTTTTATCTTGTAAGGAACATTGGCATATACAAATAGTGCCCGATCCCAATACTCTGCAAGTCTCGTAGGATAATAATCTTCAATGAACTCGAGGAATTTCAATAAGTAAATGATCTGATGATCTCCCCAATATCCTATATAGGACCATGGATCATTGGGTTCTATTACCTCCCAGTCGAATCCGCTTTTGGTGACGCGGTAGGGGTTATAACCTTCAAAAGTAGTGGCATTCAGAAACTTGTGGATCATACTGTCCATAAATTCCGGATACGAATGTGCAAGAGCTTCCCAGTTTTGGAAAATATCGCGCCAGTTGCCTTCGTAATCCAGGATCTTGGAACCGTCTATTTCACTTCGGGTATTGATGGAAAATTTATTCCAGGGCCTGCTTGGATCACCGTGTCTGCGACTAAACTTCAAAGGCAGATATTCCAAACATAGACGTTGAAAATCTGCATTCTTACTTTTCATAGAAAGTGCCCTAAGCGTCTGTACGCTAAATACCTCCGGTAAATCTTCCAGTTGTTTTGAAAATGACTCAAAAACCTTTTTATTGGCATTCTGTAAATAAGAACTGAGATCGGCTCTTTCTACATTGTAGTCGTGATCAAATATCCCACCCCGCATAATGTTATACAACACATTGGCGTAGTGTCTGGAAGTTCTGAGTTGATCTCGTGTACTTTGTAAGCCATCGGCGGCACCTGCCAGCATACGCAATCCTTTTGTCCCCATTTCTACATCCTCAATTACTTCCTTTGCCAGACTTGTGGGCGACTTTAATTTTATCTTGAGATCGGCAATGCCTGACGCGCTCTGGTTTACATTGGCGACGATCATCCATTCCACGGAATCAGCGGCCTTTATTGTTGCAGAGGCATTCACAAAGTAGGCTCCTTTCTCGGCTCTGATATCGGTTTCCTGTGTTAGAGTCTTACCCTCTTTAAAATCTTGTAATTGAAGAGATGACACCAGATAGGTCGCTTTTTTAAACCCCAGGGACCATGCTACATTGGCTTTTAAGGCCTCACTCGGCTCTGCTTTGTCTACGATAATGGCGCTAAGCGCGTAAATGCCCAAACCGGAAGAAGGTAATAATTCATTTTTTTTATACGCATCTACCAGATTACTCCGGGAATTTTGAAGATCCGTGGTAACACCATAAGGAACTATGTTCTGGATTCCATCAAGGATCTCTACCTTGATATCTTTATCCGACTGACTTGTTAGCTTGGTGCGCTTTACAAAACCAAACTGATTGCTGGAATTCCATTCATAGGTAAAGGTAAGCTGGAGATCCTTGTTGATCTCCTCAAAGATGACCTTATTCCCATACATGTTTTTATACAGATTTCTGCGGATGTTATACAGACCTTTGTATTGATCGGAAAATGGCTCCCACAAATAGGTGTCTGAACTTTTCTTTACCCGCAAGATGGTTTTGCTTCCGGTGATTTCGGCAGATTCAGTGATCTTATCATCTGTGTAGTATGGAAACAAGGCATACTCGCTGTTCTTCCTGCCCGCACTAAGGCCTCCGTTGCTGGAAATAAACATCCAGTGATTAGATTCACTCACAATGCTCATAAAGAATGGACGCATTGTATCACTATTCTCAATCTTGTAAAAAAGTTCATTATCTATGACCACCTGGCTACCCGTAACGTTCGCCTGCTCTGTATGTATTATACTTTTCCCTATTTTGATTCCTTTCGCCATTGTAATCGCATTAAAAATTTATACTTAATCTATTCTTCTATCTATAATTCAATATTCTGCCAGGTGTTCCATTAGAATACTTCCTGACACTTATATTTATTTTCTTATCAATAATTCCTCCACCTCTTCTAAAGTTCTGCCTTTTGTTTCGATCACGAACTTGTAAACAAAAAGGATGGCAAAAAATGACAGTAACGCATAAAGCGCAAATGTCACTGTTGGTCCCAGATTAGACAGTTCCCATGGAAATACCTGGGTAACGGAAAAACTTACCAGCGAGTTAAAAAACCCTACTACCGATACTGCAATTCCCTTTATTTTACTCGGGAAGATCTCAGAGATGAGCGTCCACATCACCGGCCCCAGGGAAATGGCAAAAGAGGCCACATATAACAAGATCGCGATTAAGACCAGCGTGGCATTGATCTGTATAAAGTTGGTTATCTCATTTCGTTTAAAGACGAGGAACTGTGCCTCACTTAGTTTTTCTTCAACTGCCTGGAAAAGCACCGCCTGCCCATCGTATGAATTACCATTGAGGTCGGCAAGGGCCATTTTAACTTCCTGATCCGACACTTTTTCCAAGGTTGTATCATTAAAATCATAGGTGGCGTTATTAAAAGCATAGGTAGCCATCAGCAAGGCTATGGTCATAAAGGTGGTTCCAATTAATAATAAGGGCTTTCTTCCCAACCTGTCTATGAGCCATATAGCAACCAGGGTAAATACCAAATTGGTAAGTCCAACTACAATGGCCTGGAGAAAGGAAGAATCAGTGCTGCCACCTGCCTGTTCAAAGATGGTTGGCGCATAATAGAAAACGGCATTGATCCCTGTAATTTGTTGAAAAAATGCGATCCCCAATGCAATGACCATAATAGTGGCATATTTGCTTTTGAAGATATCTGCCAATTTTCCCTTTTCTTCTTTTTTGTCAACCCCTCGCTGAATTTCCTGGATAGTGAGTTCTGCGTATGCCTCACCCCCGATCTTCATCAATGTTTTACGCGCCAGCTCTACATTATTCAATTTTTGAATTAACCAACGCGGACTCTTAGGTACCGTCCAAAGTGATATAAAATAAATAGCGGCAGGAATTGCTTCTACTCCAAGCATCCACCTCCAACTATCATCCCCAAGATTGATAAGAAAATAATTTGAGAAATAGGCGACGGAAATACCGATCACAATATTCAACTGATTAAAAGACACCAGACTTCCTCTTAACTTGGGAGGTGCTATTTCTGCTATATAGATAGGCGCAATAAGGATGGCCCCTCCAATGCCTACTCCGCCAATGATCCTGGCTATGATAAATTCAGTATATCCCGTTGCCAGGGCAGACCAGGTGGCAGATATGGTAAAAAGGGCCGCAACTACAATAAGGGTATTCTTCCGACCAAAACGATCTGCAATTGGCCCTGCCATCAGATTACCGGCCATGGCTCCGAAGACCACACATCCTACGGAAAAGCCCAACATCCATTCGGTCATTTCGAAATATATGGTAATGCCTTTTACTGCTCCGGAGATAACAGCACTATCGAACCCTAATAAAAAACCTCCCAATGCTACGATTAGGCTGATTAAAATGGTGTACGACTTATTCATTTTTACCTGTACTGCCGATGAATCCATAATGAAGTAATTTAGTTGGTTGGTCTATTAAATAATGTATGTTTATGTCTCATTAAAATGGGTCACTAAATGTAAGTAAAAAAAAAGGCCAGCCGGAAGCAACTAACCCTTTTCTCCGCTAAAACGAATAATAACTATTAATACTCCAGCCCGATGCAATTCCCTGTGACGGTAGATTTCTCGAGCTAGCTTGTGTCCAACCCCGTCGATGAACTATTGAGATCGGTCAAACTACTTCCCTGATTAAAATTTTAGTTGTTCATCTTTATCCCAAAGGCCCCAATAGGCTCCCACATCACCTTCGGCACCTACTTTCCATGATTCATCGAATGATGAAAAGTAAAATACTTCAATACCATCTTCTTCAGCCCATTTTTGGGTATTCATAAAGTATTTTAAGGCATTTTCGAAGGAGGGACGTGCCCCTTCCAGATTTGTTCCTTTTTCTGGCCAGCCGGTTTCAGAAATAATAACTTTTTTGCCATTCGCCGCTTTTAATGCTCGTTGATACATATCCTTCATATAGAGTAAAGAATAATCCATATCACAGCCCTCCCAGAAGGGGTAGCAATTGGCTAAAATAATATCGCAGGCTTCCGCTATTCTTGGTCGTTCTGCAAATTCGTAATAGGCATCTACGTAGGCCACAGGGATATCGGGTATGGCTTCCTTCACATGATGTAGAGTACTTAATAGTTCATCCTCTGTTAAATCACCTCTCAACATAACTTCATTGCCAACCGCAGCAATATCTACATATCCTTCTCTGGCTAAAACAATTAGATTTTCAACTTCTTGTTTATTGATCTTTGGATCATCCCCAAGCCATGCGCCTACCATGGTCTTGATACCCATCTCTTTGGCAATACGTGGAATTGCCTCATTGCCTTCGGTACAGGAAAAAGAACGTATCCACTGCGTATATGGCTTAATGATCTCCATTCTTCTCCGTATCTGTTCTTCTGAGATCTGATCACCCGGTTTCTGGCCTTCCATATAAGGGCTGAAGCACAATCCATGCATCCCGCCTTCCAACACTTTCTTGCAGAGCTTTTTAAGCTCTTCGGTTGACATACCAGCGTAATCGAGCGACGCTAACGCTAAATATTTTTCTTTTCTACTCGAAGACATAATTATTGAATCTAATTATTCTATTTAATTTATTAAATCAGGGTCTAAATCTCACCTCTGCGTTTTACCAGTTCTTCTTTAATTTCTCTGGCTCTTTTTTCAGAAAGGTCGTATTTCCACATCACCCATACTGCAAGTGCTGCGGTTAACGATGGTATTACTATATCGGCGATTCTAAGTCTATTCATAGTTTCCATACTCTGCTCGGTGATATTTGGATCAAATCCTACGATCTTTAATATTAATCCGCCTAAGACAAGGGCAATGGCCTGGCCCAGCTTAACCATCCACCAGTAAATGGCTCCAAAAGTCCCTTCTTTACGTGGCATACCGTTTTCCAATTCATCCAGATCACATACATCGGCTGTCATAGACATCATCAATGTAAACAAGCCGCCCATTCCAAAGGCAAATAAAGGTATAGGGATAAACATAAGCCATGGTATTTCACTACCGGGTTCTATAGAAAACCAGGACATACCAATATTATCTAATATTGGGTTTAACCATTCAAAAAGAGAGCCTATTGCCGAATTTAATCCGTTTCCTACGCTCGTTTCATTGAATTTACCATTCAGTTCTTTATCAAAACCCCACCATTTTAATAGGTAGCCAATAATCGATAAGATCGTGGAAATTATAAAGGCCCTTTTCTTGCCCCATTTATCCGCCATTCTTGAAATTATTGGTATCACTAAAAATGCAGTGATCATTGCATTAATTGTATTAAACCAAGCCGGCCAGGTGCCCGCTAATTCATAACTACCATTATAGATATAGAATACAATGATAAAAACGCCAAAAGCTGCTACCAACTGAAACCCGTTAAAAACCAAAAACGTGGCTCCACACAACTTCATAAAAGGTTTGTTCTTAGAAACCTGAACAATTCCGGCAAACAATTCTTTCATGTTAGAAGCAAGTGTTTTGAAATTAATTTTTTTTCGATTCTTCATATGTGAAGAATCAATACCCTTACAAAACAGGGCCGGAAGAATTCCAAAAACAATACACATTGCCCCTACAATAAGGGCCATTGTACGGACCCCTTCTGTTTGGGTATTAAAGGTGTCAGTATCCGGGATAATAACATATAACCAAGGCACGATCATCCAGGCGATTTGACCCATACTGTTGGCAAAACTCATTAGTCTCGTTCTTTCATTGTAATCTGATGACATTTCATACCCAAGACCCACCAAGGGTGTGGCAAACATTGTATTACCAACAAGGAACAGAATTTGAATGATCATTACATGCCAAATGATATACGTTTGCGATGCATTATCATCTAGCTGCCACATTAAGAAGAAGAGTATTCCACTTATTATTGCTCCCAGAAAAATATAAGGTCTTCTTCGGCCCCATCTGGAAGTTGTATTGTCCGAAATAAAACCCATGATAGGGTCTGTTAAGGCGTCGAATATCCTAGGCAAACCTCCTAAAAGTCCGGCCCATAAAGGATCAACTCCCCAAGCTGTCAACAGGAAGAATTGAATGAAAACACCAAGTGTTCCAGGTAAGATATTTAAGATAAAATGACCTGCTCCAAAGGCGGCTTTTTGGCCTATTGGGACCTTGTCTTTGGCAGCTATTTTAATGTTCGACATAGTATTTGGTTTTCGTTAGGTTTTCGTTGAGATTATTTATTGTGCAATAGGGATCATTATTGTTTGAATAGCCTGTCCACTGATTTGAATAGGTACTGTTCTTTCTTCCAATGATAAATTAAAGTTTTTGTCATCTGAACCCTGATTAAAAACCACTACGGCAATAGAGCCATCGGGATTTTTAGCCGCGGTAACCATTAGATCGTCATCAGAATTTTCAAAGCCTATTCGTACAGCACCCGGCCTAATGTATTTACTAAAATGCGTTAATGTATAATATAAGGGTGTAAAATAAACCTCATCTTTTTCCGGATCTACTATTACCGGAGCTACACACCAATTTTTAAACCAGTTAGGACCACCCTGAGTATCTAATACCATATTCCAGTCTATCCAACCATCAACCCAATTGTTCATGCAGCCAATGATGTCGCGCGCATAGCGGTTCACCGGGGCATATTTAGGATGTAAATGTTTGTCTTTTTCCGGGGCCCAGTCCCATCCCCAGTCCGTAGCTTCTTTGGACCAGTACCATTTATCATCTTGCCATTTGGGAACTTCCGCATCTACACAAGCTTCCGATTGAATCAAATGTTTATTCGGAGCTTTTTCATGGGCATATTGTAAAGCTTCCGGAAAAACTTCGTAGGTGCTGGCATACCAATGTATGGCAGTACCACTAAAATATTTTGAGGTTTCCTCATTCCTGTACATTGAGTCTACCCATTCATTGAGATGCTCACGATTCTGATCATAGCCCAGAATTTTCACATCGTGGCCATCTTGCTCCAACCTGGGTCCGAGATAGTCTTTTACAAAATCGGTCATTTCTTCCGGGCTAAAATGCATACTTTCCCAGTTGTTGTCGTTCCCCAGGGGTTCATTTTCCACGGTTAAGCCCCATATATCTATTCCTTCAGCCTTGTATGCATTGATATATTTTGAGAAGAACAACGCCCAGCTATCGTTATATTCAGGTAATAATTTGCCACCACGCCAGTCTTTGTTGTCCTTCATCCAGGGCGGTGCCGTCCAAGGGGAGGCCAAGATTTTAAACCCGTCCGTAGAGACCTGCATGGCATCCTTTATAAAAGGGATGATATCATCCCTGTCTTCTTCTATGGAGAAATGTTCTAGCTCCATATCGCCTTCTACGGCAGCATAGGAATAATTGCTTAATGAAAAATCACATGAATTCATGTGTGTACGTGTCAGGGAGTATCTGGCACCCTCGTCGCCAAAGTAGGCTTCAATGATCTTTGTACGATTCTCCGGGCTTAATTTATTTAGCAAATAGGCCGAAGCTTCCGTAAACGAGCCTCCGAACCCGGTAATGGTCTGAAATTTCTCTTCTGGCAACAGTTTAATGCTTAAAGCTCCTTCTTTAGCTTTAAATTCTGAAAGGGACTGTAGTTTATTTCCATTTGCAGAAGTTTCAAAAACTTCAACTTCCAACTTATTTTCTACGGTACAAGCGTTTAGTATTAATGCCACTATTAAAATGAAATTATATGTATTGAACTTTCTCATAATTTGAAATTTTCAATCGTGAGCTGTTTTATCTTCTTTCTCCCCGCAATATAATAATTGCTTATTCATTCCCTGAGGGTGGTACTAAAACATCCCTCATTAAAGCCTCCTTGTCACCTTCATAGGTTTTTACAATGGGGTTCCCGTTTCTGGTTACTCCTTTAAATGTTCCTTTATCCACTAACTCCCATAAGGCATACTTCGCTTCTCCGTTTATCTTAAATAAACCAAAGTGATTCTCCGAACCTTTTTGGTTATGTGCATCTTTCCATTTTTCATCGAAGGCCTCAAAATAAAAACATGAAATGCCTTCAGCATTGGTCCAGGTGCGCATGAGATTATAGTACATTGCTTCTTTGTATTCATCGGTAGCTTTAGAACCCTTTGGACCATAATGCCCATCGGAAATGGTTGCCCATCCGGTTTCCCCTATGTGAATGGGTTTATCTACTCCAAGACCGGCCACATAATCTGAAACAGCCTTGTATTGAGCTATTGCAAAGTCGCGCGCACGCAGCATCGCCGCATCTACCTTTTCAATTTCTGTTAGTTGTTCCTCATCTTCCGGTACCCGCCAGAACTCAGGATTATAATGTGAATTGTGATAGGGATAGGTATGCATGGAAATGTAATCTACGGCTTTGACTAATTTCTCAAGGTCTTCTGTGTGGTAGCTATCCTCTCCTCCGCCCCAGGAAGCAAAATCGTCTGAACTGGTGATCCAAAGATCCTTTGGCAACTGGCCTTTCTTCTTTAAATCCTGAAGGTGATTTACCCACTTTAATATCACAGAGGGTTGTACATAATAACTGGTGGCCCATTTAACCATGGCCTCATTCCCCACGGCAATAACCTTAACAATATCCGGATATTGATTGGCAAGGGATGCTGCCCTTGCTATTTCTGCCTCATTTTGTACACTTTCAATATTGTGATCGGGTTCTTCTTCTGTCCATGCATTCTTACAGTCTATCCAGGCACCCAACATTACATACATTTCAAAATCTGGGTCAGCTTCTTTTAGTTGCCTTATAGCGACCAAAATATTGAATGCCTGTGGTAAATGAACATTATAGGTACGCACAAACCGTATTCCCATAGCTGACAGGATCAACATATCTTCTTTGATCTCACTGAGTGTTGGTTGAAGTGTAAGATCGCGTGTTTTCTCTCTATAGCCACCGTAGGAGATAGCCAAATAATCAGGATTACCTAAAATGTCTTTCGCAGTCACTTCTTTTTTAGTTTGAGATTGATCTTGATCTGTTTTATTTTCTTTACACGAATGGATTAATAGCAATACCATTAGCGCAAACATAGCTTTTACTAAAGTTCTCATCGCATTGTCCTTTTATTTTAACAGTTTAACACGGTTACGTTAGTTTTCTGTGTTTTTACTAATTCAAAAAAATCAATACACTAATCCATACCCATAAGGTAGCAATGGGCTAACCGAAGTATCCCAAAAATTTGGACCGTATTTTCCCTGATAATCCTCAACCGACCTTGGCCAGGAATGAGGCAGTTTTCCCCTGAAATTATAATCTCCAAAGAGCACTTCGGCAATGCCACTGCCTTCTGATCCGGGTAACCAGGCTGCAACAAATGCATCCGATTTGTCTATCTGATCTGTGACGACCAGTGGCCGACCTGAAATTAGCACTACCACTACTTTAATACCTTTATTGACATAGGTATTGATGTAATTTTGATGATTCTCGGTAAGCGTCAATTGATAGGCATCTACTTCACCTCCTATATCTCCGAAAAATTCGGCATATGGGGTTTCCCCAATAACAATAATGGCAACATCTGCGTCCCTGTGATCTCCGGAAGCATCCATATCATAGATCACTTTCCCTTTTGCCAATTTTTTTATTCCTTCAAGAATAGTGGTAGAACCGGCATAATTCTCTGTAGAACCTTGCCAGTTAATCGTCCAGCCACCTGATTGTAATCCGGCATTATCCGCATGTTCACCAACAACTACGATCTTGGTCAGATCCTTGTTTAATGGAAGGGTTTTATCCTCATTCTTTAGTAACACCAAGGATTCTCTCACAGCCTGTCTTGCAAGATCTCTGTGTTCCTGGATGCCGATTTTGGCAATTAGATCAGCACTGGGAAATGGATTCTCAAACAGCCCTAACTTGAATTTTTGTCGTAAAATTCTGCGAACGGCGTCATCTACACGTTCCCGGGATACTTCCCCGCTTGCTATCCCGGCCCTAAATCCTTCATTGTACATTTCCAGGTCTCCATCTACCGCCATGACCATGTCTATACCTGCATTGATGATGTCATTTCCTCCAAACTTTGAATAGGCTTTCCAGTCCGATACCATAATACCATTGAAACCTATGGTCTTCTTTAGTTTTTCGGTTATCATGTCCTTATTTGCATGGCTTGCCACCCCCTGAATGGTGTTGAAAGAAGCCATAATTGCCCCTACACCTTCTTCAATAGCCGCTTTATAGGGAGGCAGAAGTTGGTCCTCTATTTCGTCCATGGATAAGGAGGTCTCGCCCCCTTCCAATCCATAATCTGTGGACCCATCTCCAACAAAATGCTTGGCGGTTGCCATCACCGTATGTTTCTCTATGAGGTTACCCTGATGACCCCTAATAGAAGCCCTTGTTAATCTTTCGGTAAGCTCGGTACTCTCTGAAAAAGCCTCATATACCCTTCCCCATTTTTCATTATATGGAATCGCAATACAGGGAGAAAATACCCAATTAAAACCGGTTGCCTGAGATTCCAGAGCCGTAATGGAAGCTGCCTTTTCAACAAGCTCGGCATTGGCAGACGCGCCTAATCCAATATTATGTGGGAAAATAGTAGCGCCTTCATAGGTATTCTGGCCATGAACCGCATCTACACCAAAAAGCAAGGGGATTCCTAATCTGCTGGACAGGGCTTTCTTTTGTAAACCCGTAAAGGTGGCCTGCCATTCTGCAGCACTATTGCCCGGTAAGGGCCCTTGTGTATGAATAACCGAACCTATTGAACCAGAAGCAATAGCATCTTCTGGAATTTCCTGAAAATGGCACACCTGGGTCATCTGACCTATTTTTTCATCAAGGGTCATCATCGCCAGGAGCGAATCCACTTTCTGTTCAATTTTGATGTCTTTGCTATTCACCAGGTCTATCTTT